>NZ_CP106881.1:3067500-3710006 GCF_023634805.2 Comamonas endophytica
TACCCAGCTTCCAGGAAAAGCCACTAAGCTTCAGCTACACACGACCGTACCGCAAACCGACACTGGTGCGCGAGATGAGTATTCTAAGGCGCTTGAGAGAACTCTGGAGAAGGAACTCGGCAAATTGATACCGTAACTTCGGGAGAAGGTATGCCGCAAGTAGGTGATCCTGCACAAGGGGAGCCCAAAGCGGTTGCAAAAAATCGGTGGCTGCGACTGTTTAATAAAAACACAGCACTCTGCAAACACGAAAGTGGACGTATAGGGTGTGACGCCTGCCCGGTGCTGGAAGATTAAATGATGGGGTGCAAGCTCTTGATTGAAGTCCCAGTAAACGGCGGCCGTAACTATAACGGTCCTAAGGTAGCGAAATTCCTTGTCGGGTAAGTTCCGACCTGCACGAATGGCGTAACGATGGCCACACTGTCTCCTCCAGAGACTCAGCGAAGTTGAAATGTTTGTGATGATGCAATCTCCCCGCGGAAAGACGGAAAGACCCCATGAACCTTTACTGTAGCTTTGTATTGGACTTTGAACAGATCTGTGTAGGATAGGTGGGAGGCTTTGAAGTGAGGACGCTAGTTCTCATGGAGCCAACGTTGAAATACCACCCTGGTGTGTTTGAGGTTCTAACCTAGGTCCCTTACCGGGATCGGGGACAGTGCATGGTAGGCAGTTTGACTGGGGCGGTCTCCTCCCAAAGCGTAACGGAGGAGTTCGAAGGTACGCTAGTTACGGTCGGACATCGTGACGATAGTGCAATGGCATAAGCGTGCTTAACTGCGAGACTGACAAGTCGAGCAGATGCGAAAGCAGGACATAGTGATCCGGTGGTTCTGTATGGAAGGGCCATCGCTCAACGGATAAAAGGTACTCTGGGGATAACAGGCTGATACCGCCCAAGAGTTCATATCGACGGCGGTGTTTGGCACCTCGATGTCGGCTCATCTCATCCTGGGGCTGTAGTCGGTCCCAAGGGTATGGCTGTTCGCCATTTAAAGAGGTACGTGAGCTGGGTTTAAAACGTCGTGAGACAGTTTGGTCCCTATCTTCCGTGGGCGCTGCAGATTTGAGGAAGCCTGCTCCTAGTACGAGAGGACCGGAGTGGACACACCTCTGGTGTATCGGTTGTCACGCCAGTGGCATTGCCGAGTAGCTAAGTGTGGAAGAGATAACCGCTGAAAGCATCTAAGCGGGAAACTCGTTTCAAGATGAGATCTGCCGGGGGCTTGACCCCCCTGAAGAGTCGTTCGAGACCAGGACGTTGATAGGTTGGGTGTGGAAGCGCAGCAATGCGTTAAGCTAACCAATACTAATTGCTCGTGAGGCTTGACCCTATAACTTTGATCCCCAGCGGATCGAAGACAGTTATGCCAAAGATGGCGCAGTCAAAATAATCTGATTTCAGTCTCTATGAATTCGCCGAGTTGTTCGACAAACCGAACGAAAAGGCAAAAAGTTATGCCTGATGACCATAGCAAGTTGGCTCCACTCCTTCCCATCCCGAACAGGACAGTGAAACGACTTTGCGCCGATGATAGTGCGGGTTCCCGTGTGAAAGTAGGTCATTGTCAGGCTCTTACAGCAGCAAACCCCCAGCGCCCCAAAGGCCTGGGGGTTTTGTTTTTTCTTGAGCTATATCGCCATGCAACTGCAAGACATTCTTTATTCGCAAGGGTTTGGAACCCGTCGTGTATGTGCCGGTCTGGTGCAGCAGGGCTGGGTGGAAATCTATCCCCAGGATGACCCGTCGGCCGCGCCGGTGAAATGTACGGATTCGACGGCTGATTTCGATCCCGAAGGACTGCGCATGCGGGTCCAGGGTGTGGACTGGGAATACCACGCCAAGGGCTATGTCGTGCTGCACAAGCCGGCTGGTACCGAGTGCTCGCAAAAGCCGTCGACCTATCCCAGTATCTACACATTGCTGCCTGCGCCGCTGCGCCAGCGGCCCTGCAAGAGTGCTATCCAGGGCCTGCAGGCCGTGGGACGGCTGGACCAGGATACGACCGGCATGTTGCTGCTCAGCGACGATGGGCAGTTCATCCACCGCATGAGCTCGCCGAAGAAGCATGTGCCCAAGGTCTATCGTGTGACGGCAAAGCATCCGGTAACGCAGGAGATGGTGGACCGTCTGCTGGCCGGCGTCGTGCTCGATGACGATCCCAAGCCGGTCAAGGCAGCGGCCTGCGTGCTGGTGGACAGCCATGTGCTGGATCTGACGCTGACCGAAGGAAAGTACCACCAGGTCAAGCGCATGCTGGCGGCGGTAGGCAACCGGGTGGAAGGGTTGCATCGGGCACGTATCGGCAGCCTGGATCTGCCGGAGGATCTGGCGCCGGGGCAGTGGAGGTGGTTGACGGTGGAGGATCTGGAGAAGCTCAAGGGGTAACTGGGCACGGACGAGAGTGAGACCGTGCTTGATCTATAGGTAAGGCGCTTCATCCTTCGACAGGCTCAGGACGAACGGTTTGTGACGATGCCCTGCGTTCAGCCAGAGTGAGGCCGTGCTTGATCTATAGGTAAGGCGCTTCATCCTTCGACAGGCTCAGGACGAACGGTTTGCGACGATGCCCTGCGTTCAGCCAGAGTGAGGCCGTGCTTGATCTATAGGTAAGGCCCTTCATCCTTCGACAGGCTCAGAACGAACGGTTTGCGACGATGCCTGCGTTCAGCCAGAGTGAAGCCGTGCTTGATCTATAGGTAAGGCCCTTCATCCTTCGACAGGCTCAGGACGAACGGTTTGCGACGATGCCTGCGTTCAGCCAGAGTGAAGCCGTGCTTGATCTATAGGTAAGGCCCTTCATCCTTCGACAGGCTCAGGACGAACGGTTTGCAACGACGCCCTGCGTTCAGCCAGAGTGAGGCCGTGCTTGATCTATAGGTAAGGCGCTTCATCCTTCGACAGGCTCAGGACGAACGGTTTGCGACGATGCCCTGCGTTCAGCCAGAGTGAGGCCGTGCTTGATCTATAGGTAAGGCCCTTCATCCTTCGACAGGCTCAGGACGAACGGTTTGCGACGATGCCTGCGTTCAGCCAGAGTGAGGCCGTGCTTGATCTATAGGTAAGGCCCTTCATCCTTCGACAGGCTCAGGACGAATGGTTTGCCCCAAGCTCAACGTGAAGTGGTCCGGATGGCCTGCGGCAGGAACTGGATGCCGGTGCGCTGTACCAATTCCTCGTAGCTGATCGGCTTCGACACGCGCTCGGCGTCGTCGTTGGCCTGCCAGTAGGCCCAGGAGCGGCGGGTGGTGGCGTCGTAGACCAGTTTGTAGAGATGGGTGGGCACGCGTACCTGACCGCTGCCGACGGTGCTGCTGCCTGGCGCGAAAACCGGGCCGGTGAAGACATATACATCCCCCTGGGCACGGTGGGCGTAGCTGCGGGTGTCTTTTTCGATGCGCGCCCAGGGGCCGGAATTGTGCTTGATGGCCTGGGGCACCATGTTGGCCAGCGAGAAGCTTTGCGCCATGGCGCGCGCTGTAGGCATGTCGCCCGCAGGGGCCATGTGGCCGCGGGAGTAGCCCGAGCGCTTGTAATCGTCGAGTTCGGCGCGTTCGCTGCGCGGCAGGCGCGCATCGGCAAAGAATTTGTTGGTGCGCTTTTCATCTGCGTCGTCGACCAGCGCGCGGTTCAGGCGTTGCGCCACATAGACCGGGGTCTTGCTTTCACCGTTGTGCAGCACCGCAAAGGCGTCATAGCACAGGGCACGCAGCTTGCCCACGCCCAGCGGCGGCGCTGGCACATGGCCGGCGACGAAGAACCCGGGGCAGTCGGCAAAGGCGTTCGCCGGCAGCGCGGTGATGGCGGGGGAGGGCTTGGCGGAAACCGCCGCCGCCGCGATCAGCGTGGCGGCAAGGGCGACGCGCCGCGTCAGGCGCGCCAGGGTGTGACCAGAATTCACTGCATTCATCGGCACGGGGCCGTCACTCAAGAGGTGCAAGAAAGCCACGCGGCAAAGCGCCGCCTGGCATGTGGCTTTGACCACGTTCGAGCTGCGTAGGATGCCTCAAAAATGAGAGCTTGAAAGCAAGTTGAAGACGGGATTGCCGTCCAGTTCGATGGGCAGAGGCAAAGGACTAAGACCCCGCCGTGGTGGCGCCGTGCGGGCAGCCGTAGAATGCGTGCCTTTTGGGCGCCCGGGCCTCAGGCGGCGCCCGCCCGCGGAGGGCGCTGTCCATGAACTCCTCTTTGTTTTCTCCACCGACGCCGGGCCAGGCCTGGGCGCTGCAATGCACGGCTTTCGATACCCCACGCTCCGATGCGCTGCGCGTTCAGGTCGATGCGCTGGTGGTGGTGTCATCCACTGGCGTGATCGAATCGGTGATTGCGCGCGATGATCCGCGCTGGGCCGGGGAGCGTGCGCGCCATGCGGCCACGGGCCAGTTGCGCGAGCTGCCCGAGGGCAGCTATCTGCTGCCGGGGCTGATCGACGTGCATGTGCATGCGCCCCAATGGCCGCAGATGGGCAAGGCGCTCGATGTGCCGCTGGCGGACTGGCTGCAGCGCAACACCTTCCCGCTCGAGGCGCGCTATGGCGACGAGGCCTTTGCCGAGAGCGTCTACCGTCCGCTGGTGCGCCATCTGCTGGCCAATGGCACGACCACGGCCATGTATTTCGGCACGCTCCATGACGGCGGCAACCGGGTGCTGGCCGAGCAGTGCCTGCGCCAGGGGCAGCGCGCCCTGGTGGGGCGCGTGGCCATGGACGAGCCCAGCCAGTGCCCGGAGTTCTACCGCGATGCCAGCGCGCAGGCGGCGATCGAGGGGACCGAGGCATTCATCGGCACGCTGGCAGGGCTGCCGGGCAATGCCGGTGGTCTGGTGCTGCCGGTGATCACGCCGCGTTTCATTCCCAGCTGCACCGACGCACTGCTCGAAGGCCTGGGCGCGCTGGCACAGCGCACGGGCGTGCATGTGCAGACGCATTGCTCCGAAAGCGACTGGGCGCACCAGCATGTGCTGGAGCGCACCGGCATGACCGATGCGCATGCGCTGCACCGCTTCGGCCTGCTGACGCGCCGCACGGTGGTGGCGCATGCGAACTTCCTGACGCCGGAGGATGTCGCGCTGATGGCCGAGGTCGGGGCGTCAGTGGCGCACTGCCCGCTGTCGAACTTCTACTTCGCCAACAGCGTGTTCCCGGCGCGGTCCGGGCATGCACGGCACATGGGCATGGGGCTGGGCAGCGATATCTCGGGCGGCTACAGTCCCTCGATGTTCGATGCCTGCCGCCATGCCATCACCGCGTCCTATGCGCTGGACGAAGGGGTGGACCCTGATCTGCCGTCCGCGCAGCGCGGGCGCCACGATGCGCGCATCGACCATGTGTTCGCACTGTGGCTGGCGACGGCGGCGGGCGGTGCGGCGCTGGACCTGCCGATCGGCCGCATCGAGGCCGGACAGCACTTCGACGCCATCGTGGTCGATTGCCATGCGCCCGACTCCAATATCTGCATCTGGCCCGGCAGCGACAGCCCGGCCGACGTGCTGCAGAAAATCATCTACAACGCGACGCGCGCCAATGTGGCCCAGACCTGGGTGCAGGGCGCGCTGGTGCATTGCCGCGGCGCGGTGCTCTCCAACCTCAGCTGAATGCAGCATACATGACAAACCCTACTGCCTACGAAGGGCGCCTGATCGCCCAGCCCGACGACCGCGTCACCCTCACCAAGGCCCTGCTGCTGGGCGTGCAGCATGTGATGGCGATGGATGTGTATGTCGTGCCGTTCATCATCGCCTCGGCCCTGGCGCTGTCGCAGGCCGATTCGGCCTCGCTGATCCAGTCTACCTTTCTCGCGGCCGGCATCGCGACCATCATCCAGACCGCCTGGTGCATGCGCATGCCGGTGGCACAGGGGCCATCCTATATTCCTTTGGGCGCGATCATCGCGGTGGCGCTGGCCGGTGGCGCGGGTCTCACCGGCATGGGCTCGGTCTATGGCGCGCTGATTCCGGGCGCACTGCTGGTGATCGCGCTGGGTGCGCTGGGCTGGTTCCACCGGCTGATCCGCTGGCTGGTGCCGCCGATCGTCGGGGGCTCGATCATCCTGGTGGTGGGACTGTCGCTGCTGCCGATCGCGCTCACGGCCAATGTGTTTGCGGTGCATGGCAGTTCCACCATCAACCAGAACATCGCGCTCGCCGCGCTGTCGGCCGCGCTGCTGGTGCTGGCCATGATGATCGGCCTGCGCTTCAACAACCGTGTGGGTGTGTGGGTGCGGCTGCTGTCGGTGGTGATCGCGCTGGTGGGCGGCACCATTGCGGCATCGTTCATCGGTCAGTTTTCCTTCGATGCCGTGGCGGCCGCGCCCTGGCTGATGCTGCCGAAGATGGCGTTCGTCGACTATGAACTGCAGTTCTCGCTGCCGGCGATTCTGACCTTCGTCTTGATCTACATGGTGGTGATGGCCGAGACCACCGGCACCTGGTTCGCGGTGTCGGCGGTGATCGACCAGCCTATCACCGACAGGCAGCTGGACCGCGGTGCCATGGGCGAGGGCATTGGCTGCGGCGTGGCAGCTCTCATCGGCGCGACGCCGGTCACGGGCTACTCGACCAATGCCGGGGTGATTTCCATCACCGGCGTGGCCAGCCGAATGGTGTTCGTGGCCATTGGCGTGGTGCTGGCGGTGCTGGGTTTCGTCGGCAAGTTCTCGGCGCTGATCGCCGCCATTCCCGCGCCGGTCATTGGCGGCGTGTTTGCCGTGGTGTGCATCACGATCTCGATGGCCGGCATCCGCATCCTGCGCCATGTGCATCTCGATGAGCGCGCGATGCTGGTGGTGGGCATTCCGCTGATCTGCGCCTTCTTTGCCACGCTGGCGCCCAAGGCTTGGGTGCAGTCGCTGCCGGACATGCTGCAGTATCTGCTGGGCTCGGCGGTCACCGTGGGGGCGATGGCGGCGATGGTGATGAATCTGGTGCTGCCGCGGGTGGGGGAGGAAAGTCGGCAGGCTTGAGGGGCTTCACCCTTTGCCTGGCGCGTCCAGGAGCGAGCAGGAGGAGGGGCTGAGCCGGAGGACAGGCTGTTCATCCTTCGACCGGACCGCGCAGGCAAGCTTAGGACGAACGGAAGTTGAGCTCAGGACGAGCGGTGAATTGAACCGTTCGTGATGAGCCTGGCGAACCTTGGACGTCTCTTTAAAGCTGGCCCGTCATCCTTCGACAAGCTCAGGATGAACGGTGGCGGCCAGGGCTCAGGACGAACGGCGGGAGCAGAGCTCGGGATGCACGGTGGGAGCCGACGCGCTCAATCGATCGATGCGCTCCAGCGGTCGTTCCAGTCGGTGGCGCGCGCGCGGTCGATGTCGCGGCGGTCGCGCTTGGTGGGGCGGCCCTCGGTGAGAGTGGTGGCGGGTTCGGGCGCCAGGCGGCGCTGTTCGGCCAGGCGCTCGCGTTCGGCCAGGCTTTCGGGGGTTTCGGCGTAGAGCCCCTGGGCGACGCTGGCCGGACCGCGCGAGGGCATCAGGCCACGGACCACCACGGTGCGGGCAACCGGGCCCTGGCGCAAATGGACGGTGTCGCCGACTTTCAGCTCGCGTGCCGCTTTGGCGTGCAAGCCATTCACGGTGACCCGGCCCTTGCCTATTTCCTCGACAGCCAGGCTGCGCGTCTTGTAGAAACGCGCGCACCAGAGCCATTTGTCCAGACGCATGGTTTGCAATTCGTTCATGGGTGAAATTGTGCCTGTTCGGTGGGGGACGCGGTAGTGTCCCTGTGGGCTGCGTGGAACATGGCCGCGCTGCCATGCAGCGTGGCCACGGCATCGAGACCGCGGGGAGCGCTGCTGCGATTGCGCAACTGAAGCTGGCCGCCCAATGCCTGGACGATTTCGTGGCAGATGGCCAGGCCCAGACCCGAGCCGGCCTGCACATCGCCAGCGGAGAAGGGCTGGAACAGGCGCTGGGCCAGCTCTTCGCCGATGCCCGGACCGCTGTCGCTGATGCATAGACGGGCCAGGGTGCCGGGCGCGGCCGGATCGGGCATGGCTACCAGTTGCACGCGCAGCCAGCCGCATGCGGGGCTGTGGCGGATGGCGTTGTGCAGCAGGTTGCGCGTGAGCTCGCGCAGCATCCAGCCGTGCGCATCGACGCTGACCTGCTGCCCGGCCCGCAGTTCGAAGTCGAGATCTTTCTCGGCAATCAGCGGGGACAGGTCCAGAGCGATCTCGCGCACGATCTCGTCCCAGGCGCAGGGCTGCGCGGCATCGGCCTGCTGGCGCAGCTGCTCGACCTTGGCCAGCGCCAGCATCTGGTTGGCCAGCTGCGTTGCGCGCTCGACGGTGGCGCCGATCTCGGCAAAGGCCTGAGCCGCAGGCACATCGCCGCGCTGCGCCGACTGCACCTGGGTCTTGAGCACCGCCAGCGGCGTGCGCAACTGGTGCGAGGCATCGCGCACGAAGCGCTTCTGGTGCGCCAGCAGCAGGCGCAGGCGCTGCATGACCTGGTTGGTGGCCTGCACCAGGGGCTGCAGCTCGCGCGCGGCCGCGGGCGCATGCAGCGGGCTCAGGTCGCCCTGGCGGCGCGATTGCAGCGCCGTGCTGAGCGCGCGCACGGGCTGCGTCGCGCGCTGCACCACCAGCACCACGATGCATGCCACCACGGCCACCAGCAGGGCCTGACTGGCCAGCGTGCGCCACAGGATCGGCCAGGCCTGGGCCTCGCGCAGCTCCAGCGTTTCGGCCACCTGGATCACGGCCATGCCGCGGCCCTCGGAGCTGGACACGGGCTGCAGCAGCACGGCCATGCGCACCGGCACGCCGCGGAACCGGGCATCGTAGAAATCCACCAGCGCCGCATAGGGCGGGCGCTGCGGGATGCGCCCGCGCCACATCGGCAGCTCGGCAAAACCCGACACCATCTCGCCGCCCATGGTCGAGACGCGGTAGAACATGCGGCTCTGGTTGTCGGCCTCGAAGATCTCCAGCGCGGAGTAGGGCACCAGCGCGCGCAGCTCGGCCTGGTCGTCGTAGCCATACACGCCCAGCTGTTCGCTGATGCTCTTGGCAGAGGCCAGCAGCGTGCGGTCGTAGGCGGTGTTCAATGCCGTCAGGGTCTGGCGATGCAGGCTCCAGGTGCTGAAGCCGATCAGCAGCAGCACCGGCACCAGGATGCCCACCAGCAGCTGGCGGCGCAGCGACCAGGCGGGGCGTTCGCGCGCGCTGGCCATGGCTTTCAATCGTCGGCCTTGAGCAGATAGCCAAGGCCGCGCAGCGTCATGAGCGTCACGCCCGTGCCGGCGAGCTTCTTGCGCAGCCGGTAGACCACGACTTCGACGGCTTCGTACTGCACTTCGGTTTCTCCGGGGAAGACCAGCGCGAACAGCCGCTCCTTGGCCACCGCATGGCCGGGGCGGGCCATCAGCGCCTGCACCAGCGCGCGCTCGCGCGGGGTGAGCTCCAGCGGCTGGCCCCAGGCATAGAGCGCGCCGCTTTGCTTTTCATAGCGCAGCGCGCCGAGCACCGCATCTTCGTTTGCCGGCGGGTTTGCCAGGCCGGTACTGCGGCGCAGCAGCGCGCGCAGCCGGGCCTCGAGCTCGTCGAGATCGAAGGGCTTGGTCAGATAGTCGTCGGCGCCGGCGTTCAGGCCCAGCACCCGGTCGCCCACGCTGTCGCGCGCGGTGAGGATCAGCACCGGCGTGCGCAGGCCCTGCTGGCGCGCGGCGGCCAGCACCTGCAGGCCGTCGAGCCCGGGCAGGCTCAGGTCCAGCACCACGGTGTCGGGCAGGCCCGTCTGCCATTCGTGCAAGGCCGCGGGGCCGTCGGCCGCGGTGCGCACCTGCATGCCGCGGCGCGCGAGCGTGCGCTGCAGCGTGGCACGCATCGCGGGGTCGTCTTCTACAAGCAGCAGGCGCATGGGGCGGGAGGTTAGCACCTGGCGGGCGAGGCGACGGATTCGCAGCGTAGGACGGCGCTGGTTTAGGGGATTACACCTAGGCTTGCGTACAGCCTTTTGACAGCTAACTGTCACATGATGGCGCGACAGGAACCGACGACCAAAACCCAGGAGACAAAAATGCGCCGAGATACCTTCCTTCATTCCCTGGCCGCGCTCGCCGTCGGCGGTGCGCTGCCCCTGAGCGCGCAGGCGGCCCAGGCCGTCAAGATGATGCTGCCGGCCAACCCGGGCGGCGGCTGGGACACCACCGGCCGCGCGCTGGGCAAGGCGCTGCAGGACGCGGGCGTGGCCTCGTCGGTGACCTATGACAACAAGGGCGGCGCCGCCGGCGCCATCGGCCTGGCGCAGTTCGTCAACGGCAGCAAGGGCGACCCGAACGCGCTGATGGTGATGGGCGCCGTGATGCTGGGCGGCATCATCACCGGCAAGCCGCCGGTGAACCTGACGCAGGCCACGCCGCTGGCGCGCCTGACCAGCGAATACAACGTGTTCGTGCTGCCGGCCAACTCGCCCTACAAGACCATGGCCGACGTCGTGGCGCAGCTCAAGAAAGACCCGGGCAGCATCAAGTGGGGCGGCGGCTCGCGCGGCTCGACCGAGCACATTGCCGCGGCAATGATCGCGCGCGCCGTGGGCGTGGACCCGGCGAAGATCAACTACGTCGCATTCCGTGGCGGCGGCGAGGCCATCTCCGCCATCCTGGGCGGCAATGTCACCGTCGGCGGCAGCGGCATGAGCGAATTCGCCGAGTACATCTCCAGCGGCAAGATGAAGGCCATTGCCGTGACCTCCGGCCAGCGCCTGGCGGGCTCGAACGTGCCCACGCTCAAGGAGCAGGGCATCGACGTGGAGATCGGCAACTGGCGCGGCGTGTATGGCGCGCCCGGCATCAGCCGCGCGCAGCGCGACGCGCTGATCGCCATGCTCGACAAGGCCGTCAAGAGCCCCTCGTGGGCCGAGTCGATGAAGAAGAACGACTGGACCGCGGCCTGGCTGGCGGGCGATGCGTTTGCCTCGTTCGTCGACACCGAGTTCGCCAGCCTGCGCGCCACGATGGTCAAGTCCGGCATGGTCTGATCTCCCAGCCCCAGGCCCGGCCGCATGCCGGGCCGGGCCAGTGCCGGCGGCTTGCCGCCGGTTTTTTCATGGCGCCGCGGTTTCGCACCCGGCGCGCGTTTGGTGCAGGTATGCGATGACCGATCCCAGCCCCCTTCATTCCCTCGATATTCCTCCTCCCGATACCGGTGCCATTCCTGCCGTGCAGCTGCAGACCGCAGTGGGCGCGGGCGTGCTGCTGGTGGCGGCCGGCCTGGCCTTTGGCGCGCTGCAGATTCCCGGTGACGCGGGCTATGGCGGCGTTGGGCCGAACTTCCTGCCCTGGGTCTGCGCGGCTGTGCTGGCGCTGTGCGGCGCCTGGCTGGTGTGGGAGGCGCTGAGCGGCGGCTTCCGCGCGATGGCGGTGCCCACGGGCAGCCACCGGGCCGACTGGCCGGCAGCGGTCTGGGTTTCGGCCGGCCTGCTGCTCAATGCGGCGCTGATCACCACGCTGGGCTTCATCCTGAGCTGCACGCTGTGCTATGTGCTGGCGGTGCAGGGGCTGCGCCGCGCCGCGGGCCAGCCGCAGGCCGGGCAGCTGCGCACCTGGGGAGTGGACCTGTTCTCGGGCCTGTGCATCTCGGCGCCGGTGTTCTGGGTCTTCACGCAATTCCTGGCGATCAATTTGCCCGGCCTGACCGGGACGGGGTGGCTCTGATGGAAATTCTCGACGCCCTGATGGCGGGCTTCGCCACCGCCATCACCCCTGTCAATCTGCTCTGGGCCCTGGTCGGCTGCGCGCTCGGCACCGCCGTGGGCGTGCTGCCGGGCATCGGTCCCGCCGTGGCGGTGGCCATGCTGCTGCCGATCACCGCCAAGGTCGAGGTCACGGCCTCGATGATCTTCTTTGCCGGCATCTACTACGGCGCGATGTATGGCGGCTCGACGGCCTCGATCCTGCTGAACACGCCCGGGGAGACGGCCAGCATGGTCACGGCCATGGAGGGCAACAAGATGGCCAAGAGCGGGCGCGCGGGCGCGGCGCTGGCCACGGCCGCCATCGGCTCCTTCCTGGCGGGCACCTTTGCCACCGTGGTGGTCACGCTGTTCGCGCCTTCGGTCGCGGAGTTTGCCGTCAGGCTGGGGCCGCCGGAGTATTTCATGCTGATGGTGCTGGCCTTCACCACCGTGAGCGCGGTGCTGGGCCAGAGCCGGCTGCGCGGCATGACGGCGCTGTTCATCGGCCTGGCCGCGGGCTGCATCGGCATGGACCAGATCTCGGGCGCGGCGCGCTACACCGGCGGCAAGATGGAACTGCTCGATGGCATCGACATCGTGCTGGTGGCGGTGGGCCTGTTTGCCGTGGCCGAGGTGCTCTATGCGGCGCTGTACGAAGGCCATACGGCCGAGACGCAGAACCGCATGGGCCGCGTGCACATGACCAAACGCGACTGGCGCCGCTCGCTGCCCGCCTGGCTGCGCGGCACGGCCATCGGCATGCCCTTTGGCTGCATTCCGGCTGGCGGCACGGAGATCCCCACTTTCCTGAGCTATGCGGCCGAGAAGAAGCTGGCCAAGGGCAAGGACAAGGAGGAATTCGGCCGCCAGGGTGCGATCGAGGGCGTGGCCGGGCCCGAGGCGGCCAACAATGCCACCGTGACGGCGGCGCTGATTCCGCTGCTGACGCTGGGCATTCCCACCTCCAACACCACGGCGGTGCTGCTGGGCGCGTTCCAGAACTACGGCATCAACCCCGGCCCGCAGCTGTTCACGAGCTCGGCGACGCTGGTCTGGGCGCTGATCGCCTCGCTGTACATCGGCAATCTGATGCTGCTGGTGCTGAACCTGCCGATGGTTGGGCTCTGGGTCAAGCTTCTGCGCATCCCCAAGCCGCAGCTGTACGCGGGCATCCTGATCTTCGCCACGGTGGGGGCCTACGGCATGCGCCAGAGCGCCTTCGATCTGTTCCTGCTGTATGGCGTCGGCGTGCTGGGCGTGCTGATGCGGCGCTTCGACTTCCCCACCGCGCCGGTGGTGGTGGGCATGATCCTGGGGCCGCTGGCCGAGGCGCAGATGCGCAATGCGGTGTCCATTGGCGAGGGCAGCTGGATGATCTTCCTGCAGCGGCCGATGTCGCTGGCGTTGATCGTGATCGTGCTGGCGGTGCTGATCGTGCCGCGGTTGCTGGCGCGGCGCATCCGGGTCTGAGCCGGCGCAAGCAAAAAGGGCCGGGTCCTGTGCAATGCAGGACCCGGCCCTTGTCGCATGGGCTGCTGCCGGCAGGGATCAATCCGGCATGGAGCAATGTCCGCCCTGGATCGCCTGCCCCGAGCCCGCCGCAATCAGCGGCGCTTCGTAGCGCAGATCGACGGGCGCCGAGTTCTGGTAATCCCAGGCCAGGAAGGCCGCCAGCACCAGCCAGAAGCCGGTGCGCCAGATAGTTTTTCGCGTCATGGAGATGCTCCTCAGAAGCCGAAGTGGCGGCGGATGCGCAGCCCGAAGATGGTTCCGGCAAAGGCCAGCGGTACCCAGATCCAGCCATGGATGCTGCCGGTGCTGATGCCCGAGATCATCGCGCCTACATTGCAGCCGAAGGCCAGGCGCGAGCTGTAGCCCAGCACCAGGCCGGCGACCAGCGCGACGACCCACTGCGTGCCGGTCAGCGCCTTGGCGGCGGCGGGTTTGCCGGCCGCAGCCCAAAGCGCACCGGCCAGGATGCCGATATTGGTGATGCTGGTCACGTCCAGCAGCACGGTTTCCTGCAGCCGCGCGGCGTTGCCAGGCTGGCTCCAGAACCAGTTCTGCGCGAGATCGACCGCACCCGTGGCGTTGGCCACCTTGGCCGCCCACAGGCCGAAGCCATAGACCACGCCCCAGGGCTGGCCGGCAATCACCAGATTGGCGGTCGCAAGGACCGCAATCAGCACGGCGCCCACGACCCAGCGGCGCTGCCACAGCGGCTGCGCCGGGCGCTGCAGCCGGGCGTTGGCCTGGCCGACGTACCAGCGCACGCCCACGGCAATCAGCGCCAGCGCCAGCAGCGTGGCAGCCAGGGCCGTCGGCCAGCCCCAGGAGGTGACCAGACCGACGGGCGCCACGCGTCCGAGATCGAGCCACCAGCCCAGGTGCAGCGAGCCGACGAAGCTGCCGATGGCAAACATCGGCAGGATGGCAGCGTTCATGGGAATGCCCATGCCCGCCTTGTAGAGCGTGCCGCTGCCGCAGCCGTCGGCGATCTGCATGCACAGGCCGAAGACAAAGGCGCCGATCAGCAGGCTCACGCTCGGAGGACCAAGCGCTGCCGTCAGCTCGGGGAAGGTGCCCAGCAAAGGCATGGCAAGGGCCGCGGCCAGCGCCAGCAGCAGCAATTGGCCAAAGACGCCGCTGGCATCCTTGTCCTCGATCAGCATGCGCCAGCCGGTGGTAAAGCCAAAGCGCCGGCCCGCAAGCACGGCGCCCAGGCCGATGCCCACGGCAAACAGGGCGGCCTGGCGCACGGACACCGTCCAGAGCAGCCAGCCAAGGAAAACGGCCATCAAGGCCGCGAGGGGAAGACGTTTCATGTCCACCAATCCGGTTGGAAGTTGCAAAAAAAAGGCGCGCACGGGGCGCGCCGGCCAGGGCGGGCGCCGGCTTACTTGAACTTGCGCTGCCACCACTGGCGCGCGTCATAAGCCAGCGACTCGGCGCGGCTGGGCTGGTTTTCCAGCGCCGGTGCGTCCGGCTGCTGGGTCCAGTCGACCATCGAGCCCGCATACAGCTTGACGTTGGGCAAGCCGGCCATCTCGCTCAGGCCGAACCAGTCGGTCGCAGCCCAGTGGCCGGTGTTGCAGAAGGCCACCATGTCCTGGCCCTGCTGGCGCTGGACCTTGGCGGCAATCTGGCGCGCCGCAGCGGCGTCCACAAACGTGGAGGTGCCCGGCACGAACCACTGGTTGAAGTCGAGCTGCTGCGCGCCGGGCAGCGTGCCCGAGAGCTTGGCCGCGGGCGCGCGCGTCTTGCCCTGGTAGAAGGCATCGGGGCGCGAATCGACCAGCGCCGCGTTGCTCAGGTCGATGTTCCTGCGGATGTCCTCGCGCGTGGCGATCAGGCTGCTGTCGAGCTGCGGCTGCCAACGGCTGGCTGCGACCTCGGGAGTGGCGCTGTCCTGCGGCAGCTTGGCATCGGCCCAGGACTTCATGCCGCCGTTGACGATGGACAATTCCTTGAGTCCCAGGGTCTTGAGCGTCCAGTAGACGCGCGCCGAGGCGCCGAAATCGGTGGCATCCGCGCCTGTCGAGACAACGACCGCGTGGGTGGACGGTGTCAGACCCAGCGATTGCACGAGCTGCGTGAGCTTGGAGACATCGGGCAGCTCGCCCGGGTTGGTGGCGGGGCCGCGCCACTTGGCATAGGGAGCATTGAGCGCGCCGGGAATGTGCTGCGCGCCATAGGCCTTGGCATCGCGGATGTCGATGACGCGCAGGGCGGGCGATGTCGCCTGGATCGCGTTCAGCTGCGCTGGCGTGAGCAAAGGCTGTGCGGCCGCAACCCACTGGGCAGCGGTCAACGCCACAGCAAAGGCAAGCATTTTCTTCATGGTCACTCCTTTGGGTTCGTACCGAACCCAAGATTGTCGGGTTTTATCCAACTCGGACCAACGATATTTAATTTCTTAGTACATACGCCGTGGTGATAAGCGGTCGGGGATCAGCGTTTGCGGGCCGCAGCCACGGCGGCCAGCACCATACCGGAAAACACCAGGCATAAACCGGCGGCAAACAGCATCGACAGCCGATTGCCCAGCAACAGCACCGAGGCCAGGATGCCCACCAGCGGCACGCCCAGCGTGAAGTTGGACATGGCGAAGGTGCTGATGCGGCGGCCGTGCTCGGCCGAGATCACAAAGCAGGCCGAGGTGGCGATGGGCCCGATGAACAGCAGCAGCTCCAGAAGCTTGGGGTCAAAGGGAATGGCTGCTGGCGAGCCTTCCAGCGCAAAGGCAAAACCCGAAAGCGGCACGCTGGCCAGCAGCATCTGCCATGGCGCCAGCGCCAGCGGCGAGGCCGTCCAGCGGTGGCGCTTGATATGCAGGATCGCCACCGACCAGCAGATGGCGCCGGTGAGCAGGAAGGCCGTGCCCATGACGGCGCCGGGCGCGGTCCAGTCCATTTCCCAGGGCGAGCACACCAGCGCCACGCCCGCCAGGCCCACGGCAAGGGCCAGCAACTGCCAGCGCGTCGGCGCCTGGCGCAATATCATCCAGCCGGCAACGACCCCCCACAGCGGCGTGGTGTAGGCCAGCAGCACGGCGCGGCTGGTGTCCATGTGGGTCATGGCAATCATGCCCAGGCCGGTGAAGGTCATCATCTGCAGCAGGCCCATGCTGGCGACGATCGGCCAGTCCTGGTGCGGTGGGAATGCCAGCTGGCCGCGGATTGCGAGCACGGCAAACAGGCACAGCGCGGCGCTGCCAAAGCGGATGGCGGCCAGCCACAGCGGCGGCACCACATCCAGCGCCAGCCTGGTGGCAGGCCAGCTCAAGCCCCAGAGCAGCACCATCACGCAAAGCCACAGGAAAGTGGAGCGCTGCGCCAGATGCGCGGGCGCGGCCTGGAAGGTCTTTGCAAGGATGGGGGAACTGGACATATTAGGGTAACTACCTGATGGGCGCGTAGTTTTACCCAGATTCACGGAAAATTCTTGGTCTTGTTTGCTGCCTTTGGCGCAAAACCGGGAAGAAAATACCGGGCATCATTTGAATGCCGGAAAGAATTGCCTTGAGCGAAATCACCTTGGACGAAGCCAGCCTGCGCATTCTCGATGAACTGCAGAAGAACGCCGAGCTGAGCAATGCGGAACTGGCCGAGCGCGTGGGCCTGTCGGCCTCGCCCTGCTGGCGCCGGGTCACGGAAATGAAGCAAAACGGGGTGCTGCGCGCCTCGGTGTCGCTGGTCGACCCGCTCAAGCTGGGGCTTGCCGTGAACGTCTTCGTGCATGTCTCGCTGAAGCACCAGGACAAGGAGTCGCTGGAGGTGTTCACGCGCGCGATCGCCCGCCGGCCCGAGGTGATGGAGTGCTATCTGATGAGCGGCGAGGCCGACTTCATGCTGCGCGTGGTGATCGAGGACCTGATCAAGTACCAGAACCTGCTGCTCGAATGCCTGACGCAGATTCCCAGCGTGGCGAGCATCCGTTCGAGCTTTGCGCTGAGCCAGGTGAAGTACACCACCGCGCTGCCGACGGGGCATTTGCGCCGGCGGTGACCGCAGCGTCTCACTTCGCTGCGCCCATCGCCCTGGCGCGCTGCGCCGTGCGCTGCAGCGCTGCTTCATCCGGCCGATCCAGCGGCCAGCCTGCGAGGTGCTGCTGCGCAATCTGGCTCAGCGCGGTGATCCAGGGCGCGCTGTCGTTGAGGCAGGGGATATACGCAAACGCCTTGCCGCCCGCATGCAGGAAGGCTTCGCGCGCCTCCTGGTTGATTTCCTCCAGCGTCTCGAGGCAATCGCTGGTGAAGCCCGGGCACACCACATCGACGCTGTGCACGCCGCGCTGCGCCATGGCGATCAGCGTGGGCTCGGTATAGGGCTCGAGCCACCTGGCCTTGCCAAAGCGCGACTGGAAGGTGACGGTGTATTGCTCGGGCGAAAGACCCAGGCGCTCGGCCAGCAGGCGGCCGGTCTTCTGGCTTTCGCAGTGGTAGGGATCACCCAGCTCCAGCGTGCGCGCGGGCACGCCATGGAAGCTCATCACCAGATGCGCGCTGCGCCCGGCGTCGCGCCAGTGCGCCTCGATGCGCCTGGCCAGTGCGTCGATATAGCCCGCATCGTCGTGGTAGCGGTTGACGAAGCGCAGCTCCGGAACATGGCGCTGCGTGCGCGCCCATTCATAGACCGCATCGAACACGCTGGCCGTGGTCGTGCCCGAGTACTGCGGATACAGCGGCAGGATCAGGATGCGCGTGGCGCCTTCGGCCTTGAGCGCGTCGAGTTCGCTGGCAATGGACGGGTTGCCATAGCGCATCGCATGCCGCACCAATACCGAATGCCCGGCCTCGCCCAGCCAGCCGCGCAGCAGCAGCGACTGGCGCGCCGTCCAGTGCGCGAGGGGCGAGCCATCCTGGGGATGCCACACCGTCGCATACTTCGCCGCGGACTTCGCGGGACGCGTGCGCAGGATGATGCCGTGCAGGATCGGCCACCAGGCCAGCTTCGGGATCTCGACCACGCGGTCGTCGCCGAGGAACTGCGCCAGATAGCGGCGCACGGCCGGGGCCGTGGGCGCATCGGGCGTGCCGAGGTTGCACAGCAGCACGCCAGTGCGCGGCGCGCTGGCGTGGGAGAAGGGAGGTTCTGGCGCAAAGCGTGAAAGCATGCATGGATTGTGACAAAGCCTGCGTGCGCGCGCAGCTTCGGCCCCTGGCGGCTGCGGTATTCTTGGACAACCTATGCAATCACAACCCGACTTCAGCGCGTTTTCCGGCATCCGCGCCATCACCCTCGATCTCGACGACACCCTGTGGCCGATCTGGCCCACGATCGAGCGCGCCGAGCGCGTGCTGCTGCAGTGGCTGCACACGCACGCCCCGGCCACTGCCCAGGCGCTGCAGACCGCCGAGGCGGTGCGCGCCGTGCGCAACGAGATCGGCAGCCTGCGGCCCGATCTGGCGCACGACCTCAACGGGCTGCGGCGCGAATCGATACGCCTGGCGCTGACGCGCGCGGGCGACGACCATACGCTGGCCGAGGCCGCGTTCGAGGCCTTCTTTGCCGAGCGCCAGCGCGTCGAGCTGTTCGAGGACGTGCTGCCGGCGCTCGAGTTCCTGGCCGCGCGCTGGCCCATCGTGGCGTTGAGCAACGGCACGGCCGATGTGCATGTCGTCGGCCTGGGAAAATTCTTCCACGCCAGTGTCAGTGCGCACCGCGTGGGCTTTGCCAAGCCCGATGCGCGCATCTTCGATCTGGCGGCCAAGGCCGCGGGCGTGCCCGCGCACAGCGTGCTGCACATTGGGGACGACGCGATGCTGGACGTCAAGGCCGCGATGGATGCTGGCATGCTCGCGGTGTGGGTCAACCGCTCCGGCGTGGAATGGCCGCACGAGGGGGCCACGCCGCATGCGACGGTGGCCAGCCTGGCGCAGCTGTGCGAGGGCTTGAGCACCAAGGCTTGAGCATGTACTCCTCCGAGCGCCTCAAAGGCATCGATGTGTTTGTCGCTGTCGTCGATGCCGGCAGCTTCACCGCCGCCGGCGAGCGCCTGAATCTGAGCAACTCGGCGGTGGGCAAGGCCATCGCGCGCCTCGAGGCACGCCTGGGCGTGCGGCTTTTCGAGCGCACCACGCGGCGGCTGGCGCTGACCGATGCGGGACACGCCTTCCACCGTACCTGCCAGCGCGTGCTGGGGGAGCTGGAAGAGGCCGAGCATGTGCTGCAGGCCGAGGGCAGTGTGCCCGTGGGCCGGCTGCGCATCGATCTGCCTGCGACCTATGGGCAGCTGCATGTGATGCCGCTGCTGTTTGAGTTCATGCAGGCCTATCCCGGCGTGCAGCCGCAGGTCTCGTTCACCGACCGCTTCGTCGATCTGGTGGAGGACGGCATCGACGTGGCGGTGCGCATCGGTGGCAGCGATGCCTGGCCCGCGCCCATCGGTCACCGCTTTCTCGGCCAGGAACGGCGGATCTTCTGCTGCGCGCCCGGCTACCTGGAGCGCGTGGGACCGCTCGCCGATGATCTGGCGGCTTTGGCGCAGGTCGAGGGCGTGCTTTACCGCCGCGCCGATGGTTCCCCTGGGCCATGGCTGATCCAGCGTGGCAACGCGCCGGTCGAGCACTTGCAGCCCCGGGCGCGGCTGGAGATCGGCAATGCGCAGGCTTGGGTGGACGCCGTGGTGCAGGGCCTGGGCGTGGCGCAGATCTCCACCTGGCTGGTGGGCGACCGGATCGCACGTGGCGAACTCGTGCACGTACTGCCCTCGTTTGCCGCCGACGGCCTGCCGCTTTATCTGCTGTGGCAGCGCAGCCGGCAACTGCTGCCCAAGGTCGATGCGCTGCTGGCGCATCTTGGCAAAACACTACACGTGTAGATTGTGGAAATTCTGGATGAAGTCTTTGGAAAAATCATCCAACATAGGAAGCTGAGGAGTCAATAAGCTTTCGGGTTTGCTTTTCGCGATCCTGCATATGTCTTCTTCTTCCTCCGTAGCCGCCGGCCAGCCCCCAGGCAGCCGGATATCCACCATGATCCTGGCGATTGCCGCCTTTGTGATCGTCACCACCGAATTCCTGATGGTCGGCCTGCTGCCGGCGCTGGCGCGCGACCTGTCGATTTCCGTATCGACCGCGGGCCAGCTGGTGACGCTGTTTGCCGTCGTGGTGATGGTTTTCGGCCCCCCGCTGACCGCGCGGCTGGCGCACGTGGAGCGCAAGCGCCTGTTCCTTGGCGTGCTGGCACTGTTTGCCGCCTCCAATGCGCTGGCGGCCCTGGCGCCGAACTTCTGGGTGCTGGCGCTGGCGCGCATCGTCCCCGCGCTGGCTTTGCCGGTGTTCTGGGGCACCGCCAGCGAAACCGCGGCGCAGCTGGCCGGGCCCAAGCGTGCGGGCCGGGCGGTGGCCACGGTGTACCTGGGCATCTCCGCCGCCATGCTGCTGGGCATTCCGCTGGGCACGATTGCAGGCGACGCCATTGGCTGGCGCGGCGCGTTCTGGGCGCTGGCCATGCTTTCACTGCTGGTCGCAGTGCTGCTGCAATGCTTCATGCCGGCGCTGCCGGGCAGCCAGCGCGTGAGCCTGGCGCAGCAGGCACGTATCCTGCGCGACCCCGCGTTCGTCGCCCATGTGCTGCTGTCGGTGGCGGTGTTCACGGCCATGTTCACGGGCTACACCTATCTGGCCGAGTTGCTGGAAAAGCAGGCCCTGGTGCCCGCGGCGCAGGTCGGCTGGTGGCTGATGGGCTTCGGCGCGGTGGGCCTGCTGGGCAACTGGCTGGGCGGGATCTGGGTCGATCGAAAACCGCTGGCGGCTACCGCCGCGTTCAGCGCGCTGCTGGCGCTGGGCATGCTGGCAACCGTGGTGCTGGCGCGCCAGCATGCCGGCCTGGTGCTGGCATTGGCGATCTGGGGCATTGCCAACACGGCGCTCTATCCGATTTGCCAGATCCGCGTGATGAAATCGGCGCCCCAGGCCCAGGCGCTGGCAGGAACCATCAACGTCTCCGCGGCCAATGGCGGCATTGCGCTGGGCGCGGTGCTGGGGGGCGCCAGCATCTCCTGGTGGGGCGTGGCCAGCGTGGGCGTGGCGGGCGCGGCAGTGGCTGCGGTGGCAGCCGTGGCGGCGCTGGTGATGGCGCGCCGCTTCGTGCAGCGCTGATGCGCGCAAGGCCGCACATGCACCTGCAAACGCCGGTCACCCATCCAGTTTGACCTCGCTACACTAGGGCGGCGCTGCGCGCGCCGACGGGTATGGCATCGATGTCCCGCAGGCGCCAGGCCCGTTCGCATGCATCCAACTCCGATGCGCCGCTGTGGAAGCGTCAATATGATGAAACGTCTGCTTTTCTGGACGCTGTTTTACGTCTGCCAGATGCTGGCGCTGGCCTTGCTGGCCTGGCATCTGCTGGCGCAGTGGAGCTTTGCCTATCCCATCGGCTACCGTTGGGTGGGTATCGGCGAGACCATTGCCCGCTATGCCCCGCTCAACCGTTACCGCGCGGATTTCGAGTTCACTTCCGCCCAGGAGCATTGGCGCCTGTTCGGCGAGATCACCGCCGCCGTGCAGTCCGGCGGCAAGGGCCTGGAGCAGATCAGCTACCTGTTGCCCGACGGCCAGCCGCAGGCGCTGATGCATGCCGCGGAGATCATGCATCTGGAGGATGTGGCCGACCTCATCGATGGGTTCTACCGTGTCGGCATCGCGGCTTTCCTGGCATGGCTGGTTCTGCTGGCCGTGGTCTACCGCCGGCGGCTGCGGTTGCCCGCGCCGCGCACGACAGTGCAGGGCTGGCTTGCCGGCGTGGGCCTGCTGACCACGATGGTGCTGCTCGCGGGCCCGGAGAAGCTGTTCTACTGGCTCCATACCCAGGTCTTTCCCGCCGGCCACCAGTGGTATTTCCATTACCAGGATTCGCTCATGACGACGCTGATGAAGGCACCCGACATCTTTGCCTTCATTGCCGTGCTGCTGGTGCTGCTCTGGGCCGCGCTGTGGTGCATGGCATCATACGGCCTGCAACGGCTGCTGCGCTGGACCCGTGCCAGGGCCGCCAGTGCCGCCAGTGCCTCCATCGCTGGCGAGGCGCTGAACCTCACGCGGTAGTCGCGGCGCCCAGTGCGCGTGCCGCGGCCATGCCGCTTTTGACCGCGCCTTCCAGCGTGGCAGGGTAGGGGCCGTCGACATAATCACCGCAGGCCCACAGGCCTGGCGCCAGCGCCTGGCCCGGGCGCTGCAGGCCCGGCGTGCAGGCAAAGGTGGCGCGCTTGTCGATCACCGTGGCGAGCGCCTGCATGCCGTGCCAGCCCAGTGCGCGCGCGGCCTGGGCCAGCACCTGGGTTTCGGTGTCGGCACGCGACTGGGCACTGGCGCTGACCACGAAGGCCATCAGCCCCGCGGGCCCGCCCAGGTGGCCTCTGTCGAAAACGAACTGCGCTGGCGCCCCGGGCCCGGAGCGAAGCGCCAGCAGGGGCAGCGCGGGCGCCAGGCGCTGCGCGGGTTCCGCGGTGCGCGCATAGACCGTGGCAATGGCGGTATGCGCCAGCCCTGCGGCACCGGCCGACCATTGGCGCAATGCGGCGGCGCACTGCATGTCGGCCAGGGTATCGGCGGCTTGCCCCGCCAGCCGTGCGGCTTCGGCACTGGGCGTGGCCAGCAGCACCGCGTCGAAGCGCTCGCCATCCACCACCCAGCCATCCGGCTGGGCCTGCAATTGCGCCACGCGCGAGCCAAGGCGCAAGTCATGTGCACGCGCCTGCAGCCAGGCAGCGGCGGTCGCGGGAAAAAGCCTTCCCAGATCGCAGGTGGGCAGCAGGAAGTTCGAGCCGCCCCGGCCGCTGAACAGCGCGTCGCGCAGCACGCGCAGGAATACCGCCCCGCTGGATTGCTCCGGTGGGGTGTTGAGCGCGGAAACGCACAGCGGCTCGATGAACTCGGCCATCAGCCTGGGCGGCAGCGATGCACACAGATCGGCCACGCTGGCCTGCGCGTCGCAGCGAAAGCCGCGCAGGCGCCAGCGCGTGGCCCAGGCCAGCAGCACCAGCCGCTCGCGCCAGCGCCAGCCGCGCGCGCCCAGGATGCCGGCCAGCGCATCGAAGGGCGGCGCCAGATCGGGAAAAGCCAGGCCCGTGCCATCGGCATGGCGCAGCGCCATCGGCAGGCGCAGCAGCGCACGCTCCACGTCCACGCCGACGCTGCGCATCAGCGCCAGGCTGTCGGTGTAGGCGCCGATCAGGATATGCTGGCCGTTGTCCAGCGTGATCGGGCCCTCGGGTGTGTCCAGCTGCAGGGCCCTGGCGCGACCGCCCCAGTGGCGCGCGGCCTCGTGGACCGTGACCTTGCGGCCGGCCTTTGCCAGCGTCACGGCCGCGGCCATGCCAGCCCAGCCGCCGCCAACGACGGCAACGCGCGCGCTCACATGCGGCCCAGCGCCTGCATCTTCCAGGCCAGCCAGAACTTGCGCAGCGGCGTGAGCTTGATGCGCTGGTGCAGCACCTGGAAGTCGTCATGCTCGATCTCGCGCAGCAGCGTGCGGTAGATGCTGGCCATCATCAGGCCGGGCTTCTGTGCGCGCCGGTCGGCCTCGGGCAGCAGGGCCAGCGCTTCGTCGTAGAGGCGGTGCGCGCGCTCGGCCTGAAAGCGCATCAGCGCCGTGAAACGTTCGGAATACTGGCGCTTGAGGATTTCGTGCGCCTTGACGTCGAACTGCTGCAGCTCGCTCACCGGCAGGTAGATGCGCCCGCGCAGCGCGTCTTCGCCCACGTCGCGGATGATGTTGGTGAGCTGCAGCGCCTGGCCCAGCCTGTGCGCATAGGCCGTGGTGGCATCGTCCGTCTGGCCGAAGATGCGTGCCGAGACTTCGCCCACCACGCCCGCCACCAGATGGCAGTAGCGCTGCAGGCCGGCGTAGTCGAGATAGCGGGTCTGGTCCAGGTCCATCTGGCAGCCTTCGATCACCGCCAGCAGATGCGACTCCTGGATGCCGTATTCCGCGCAGCCGGGCATCAGCGCCTGCATTGCCGGGTGCGAGGGCTGTCCGGCAAAGGACTTGCCGACCTCGCCGCGCCACCAGGCCAGCTTGGTGGCGGCCAGGCCCGGGTCGCTGACCTCGTCGACGACATCGTCGATCTCGCGGCAAAACGCATAGAACGCGGTGATGGCTGCGCGGCGCTGCGGGGGCAGGAAAAGAAAGGCGTAATAAAAGCTGCTGCCCGAGGCGGCGGCTTTTTCTTGGACGTACTGGGCCGGGTTCATATTGGGGGATTGTCCCATGAGTGCGGCGGGGGCTTTGAGGAGGCTGAAGTTAAGGTTGCGGTGCCGTCACCCTTCGACAAGCTCAGGGCGAACGGTTTTTACCTTCGTCCTGAGCTTGTCGAAGGATGAACGGCCCGACTCAAGCTTGCCCCTGCTGCTTCTCTGCCGCAGCCGCTGCCGCCCGCAACTTGTCCTTCTTGCTCGGCCGCTTCCCCTTTACCCCGCCATTCCCATCCGCCGCCCCCGGCACCGCAGCCGGCACCTCTTCGAGAGGCTCGAATCCGGCAATGATCTCGCGCGGCAGCGCCAGATGCTGGCGCTTCTCGATCAGCTGCCAGTGGGCTTCGCTGGCCGGCGTGACGAAGCTCACCGCCAGTCCGCTGTCGCCGGCGCGGCCAGTGCGGCCAATGCGGTGCACGTAATCGACGGCCGAGCGCGGCAGGTCGTAGTTCACCACCACCGGCAGCTGCGCGATGTCGATGCCGCGCGCCGCGAGATCGGTGGTCACGACCACCTGCCAGCGCTCTTCCTTGAATTCATCGAGCACCTGCTGGCGTGCACCCTGGCTCAGCTCGCCATGGAAGGGCGTGGCATAGATGCCGTTCTTGTAGAGCTTCTCGGCCACCACATTGGCCGTATGCTTGGTGGCCACGAACACCAGCACGCGCGTCCAGGCCGGGTCCTGCAGCATCTGGCGCAGCAGCTGCGTGCGCCGCGTGCTGTCCACGGCAATGGCGCGCTGCTCGATGATGGCCTGGCTTTCGCTGGCGTCGGTGGCGATCTCCACGCGCAGGGGGTCGTGCAGCAGGCTTTGCGCCAGCGCCTCGACCGCCTGCGGATAGGTGGCCGAGAAGAACAGCGTCTGGCGCTGCCTGGGCAGCAGCGCCAGCGTGCGCTGCAGCTCGTCGGCAAAGCCCAGGTCCAGCAGCCGGTCGGCTTCATCGAGCACCAGCAACTGCACCTGCGACAGGCGCAGCGCGCGCTGCTCCACCAGGTCCAGCAGCCGGCCAGGCGTGGCCACGACGATGTCGGCGCCGCCGCGCAGCGCCATCATCTGCGGGTTGACGGAAACGCCGCCGAACACCACCGCGATCTTCGGCGGCTGGGGCAGGTGCCGGCCCAGGCTGCGCAGCACCTCGCCGACCTGGGCCGCGAGTTCGCGCGTGGGCACCACCACCAGCGTGTGGACGCTGCGCGCGCCGCGCCCGGGCTGGCCGAGCGCGAGGTTCTGGTGCTGCAGCAGCGCGGGCAGCGCAAAGGCCGCGGTCTTGCCTGAGCCCGTGCGTGCCGAGGCCCAGACATCGCGGCCCTGCACGATGGCGGGAATGGCCTGCTGCTGGATCGGCGTGGGCTGCTCGAAGCCCAGTTCACGGGCGGCGCGGGCAAGGGCCGGGGAAAGGCCAAGAGAGGAAAAAGGCATGGATGGGCAGGGAAAGTGGCGGGCGGCACGAGGCCGGGCGCGCATACGCGGGAAGCGCTGGCAAGCTCGGCATTGTGCGCCAGCGCCGGCAAGCCGCGGGGCGTGCAGGGCATTCGCCGAGGCTACATGCGCAGGCTCCGTCCCAGCATCCGCAGCCAGTCGGCCTTGCCCAGGCGCGGGCGGGTGTGCAGGCTGGCGCCCTGCAGCGCATCGACCTTGTCGAGAATGCGCAGCCCGCCCTGCACGACCAGGCGCAGCTCCCACCCCGCGCGTCCGGGCAGCCGGTGCACCAGCGGCAGGCCCTGCAGCATGCATTCGCGCGCCCAGCGCGCGTTGCCGGCAATCAGCTGCCGCGTGGCCGGCGTGCTCTGGAGCGTGGCCAGCTGGGCGCGCGTGACGCCATGGCGCGCGCAGTCGGCATCGCTGAGGTAATGGCGCCCGCGCGGGATGTCGATGCTCAGGTCCTGCCAGAAGTTGATCAGCTGCAGCGCGCTGCAGATGGCATCGCTTTGCGCCAGCGCCTGTGCATCGTGCACGCCGTAGAGGTGCAGCAGCAGGCGCCCGACGGGATTGGCCGAGCGGCGGCAGTAGTCCAGCAGCTCCGCGCGATCGGCATAGCTTTCACCGGCGGCGGTCTTGCGCACGTCCTGCGAAAAGGCGCTGAGCAGGTCTTCGAGCAATGGAGTTGGCAACCCATGCTGCACGATGGCCACCTGCAGCGGCCCGAACACCGCGGCCCGGTGCGTGCCGGGTGCATGGCCCGCGGCCACGGACCGCAGTTCTTCGCGATAGGCATCGAGCGCGGCCAGGCGCTCGGCGGGGGTGGCATCGCCTTCATCGGCAATGTCGTCGGCGGTACGCGCAAAGCCGTAGATGGCGGCAATGGGCTGGCGCAGGTGCGGCGGGCACAGCAGCGAGGCGACGGGAAAATTCTCGTAATGCGTGACGGGCGCCGCCATCGTGGGTGCGGGCGTCGCCAGTGCGGTGTCGGGGGAGGGCGGGGAGGGCGGTTTCACGCCGCCATTGTCGCTTGACAACCCGGCATGGCCTTTGATAATTACTAACCCCTCAGTCATTAGGTCGGTCCGCGCCAGCCAGGCGCTGGACCAGCCTTTTGCCATGTTCGCGCGCTGGCGTGATCCCCTCTTTCAGAGCACCGCATGCCCTCCATGTCTCTTTCCCGCTCCCTTGGGGCCCTGTACGCAGTGATGCTGGCCTGTAGCCTGGCCGCCTGTTCACGCCCCGAACCCGCCCCCGAACCGGTGCGTTCGGTGAAGCTGCTGGAGGTCGGCGTGGGCGCGGTGGATGCGCAGCTGGAGTATGCGGGCGAAGTGCGCGCGCGCATCGAGTCGCGGCTGGGCTTTCGCGTGGCGGGCAAGCTGGTCTCGCGCCAGGTGGAACTGGGTCAACAGGTCACTGCAGGTCAGTTGCTGGCGCAGCTCGATGCACAGGATTACCGGCTGGCGGCCGAGGCCAGCCGCGCGCAGGTCACGGCAGCCACCACGCAGCGCGATCTCGCGGCCGCCGACCTGCAGCGCTACCGGACGCTGCGGGCGCAGAACTTCATCAGCGGCGCCGAGCTCGAGCGCCGCGAAGCCACGCTGAAATCGGCCCAGGCCAGCCTCGACCAGGCGCGCGCGCAGGCCGCGGGCCAGTCGCTGCAGGCCGATTACACGCGCTTGATCGCCGATGTCGCGGGCGTGGTCACAAGCATCGATGCCGAACCCGGCCAGGTGGTCGCCGCCGGCACGCCGGTCGTGCGCATCGCCCAGGACGGGGAACGCGATGTGGTGTTCTCGGTGCCCGAGGACAAGGTGGCGCGCATGCGTCCCGGCCAGGCGGTGGCGGTGCGCACCTGGGCCGGGGACCAGCGCTATGCCGGCCGCGTGCGCGAGGTGGCGGCCAGCGCCGACCCCGTCACGCGCACCTATCTCGTCAAGGTGGCGCTGGAGCGCACGCCGGGCCAGGCGCTGCCGGCGCTGGGCGCCACGGTGCATGCGCGCCCCGAAGGCCTGGGCGCCGCCAGCCAGCCGGTGATCAAGCTTCCGACCACGGCGTTGCAGCAGCACGGTGGCGGCTCGGCGGTCTGGATATTCGACGCGGATTCCAGCAGCGTGCGGCTGCAGCCGGTGACCATGGGCAGCGCCGACGGCAATGAAGTGGTCATCACCCAGGGGCTGGCACCAGGCATGCGCGTGGTGGCGACCGGCGGGCATGTGCTGTCGCCGGGCCAGAAGGTGACGGTGTACCAGGGCGTTGGCGAGACGGCGCGTCCTGCCGATGCCGCACCACAGCCCATCCCCGCCACCCGCTGAGTCCGCCATGAATCCCGTACAGCCCCAACCCGGCTTCAACCTGTCGCGCTGGGCGCTCGAGCACATCGCGCTCACGCGCTACCTGCTGGTGTCCATCGTGCTGCTGGGCTTTGCCGCCTATTTCCAGCTGGGACAGGACGAAGACCCGCCCTTCACCTTCCGCGCCATGGTGGTGCGCACCTACTGGCCCGGCGCCACCGCGCAGCAGGTGGCCGAGCAGGTGACGGACAAGCTCGAACGCACGCTGCAGGAGGTGCCCTATGCCGACAAGATCCGCAGCTATTCCAAGCCCGGCGAGTCGCAGATCATCTTCCAGCTCAAGGACAGCTCCAAGCCGGGCGAGGTCTCCCAGCTCTGGTACACGGTGCGCAAGAAGATCGGCGACATGCGCTACACCCTGCCGCAGGGCGTGCAGGGGCCGTTCTTCAACGACGATTTCGGCGATGTCTATGGCGTGATCTACGCGCTGCAGGGCCAGGGCTTCAGCTATGCCGAGCTCAAGGATGTGGCCGACGACGTGCGCCAGCAACTGCTGCGCGTGCCCGACGTGGCCAAGGTCGAGCTGTTTGGCGTGCAGGACGAGAAGCTCTACATCGAGCTGTCGCAGCTGCGCTTGGCGCAGCTGGGCCTGGACATGAACCAGGTGCTGGCGCAGCTCGACCAGCAGAACGCATTGCAGAGCGCCGGGGTGGTGCAGGCGGGCGACGAGCAGGTGCAGGTGCGCGTGGCCGGCGCCTTCAACGCCGTGGAGGACCTGCGCGCCATGCCGATCCGCGGCGCCTCCGGCGCGCAGCTGCGCCTGGGCGACATCGCCGAGATCCGCCGCGGCTATGTCGATCCGCCGAGCGTCAAGGTGCGCCACCAGGGGCAGGACTCGATCGCGCTGGGCGTGGCCATGACCCGGGGCGGCGACATCATCCGACTGGGCGAGACCCTGCATGCGGTCAGCGCTCGGCTGGGCAACACGCTGCCCGCGGGCATGCAGCTGGTCAACGTGCAGGACCAGCCGCGTGCCGTGTCCAGCTCGGTCAACGAATTCATCAAGGTGCTCATCGAGGCCGTGGTGGTCGTGCTGGCGGTGAGCTTCATCAGCCTGGGCATGCACAAGCGCACCGGCGAGCAGCGCTGGTGGCGGCGCTGGTACATCGACCCGCGCCCCGGGCTGGTGGTGGGCATCACCATTCCGCTGGTGCTGGCCGCCACCTTCCTGGCGATGTGGTACTGGGACATCGGGCTGCACAAGATCTCGCTGGGCTCGCTGATCATTGCGCTGGGACTGCTGGTCGACGACGCGATCATTGCCGTCGAGATGATGGTGCGCAAGATGGAGGAGGGCTACGACAAGCTGCGCGCCGCCACCTTTGCCTACGAGATCACCGCCATGCCGATGCTGACCGGCACGCTGATCACGGCCGCGGGCTTCCTGCCCATCGGCCTGGCCAAGTCGATGACCGGCGAATACACCTTTGCCATCTTCGCGGTCACGGTGGTGGCGCTGCTGCTGAGCTGGCTGGCCTCGGTGTTCTTCGTGCCGTACCTGGGCCTGCTGCTGCTCAAGCGCCCGCCGCATGCGCGGGACGAACCCGCGCCGGGCGCGCAGGGCCCGCATGAAGTGTTCGACGGCCCGTTCTACGACCGTTTCCGGCGCACCGTGGACTGGTGCATCGAGCACCGCTGGATGACCATCGGCGCCACGTTGCTGGTGCTGGTGCTCGGCCTGTTCGGCATGACGCGCGTGCAGCAGCAGTTCTTCCCGGACTCGACGCGCATGGAGATCATGGTCGACCTGTGGTTCCCCGAAGGCACCTCCTTTGCCGCCAATGCGCAGACCGCCGAGGCCGCGGAAAAGCGCCTGCTGGCCGAGCCTGGCGTGGAGAGCGTCACGGCCTGGCTGGGTTCGGGCGTGCCGCGCTTCTACCTGCCGCTGGACCAGGTGTTTCCGCAGAGCAACGTCTCGCAATTCATTGTTGTGGCCGAGTCGCTGCAAGCCCGCGAGCGCTTGCGCCGCCAGTTGCCGCAGATGCTGGCGCGGGACTTTCCGCAGGCGCGCGGCCGCGTCACGCTGCTGTCCTCCGGGCCGCCGGTGCCCTATCCGGTGCAGTTCCGCGTGGTGGGGCCCGACCCCACGGCGCTGCGCGCGCGCGCCGACGAGGTCAAGAAGCTGTTGCAGGGCAATGCCGACATGCGCGGTGTCAACGACAACTGGAACGAGTCGGTCAAGGCCCTGCGCCTGGAGGTGGACCAAGACAAGGCGCGGGCCCTGGGCGTGAGCAGCCAGTCCATCGCCCAGGCCGCCAATGTCATGCTCAGCGGGGCCACGGTCGGCCAATATCGCGAAGGCGACCGGCTTATCGACATCGTGCTGCGTCCGCCGCTGAACGAGCGCGATGCCATCACCGACCTGGGCAACGCCTATCTGCGCACCGCCTCGGGCAGCTCGATCCCGCTGACGCAGATCGCGCGGCCGGTGCTGGCCTGGGAGCCGGGCGTGCTCTGGCGCGAAGGCCGCAGCTACGCGATCACGGTGCAGGGCGATGTGCGCGAGGGGCTGCAGGGCGCCACCGTGACCGAGGCGCTGCTGCCCGCACTGCGTGAGGTCGAGCAGCGCTGGCATGCCGAGGGCGCCAACGCCTATCGCATCGAGGTCGCGGGCGCGGTGGAGGAGAGCTCCAAGGGCGCATCCTCGATTGCCGCGGGCCTGCCGGTCATGCTGTTCATCACCTTCACGCTGTTGATGCTGCAGCTGCACAGCTTCAGCCGCGCGCTGCTGGTGTTCCTGACCGGCCCGATGGGCATTGCCGGCGTCGCCGCCGCGCTGCTGCTGCTCGACCGGCCCTTCGGCTTCGTCGCGCTGCTGGGCGTGATCGCGCTGATGGGCATGATCCAGCGCAACTCGGTGATCCTGATCGACCAGATCGAGGTCGACCGCGCGCGCGGCATGCCCGCCTGGAATGCCATCATCGAAGCGACGGTAGGCCGCCTGCGGCCCATCGTGCTGACGGCGGCGGCCGCGGTGCTGGCGATGATTCCGCTGTCGCGCAGCGTATTCTGGGGGCCGATGGCAGTGGCCATCATGGGCGGGCTGCTGGTGGCCACCGTGCTGACACTGCTGGCGCTGCCGGCCATGTACGCGGCCGTCTTCCGCGTGCGCCGGCCCAGGCAGAAAGCATAAAAACTTTCCGTCGATTGGCTGAATGGGGTTGCGACGCAGGTAAGATACACGGTTGACCTAGGGTCGTGGCAATAGCTGCAACCCACCGCGCGGGTGGCGAAATTGGTAGACGCACCAGGTTTAGGTCCTGACGCCAGCAATGGTGTGGGGGTTCGAGTCCCCCCTCGCGCACCAATCGATATGGAAATGCCGGCTCTCGCCGAGCAGGCAGTTTCCTGGAAGATAGGCTGTTTCCCCGCGGGAACAGCCTATTTTTTTTATGCTGTGCAACCGAAGGTGGATCAGCTGCGCTTGCGGTGCGCGGCCCGCACCGAACACTTGAACACCCCCTCCAGCTGCTGCAGCGCATTGTCCTTGCGCAGCACCGACTCGGCCGCGGTGCAGTCCTTGGGTACCCACACGTCATAGCCCAGCATGCGGGCATCGGTGGCGGTGAGCATCACACACATATCGGCCGCCAGCCCGACGATGATGAGCTTTTTGGCCTTCATCTTGGTCAGCAGGTGCTGCAGCGGGGTGGAATGGAAGGCCGAATGCTGGGGCTTGAGGATCACCAGGTCTTCGGGACCTGGCGACAGCAGGAGCGCCATCTCGCCGCGCGGGCCCTCGAGCTTGCAGCATTCCGCGAGGATGTCGCGGAATTCGCTGTGCCAGGTGCCATAGTTGTCATTGGCATAGATGCAGCTCATGCCGCGCCTGGTATGGCGTGCCTTGAGCTTGGCAATGGCCTTTGCGGCCTCCATGGCGCTGGGCAGGATGTCCTGGGCCGTGGGAAAGTCCAGCGGGTTGATCACATCCACCAGCAGCAGCACCTCGGGGCTGTGCGGGAAGGCGGTCTGCTTGAGTCGGCGCGAGGATGTCACGGGCTTCTTCACCGCTGCGTCATGCGATGCCATGCAGGATTCCTTTATGGTCGGACAGAAAGATGGTCTTCATTGCAGGCAGATGATTGATCCAACCCCTGCCCAAGGTTGTCGGTGCTTTCCGCTCCGCATGTAGTCCATTGCCCGCAGCGACGGCCGCATGCACTACGGCGGTTCGGCCCGTTGTCGTTTACCATCGGTCTACCGCCTTGCTTCGAGGCGGCATCAGGAGGCTTTATGGGCAAGGAACAGCGCAACGAGAAGATGTCCAAGAAACCCAAAAAGGATACTTCTCCCCCGAAAACCGGCAGCCCTTCCGATCGGCCAATGGCTCCCGTCACCACAGTGATGCCGCGCGGCAAGGACAAGAACAAGTAATCCACATCTTTCGCATGCATGCCGCGGCATGCTGTTGCACAAAGGTCCGCCAGGCAGCGGACCTTTTCATTATCCGCCTTTCTCGGTATTTTCCCTGCCAGTTTTTTCGGGCATTAATCCTGTTTGAATCTTCCATTGGCTGAAGCTATTGTCTGGCAAGAAAGTAGGTTGTTGACGACATTATCCAAATGGAGCGGTTTATAGAATTTAACCGTGCAGATCCTTCTGTGCACTCAACTTCCAAGGAGATAAAAATGGCTGTCAATAACCCTCACGGGCATAATCAGTACACCGACAAGAAGAAGATCCAGAACGCCGATGCCGGCAAGCAAGGCAGCACCACGGGTTCCTCGAGCGGGACGCGTGGCGGCACCAGCGAGCAGCATGCCGAGGCCGGGCGCCAGAGCCACAAGAACGATGACAAGTCGTCGTCCTCGCAGTCTGGCCGCAAGAGCGATGGCTGAGTGATGGAGCATTCAACCGGAGCATTGTCGGAAGGTTGAATTTCGTGGCCATCCAGGCGCATTGGAGGAGGCAGGGGGATAATTCCAGGCCCCGTTGTCTTTCTGCAATGCGCCTTTTGCATTGCGGGCAAACGATATTCGGGATAATCCCGGTCCTTTGCTGGTTCAGCCAGCAAATACCTGCGGAGATTGGCCTCCGCGGGGCTGGCGGCGATATTCAATGAGCAGTGGGAGGCGGGGTTATCCATGCCCCGGGGAAGAGAAGCGGGGGAAGGGAAATCCCAGGGGAAATCTCTGGGATTTCTTCTGGACTGTCCGCGCAAATTGGTTACCCGGACATTTTGCGTCGCGCAATACATGGGTTGGCGGCGCCAACGAAAAAAGGACTTGAGGCTTTGCCCCAAGTCCTTTTTGAATCAATGGTCGGCGAGAAAGGATTCGAACCTTCGACCCCTTGCACCCCATGCAAGTGCGCTACCAGGCTGCGCTACACGCCGACGAGAACGCTATTGTATGCCAAACATGGGCGGCCTTTTGGCAAACTGCCACTATTTTCCAAAATGAGGCCGGCGCTGCACGCCGCAGCCTGTGGCAGGCGCTGCCGTTGTGCTGCGCACCTTGGCGCGCTGCACTGCGCGTGGCCCATGCGCAGGTGCGCCCCAAAGCCCGCGGGCAGGCTCGCGCCGGGGGTGGTTGGCGGCTCGCTATAATTGCTGATTCGATTTTTAGTGCGCGACGCGCCTTCAGCCTGCATGGACTGGACGCCCGCTGCCTAAGCTATTGATTTTCTTGGCGTGCGGGTGTCTCCGCGCGCCACCCATGTGAGACTTTGCGGAACACGGTGCAGGCTGCACTGCAGCCGGCACGGTCCACATATCCCTGATTAGGAAGAACCATGGCCGTTACTGTTGAAACCCTCGAAAAGCTCGAGCGCAAGATCACGCTCAGCTTGCCTTTGTCCGCAATCCAGTCCGAAGTCGACGCACGCCTGAAGCGCGTTGCCCGCACCGTGAAGATGGACGGCTTCCGTCCCGGCAAGGTGCCGATGAACGTGGTGGCCCAGCGCTATGGCTACTCGCTGCAGTACGAAGTGCTGAACGACAAGGTCGGCGAAGCCTTTGCCCAGGCCGTGAGCGAAGCCAAGCTGCGCGTCGCCGGCCAGCCCCGCATCACCGAAAAGGAAGGCGCGCCTGAAGGCGAAGCCCAATTCGACGCCGTGTTCGAAGTGCTGCCCGAAGTCAAGATCGAAGACCTGTCGACTGCCGAAGTCGACAAGCTGACGGCCGAAGTGGACGACGCCGCCATCGACAAGACCATCGACATCCTGCGCAAGCAGCGCCGCACCTTCGCCCAGCGTGCCCAGGAAGAAGCGGCAGCGGACGGCGACCGCGTCACGGTGGACTTCGAAGGCAAGATCGACGGCGAGACCTTTGCCGGCGGCAAGGCCGAAGACTTCCAGTTCCTGGTCGGCGAAGGCCAGATGCTCAAGGAATTCGAAGACGCCGTGCGCGGCATGAAGACCGGCGAAAGCAAGACTTTCCCGCTGGCCTTCCCCGAGGACTACCACGGCAAGGACGTGGCCGGTAAGACCGCCGACTTCCTCGTGACCCTGAAGAAGATCGAAGCCGCCAACCTGCCCGAAGTCAACGAAGCGCTGGCCAAGTCGCTGGGCATCGCCGACGGCACCGTCGACGGCCTGCGCGCCGACATCAAGAAGAACCTCGAGCGCGAAGTCAAGTTCCGCCTGCAGGCCCGCAACAAGCAGGCCGTGATGGACGCCCTGGTCGCCAAGGCCGAGCTCGACCTGCCCAATGCCAGCGTGCAAGCCGAAGTGGCGCGCCTGCTGGAAGGCGCACGCGCCGAACTGAAGCAGCGCGGCATCAAGGACGCCGAGAAGGCCGAGATCCCCGAGGACGTGTTCCGTCCCCAAGCCGAGCGCCGCGTGCGCCTGGGCCTGGTGGTGGCCGAGCTGGTGCGCGCCAATGAACTGCACGCCACGCCCGAGCAGCTCAAGGCCCACGTCGAAGAGCTGGCTGCCAGCTACGAGAAGCCTGAAGAAGTCGTGCGCTGGTACTTCGGCGACCGCCAGCGTCTGGCCGAAGTCGAAGCCGTGGTCGTTGAAAACAACGTCACCGAGTTCGTGCTGGGCAAGGCCAAGGTCAACGACAAGTCGGTGTCCTTCGACGAACTGATGGGTCAAGCGTAAGCCTGGGGCCCTGTTTCCCGTGAGCGCTGAATGCTTCGCGGGAAAACCCTAGCTTGGGGCTTGTGCTTTTAGGCACAGGCCCCATTTCTTTTCTGGGTACAGTACCCCCATTGAATGGAGAAAACATGAGCGCACTGGAAACTCAAGGCCTGGGCATGATTCCGATGGTGATCGAGCAGTCGGGTCGTGGCGAACGGTCTTACGACATTTACTCACGCCTGCTCAAGGAGCGCGTGATCTTCCTGGTCGGCCCGGTCAATGACCAGTCTGCCAACCTGGTTGTCGCCCAGTTGCTGTTCCTCGAGAGCGAGAACCCCGAGAAGGACATCTCGTTCTACATCAACTCGCCGGGCGGCTCGGTGAGCGCCGGCATGGCGATCTTCGACACCATGAATTTCATCAAGCCCGACGTGTCGACGCTGTGCACCGGCATGGCTGCCAGCATGGGTGCATTCCTGCTGTCGGCAGGGGCAAAGGGCAAGCGTTATGCTTTGCCGCACTCCAAGGTCATGATCCACCAGCCTCTGGGCGGCATGCAGGGCCAGGCCACGGAAATCGAGATTCACGCGCGTGAGATCCTCAAGACCCGTGAGCAGCTCAACCGCGTCCTCGCGGAGCAGACCGGCCAGCCGCTGGAGAAGATCCAGCGCGATACCGAGCGTGACTACTTCCTGTCGGCCGATGAAGCCAAGGACTACGGCCTGATCGACCAGGTGATCAGCAAGCGCGCCTGAAGCCCACTCGCTCCGGCTGGCGGCGTTTCCCCTGGCGGGAGGCGCCGCTTTTTATTTAGGTATCATCCTTTTCCACACTTTTGTAACAAGGCACCGCCCCCATGGCCGAGAAAAAAGGCACTTCCAGCGAAAAAAACCTCTACTGCACGTTCTGCGGCAAAAGCCAGCATGAAGTGAAGAAGCTGATCGCCGGTCCGTCGGTCTTTATCTGCGACGAGTGTATTGATCTGTGCAACGAGATCATCCGTGACGAGAAGCCCGCGGACGACAAGCCCGATGCGCGCGGCGACCTGCCGACACCCGCCGAGATCAAGGCCAACCTGGACAGCTATGTGATTGGCCAGGAAGTTGCCAAGCGCACGCTGTCGGTGGCGGTCTACAACCACTACAAGCGCCTGCGCCACAAGGAAAAGGCCGGCAAGGATGATGTCGAGCTGGCGAAGAGCAACATCCTGCTGATCGGCCCCACGGGCTCGGGCAAGACGCTGCTGGCGCAGACGCTGGCGCGCATGCTGGACGTTCCCTTCGTCATGGCCGATGCAACCACGCTGACCGAAGCCGGCTACGTCGGCGAGGACGTCGAGAACATCGTGCAGAAGCTGCTGCAAAGCTGCAACTACGAAGTCGAGCGCGCGCAGCGCGGCATCGTGTACATCGACGAGATCGACAAGATCTCGCGCAAGTCGGACAATCCCAGCATCACGCGAGATGTCTCCGGCGAGGGCGTGCAGCAGGCGCTGCTCAAGCTCATCGAAGGCACGATGGCGAGCATTCCGCCGCAGGGCGGGCGCAAGCACCCGAACCAGGACTTCCTGCAGGTTGACACCACCAACATCCTGTTCATCTGCGGCGGCGCGTTCGCAGGGCTGGAAAAGGTGATCGAGAACCGCACCGAAGCCTCGGGCATCGGCTTCGGCGCCGTGGTCAAGAGCAAGAAGCAGCGCTCGGTCTCCGACATGTTCCAGGAAATCGAGCCCGAAGACCTGATCAAGTTCGGCATCATCCCCGAACTGGTGGGCCGCATGCCCGTCGTGACGGCGCTGGCCGAACTGGGCGAGGATGCGCTGGTGCAGATCCTCACCGAGCCGAAGAACGCGCTGGTGAAGCAGTACGCCAAGCTGCTGGCCATGGAGGGCGTGGAGCTCGAGATCCGTCCGGCGGCCCTGCGTGCGATCGCGCGCAAGGCACTGGCGCGCAAGACCGGCGCGCGCGGCCTGCGCTCGCTGCTCGAGCAGTCGCTGATCGACACGATGTTCGAATTGCCCAATGCCGACAACGTGGAAAAGGTGGTGCTCGATGAGTCCACCATTGAAGATGGCAAGGCGCCGCTGCTCGTGTACCGAGAAGCCGCCAAGCAAGCCTGATCTTCGCCCTGGCGCAGGCGGCAAGCTGGCCCGGGCCCTGAGCGGGCCCGCAGCTCCGCCCGCCCCATGGGCCATGTCCCACAGCTCGGCATGGTCAAGGGGTTGAAAATCGCCGCAAGCGGACCACATTCCGCACAGTTACCAAGGAATTCCATGTCAGGACCCAAGCCCGTGTCTTCCTCTTCTCTCGATCTGCCGCTGCTGCCATTGCGCGATGTGGTGGTGTTCCCGCACATGGTCATCCCCCTGTTCGTGGGCCGTGCCAAAAGCATCAAGGCGCTGGAGCTGGCGATGGAAGGCGACCGCCGCATCATGCTGGTGGCACAGAAAACCGCGTCCAAGGACGAGCCCGCCGTATCGGACATGTTCGAGGTCGGCTGCATCTGCACCATCCTGCAGATGCTCAAGCTGCCCGACGGCACGGTGAAAGTGCTGGTCGAAGGCCAGCAGCGCGCACGCGTGGAGGCCATCGTCGACCACGAGACCCATTTCCTGTCCTCCGTGCAGCCGGTCGAGGTCGATGAGGAGGCGCACAAGCCCAGCGAGATCGAGGCCCTGCGCCGCGCCGTGACGCAGCAGTTCGACCAGTACGTCAAGCTCAACAAGAAGATCCCGGCAGAGATCCTGACCTCGATCTCGAGCATCGACGATGCCGGCCGCCTGGCCGACACCATTGCCGCGCATCTGCCGCTCAAGCTCGAGGCCAAGCAGGCCGTGCTGGACCTGGCCGATGTCAAGTCGCGGCTGGAGAACCTGTTCGAGCAGCTGGACCGCGAGGTCGACATCCTCAATGTCGACAAGAAGATCCGCGGCCGCGTCAAGCGCCAGATGGAAAAGAGCCAGCGTGATTTCTACCTCAACGAGCAGGTCAAAGCCATCCAGAAGGAGCTCGGCGAAGGCGAGGAGGGCGCGGATCTCGAGGAGATCGAGAAGCGCATCCGCCTGGCCAAGATGCCGACCGAGGCGCGCAAGAAGGCCGAGGGCGAGCTCAAGAAGCTCAAGCTGATGTCGCCCATGTCGGCCGAAGCCACCGTGGTGCGCAACTACATCGACGTGCTCACGGGCCTGCCCTGGAGCAAGAAAACCAAGATCAAGCATGACCTGGCCAATGCCGAGGAGGTGCTCAACGAGGACCACTACGGCCTGGACAAGGTCAAGGACCGGATCATGGAATATCTGGCGGTGCAGCAGCGCGTCGACAAGGTCAAGGCGCCGATCCTGTGCCTGGTCGGCCCGCCGGGCGTGGGCAAGACCTCGCTGGGCCAGTCGATCGCCAAGGCCACGGGCCGCAAGTACGTGCGCATGGCGCTGGGCGGCATGCGCGACGAAGCCGAGATCCGCGGGCACCGCCGCACCTATATCGGCGCCATGCCGGGCAAGGTGCTGCAGAGCCTGGACAAGGTCGGCACGCGCAATCCGCTGTTCCTGCTGGACGAGATCGACAAGCTGGGTATGGATTTCCGCGGCGATCCGTCGAGCGCGCTGCTGGAAGTGCTCGATCCCGAGCAGAACCACGCCTTTGGCGACCACTACGTGGAACTGGACTTCGATCTGAGCGACGTCATGTTCGTTGCGACCTCGAACTCGATGAACATCCCGCCGGCGCTGCTGGACCGGATGGAAGTGATCCGCCTGTCGGGTTACACCGAGGACGAGAAGGTCAACATCGCGATGCGCTACCTGCTGCCCAAGCAGCTCACCAACAACGGCCTCAAGGAGGGCGAGCTCGAGGTGACGGAGTCGGCCGTGCGCGACGTGGTGCGCTACTACACGCGTGAAGCCGGCGTGCGTTCGCTCGAGCGCGAGATGTCGAAGATCTGCCGCAAGGTGGTCAAGGGTATCCAGCTGTCCAAGCTCAGCGCTCCCGTGGTGGTCACGGACGAGAATCTCGCCGAGTTCCTGGGCGTGCGCAAGTACACCTACGGGCGTGCTGAGCAGCAGAACCAGGTGGGCCAGGTGGTCGGCCTGGCGTGGACCGAAGTCGGCGGCGATCTGCTGACCATCGAGGCCGCGACCATGCCCGGCAAGGGCGTCATCACGCGCACCGGCTCGCTGGGCGACGTGATGAAGGAGTCGGTCGAGGCCGCGCGCACCGTCATCCGCAGCCGCGCACGCATGCTGGGCATCAAGGACGAAGCCTTCGAGAAGCGCGACATCCACGTGCACGTGCCCGACGGCGCCACGCCCAAGGACGGCCCGAGCGCGGGTGCGGCCATGGCCACGGCTTTCGTCTCGGCATTGACGGGCATTCCGGTGCGCGCCGACGTGGCCATGACCGGCGAGATCACGCTGCGCGGTGAAGTGACGGCCATCGGCGGCTTGAAGGAAAAGCTGCTGGCCGCGCTGCGCGGCGGCATCAAGACTGTGCTGATCCCCGAGGAAAACGTCAAGGACCTGCAGGAGATTCCGGCGAATGTGAAGAGCGGCCTGGAGATCGTGCCGGTGCGCTGGGTGGACCAAGTGCTCAAGCACGCTCTGGAGCGCATGCCCGAGCCGCTGACGGAGGAAGAGGTCGCAGCCATGCTGGCCAACGCCAAGGCTGCGGGAACGCCAGCCACGGTGCAGCACTGAAATTCGAAAAAATTCGGTGTCTTCGAATTGGGGTGAAAAAGTACGCTACAATTCACTCCATCGCAGCAACGATACATTGTAGAATGTAGGGCTGCAGAGGAAATGCGGGAATAGCTCAGTTGGTAGAGCGATACCTTGCCAAGGTATAGGTCGACGGTTCGAACCCGTTTTCCCGCTCCAGGTTTTAGCCAGTGGCTTCGGCGGCTGGCGCAGGCCTCGAGAGACGATAGTTTTTTTGAGGTTTTGCGGGAATAGCTCAGTTGGTAGAGCGATACCTTGCCAAGGTATAGGTCGACGGTTCGAACCCGTTTTCCCGCTCCAGTTTTTCAGTCGGCCGCTTCGGTGACCGGCGAAATCCCGGAGAGATGTTTTCTCCAGGATATGCGGGAATAGCTCAGTTGGTAGAGCGATACCTTGCCAAGGTATAGGTCGACGGTTCGAACCCGTTTTCCCGCTCCAGATAAGAATGGGAAGCACATGCTTCCCATTTTCACAAGGGTGAATTTGGCGCGATAGCAAAGCGGTTATGCCCCGGATTGCAAATCCGGTTAGACCAGTTCGACTCTGGTTCGCGCCTCCAAATTCTTAGCAGAAAGCCAGAATCCGCAAGGATTCTGGCTTTTTTGCCTTGTGCCCGGCCTGCATCAAAATACATCAAGAAAAATCGCGCTGTAGCCAGGAATGGCGCCGGAAGTCTGCTACAATTCTTGCTTCTTTGCAGCACATTGGCGCTGCAGAAATGCGGGAATAGCTCAGTTGGTAGAGCGATACCTTGCCAAGGTATAGGTCGACGGTTCGAACCCGTTTTCCCGCTCCAGATCACGAAAGGGAAGCTTTGCGGCTTCCCTTTTTTCATGCATGCAACGCTTGGCTGCCGGGCTGGATGAGGCGCCGGGCGCATGCGATAGAATGGCCTCTTGCTGCTGCATGGTGCAGTGCCGTGCAGCATGGCGCCCCGATGGTGAAATTGGTAGACACTGCGGACTTAAAATCCGCCGCTTTCCGTTAAGGGGCGTGCCGGTTCGATCCCGGCTCGGGGCACCACCAGCTTTCGCAGAACTTCTGCCATTCCCCTCCTGCATCGGTGCTGCCTCGCTCCGGCACTTCTCCTCTCATGCAATGCTGACTTCTGTGCTGTCCCTTGGCACCGTGGCCACTGTCGTGCGCGCCACCACCGTGGCCGGCGCCGCATCGCCCACCAGCTTGTTGACCTGGCGGAACTCGCAGCGTAGCGCCGCAGCCGTCACCGTGACCACCGCATAGCCCTGGGCATCGGTGTTGGCAAGTTTCAGCCAGGGGTTGCTGTGCAGGGCTGCGAGCCCCCGGGCCAGGGCCAGCAAACGGCCCGTGAAGTCTGCATCGGACTGCAGACCTTCCAGAACCGAGGCCGTGGTGGCATCCAGCCGGGCTTCGGGCAGCCCGGCCTGCGCCAATGCCCCGCGCAGCGGCACGCGCAGGCGCTCGGCAAGGGTGGCGGCCGTGGGGGTGGGGGCTCCCAGCGTGTAGTCAAGCAGGTTGACGGACAACTCCAGGGTGCCCGCTCCAGGCAGCGGTACGCGCAGGGTCTGGTACACCAGCGGCACCAGGCCGGCCGACAGGCTGCCCACGGCTTTCTTGAGATAAACGAATAAGGAATCGGAGCTGATGCCGGCGGTCACCAGATCGACCATCACCGGGCTGCCGCCGCTCGTCGCCCTGTAGTCGTCGCGCACCTCGCCGGCAAAGAAGGCATGGATGTCGCCGCTGAGCGCCACCACATTGCGGATGCCATGGTCCTTGAGATGCTGCATCAACGCCTTGCGTTCGGCGTCGTAGCCGTCCCACTGGTCGGCGCTGAGGAGGAAGCGCTGGGAGAAGAGTACTAGCGCTTCGGCGCTGTCCGCGGACTGCAGCGTGCCAATGGCGCGGGAGCCATCGAGCCCCATGCGCAGCAGCGACACCTCGTTGCCCCAGAGCTTCCACAGCGCGGGCGAGTCTTTCATCGTCTGCTGCCACCATTCGCGCTGGGCGTTGCTGAGCATCGAGACCGGAGTCAGCGGATGCTCCCCGGCAGCCCGTGCCGCAGCCATCTTGCGCGCTTCGGCAGCGTGCAGAAGTGCCTCTGGCACCATCGAGCGGCTGCCGATGCCGCCCAGCGGCGCGGCGCTGACGGAGCACGGCGCGGCCTCGGGGAGGGCATGGGCGCTGCGGTAGAGGCGCTCGTCGGTCAACACCAGGTGTGCCAGACGGCCGAACTGCAGGTCGCGGTAGATGCGCACGTTGTCGATGCCGGCTGCGGGATCGGCGCTGAAGTGGATGTCGGCGGGCATGTATTCATACCAGGCCTGGTTGGCGCTGCGCCGGCGCCCGGGCTGGCGGCTGTGGTCGCCCGAACCGTCGCCGTCGGTTGCGGCGTCACGCCAGCAGTCATTGCTGAATTCGTGGTCGTCCCAGATGGCGACCATTGCAAAGCGCTCGTGCACCGCCTGCAGCCGTGCATCGCTGCGGTATTGTTTGTAGAGGTAGCGGTAGTCGGCCAGGGTGGTGGCACGGCTCGCCCCGGCCGCGCCGTTCCCGTGGCTGCCGTCGGGCAGCGACAGCGGAGCGTGGCGCGCTTCCACCGGGCCCGCCTGGAACCATTCACCCACGGTCTCGTAGATATAGTCGCCCAGGTGCAGCACGAAATCCAGTTCCTGCCCGGCCACATCGTCGAACGCGCCCCAATGGTTGATGCTCCAGTCCTGGCAGGCGAGCACTGCGAAACGGAGTTGCGCCGGCGCGGCGCTGCGGGCCGGTGCCGTCTTGAAGCGGCCCACATTGGAATGCACGTCGCCGGCAACGAATTGGTAGTAGTAGAGAGTGGACGGCGCCAGGCCGCTGACGCGGTGGCGCACGGTATGGTCGAAGATGGCCTGCACTGCCACCGGGGTGTCGAGCACCGTGCCGCCGCTCAGGGCGGCATTGCTGCCCAGAACGGCGTCGTGGTTGGCATCGGTGATCCGCAGGCGAATCGTGAAGTCGCCGGCATCGCAGGAGGCGACATCGCCGGCGCCGGCAGGAACCACGCGTGTCCAGAGCATGATGGCATCGGGCTGCGGGTCGCCCGAAGCAACGCTCTGGGGGAACTTCCAGCCCGGCCCGCAGGCGCTTTCGCAGTTGCCAGTGTTTACATCATCGCCGCCGGCGCAGGCGGCAAGGCCTACACCGACCACCGACGCTGTGACAAAGCCGCCGATCCGCAAGAACTGTCTTCTGTCCATTGTTGTGCTCCAGGCCAGGCCGCTGGTTGAGGGATGCAGGCAGGCTGCTGCGCTTTGCCGGCCGGCAACTTCAGTGGACGTGGTGTCCGCCTGGGCCGGTGTGGAACAAATGCAGCCAGAGCAAGCGCGGCATTGCCTGATGGCGCTGTGCTGCAAGCGCCTACCTGGAAGCCTTGCCAAGCCGGGTACAACGGTAGTCCACCAAGGAGACCCGAACCATGAACACGCAGCACCGGGACCCGCGCAAGGAGGAAGAACCTTCGCCCGAGCCCATCGATCAGCCCACCGAAGTGCCGCCGCTTGAGGTACCCGAGAAGCCGGCCAAGGAGCCCAATATCTGAGGTGGTTCCACCCATTGAAGGAGAACGCGATGCCACGAGGTGACAAGTCAGCCTACACGGACAAGCAAAAGCGCCAGGCCGAGCACATCGAAGCCGGCTACGAGGACCGCGGCGTGGGCCACGAGGAGGCGCAAAAGCGCGCCTGGGCCACGGTCAACAAGGAAACCGGCGGCGGCAAGAAGTCGGGTTCGGGGCGCGGCAAGCCCGAGGACCACTCCGCATCGCGCAAGGGTGGCGAGAAGGGCGGCAAGGCCGCCGCGGCGCGCACGCCCGAGCAGCGCTCGGCCTCGGCCAAGAAGGCTGCGGCCACGCGCAAGCGCAATGCCGAGGCTAAGAAGTCCGGCTCCGGGTCCTGAGCAGCGCGGCCTGTTCCTGCCCGCGCAGCCAAATCCCTGCGCGCAGCAGGCCCGTGCCCGGCATTTCCCCTCGGGAGGAGTTGCTGACACAATCGCGCACTCTGGCGCAGCGCACGACAGCCCGCGCCGATGGCAGGAGCAGCGAATGCTGGCACGGCACATGCAGATTGAATCCTTCCACGACCGCGGCACGGGCACGGTGACCCATGTCGTGGCCGACACGCGCACCGGCCAGGCGGCGGTGATCGATCCGGTGCTGGATTTCGAGCCGCATTCCGGCTCGCTGACCTGCGCCTCCGCCGACCGGGTGATAGACCTGCTGCGCGCGCGCGGCTGGCAGCTGCAATGGGTGCTGGAAACCCATGCGCATGCCGACCATCTCTCGGCGGCCCAGCATCTGCGCCATGTGCTGGGTGGCAAGGTGGCGATCGGCGCGCGCATCCGTCAGGTGCAGGAAATGTTCCGCAGCGTGTTCCGCTTCGAGCGCGGCTTCCTGCCCGATGGCAGCCAGTTCGACCACCTGTTCGAAGACGGCGAGCGCTTTCGCATCGGCGAGCTGGAGGTGAGGGCGCTGTGGGTGCCGGGGCATACGCCTGCCGACATGGCCTACCTCGTGGAAGACGCGGTGTTCGTGGGCGACACGCTGTTCATGCCTGACGTGGGCACGGCTCGCGCGGATTTCCCGGGTGGCGATGCCGCCACGCTGTACCGGTCGATACAGCGCCTGCTGACGCTGCCGGATGACACGCGCGTGCATGTCTGCCACGACTATCCTCCGCCTGCGCGCGCCGCAGCGTGGGTCAGCACGGTGCGCGAGCAGCGCAGCGGCAACATCCATGTCCGGGACGGCACCACGCAGGAGGAGTTCGTGAGGATGCGCACCGCGCGCGATGCGTCGCTGTCCATGCCGACGTTGATCCTGCCGGCGGTGCAGGTGAATGTGCGGGGCGGCCGGCTGCCTGCGGCCGAAGGCGGCCGGTCCTATATCCAGGTGCCGGTCAATGCCTTCCTGAAGCACGGGGCCGTGCCGCAGGGGATCTAGGCTCCGGCCAGGCCTTCGCGCGGCGATGCCGGCCGCGCCAGGCGCGCAGCCAGGGCCACGCCGATGAGGGCGCCCGCGGTGTTGGCCAGGGCGTCCAGCAGCTCGGCACTGCGGGTGAGCGTGAACAGCGCCTGGCCCGCCTCGATGCACAGGCCATAGGCGGCGCACAGCAGCACGATGCGCCCTGCCATGCGCAGGGGCTTCGATGTGGCGGGCCGGCTGCGCCACAGCAGCCAGGCCAGCATTCCATGCATGCCCGCATGGGCCAGCTTGTCGATATGCGGCAGGCGCCACCAGCCGGGCGCGCCGCCGCCGGCTTCCTGCAGGCAGCCCCAGGCCATGGCGATGGCCCAGCCGAAGGCGGCGAGGCGCCAGAGCCAGGCGCAGACATGTGCCGAGGATAGTGAAGACAGGCTGGGAGCGCTGACGAGAGGCTGCAAGAGCGGGCTTTCAAAAGTGGACCAGCGGCACAAGGCCGCTGGTAATGGACGTCATCCTTCGATCCTTCGGCAGGCTCAGGATCGGGACGAACGGTTGAGACAGGAACCGCCTGGCCTTTCCAGGCAGGTCAGATCTTCCGGCTGAAAGGTCCGTCGGACCCCAGCTGCACCAGCTCCTTCTCGCCCTTGCCCGGCGTGGCCGTGGCGCGGGCCTTGCGCTTGGCGGTGGTGCGATTCTCGGTCATGTTCTCGACCTCGGCTTCGGTCGGGGCTTTGGCGGAGGTTTTCGCCGCTGCCCTCTTGGCGGGCGTCTTTGCCGCGGCCTTCACCGGCGCCTTGGCGCGCGCTGCGGCCTTGGGCTGGGCTTCGGCCTTGGGCACTTCGGCCACGCAGTCCGCGTAGAAGCGCACCACGCCGGCTTCGTCCACTTCCTCGACCAGCCCGTGGATGTCGGTCTCGAAGCCCGGGCACTCCTTGGCGAAGTCGCGCGCGAACAGCAGATAGTCGACGATCTTGCGGTTGAAGACTTCGCCGGGAATCAGCAGCGGAATGCCTGGCGGGTAGGGCGTGACCAGGCCGACGGTGGTGCGGCCTTCGAGGTTGTCGATCTCGACGCGCTCGGTCAGGCGCTTGGCGATGTGCGCGTAGGCATCCGAGGGCTTCATCGACGGCGTCAGGTCCGAGAGGTACATCTCGGTGGTCAGGCGGGCGATGTCGTGCTTGGCGTACATCTGGTGCACATGCTGGCACAGGTCGCGCAGGCCCATGCGCTCGTACTGCCGGTGCTGCTGGCAGAACTCGGGCAGGATGCGGTACATCGGCTGGTTCTTTTCGTAGTCGTCCTTGAACTGCTGCAACGCCGTGAGCATGGTGTTCCAGCGGCCCTTGGTGATGCCGATGGTGAACATGATGAAGAACGAGTACAGGCCGGTCTTCTCGACCACCACGCCATGCTCCGACAGGTACTTGGTGACGATGGACGCCGGGATGCCGGTCTTGTCGAATTCGCCGTCCAGGTTCAGGCCGGGCGTGACGATGGTCGACTTGATCGGGTCCAGCATGTTGAAACCGTCCGCCAGATCGCCGAAGCCGTGCCATTTGGCTGAGGCCTTCTTGCCCTTGGCCCTGGCCTTGGCGCGGAAGATCCAGTCCTCGGCGGTGCCCAGGCCTTCCTCGATGATGTCGTCGGGACCCCAGACGCTGAACCACCAGTCGTCCTTGCCGAATTCCTCTTCGACCTTGCGCATCGCGCGGCGGAAGTCCAGTGCCTCGGCCAGGCTTTCCTCCACCAGCGCCGTGCCCGCAGGCGGCTCCATCATGGCGGCGGCCACGTCGCAGCTGGCGATGATGCTGTACTGCGGGCTGGTCGAGGTGTGCATCAGATACGCCTCGTTGAACAGATGGCGGTCGAGCTTCTGCGTCTGCGAATCCTGCACCAGCACATGCGAGGCCTGGCTGATGCCGGCCAGCAGCTTGTGGATCGACTGCGTGGCATAGACCACCGAATGCTTGGGGCGCGCGCGCTTCTTGCCCATGGCGTGGTAGCTGCCATAGAAGGGGTGGAAGGCGGCGTGCGGCAGCCAGGCCTCGTCGAAGTGCAGGTTCTCCACATAGCCGTCGACCATGCTCTTGATGGTCTCGGTGTTGTAGAGCACGCCGTCATAGGTCGACTGCGTCAGCGTCAGCACGCGCGGCTTCACGGCCTTGGCGTCCACGCCCTGCAGCAGCGGGTTGGCGGCGATCTTGGCCTCGATGGTCTCGGGCGCGAATTCGCTTTGCGGGATCGGGCCGATGATGCCGAAGTGGTTGCGCGTGGGCTTGAGGAACACCGGGATCGCGCCCGTCATGATGATCGAGTGCAGCACCGACTTGTGGCAGTTGCGGTCAACGACGACCACGTCGCCCGAGGCCACGGTGTGGTGCCAGACGATCTTGTTCGAGGTCGAGGTACCGTTGGTCACGAAGAAGCAGTGGTCGGCATTGAAGATGCGCGCGGCATTGCGCTCGCTCTCGCCGATGGCGCCGTTGTGGTCCAGCAGCTGGCCCAGTTCCTCGACGGCGTTGCAGACGTCGGCGCGCAGCATGTTCTCGCCGTAGAACTGGTGGTACATCTGGCCGACCGGGCTCTTGAGGAAGGCCACGCCGCCGGAATGGCCCGGGCAGTGCCAGCTGTAGGAGCCGTCCTCGGCGTAGTCCAGCAGCGCCTTGAAGAAGGGCGGCTGCACGCTTTCCAGGTAGTTCTTGGCTTCGCGGATGATGTGCTTGGCCACGAATTCGGGAGTGTCCTCGAACATGTGGATGAAGCCATGCAGCTCGCGCAGGATGTCGTTGGGCAGGTGGCGGCTGGTCTTGGTCTCGCCGTGCACGTAGATCGGCACGTCGGCGTTCTTGCGGCGCACTTCCTCGATGAAATTGCGCAGGCTCAGCACGATCGGGTCGAGCCCCGAGCCCAGGGTGAATTCCTCGTCGTCGATGGACAGGATGAAAGCGCTGGCCCGGCTTTGCTGTTGGGCAAACTGCGTAAGGTCACCGTAGCTGGTCACGCCCAGCACTTCGAAGCCCTCGGCCTCGATGGCTTGCGCCAGGGCGCGAATACCTAGACCGGAGGTATTCTCGGAACGATAGTCCTCATCTATGATGATGATAGGAAAGCGGAATTTCATCGGCAGCCTCCGTTGTACCGGGCTTAAAAAATCGAAAACAGGCGCGAGTGTAAGGAATATCCTTATGGCGTCTGTGAAAGTTTGGACCTTATCACCGCTGGATGTGGGGAAGTGCAAACAATGGAACAGACTGAAAGGGATGTATGGCGAGTTTCACCATCTGGTGGTTGATTGCAGGGGTGTTGGTGGTGGCTGAGTTGCTGACCGGCAGTTTCTATCTGCTCATGCTTGCTGCCGGCGCCGTGGCGGGCGCCATTGCGGCGCACGCTGGCGTGGACGAAACGTCGCAGATCCTCGTGGCCGCGCTGCTGGGCACCGTCGCCGTGGCTGGCTGCTATCTGCTGCGCCGGCGCCATGCGCTGCGCAACCCGGTGCAAAACGATCGCAGCATGAACCTGGATATCGGCGAATCGGTACAGGTCGACCACTGGGCCGCCGATGGCACGGCGCAGGTGCGCTACCGCGGCGCGCAGTGGACCGTGGTGCTGCGCCCGGGCAATGCGCCCACCCCCGGAATGCACCGCGTGGCCGAGATCATCGGCAACCGATTGCTGGTCGACAAGCTCTGAGCACGGCCCGGGCTTCTTTTCAACTGATTCAACTGGCTCGAGAGGGAAACTCCATGGAAATCGCTATCGTCGTTCTGGTCATCGCCGCCATCTTCATCGCGCGCTCGATCAAGGTCGTGCCCCAGCAGAACGCCTGGATCAAGGAGCGCCTGGGCAAGTACGCGGGAACGCTCACGCCGGGCCTGAACTTCCTGGTGCCCTTCGTCGACCGCGTCGCCTACAAGCACAGCCTCAAGGAAATTCCACTCGACGTGCCCAGCCAGGTCTGCATCACGCGCGACAACACGCAACTGCAGGTCGACGGCATCCTGTACTTCCAGGTCACCGACCCCATGCGCGCCAGCTATGGCTCGTCGAACTACATCATGGCCGTGACGCAGCTGGCGCAGACCTCGCTGCGCAGCGTGATCGGCAAGCTTGAGCTCGACAAGACCTTCGAGGAGCGCGACATGATCAACGCGCAGGTCGTGGCGGCCATCGACGAGGCCGCGCTCAACTGGGGCGTGAAGGTGCTGCGCTACGAGATCAAGGACCTGACGCCGCCCGCCGAAATCCTGCGCTCGATGCAGGCGCAGATCACCGCCGAGCGTGAAAAGCGCGCGCTGATCGCCGCTTCGGAAGGCCGCCGCCAGGAGCAGATCAACATCGCCACCGGCCAGCGCGAAGCCTTCATCGCGCGCTCCGAGGGCGAGAAGCAGGCTGCCATCAACAACGCCCAGGGCGAGGCCGCCGCGATCACCGCCCTGGCCGAGGCCACCGCCATGGCCCTGGAACGCATCGCCGAAGCCATCCGCCAGCCCGGCGGCGAGCAGGCGGTGCAGCTCAAGGTCGCCCAGAGCGCGGTCGAGGCCTACGGCAAGGTGGCTGCCGACGCCAAGACCACGCTGATCGTGCCGAGCAACATGACCGAGGTCTCGGCGCTGATCACCTCGGCGATGAAGATGGCGCAGGTGGGTGGCGAGCGCAACTAATTTCGCTTATTTCACGCAGTTGGCTTTGAGCGCACCAAAGTGTTGCTACAATTGCGGTCTTCGGAGAGGTGGATGAGCGGTTTAAGTCGCACGCCTGGAAAGCGTGTGTGGGCTAATCCCCACCGCGGGTTCGAATCCCGCCCTCTCCGCCAAAACACAAAGCCCCGCCTAGCAATAGGTGGGGCTTTTCTGTTTGTCCTCAGGGTGGTTCAGCAGACCGAATCCACCTGTGCTACCCCAATTGTTCGGCAACCACGCGTTTGAGCAGATGCTCCGCAAAACGCGTGACCCGGTTTGCAGGGCGCGCACGCGGTACCGCCAGTACCAGGCGATTGCGTACGACGGGTGACACCACCTGGGCCACATGCAGCGCCAGCGGTGAAGCCCAGGCCTTCGCTGCACTCCAAGGCAGCACGGAGTCGCCCATCCCCCGTGCCACCAGGGACAGCACGGTATGCACCGAGTCCACCTCGGCAACCAGGCGCAGCGGCAAGCCACGCGGCTCGGTGTAACTCTCCAGCAAGCGCCGCAAGGCATTTGGGCCGCGCGCCATCGTCAGGCTGCGCTGCGACAGGGCGGACAGGCGGATCTTGCTCGGCAAGGCCTCACTGCTCACCAGCACCAGGGGTTCACGCAGCAAGGTCTCCATCATGATCTGGGGCGAATGTGGGGGATCGAACAGCAGCGCAAGGTCCAGACGACCCGCCATCAGCCATTCGCGCAGACTGACACTGAGGTTCTCTTCGATGCAGATGGTGACATCAGGGTATTCCTGCAAGAAACCCTGAACCAAATCCGCAGCGATGGCACGCGCCACCCAAGGCGGCAAGCCGATCGTCACTCGCCCGCGGGGGCTGCGCAAGCGCTCCTGCATATCGGACTCCGCTTGCGCCGCAAGCGCCAGGATTCCATGCGCATGTTGCAGCAGGGCACGGCCTGACTCCGTCAGCACCACGCCCCGGCCCGTGCGCTCCAAAAGCCTTTGGCCCAGCTCCTCCTCCAGCAGCAACACCTGCCGGCTCAATGCGGGCTGCGACAAATGCAAGGCCGCTGCAGCGCGGCTGAAGCTGCCGGCTTCGGCCACCGCCACGAAGTAAGTCAGTCGGGTGAGATCCATTCAGACACCTTGGAAGCGCCAATTTCCATACGTTTGTTCGATAGCAGATATTAGCCAATTTGATGTGATGAAACCATTTTCAAGAACCAAAATTGGCCCAACGAATCAATGACGCCTGCCATGTCCGAGAAAACCTATACCGATACACCCTCCAAGCCAGCACTGACCCTGCCAGCCGGTGCTTGCGATGCGCATGTGCATGTGTTTGGCCCATGCGCTCGGTTTCCGTATGCGGTCGAGCGCAGCTTCACGCCTGCCGATGCCGGCAAGGAGAGCCTGTTTGCCTTGCACCGCCACCTGGGCATCTCGCGCTGCGTGATCGTGCAATCGGCGTGCCACGGCTTCGACAACAGCGCCGTGGCGGACGCCATTGCAGCGGGCCAAGGCAAATACCTGGGCGTTGCACTGGCGCCTGTCGATATGAGCGACAGCGAACTGGCAGTCCTGGCGGCGCAAGGCTTTCGCGCCGTGCGCTTCAACTTCATGCGCCACCTCGCCGGTGCCCCGGTCGAAGACGTGCTGGCACTGACCCCGCGCCTTGCCGCATTGGGAATGCATTTGCAGGTGCATTTCGAAAGCAGCCTGGTGCATTCGGTTGGCGCACAACTGCAAGCCAGCGCAGTGCCGGTGGTGATCGATCACATGGGCCGCGTCGATGCCCGCCTGGGCGCGGCACACGAAGATTTCCAAGCGTTGCAGGGCCTGCTGGCGCGCAATCCACAGTTCTACGTCAAGGTCAGCGGTGTCGACCGCATCGACAGCGTGCCGCCCTATATCCATGGGAAGCCGCTGGCACGTCAGCTGGTGGAGCGCTTTCCCCAGCAATGCCTGTGGGGCACTGATTGGCCACACCCCAACCATACCCATATCCCGGATGACGGCCAATTGGTCGACGCACTGGCCGAGATCGCACCCACACCACAACTGCTGCAGGCCCTGCTGGTCGACAACCCCCAACGCCTCTACCAGTTCTGACCTCTCTCCCCCTGCGCGCCTTGCGCACTGGCCCGACTACACCCACAACGAGACGACACCGATGCCATTCGATCAATATTCCCCCGTCAACCCCCAGGGCCGCCTGGCCGGCAAGGTGGCCTTCGTCACCGGCGCCGGCTCGGTCGGCTCCGGCTGGGGCAACGGCCGCGCCATCGCCATGCGCTTTGCACAAGAAGGAGCCAGCGTGTTCGGCGTGGATCGAGATGCCGGCCGCATGGTGGAAACCCGGGAAATGATCGAAGCCGCAGGGGGCCGGTTCGTCACCGGCCACTGCGACGTCACCAGCAGCGCATCGATTGCCGAAGCCATCGATGCTTGCGTGCAGCAGTTGGGCCGCCTGGATGTGCTGGTCAACAACGTGGGCGGGTCCGCCAAAGGCGGCCCGGTGGAAATGAGCGAGGAAGTCTGGGACTCCCAAGTCGACCACAACCTCAAAAGCGTGTTCCTCACCTGCAAGCATGCCTTGCCCCACATGATCTCCCAGAACAGCGGCGCGATCATCAACATCTCGTCTACCTCCGGCATTCGCTGGACTGGCGCGGCCCAAGTGGCCTACGCCGCCACCAAGGCGGGTGTGATTCAGCTGTCGCGTGTGCTGGCGGTGCAATACGCCAAGCAAGGCATCCGCGTGAACACGGTGGTGCCCGGTCAGCTGCACACCCCCATGGTGGAAGTGCGCCTGGCGGGCCAGCGCGCGGATGGCGATGTGAACAAGCTGCTCGAACAACGCCAATCACGCATTCCCCTGCCTTTCATGGGTGACGGTCGCGACACCGCCAACGCAGCGCTGTACCTGGCCTGCGACGAATCGCGCTTTGTCACCGGCGCCGAAATCCTGGTCGATGGCGGCATGTCTGTGCGCTGCGACTGAAAGCGCAGGCTGCGCACGGCCCCGCCTCGGTCCTGATGTTGGTCAAATATTAATAAAGGAGACTTCCATGGCTGCTTTTCGTATGAATCGCCGTATCTTTTCTGCTTGTGCCGCAGTTGCTGTCCTCACTTGCTCCGGCTTGGCCGGCGCACAGCCGCAGTTGACTCGCATCGTCGTGGCCTTCCCTCCGGGCGGCCCTGTGGACTTCGTCGCACGCACGCTGGCTGAGCAGCTGGGCAAAGAGTTGGGCCAGACGGTAGTCATCGAAAACAAGCCCGGTGCGAATGGTGCAATCGCCGCCGACCATGTCTCGCGCTCCTCGCCCGACACGCGCACGCTCTGGCTGACCAGCGTGGGTGCCGTGGCCATCAACCCCTCGCTGTATCCCAAGCTGAGCTACAAGCCTGCGACCGACCTCACACCGGTGTCGCTGGTGGTCAACAATGTCGAGATGCTGGTGGTCAATGCCAAGGCGCCATACAACACGGGCGCGGAGTTCGTGGAAGCAGCACGCAAGTCGCGCGCTCCGCTGACCATGGCCTCCTCGGGCACTGGTAGCGTGCCGCATTTGGCGATGGAGCTGCTCAACGAACGCGCCAAGATCAAGCTCTCGCACATCCCCTACAAGGGCGCAGCGCCGGCTATCACCGATGTGATGGCCGGCCATGTCGACGGATTCTTTGGCGACATCCCTGGCCTGATCGGGCAGATCTCCGCCGGCAAGCTCAAGCCCATCGGCATCGCGGCCAACAAGCGCCATCCCCGCTTCCCCGATGTGCCGACCTTTGCCGAGATGGGCATCCAGGGAGTGGACTCCGACAACTGGTACGCCCTGTTCGCCCCCAAGGGAACGCCGGCCGCCGAAACCGAGAAAATGAGCAAGGCGGTCCAGCGATCCCTGCATACCCCGGGGGTCAAGAGCAAGCTCGAAGCCTCTGGCGCCGAAGTCGCAGGCAGCACGCCTGCAGAGCTGGCCAAGGCACTGGACGCTGACACCAGGAAGTGGGGCAACGTCGTACGTGCCAACAACATCACTCCGGACTGACCATCATGAGAATCACCCCTGTCACCCCCGGCACCCGGCCGGAACTGGCCGACGTGGAACGCCAGATCATGGCGGAGCGCGGACGCATCTCCGAGCTCTACCAAGTGCTGCTCAACAGCCCCCCGATCGCCCATGGCTGGGAGCAGATGCTTTCCGCTGTGCGCAACCGCAGCAGCTTGGACGCAGGACTGCGCGAACTGGTCATCCTGCGCGTTGCCGTGCTCAACAATGCTCCTTACGAGTTCAACGCCCATGTGCCGCATGCCCAGAAGGGTGGCAAGAGCGACGCAGCCATCGAAGCCACGCGCACGGTTCCTGCTGCCGCCGACGCACCATGGACGGCGCTGGAACGCATTGCCATCCAGCTGACCGACGCCATGACGCGCGACATCACTGTGAGCGACAGCCTGTTCGAACAGGTCCGCGCCCACTTCAATGCACAGGAGCAAGTGGATCTGGTCGCTACCATCGCGGCCTACAACATGGTCTCCCGCTTTTTGACAGCCTTCCATATCGGGCATTGACCATGCATGACTCCGCCGTGACCACCCACAGCATCTTGCTCCAATGGACGATGCCGGCGCCCACCGAGGCACAAGCGCAAGCGCTTGCCTCGGTGGTCTACGGCGCGGCCTTCGCGGACTCCGTCAGCCAGGCTGCCGGCTTGCCCTGTGCGCTGCATATGAGCCGCTTCGCTTGGTCGCACGATACCGGACGCACCTATGTGTATGCCGATCTTGCGGCCCCTGCAGCACTCTCTGCACCAGCGCTGGCGGCACTGCAGGCGGCGGCGCAAAAGCAACTGGAGGGGGCAGACCTGACGGTATCTCGGCTGGAGCTGGTATTCGATTGTCCTGGCGCCTCGTACGGGCAGCAGGGTCCTGTGCACTACGTGGTCGAGACGGACCCGGCCGAAGGCTGGCAATCCGAAATCTTCAACTGGTACGACCAGGAGCACATGCCGGGTCTGGCGGCAGTGCAGGGCAATGTCCACGCGCGGCGTTACCTGAACCATGATGCAGGGCCTTTGTCTTTGGCCTGCTACGACCTGTTGTCGCCCGACGTGCTGGGTTGCCCGGCCTGGCTGAAGGTGCGAGCCACCGCCTGGAGCGATATCGCCCGGCCACACTTCACCAACACGCTTCGCACCATGTTCCGCACGGTGGAGCCCGGCGGCCGGACCTGAGAACGCACTGACGCCCTTCGGAGGCGGCACGAAGCGGTGCTGCTTCGTGCGGCCAAGGCATCAGGCGAAGGAAGATCTCCTGATCCAGATCATCGGCTCTGCGCCGCCGCCCCGAACGTCACCACCAGGCGCACCGCCTGGCCTTCATGCAACTGGTCGAAGGCCTTGTTGATGTCCTCCAGTTGCAGCGTGCCGCTGAGCAGCCTGTCCACCGGCAGCCGGCCCTGGCGGTACAGGCTCAGATAGCGGGGAATGTCGCGCGTCGGCACGCAGGTGCCGATGTAGCTGCCCTTAAGCGTGCGCTCCTCGGCCACCAGGCTGACGGCGGGCAGAGCCATTCTTGCGGTGGGGGGCGGCAGGCCGGCTGTGACGGTGGTGCCGCCGCGCGCGGTGATGGCGTAGGCCAGCTCCAGCGCGCGCACCGAGCCGGCGAACTCGAAGGCGTATTCCACGCCCGCGCCGCTGAGCGCGCGGATCTGCTCGGCGGCGTCGGGCAGGCTGGCGTTGACGGTGTGGGTCGCGCCCAGCGTGCGGGCATGGGCCAGCTTTTCGTCCGACAGGTCGACCGCGACGATCTGCCGCGCGCCGGCGGTGTGCGCGCCCAGCAGCGCCGCCAGGCCCACGCCGCCCAGGCCGATGATGGCCACCGAGGCGCCCGCAGGCATCTTGGCGGTGTTGATGACCGCGCCCACGCCCGTGAGCACCGCGCAGCCGAAGAGGGCGGCATCGACCAACGGGATGTCCTTGTCTATGCGCACCAGCGAGTTGCGCGACACCACGGCGTGCTCGGCGAATACCGAGCAGCCCAGGTGGTGGTTGACGGGCTGGCCCACATGCGAGATGCGGCGCGCGCCCGACAGCAGCGTGCCCGCGCCGTTGGCGGCGGCGCCGGGCTCGCACAGCGCGGGACGGCCCTCGGCACAGGGCAGGCAGTGGCCGCAGCTGGGCATGAACACCACGACCACATGGTCGCCCGGCTGCAGGTCGCGCACGCCGGGGCCGGTCTCGACCACCACGGCCGAGGCCTCGTGGCCCAGCGCCATGGGCATGGGGCGCGGGCGGTCGCCATTGATGACCGACAGGTCCGAATGGCACAGGCCCGCGGCGGCAATGCGGATCAGCACCTCGCCTTCGCCGGGCGGCTGAAGCTCCACTTCCTCGATCTGCAGCGGCAGGCTTTGGGCATAGGGGTGGGCGGCGCCCATGGCGCGCAGTACGGCAGCTCTGGTTTTCATGAAGGGCGGAAGTCTTTCAGTACAGGGTCGCGAAGCCGGAATTCCGGAGGCAGATGCACAAGTGATGCCACGGCGTGCGAGCTGGCTGTGCACCCACATGCAGTTTTGTTTTCAAGCGTGCGTATGCGGCTTCGTGCTTTCCCTAGGTGGCAGCTGAAAAGTCGCGATGTCGGGATACGCTGGATGCAGGGCGGCGGCAGATGGCCATGTGCCCTGGACTGAAGGGAGGATGCAGCCATGACAAGCCAGAAGCAACCGCAGTGCGGGAATCCGCGGGCTGCGCGTGTGGCCCGGCTGTGGCGCACGAGCCTTGCCGGGGAGCAGCGACCTGTTCATGGCACCAGCGCTTTGCGGCCGGTGCGCGCGGAGGATGCCCAGGCAGTGGTGACGCTGGCGCAGCAAACATTTCTGGACGCACCGGATGAGGCATTGGCCGGAACATTTCGAACCACGGTTCCCGCCATCCTGGCGGGACACTATGGCCATTTCATCGATGCCGCTTCATTCGTGCACGAATCAAGCGCCAGGGAGATCGATGGCGCCATCCTGGTAGGTGACTCACCCACTTATGGCGGCCCGGTGATCGGCTTGATAGCGGTCGCCAAGCTGCTGCAGGGCCAGGGCATGGGCGGCATGCTGGTCAGTCACAGTCTTGCCGCGCTACAGCAGCTCGGCTACGCCGGTTGCTGCGCCCGTATCACGGTGGGGCATCTGCGTTCCGAGCGATTGTTTCGCCGCTTGGGTTTCAAACCTGTCTCGAACTGAGGACTGTCCGTGATTGCCATCCACGAAGAAAGCAGCATTGGCGAAGTGTTCTTCCAGGCCGCGCAGGCCTATGCCGGCAACAGCCTGCTGGCAGTGCCGGCGAATCCGGCACGCGGCTACCATCCCGAGGGCTGGGAGATCAGCTATGCGCAGGCCGCGCAGCAAGTGACCGCGCTGATGGCCCGGTACCGCGCGGCCGGTTATGGACTGGGGCATCGCGTGGGCCTGCTGCTGGAAAGCCGGCCCGAGCACATGCTGCACAAGCTGGCGCTGAATGCGCTGGGCGTGTGCTGCGTGCCGGTGAATCCCGACTACCGCCCGGGCGAGTTCGCCTATCTGATCGACCATGCCCAGCCGGATCTGCTGCTGGTGCTCGGCAGCCATGCGGATGCAGCACAGGCGGCGCTGCGCGAAAGCCGGCACCAGCCGCCGGTCTTGCTGTGGGAGCAGTGGCCGCAGGGCCTGCCCATGGCGGCGCGCCCCGCGCTGGCAGGGCAGGTGGGGCCTGATACGCCCGCCAGCATTCTCTATACCTCGGGCACCACGGGCCGGCCCAAGGGCTGCGTGCTGTCGCACCACTATGAGCTTGCGGCCGGCCATGCCTATGCCACGCGCGGCGGGCTGGCGCGCATCCGCGAGGGCGGCGAGCGCCTGTACAACCCGCTGCCGCTGTTCCATGTGAACGCGTCGATACTGTCGTTCCAGTGCATGCTGCTGACTGGCGGCTGCCAGGTGCAGACCGACCGTTTCCAGCCCTCGCGCTGGTGGCAGGAGGTGCGCCAGACGCGTGCCACCATCGTCCACTACCTGGGCGTCGTGATCCAGCTGCTGCTGCTTCAGCCGCCTTCGGACGAAGACCGCAACCACTGCGTGCGCTTCGGCTTCGGTGCGGGTGCCGAGCCGCAGCGGCATGCGGCTTTCGAGCAGCGCTTCGGCTTCCCGCTGCTGGAACTCTGGGGCATGACCGAGATGGTGCGCATCATGGCCGACTGCCACGAGCCGCGCCAGGTCGGCACCCGTGCGTTCGGCCGGGCAGTGGAGGGCGTGCAGGCGCGGGCCGTCGACGATCTGGACCAGGATGTGCCGGACGGTACGCCGGGCGAGCTGGTCATCCGCCACTCGAAGCAGACGCCGCGCAAGGACTTCTTCAGTGGATACCTGGACGACCCCGCCGCCACCGAAAGCGCCTGGCGCGGCGGCTGGTTCCACACTGGCGACATCGTGGTGCGCGACGCGGGCGGCATGTTCCATTTCGTCGACCGGCGCAAGAACATCATCCGGCGCTCGGGTGAGAACATCGCGGCGGCCGAGGTCGAGGCGATGCTGCTGACCCATCCGCTGGTCGAGCAGGCCGCCGTGCTGGCGGTGGCCGACGCGCTGCGCGAGGAGGAGGTGCTGGCCTGCATAGTGCTCAAGGCGGGGATGCCCGAGGCAGACGCGAGGGGCGGGGTGGCACAGCAGCTCTTCGCGCATTGCCATGGCGGCATGGCCTACTACAAGGCGCCCGGCTGGATCTGGTTCACACCGCAGCTTCCCACGACCGGCACGCAGAAGATCCAGAAGCACGCGATCTTTGCGCGCGGCGTGGATCCGCGCACCGTGCAGGGGATGCTGGATTTGAGGGCATGCAAGAAGCGTAGGCAGGCGTGAGGCTGCCCGACCACACCCAGGCAAACTTGGTTACAACACGCAACGCGAAAAGGCAGATACTTTGCGGGCGACTCTCACCGGCGCCCGGGTGATGGACCAGCGCCTTCTTCCAGCTTTCCAACCTTCAAGGAGTATTCCATGCTGCGTATGGCTTCGATGGCTTTTCTGGTTTCGGTGGCGCTGACCGCCTGCGATACGGCACCCTCCAGCCGGGCATCCACGGCGCAGACACCTGCAGCCACTGCGGGGGCAATGACCCAGACCTCTCCCGCCCCCGCGGGATCGATGTCGCAGGGCTCTCCCGCCACGGTCATGAACGGCATGCTGGTCGGACCGAACCAGATGACGCTGTATGTCTTCGACCGCGATGCCACCGGCAGCGGCAAGAGCGTCTGCAATGGCGGCTGCGCCACCAACTGGCCGCCGCTGATGGCGCCTCCAGGCGCCCAGCCGATCGGCGACTGGAGCGTGATCACGCGTGACGATGGCGCCAGCCAGTGGGCCTACAAGGGGCGTCCGCTCTACTACTGGGTCAAGGATGGCAAGCCGGGCGACATGACCGGCGACGGCGTGGGCAACGCCTGGCGCGTGGCGCGGCCCTGAGTCTGCAGGCTGGCGTGGACGGGCAGCGGGCTAACGCCGCCCGTCCTGCAGCCCGGGCGGCGCAAACAGGCTCGCCTCGTCCAGCAGCTCGAAGGCAATCTCCGGGCGCAGCTCCAGGCTGCGCTTGATGGCAGCAGGAATCGCCTGGCGTGTCTTGCGGCACAGCCCCGGGCGCTCCACCACCAGGATGGTGATGCCGCGCAGCGTGCGCACCTCGCGCCCGCTGGTGTTGACCTGCACCTCCAGGCCGAGCTGCTGCTGCATGCGCCGCAGCATGTGGCGCAGGTCTGCCAGGCTGGCGATGTTCTCCAGCCGCTGCAGCAGGCGTTTTTCCTCTTCGCGCGTGAGCAGCATGATGCGCAGGTCGGCCTCGGGCTGCTGCAGCAGCGCGTCGCGCCCGCAATTGCAGGCGCCGGGCGGGCATTCGGTGCGCAACGGTGGGAAGGCCGGAGTGTTCATCGGGGTCGCGGTCTGGGCTGCAACTCGGACCATCATAGCCAGAGGAGCGGTATTTCGGGCGCCACGCGGTTTTATGCGGTGTGCATGGCCGGCCCGCTCTGCCCCTGCAGCCATTCCTGCAGCGATTGCTGCGCGCTGGCGTAGAACGCCTGCGCCGCCGGCCCCAGGCCCTGGTGGCGATGGCGCACCCAGTAGATGGTGCGCGAGGGCGCAGTGTCCACCAGCCGGCGGATGGCAATGCCCGGGTCCTGGAAGTAGGCCAGCGACAGCGCGGGCACCAGGCTCACGCCCAGGCCGGCGCGCACCATGCCCATCACCGTGGCCAGCTGCTCGACTTCCATGCAGGTCTGCAGCACCGGCTTGCCGAAGACCTGCGCCTGCCACAGGTCCACGCTGGCGCGCACGCTGGTATGCGCCGCCATCTGCACGAAGGGGTGGCTCTGCAGTGCCTGGGCATGGATCGGCGCCTGCATCTGCGCCAGGGGATGCGCGCGCGGGCAGATGAGATAGAAGCTTTCCTCGGCCACGGCCGCCGCATGCAGATCGGGGTGGCGCGCCAGCGCCGTGCACAGCGCCCAGTCGGCCTGGCCCTGCTGCACGCTCTCCAGGCACGGGGTGTTCAGCGCATCGCGCACCTGCACCTGGATATGGGGATGGGTCTGCGCGAAATCGGCCAGCACCGCGGGCAGCCAGTGCGCCGCCAGCGAGGGCAGCAGCGCCACCGTCACGCGGCTGGCGCGCAGCTGCGCCGCGCCCTGCAGCTCCTGCACCGCCTGCTCGATGCCGGCCAGCAGGCGCTGCGCATGGGGCAGGAAGTCCTGGCCCGCCCGCGTCAGCACCACATGCCGCGTGCTGCGCTCGAACAGCTGCGCCCCCAGGCCTTGCTCCAGCCCCTGGATCAGCGCGCTGAAGGCAGGCTGCGACAGGCAGCACTGCTGCGCGGCGCGCGTGAAGCTCAGCTGCTGGTGCAGCGCGGCAAAGGCCTGCAGTTGGCGCGTGGTGAGATTCATTGGGTTTTTCGATGAAACAATCCAAAGCATCGAATTTACAGCATAAAGCGCTGGGCCTATATTGCCTGCATGGCGACCCCCACTTCCGATATTTCCTCCGCGCGCTGGCCTGTGGGCCCTGCGCCCTCGACGCCGCGCGGTGCGCTGCTCGTGGGCTGCGGCGCGGGTTTTTCCGGCGACCGCACCGATGCGGCGCGGCCCGTGGTCGATGCGCTGATGGCGGCGCGCGAACCCGCGGTGCTGATCTTCGAGACCCTGGCCGAACGCACGCTGGCGCTGGCGCAGCTGGCGCGCGAGCGCGATCCGGCCGCAGGCTTCGAGCCACTGCTGGCCGACCTGCTGCGGCCGGTGCTGGCCGATTGCCTGGCGCATGGCATCCGCATCGTCAGCAACTTCGGCGCGGCCAATCCGGCCGGCGCGGCCGCCTGCATCGCGGCGCTGGCCGCAGAGCTGGGCCTGCGCGTGCCGCGCATGGCGCTGGTACAGGGCGATGACCTGATGGGCGAGGAGCACCGCGCGGCCCTGCAGCAGGCCTGCGGCGACGAATGGCCCACGGCGCGCGTGGTCAGCGCCAATGCCTATATCGGCGCGCAGCCCATTGCCCTGGCGCTGGAGCAGGGCGCGGAGATCGTGATCGCGGGCCGTGTGGCCGACCCGGCGCTGGTGCTGGGCCCGGCCGCTGCCTGGCATGGCTGGGCCTGGGACGACTGGGATCTGCTGGCGCGCGGCACCATGGCCGGCCATCTGCTGGAATGCGGCTCGCAGGTGTCGGGCGGCTATTTCGCCGATCCGGGCTACAAGGACGTGCCCGATCTGGCCCATGTCGGATTTCCCATCGCGCGCATCGAGGCCGACGGCCGCTGCACCATCGGCAAGCCCGCGGGTACCGGCGGCGTGATCAATTCCCAGACCGTCAAGGAGCAACTGCTCTACGAGGTGCACGATCCCGCGGCCTATCTGACGCCCGATGTGGTGGCCGATATCAGCCAGGCGATGGTGACCGAGGTCGGCCCCGACCTGGTGCGGCTCGACGGCGTGCGCGGCCATGCGCGGCCCAGCCATCTCAAGGTGAATGTCTGCAGCGAACGCGGCTGGCTGGCCGAGGCCGAGATTTCCTATGCCGGCGCGCATGCGCTGGCGCGGGCGCAGCTGGCGCGCCAGGTGATCGGCACGCGGCTGGCCGGACAGGGCCTGCTGCGCTGCGATTTCATCGGCGTGACCAGCGTGCTGGGCGATGACCACGGCCGGTGGCTGGACCATCTGCCGGCCGAAAGCAGCGCCATGCGCGATGTGCGCGTGCGCTGGGCGTGGGAGCAGCCGACGGCGCGCGCGGCCGAAGTGCTGCTGCGCGAAGTCAATGCGCTCTATACCTGCGGGCCGGGCGGCGGGGGCGGCGTGCGCACCCAGCTGCGCTCGCGCCTGTCCACCGTCTCGTGCCTGATTGCACGGGACTCCGTCGAATGCGGCTGGCGCTGGTGGCGCGCGGCCGGGGAGGGCGCATGAACATTTCCGCATCCATGCAGGTTCCGCTGTACCGGCTGGCCCACGGCCGCACCGGCGACAAGGGCAACCGCAGCAATATCAGCGTGATTGCCTACCACCCGGCGCTGTGGCCCGTGATCGCGCAGCAGGTGACCGCCGAGCGCGTGGCCGCGCATTTCGCGGCGCGCGCGCCCAGCCATGTCGCGCGCCATGTGCTGCCGCAGCTGCAGGCGATGAATTTCGTGCTCGACGAGGTGCTCGAGGGCGGCGTCAATAGCGCGCTCAATCTCGACACCCATGGCAAGGCGCTGGCCTTCGATCTGCTGCAGATGCAAGTGCTGCTGCCGGCCGATCTGCTGATCCATTGCAAGGGGCCGCAAGAGCTTCCGAAATTCCGTTGAATTGACCCATCACGCAACCGAGGAGACAAAAGCATGAACAAGCCATCCACCTTTTCCTTTCGCCGCCGCACGCTGGGCGCAGGCATTGCCGCTGCACTGGCGCTGGCGGCGCCTGGCGTTTTCGCCCAGGGCGCAGCCAAGTACCCGGCCAAGCCGCTGACCTTTGTCGTGCCCTTTGCCGCGGGCAGCGCCACCGACCAGATCGCGCGTGCGCTGGGCCAGTTCATCACCCAGGAAACCGGCCAGGCGGTGGTCGTGGAAAACAAGGGCGGCGCCAGCGGCATGCTGGCCGCGCAGGGCGTGGCGCGCGCTGCGCCCGATGGCTACACGGTGCTGATCACCACCAACACCACCCATGCGGCCAACGAGCATCTGTACAAGAAGCTGCCCTATGACCCGGTGAAGGACTTCGCGCCCGTGACGGGCCTGGGCAAGGGCGGGCAGGTGTTGGTGGTGAATGCCGCCTCGCCGCACAAGTCGGTCGCGGACCTCGTGGCCTACGCCAAGGCCAACCCGGGCAAGCTGAGCTTCGGCAGCGGCAGCTCCTCCAGCCGCATGGCCGGCGAAATGCTCAAGCAGCTCGCGGGCGTCGATATCCTGCATGTGCCCTACAAGAGCAACCCGCTGGCCATCACCGACTTGCTGGGCGGCCAGATCGATCTGATGATCACCGATGTCTCCACCGGGCTGCCGCAGGTGCAGGCCGGCAAGCTCAAGGCGCTGGGCTTCTCGACGCAGGAGCGCAGCTCCATGCTGCCCGACGTGCCGACCATCGAGCAGGCGGGCGTCAAGGGCTACAACATGGGCTACTGGTTCGCCGCCTATCTGCCCGCGGGCACGCCGCCGCAGATCGTGAACCAGCTCAGCACCCTGCTGGGCAAGGCCGTGGAAAGCAAGCAGGCCGCGAGCTTCTACACGCTCTCCGGCACCAGCCGCTGGCATGGCTCGCCCGAGGAGCTGGCGCGCTTCCAGGCCGAGGAAACCGCCAAGTGGGGCAAGGTGATCAAGGCGGCGGGTATCCAGCCTGAATGATCTGATGCCCGGCAAACCCTGTCGTTTACGGCAGGGTCAAGAGCGCGGACAGCGAAGCGGTCCCGGCTGTTGGATGTTGCCCTTGGCGACTGTGGCCTGTTGACATACTTGACCACAGCTGGCTCCCGGCGCGCCGCCAAATACGGGGCCACCCAAGAGCTTCAGCCCATAGTTTGTTTTTCCTGGCAGGTTGGCGCTTCTTGTCGATAATCCTTTCATGCAGCGCCTGCAAGCCTTCCGGTTTGAGCTCATGCCCGACGGCAGGCAGCGGCGCGACATGCGCCGTTTCGCCGGGGCCTGCCGGTTTGCTACACCAGCCAGACATGTCCGCACTGCGGCCATGTCAGCCAGGACAATCGCCGCACACAAGCGGCCTTCATGTGCCAGGCCTGCGGCCATGGCGACCATGCCGATGTGGTGGGCGCCATCAATGTTCTGGAGCGCGGACTGCGCTTGTCAGCCTGTGGAGGGAAAGGCTCTGGTCGAGGCCGAAAGACATCGGCGCAACCGGTCTCGGTGAAACCGGAACCCACCGAAGCGACTGTGCAGGAGCTTCAATCCTGCATAGCGCCGTAGGAATCCCCTGCCTTCAGGCAGGGGAGGAGGTCAACGGGCTGGAATCGGCGCATCAGTCGGGCTTTTTTCCGACAGCGCCGGGGGCATGGCGCACGGAGGTTTACTGCACAATGCGTCAACAGCGCTGCCTCGGGCGATGCTCCCGGGCAATGCCGTCAGCTCGCATTTTGGTGCGAAGTCATCCACGTGAATCGATAAAAAGGGCTTTGCAATGGATACCTTGAACCCCCCCACCTTTTCCCAACTGTTCGCGCAGCTGGGCCTGCCCGATGACGACGCAGGCATTGCGGCGTTCATCCGCGAGCATGCCCCCCTGGATTCCGCCATCCTGCTGCCCGATGCGCCGTTCTGGACGCCCGCGCAGTCGCGCATGCTGCGCGAAGGCCTGGGCGCCGACGCCGAGTGGGCGCCGGTGATCGACCACCTCAACGTCTCGCTGCGCGCCCACCCCGAGGAGTGAAGCGCCGGGTCCGTCACCGCGCGTGCGGACCCTGCAGCTCCCCCGGGGGATCGACCTGCACCGTGGCATGCGCAATGGCATGCTTTTCGCGCAACTGCCGCGCCACGCGCGCCGGCAGTGCCAGGGGATCGGTGCCGGGCGCAGGTGTGACATGCACCGTGGCCACCACGCGGTCATCGGTCAGCGTCCAGGCATGGAAGTGCCCCACCTCCGCGATTTCAGGCAGGCCGGCAATGTCGGCCTGCACGCCCTCCACATCCAGCCCGCGCGGCACCGCCTGCAGCAGGATCAACAGCGAATCCGACACCAGGCTCCACGCCGAGCGCACCACCAGCACCGACACCAGCACCGAGAGAATCGGGTCGAGCACGGTCCAGCCGGTGTAGAGAATGCCGATGGCTGCGGCAATCGCGCCAATCGAGCCCAGCAGGTCGCCCACCACATGCAGCAGCGCGCCGCGCAGGTTGCCGTCGCCCTGGTGTCCGCGCATCAGCACCCAGGCTCCGGCGAGATTGATGATCAATCCGACGACGGCCACGCCCAGCATCGGCCCGGCCAGCACTTCGGTCGGCTCGCGAAAGCGCTGCACGGCTTCCCAGGCAATCCACGCCACCAGCAGCAGCAGCGAGGCACCGTTGGCCAGCGCCGCCAGCACGCGCACGCGGTGAAAGCCATAGGTGCGCTGCTTGTCGGGTGCACGCGCGGCAATGCGGTAGGCGACCAGCGCCAGCAGCAGCGCCGCCGCGTCGGACAGCATGTGGCCGGCATCGGCGATCAGCGCCAGCGAGCCTGACAGCCAACCGCCCACCACCTGCACCGCGGCATAGGCCAGCGTCATGATGAACACCCACTGGATGCGGCGCGCGTTGGAGGCCGTCACGGAGGGGGCATGGTTGTGGGCATGGCCGTTGCCGTGGTCATGCGTGTGGCCATGATCGTGGTCATGGTCGTGTGAGTGGTGATCGCTGGTTGGCATCGGTTCGGCGGGGAAGGCGGTTGGTACCGCCCAGCTTAATTCTTCGTGCGGTTCGCAAACAGTATTCGAGGTATGTCCTTGCACGCTTCACGTGCATGAAAAGTTGACTGGTGCTCCGCTCTATCGCTCCATGCGCATTGCCCGCTCTCCGTTCGCCCTGAGCTTGTCGAAGGGTGAGCGGGCTGCTCTCAAGATTCGCTCCGCCCAAGAATTGAACATTCAATGCATGCCATGCGCGTATCGCGCCCAGAAACGCCCTTCGACGCGGCCGGCGAGGCAGGCTCAGGGCGAACGGTGGTGGAGAGTCGAAGCGCAGTAATGCAGATACGCCCGCAATAAGAAAAGGCCATGGGTGCACCACCCATGGCCTCGGATCGAACCCGGTGCGATTTACACCTGATCAGCGCTCAACCCAGCAGTCTGGCTGAAGCCGCCATCCACATAAGTGATCTCGGCCGTCACGCCCGCCGCCAGATCCGAGAACATGAACGCCGCCACATTGCCCACATCTTCGGGCGTCACGTTGCGGCGCAGCGGCGAGGCGTCGGCCACGCGGCTGAGCAGCTTGCCGAAGTCCTTGATGCCGCTGGCGGCCAGGGTCTTGATCGGGCCGGCGGAGATGCCGTTGGCGCGAATCGTGCGGCCGTCTTCGGTGCGGCCCACGGCTTCGGCCAGATAGCGCACGGAAGCCTCCAGCGAGGCCTTGGCCAGGCCCATGGTGTTGTAGTTGGGGATCGAGCGCAGCGCGCCCAGGTACGACAGCGTCAGCAGCGACGACTTGTCGTTGAGGTAGGGCAGGGCGGCCTTGGCCATGGCCGGGAAGCTGTAGGCGCTGATGTCGTGCGCGATGCGGAAGTTCTCGCGGCTCAGGCCGTCGAGGAAGTTGCCGGCGATCGCCTCGCGCGGCGCGAAGCCGATCGAGTGCAGGAAGCCGTCGAAGGTGCCCCAGGCCTGGCCCAGGTCGGCAAACAGCTTCTCGATCTGCGCGTCGTCGCCCACGTCGCAGTCGAACACCAGCTTCGAGTCGAAGTCGGCGGCGAACTCGCTGATGCGGTCCTTGAAGCGCTCGCCCACGTAGCTGAACGCCAGTTCGGCGCCCTGCGCATGGCAGGCCTTGGCCACGCCGTAGGCGATGGAACGGTTGGACAGGACGCCGGTGATCAGCAGTTTCTTGCCGGTGAGGAAGCCCATTGTTTTTCTCCAGGAGTAGTGAGGTGCGCGTTGCGCGAAATTCGGTGCAGCACGCCCGACCGTTGACCGCGGCGGTGCTTCGTAGGGCAGAATTGTCGCATGCGCTACTGGATGTTTTCTTTGCTGCTGGCCGGTGTGTCTCCTGCATGGTCCGGACATGCCTATGCGCTATGGGGGCAGCCGCGCTACCCGCAAGGCTTCGCGCATTTCAATTACGTCAATCCCGAGGCGCCCAAGGGGGGCGAGCTGCGCCTGGTGAGCAATCTGCGCGTTTCCACTTTCGACAAGTACAACCCGTTCACGATCAAGGGCAACGCCCCCGCCTATCTGGCGAATCTGATGTTCGATTCGCTGCTGACCGGTTCGCTTGACGAGACCGCGACGGGCTACGGGCTGCTGGCCGAGGATGTGACGGTGGCGCCCGACGGCCTGTCGGCCACCTTCAGGCTGCGCTCCGAGGCGCGCTTCCACAACGGCCGGCCGGTGCTGGCCGGGGATGTGAAATACAGCTACGAGACGCTGATCGGCCCGCACACCGCGCCCGGCTACAAGACGCTGCTGATCGATGTCGCGGGCGCCGACGTGCTGGACGAGCGCACGGTGCGCTTTCGCTTTCGCGTGCCCAACCGCGAGCTGCCGCTCACGGTGGGCGGCCTGCCGATCTTCAGCCCCGACTGGGGCCGGGGCGCCGATGGCAAGGCCAAGCCCTTTGACCAGGTGGTCATGGAAATTCCCATCGGCAGCGGGCCGTACCGCATAGGTCCCGTGCGCTTCGGCAAGGACATCACCTATGTGCTCGACCCCGATTACTGGGGCAGGAACCTGGGCGTGCGCAAGGGCACGGCCAACTTCGCGCGCGTGAGCGTGCGCATCTACAAGGACAACACTGCCAAGCTCGAGGCGCTCAAGGCCGGCGAGTTCGACCTGATGCGCGTGTACAGCGCCGGCGACTGGGCGCGGCGCATCGACGGACGGCGCTTTGCCAGCGGCGAACTGGTCAAGGGCGAGTTCGAACACAAGCTGCCTTCGGGTTTCCAGAGCTATGTGCTCAACACGCGCCGGCCCGTCCTCCAGGATGCGCGCGTGCGCGAGGCGCTGGACCTGGCCATGGATTACGAGTGGATGAACCGCCAGATGTTCTACGGCTCGTACTACCGGGTGCGTGGCATGTTCGGCAACACCGCCTGCGAAACGCGCGGCCTGCCGGGCGCCGCCGAGCTGGCGCTGATGGAGCCCTGGCGCGCGCAGATCCCGGCGGCGGCGTTTGGCGAGATGTACAGCCCGCCGCGCACCGACCCGCCGAATTCGCTGCGCGCCAACCTGCGCCGCGCGCAGCAGCTGCTGCGCGACGCGGGCTGGACGGTGGAGGGCGGCGTGCTGCGCAATGTGGATGGCCAGCCGCTGGAGCTCGAATACCTCGACAGCGGCGAGGGCAGCCTGCGCACCGTCGCGCCCTGGCAGCGCAACCTGGAAAAGCTCGGCATCCAGCTGCGCTACCGCGCGGTGGACTTCGCGCTGTTCCAGCAGCGGCTGCAGAAGTTCGACTTCGACATCGCCACCATCGTCTATCCGGGCACGCACAACCCGGGCCAGGAGTTTGCCGATCTGCTGGGCAGCCAGGCCGCCGACACCGAGGACTCCGGCAACTACGCAGGCGTCAAGAGCCCGGCCGTCGATGCGCTGATCCAGGCCATGACCAGCGCCAAGACAGAAGCCGAGCTGCTGCCGGCCTGCCATGCGCTCGAGCGCGTCATCGCGCACAGCCACTATCTGATCCCGCAGTGGAGCGCGGGCACGCACCGCATGGTCTTCAACGACTGGCGCCTGGCGCGCCCCGCCATTGCGCCGCCCTACAGCAACGGCGAGCTCTGGGCGCTCGATACCTGGTGGGCGCGAAGCCCCGCCTCCAAGCCCCCGAAAGACCGCTGATGTTCATCTATATCCTCAAGCGGCTGCTGTTGATGGTGCCCACGCTGCTGGGCGTGCTGCTGCTGACATTTGTGGTCATCCAGTTCGTGCCCGGCGGCCCCGTCGAGCAATACCTGGCCGAGGCCAAGGCCGGCGCGGGCGGCGCGACGGGCGGCGGGGGCGGCATGAACTACCGCGGCGCGCAGGGCGTGGACCCGCAGCGCCTGGAGCAGATCAAGGCCCTCTACGGCTTCGACAAGCCCGCGCACGAGCGCTTCTTGCAGATGCTCGGCCAGTTCGCGCAGTTCGACCTGGGCCGCAGTTTCTTTCACAACAAGGCGGTGTGGGAGCTGGTGATCGAGAAGCTGCCGGTGTCGATCAGCCTGGGCCTGTGGACCTTTCTCCTCAGCTACCTGGTGGCGGTGCCGCTGGGCGTGGCCAAGGCGGTGCGCGCCGGCACGCGCTTCGATTTCGTCACGACGCTGGTCATTCTCGTGGGCTATGCCATTCCGGGCTTCGTGCTGGGTGTGGCGCTGCTGGTGATCTTCGGCGGGCAGCTGCAGTGGTTTCCGCTGCGCGGGCTGACTTCCGCCAACTGGGACGAGCTCAGCTGGGGCGCGCGCATCGTGGATTATCTGTGGCATATCGCGCTGCCGGTCACGGCCATGGTGGCGGGCAGCTTTGCCGTCACCGCCATGCTGACCAAGAACGCGTTTCTCGAGGAGATACGCAAGCAATATGTGCTCACCGCGCGCGCCAAGGGCCTGAGCGAGCGCCAGGTGCTCTGGAAGCATGTGTTCCGCAATGCGTTGATTCCGATCATCACCGGTTTTCCCGCGGCCTTCATCGGCGCCTTCTTCGCCGGCTCGCTGCTGATCGAGACGCTGTTCTCGCTCGACGGTCTGGGGCTGCTGAGCTATGAGAGCGTGATCCGGCGCGACTATCCGGTGGTGCTGGGCACGCTGTTCCTGTTCACGCTGATCGGCCTGGTCACCAAGCTGATCGGCGATCTCTGCTATGTCTGGGTGGACCCACGTGTCAAGTTCGATTGACCCCTCTGCCACGGCGCACGCGCTGCCGCCGCCGGCCCCGGCCATCACGCCCTCGCTTTCTCCCGCACGCCGTGCCTGGCAGCGCTTCAAGCGCAACCGCCTGGGCTTCTGGAGCCTGATGGTCTTTTGCGCCATGGTGCTGCTGAGCCTGGGGGCGGAGCTGCTGAGCAACGACCGGCCGATCGCCGTGCGCTACCAGGGGCAGATGTACTGGCCGCTGTGGAACGACTACCCCGAGACGACCTTTGGCGGCGACTTCGAGACCGCCGCCGACTATCTCGACCCCTTCATTGCCGAGCGCCTGGCGGAAAAAGGAAACTGGGCGCTCTATACGCCAAACCGCTACGGCCCCAAGACCATCAATTATTTCGCCCAGCAGCCCAATCCTGCAGCGCCCAGCGCGGCCAACTGGCTGGGCACCGACGACCGCGGGCGCGACCTGCTGGCGCAGCTGATCTACGGCTTTCGCGTGAGCGTGCTGTTCGCGCTGGCGCTCACTGCCACCGGGGTGCTGCTGGGTGTCATCACCGGTGCGATCCAGGGCTTCTTTGGCGGGCGCACCGACCTGGCCTTCCAGCGCTTCATAGAGATCTGGGGCTCCATGCCCGAGCTCTACCTGCTGATCATCTTCAGCGCGCTGTTCGCGCCCAGCATCGCGCTGCTGCTGGTGCTGCTGAGCCTGTTTGGCTGGATGGGGCTGTCGGACTACGTGCGCGCCGAGTTCCTGCGCAACCGCCAGCTCGACTACGTGAAGGCGGCGCGCGCGCTGGGCGTGGGCAATGCGCAGATCATCTGGCGCCATATCCTGCCCAACAGCCTCACGCCGGTGGTCACCTTCCTGCCCTTTCGCATGAGCGCGGCGATTCTCGCGCTGACTTCGCTCGACTTCCTCGGCCTGGGGGTGCCGCCCGGCACTCCGAGCCTGGGCGAGCTGCTGAGCCAGGGCAAGAACAGCATCGACGCCTGGTGGATTTCGCTGAGCACCTTCGCGGTGCTGGTCAGCACGCTGCTGCTGCTGACCTTCATGGGCGATGCGCTGCGCGACGCGCTCGATCCCCGCAAGGCCCAGGTAACGGACAGCAAGCCATGACGCAAAACAACTCTTCCTCTTCGCCATTGCTGGAAGTGCGAGATCTGCAGGTATGGTTTGGCGACAAGCAGGTGGTGCATGGCGTGGATTTCCATGTTCATGCGGGCGAGAAGCTGGCGCTGGTCGGTGAATCGGGCTCGGGCAAGACCGTCACCGCGCTGGCGCTGCTGCGCCTGGCGGGCGATGCGCGCCTGAGCGGCCAGGCGCTGTTCGAGGGGCGCGACCTGCTGGCGCTGCCCGAGCGCGAGATGCGCGGCGTGCGCGGCGGCGATATCGCGATGATCTTCCAGGAGCCGATGACGGCGCTGAATCCGCTGATGGCGGTGGGCGACCAGGTGGCGGAGGTGCTGCAGCTCAAGCAGGCGCTGTCGCCGGCGCAGGCGCGGCGCCAGGCCGTCGAGCTGCTGGCCACCACCGGCATTCCCGAACCCGAGCGGCGCGCGCGCGCGTTCGCGCATCAGCTCAGCGGCGGGCAGCGCCAGCGCGCGATGATCGCCATGGCGCTGGCCTCATCGCCCAGGCTGCTGCTGGCCGACGAACCCACGACCGCGCTCGACGTGACGCTGCGCGTGCAGATCCTCGAGCTGCTGGGCGATCTGCAGCGCCAGACCGGCATGGCGCTGCTGCTGATCACCCACGACCTGAACCTGGTGCGGCGCTTTGCCGACCGCGCTGCCGTCATGGAGCACGGGCGCCTGGTGGAGCAGGGCAGCGTGCAGGAGGTGTTTGCCAACCCGCAGCATGCCTATACGCGCCGCCTGATCGGCAGTGTGCCGAAGCGCGATGTCGTTGAAGCACCGCAGCGCTCGGATCAGCCACTGGTGGAAACGCAGCAGCTGCAGGTGCGCTACTCGACGCCACTGCCCGGGCTGCGTGGATGGTTCCGCCGCGGCGAGTTCGTCGCCGTCAAGGGCGTGGACCTGCAACTGCTGCCGCACCACACGCTGGGCGTCGTGGGCGAGTCGGGCTCGGGCAAGTCGACGCTGGCGCAGGCCATCCTGGGCCTGCTGCCCGCAGATGGCCAGCTGCGCATCGAGGGCCAGGCGTGGCAGCAGCCGGCCACGCGCAACAGCCGTGCCAACCAGGCGCTGCGCCGGCGCGTGCAGGTCGTGTTCCAGGATCCGTTCTCCTCGCTGTCGCCGCGCCTCACGGTGGAGGAGATCGTCGGCGAGGGCCTGCGCCTGCAGGAGCCTGGCAGCACCGCGGCCGCGCGGCGCCAGCGTGTCGAGCAGGTGCTGGCGGACGTGGGGCTGACGCAGCTGCAGTACCCGGGCCTGCTGCAGCGCTATCCGCATGAATTCTCCGGCGGCCAGCGCCAGCGCCTGGCCATCGCGCGCGCGCTGATCGTGCAGCCGCAGCTGCTGGTGCTCGACGAGCCCACCAGCGCGCTCGACGTGACGGTGCAGCAGCAGGTGCTGGCGCTGCTGCAGCGGCTGCAGAAGGAGCGTGGGCTCAGCTATCTGCTGATCACCCATGACATCGAGGTGATCCGCGCCATGGCGCACGACGTGATGGTGATGAAGGAGGGCGAGGTGCTGGAGGCCGGGCCCGTGGCGCAGGTGCTCGATGCGCCGCGCCATGCCTACACGCAGCGGCTGGTGGCGGCCGCCACCATGGCCTAGGAAACGCGGGCGCTTCAGCCGCCCGTGGGATTGGCCCCGTCCTGCATGACCCAGGTGATGCGGTCGAGGTTGATGCCGATCTGCTGCGCCTGCGCCAGCAGGTGCTGGCGCACGCCGGAGGGCAGCACCGGGGTGCGCGAGAGAATCCAGAAGTAGTCCAGGCTCGAGCCCACGACCATGGCCCAGCGGTAGTGCTCGTCCAGCGCCACCACGTTGTAGCCTGCATAGAAGGGGCCGAAGAACGAGACCTTGAGCGCGGCTTCATTCGAGCTGCCCACCACCTGCGCCTTGCCGCGCGCCTCGTCCCAGCGGTTGCGGCGCGGATCGAAGCCACGGTTCACGACCTGCACGCTGCCATTGGGCGCCAGGGTGTATTCGGCGCGGGTGCGCACCAGGCCCTTTTCGAAGCGCTGGTCGATGCGCGCCACCTCGTACCAGCGGCCCATGTAGCGCGAGATGTCGAAATTGCCCACGGGCTGGACCGCGGCAGGCCGTGCAGGAGTGCGCAGCGCCATCCACGCCAGATAGGCAACGGCGCCCGCGCCCACCGCCAGGGCCACCGCCGAGCCGGTGCGGCTGTCTTTTTCGGGCAGGGGGTCGCGGTCCAGCCGGCTGCGCAGGTCGTCGAAGGAAAGCAGTCGGCAGTCGTTGTGACGGGGCATAGAGAAATCCTCGGGTGGCATGGAATGACAAATGCCTTTGGCAGGCGTTGGTGCCGGGCATGTGCACCCGGCACTCTTTATGGAGGGCAGCATGTCGCCTGCTGCCTCAGTCACCAATCTACCCGGTGTTGCCTGGGGGCAATGTAGGTATTTGCTGGCATGCATGGGTCAGCGCAGGACGACGCCCGCGCGCGTGCCCGTCAATTCCCTGCTGCCGGCTCCAGCGCGTCCTCCTGCGGCGGCAGCGCCCCCAGTGGCGGGCCGGCCGGGCGCTCGCCGATCTGCTGGCGCCACATGGCGTAATACAGGCCCTTGCGCTCCAGCAGCTCGGCATGGCTGCCGGACTCGGCAATGCGCCCGCGTTCGAGCACGATGATGGTCTGCGCATGCAGTATGGTCGACAGCCGGTGGGCGATCAGCAGGGTGATGCGGTGCGACTGCTGCGACACCTGGCGCACGGTGGCCGTGATTTGCTCCTCGGTCAGCGAGTCGAGCGCCGAAGTGGCCTCGTCGAAGATCAGCAGCCGCGGGTCGCGCACCAGCGCGCGCGCGATCGACAGCCGCTGCTTCTCCCCGCCCGACAGGCGCACGCCCGACTCGCCGATGGGCGTGTCCAGCCCCAGCGGCGAACGCGCCAGCAGGTGCAGGCACGAGGCCTGCTCCATGGCCCTCAATATCTCCTCGTCGGTGGCGTCTGGCTTCACGAACAGCATGTTCTCGCGCAGCGTGCCGGCAAACAGATGGGTTTCCTGCGTCACGAAACCGATCTGCCGGCGCACCTCGTTGTAGCGCAGCTGCTGCGTCGGAATGCCGTTGAAATCGATGGAGCCGGCCTGCGGCGTATACAAGCCCACCAGCAGCTTGACCAACGTCGACTTGCCCGAGCCCGAAGGTCCGACGAAGGCAATGGTATCGCCGAGTTTTGCCGAGAACGACACGCCGTCGAGCGCCTTGTCCTCAGCACCGCGGTGCTGGAATTCCACTTGGTTGAAGTTCAGCGCCTGCAGCAGCCCGACGCGCTGGGGATTGGCCGGACGCTTCTCGATCGGCTTGTTCATCAGCGCCGAGAAATTCTTCAGCGAGGCCTCGGCCTCGCGCCAGGCAATGATGATGTTGCCCAGCTCCTGCAGTGGCGCGAAGATCGCCACCGAGATGAACTGCATGGCGATCAGCTCGCCGGTGCTCAGCACGTCGCGGAAGATCAGCCACAGCAGCGCGAACAGGATGCCCAGCTTGAGCAGGCTCAGCGTCGAGCCCTGCAGGAAGGACAGCAGCCGGATGCGCTTCACTTTCTGCATCTCGAGCGCGAAGATCTTCTCGGTCTGCGCCTGCAGCCGCCGCACCTCGGGAAAGGTGAGCCCCAGGCTCTTGATCAACTCGATGTTGCGCAGCGACTCGGTGATGAAGCCCGAGTTGCGGTTGGTCTCGCGCACGATCGAACGCTGCTGGTTGCGTATCTCGCGGCTGAGCAGGCCGGTGAGCCCGCCCAGCACCAGCACGCCGATCAGGAACACCGGCACCAGCGCCCAGTGCCGCGTGACCGAATACCAGACCAGGAAGCTGATGCCGACGAGGGCCGCGAACACGGTGTTGATGAAGGTGTTGATGAAGCGCTCGCTGTCAGCCCGCGCCTTCTGCAGCAGCGACAGCGTCTCGCCGGTGCGCATCTCGGCGAATTCCTGGTATTTGAGGCGCATGACCTGGCGCAGGCCGTCGTTGAACAGCTGCGTGCCGAGCTTCTGCACCACCAGGCGCGTCACGTATTCCTGCAGCGCCTTGGCCAGGCGCGAGCCGATGGCCACGGCCACCGCCAGGCCCAGCAGGCGCAGCACGCCGGAGATCAGTTCGTCATCGGTCTTGTTGCCCGGGTTAATGGCGTAGCCGTCGATGATCTTGCCGAAGATGATCGGGTCGACCAGCGCCAGCACCTGGCTGATGGCCGCCAGCAGCAGCGCGAGCCAGGCCAGCCGGGAATGGGGTCGAAGGTAGGTCCAGAGTATGTGCATAGCCTGCTCTTATGCGCCGTCCTGTGGAGCAGCTCTGTCGGACGGCGGCGCATTGCGGCTTGCCTGGGCCCGGGATGGCGGCAGCAACACCCGCGCCGGGAAGGCTTTGCCGTGCACGCCCACCCCAGGCTGTGGCCTAATAGCGCCTTCGAATTGCTTTTTTCATTGAAGGATGTCCCATGGGCAACAAGATCGTTACCGAAGCCGACCGCAAGTTCACGCCCCAGCCCCCCCTGCCCAACGGCTATAGCCTGCCCAGCGCCGGCCGCGGCCAGCGCCGCAGCCAGGAACGTGGCGTCGCCACGCGCTCTAAGAAGAACCCCGGCAAGCGCCCGCACCAGGGTTGAGCTTCGGCTGCTTCCAGTGAAAAAGCCCTTGCGAGGGCTTTTTTGCTTTTCAGCGCGGATTGCCGCCGTGCTGGCGCAGCAGCTGGCGCAGTTGCCGCACTTCCTCCATCAGGTCCGCCGCCAGCGCCGCCAATTGCGGGTCGGCATCGAAGGCCTGCTCCAGATGGGCAATGCGCCGCGCGCGCAGCAGCGTGCGGCTACTGAAGCGCCACTCGGCCGCGCCCGCGCCGCTGCTGCCATCGATATGCAGCACCTCGTCGCGCACGTGCTGCACCACCCACGTCGTCGGCTTCTGGCAGGCATGGGCCAGCTGCGCCAGATCCAGTGCCGCCGTGTCCAGCACTTCGCAGGGGGTGCAAAAAGGGGAGGGGGCGGCAGTCATGGAGCTTCCTCGCGTCAGGATCGGGCATGGAACTGGGCAAAGGCCTGGGCAAACGCTTCGTAGGCCTTGCGGCTGGCTGCATCATCGGCGGGCGGCAGCGCGATTTCAAGCGTCAGATACATGTCGCCGGGCGTCGGCCCCGGCAGGCCCTTGCCGCGCAGGCGCAGCTGGCGCCCGGGTTTCCAGCCTGCGGGCACGTTGACCTCGAGGGGCCCGGCCAGCGTCTGCACCTCGATCGGGCCGCCCAGTGCCGCCTCCCAGGGCGCCAGCAGCAGCTGCTGGTAGACATCGCGCTCCTTGGCGTGCCAGCGCGGATCCGCGCGAAAGCGCACCTCCAGCAGCAGGTCGCCCGCCGGGCCGTTGCCCAGGCCCGGGCCTCCATGGCCGGCCAGGCGGATCAGCTGCCCTTCCTTGACGCCTTTCGGGATGGTGACCTGCAGTTCGCGCGTCCTCTCGACCGGGTGGCCCTGCGCGTCGAGCGTGGCGCTGCGCACCTGCAGCGCGCGTTGCGTGCCCTGATAGCTGTCCTGCAGATCCAGCTCGATGACCGCATGCTGGTCGCGCCCCTTGAGATCGGGCGGGGTCTGGCCGCGGGCATGGCTTTGACGGTGGTAGGCGCTGCGGCCGAAGAGCTGATCGAAGAAATCGCTAAAACCATCGCTGTCGGCGCTGCCGCTGGCATGGAAGACATGCTCTTCGTCCCACTGCGGCGGAGGCCGGAAGCCCCCGCGCGCTCCCTCGCTGCCCAGCTGGTCGTAAGCCGCGCGCTTCTCGGGGTCCGACAGCACCGTATTGGCTTCGTTGAGTTCGGCCATGCGGCGCGCCGATTCAGGGTCCTGGCTAAGGTCCGGATGGTGCTTGCGCGCAAGGCGCCGGTAGGCTTTCTTGATGTCCTGCGCGCTGGCCGAGCGGTCGACACCAAGGATCTGGTAGTAGTCCTTGTAATCCATATGTGCTCCGGCCTGTGCATGCCTATCGTCAGAGCAGGGCAGCCACGGCGCGTTCCTGCGGGACCCAGAGCAGCTGCTCGGTATTGATGCCGGCAGTGCGCGCGCGCTGCAGCAGCTCGCTCCTGACATCGGCCGGCAGGGTCGGCGTGCGCGACAGCACCCAGGAGCGCGCGGCGCTGGCCCCCTTCACGACGGCCCAGTGGTAGCTGTCATCCAGCGCGACCACGTTGTAATCGCTGGCCACGCCCCTTTGCGACGACAGCTTCCATGCCCCCTCGTGCGGTGAGCCCGCAGGCAGCGCCAGGCTTTCGCGCTTGACCCATTGCCCGCTGGTGGGATCAAGGCCCCGTTGCACCATGCTCAGCGAGCCATCTTGGTTGCTGCGGTAGTAGACGCCGGTCTGGACCAGCCCCGCTTCCGACGGGTGATCGATGCGCGCCAGCACATACCAGGGGCCGGCATAGCGGGAAATATCGAAGTTCTGCACCACCGCCACGTTATGGGTCGCTGAATGGGTGCGCGCAGTCAGCCCGCATGCCAACAGCAGGCTGCACAGCAGCAGGGCCATGAGCCAGGTACGCGGCTTGGAGGGGCTGGAAGCAAAGGCGGCAGCGGACATGGGCGGACTCCTGGGTGCTGTGAGGCGGCGTATGGCCAATGTACATATGACAGGTATCCTGATTTGTAGGTAAGCACTGGCTCGCGCTGTCGGCAGAGGTGGGGCAAGTCTGCATGACTGTTGCGGGCATGGGTCAAAACCGGATGAATTGAGAATAATTTTGAAATCAGCCTTAAGCCGTCCGTTGAATATTTGATTTCAATCTAGAGAATTGGATTTTATTTATAAGTTTTTTTAAAAATTCTGATGATTTGTGAAAAAATTTATGGAATTTCTTGATGTGTTGCAATCAAGAGAAAACCGCGGGATAGGAGCCGGGTTGATTTCATTTCGGATGTTGCGGATGCTGCTGTCTTTGGTGATTATTTCTCTAATGATTCTCTTTTGGATGATAAAAATCAGTCCAGAATAATGCCGGAGGAGAACTGTGAATTTTCTGGGAAAAAGATGAATCTGATTAATATTGGCATAGATAGGGTTAAATTTTTGGAAACAGGTCATCCTGAGTTGATTAACGTGGTTGTTGGTGATGTATTTGTTCTTCCCTCCGAGAAGGCGAGGGCTGGCTCGACATCGCAAGCGTTGGGAGTTATTTGGTTAAACCCGAAGCTATCCTATGGTGTAGGGATTCGTACAGGCAGCCCTGGTAGGCGTCGCACGCATGCTCGAAGCGGTCGATCTTGTCCATGTGGAGCGGCAGAGCTTGAGGCAGGCGAGCGAGTAATAGCCGGTTCCGAATTGTTTAGTGCCAAGGTGACGCCATGCGCCTTGAGCACATTCATTTTGGCAATTGTGTCGTCGACGTTCTCCAGGATCGACGTTTCCGCCCATCGATGCGAGCCACCGCCAGCAAGTCCTGCACCTGGGCAAACGACCTGTGGGCGGTGAAGCTGGCGCGCGCTGACGTTGACCGCGACCTTGATCGGCGCGATTGCCGGGCTAGCCGCCAAGGCCGGCAGCTGGCCACAGGCCTTTTGCAGCACCATTGCCCGAGTGCCAGCATCAGCCCGGCTTCCAGGAGCGTGCGCCAGCGCCGGTAGCCCCCGGCGGCGCCGCTTGGGGGCATGTCCATCGGATGCGGCGGGCTCTATGGCGCGAATACCGCGCGTACGCAGCCATCCTTCTTATGCTTGAACATGTCGTAACCGCGCGGTCCGTCCTCGAGCGAGAAACGGTGCGTGGCGAGGTAGGCCGGGTTCAGTTCACCCCTCTGTGCGTGCGCAAGCAGCCGGTCCATGTAGGCTTGCCCGTGCTGCTGGGCGCTGCGCACCGTCATGCCCTTGTTCATGATGGCGCCCATGGGGAACTTGTCGATCAACCCGTAGACGCCGAGGACTGACAGCGTGCCGCCCTTGCGGCAGGCCATGATGGCTTCACGCAGGGCCTGGCCGCGGTCCGTTTCCAGGCGCAGGGCCTGCTTCACGCGGTCATAGGCATACTGCGGGCCGGTGCCGTGCGCCTCCATGCCTACGGCGTCGATGCAGGCATCTGGGCCGCGTCCGCCCGTCATTTCCTTGAGCGCGTCCAGAACGCTGTCGACCTGCGTGTAGTCGATCGTCTCGGCGCCGGCGTGCTCGCGCGCCATTTGCAATCGCTCGGGAAAACGGTCGATCGCGATCACCCGCTCGGCGCCCATCAGCCGCGCGCTCTGCTGCGCCATCAGGCCCACGCCACCACAGCCCCAGACCGCGACCGTGTCGCCCGGACGGATGTTGCAGAAATCGGCGCCCATATAGCCGGTCGGCGCCGCGTCCGATAGAAACAGCGCGGTCTCGTCCTCCACCCCGTCGGGGACCTTGAAGCAGTCGTTATCGGCAAACGGTACCCGAACGTATTGCGCGTGCGCACCCGCGTAGCCGCCGAAAGCGTGGGTATAGCCGTAGATGCCGGCCGTGGGATATCCGCCGAGCATTGGCTCCTGCAATTCGGGTTTGGGATGCGTGTTGTCGCACAACGAGTAGAGAGATTGCTGGCAATACCAGCATTGGCCGCACACAATGAATGACGGGACCACGACGCGGTCGCCCTTCGCCACGCGCTTGACCGCGGGGCCGACTTCCTCGATCACGCCCATGAACTCGTGGCCGATCACGTCGCCGGCCTGCATGGTCGGGATGTAGCCGTCGATGAAATGCAGATCGGAGCCGCAGGTCGTCGACAGGCTGACGCGCAGGATGGCGTCATGGGGGTTCACGATCTCGGGGTCCTTCACCGTGCCGACACGCAAGTCGTTCACGCCGTTCCAGTAAAGTGCTCGCATGTGCTTCTCCTCAGTGTGTGTCGGCGCGAGCGGCGGGCTGGCGCACGGTAGTCGGTATCTCGCCGGTTTCGACGAGGTTCTTGAAGCGCCGCAGCGCGCCGTCGGCGATCACGCGCAGAGGCGCGGCTCCCAGGAGTTCGAGGATCCAATCGCCGAGCGCGCCGCCGGTCGGGTTGAAATGAAACCGCAGCGTGACCACGGTGCCCCGGCCAGCCGGGGCGGGGTGAAAGCGGATCCATCCCTCGTTCGCGATGGCGCCGTCGGAAAGGGCGCGCCATCCGATGCCTTCGTCGGCCCGGTCGACTGTCTCGGTATCCCATTCGCAGGCGCGGCCGAGCGGTCCCTCCAGCTTCCAGTGCATGCGGCCGTCATCAGTGGCATGCACGGAAGCAAAACCTGCCATGACTTGGGGCAGCGTGCCGGGGTCGAGCCAGTAGCGGCGAAGTTCATCTGCAGTCTTGCCGATCGTGATCGAACGCTCCACTTCCGGCTGGCCGCTTGCGGTCCCACGCGCGGACTGCACGCGCAGCGCGCCGACCGCGCCGGCGCCGGCGATCGCGGCGACCATGAGCGCCCCCGCGCCTTTCTTTCGCCCCCCGAGCCCGGCCACGATCGCGGCGGCGCCCAGTGCGATGGGAATCCAGCGCAGGTTCTGCCCCGTCCCGCCGGCCGAGGCGGCCCCGCAAGGGCGGCCGCGCTGCGATGACGTACTCCGTTGTGTATCAAAGATACCGTTTGCCATAATAAAACCCCCTTGTGTTTTGCCCGCCATGCAGTCAGGTTTGGCGTTCGCGGCGCGGGCGTGCCGCACGAGGATGTCAGTCGCGTGGCCGAGGAAGGCGCCATAGCTGGGTCGGCAGGGCCGGTGGCGCATCCCGGTTGAAGAAAGCCGAGTCCTGGATACGCGAGGTGGTCACGTACAGGCTGCCGTCCGGGCCCTGGCTGAAGGTGTCGGGCCAGCGCAGCCGCGGATCCTGCAGCACTGTGCGCAGACGCCCGTCCGGACCCTGGGACAGGTCGCGCGCCTTGATGGCACTGTCCTCGATGGATGTGACATACAGGGTGTCGGTGCCGCGGCCGATCCAGAGACCGTCCGTAGGCCCGACCTTGCCGTAGGCCTGGACGTGGCTGGAGACATCTCCTCCGGCCAGGCCCTTTCCTGTGAGCGCCGCGGTCTGGATGCGGTACAGGGTGTGACCGGTAAGCGCTTTCCAGTACAGCCAGGCACCGTCGGAAGACAGGGCGATGCTGTCGGCGGCGAAAAGCACCTTGCGCCCGTCCGGATAGCGCAGCGGCTTGCCGTCGGTGTTCACGACCACGCCTTTTTCCGGCTGGGTCGACGGATGTCCATCCAGCACCCGGCGCGCCTTGCCGCTGGCCAGCTCCACTACAACCAGCGCACCGCGCTGTCCGGCGTCGGTAAGAAAGGCATGCTTGCCGTCGATCGAGAAGCGGACATCGTTCAGGTACGATCCCGGAATTGCGATATCCTGGCCAAGGCGGACCACCTGGGCCACCCTGTCTGTGGCGAGATCGATGCGCACCAGCTTCGGTCCATCGGGTACGAGGCCATCCACGGCGGGAGCGGCGGGGTCCACTACCCAGACGCTGCCGCGACCGTCGGCCACCACGCTCTGCACGCACACCCAGTGATCCAATGGATCGAGCTCATCGCGCCGTACATTGCGCCAGGCATTCCATTGTTCGTTGGGATAAGGACGCAAGCTCCCATCCTTCATGAGTTCAGCGACCGAGACAAGCGAATCTTCCGTCCAGCGCGGAAAGTTGACGAAGATACGGCCCGTTTCGCTGACCGTCACGCCGGTGACCTGGTGTTCGAACCGGGCCGCCTGCTGCAGCCGCGCATCGGCGCGGTGATGTTCCGATTGCGCCGCAGGTGGCGCCCGTGCCGCTTGTGTGTGTGCCGACGCCGAGCCGGAAGACAGGCATGCTCCTGCCAAGACGAGTGCGAAAAACAGGGACGTGGTTCGCATGACTCTTCCTTTCCAATAACGACAACCCGCGGTGGAGGACACACATCCTGCCACTGCCGATACGACCCATATGCAGGACTACATGCCGTTTGGTGAGCGCTTACTTACGGGTTTTTGTCGATAGCTGCCGGGAGTGCCGTGCCCGTCAGGTGGGCCGTCATCTCCTGGTGGATCAAAGGAGCAGACTATGAAAGCTGTTGTCTATCGCGGTCCCAATCAAATTGCCGTCGAAAACGTGCCCGATCCCAAGATCGAACGTCCGACGGATGCCATCGTCAAATTACCGGCACCAACATCTGCGGTTCCGACCTGCACATGTAGGAGGGCCGGACCGATTTCGAGCAGGGTCGCGTCTTCGGCCACGAGAACCTCGGCGTGGTCATGAAGTCGGCCCGGCGGTTGACCGACATTCACCAGGCTTTTCTTTCGCTTGCGTGCTCACTCATCTGTTGGAGATACGGCAAGAGGTTTTCTTAGGCGCTCTAAGTGGTTGGTGCGTCGTAAAGATATGCTGGGAGCAGTCTGACAGGGCACGAAATGGCCGTGCAGCAGATGCTTGTCATCTACGGGAACTTCTGCGAATGCATGCTCTTAGCAATATTCCCCTGGTCATGAACTGCGGCAAAACGTAGATTCGGCATTTCCGTAGTGCAACCGGATGAGCGCGCCATGTTTTTCTCTACCTCGGGCAAGTTAAAAGTTGGGATCGGGCGTAGTCGCACCATCGGTACCTACTGCTCTGCAACCATGGTGGCCGCTCTGACCACCTTCCTGGCTCTTCGTGCAGGTGCCCAGCAGCCAGCTCCCATCGACTCCATGGCCTGGCGCGTCCAAGCCTGCAGCGCCTGCCATGGCGACCAGGGGCGCGCCACGCCCGAAGGCTATTTCCCGCGGCTGGCCGGCAAGCCCGCAGACTACCTGTTCCGGCAGATGCAGAACTTCCGCGACGGCCGGCGCAACCACACGCAGATGCGCTATCTGATGGCCCACCTCACGGACGACTATCTGCGCGAGATGGCCGGCTTCTTTGCGCGGCGCGAGGTTCCATATCCGCCGCCTCTGCAGCCCCAGGCTGGGGCACAGGCGCTAGCACGCGGCGAGGCGCTCGTGCGCCAGGGCGATGCGGCGCGCGGACTGCCGGCCTGTGTGGCCTGCCATGGCACGGCGATGACCGGAGTGCTGCCCGCGGTACCCGGCCTGCTGGGGCTGTCGCGCGACTATCTCAACAGCCAGCTGGGTGCCTGGAGAACCGGGCAGCGGCATGCGCAGGATCCGGACTGCATGGCCGCAATTGCGCAAAAACTCTCAGCACCGGAAGTGGCGGCGGTGTCGGCCTGGCTGGCGGCGCAGCCCGTTCCCGAGGGCGGCAAGCCAGCTACCCAGCCGTCCGGACCCGCGCCCATGGCCTGCGCGGGGCTGGCTGCCGCGGCGTGGGAGGCGCGATGATGAAATCCTGCTGGATCCAATGCCTGCTGGCGCTGGCTGCATTGCTGGTGGCTTGCACGGCTGCCGTGGCCTGGCTCAATCTGCGCGGAGAGGCGCCCGCCCCGCAGCTGTGGCGCGAACCCGGCACGCCGGCTACCGTTTCCTCCGCCCTGCTGGAAAAGGGCGCCTACCTGGCGCGTGCCGGCAACTGCATGGGCTGCCACACGGCGCAGGGTGGGAAGGAATACGCTGGCGGGCGCGGCATCGAGACACCCTTTGGCGTGGTCTACGCGCCCAATCTCACGCCGGATGCGGAGACCGGCCTGGGGCGCTGGACCTCCGATGCGTTCTGGCGTGCGCTGCACCATGGCCGCTCTCAGGACGGCCGCCTGCTGTACCCGGCCTTTCCCTATCCCCAGTACACGCGCGTGCAGCGCGAAGATGCAAACGCATTGTTTGCCTATCTGCAAAGCCTGGCACCGGTCAGCGCTCCGAACAAGGCGCATCGTCTGGAGTTTCCGTTCAATACCCAGGCGGCGCTGGCGGTATGGCGCGCGCTGTATTTCCGCGCCGCCGAATGGGTGCCCCAGGCCAGCGCCACGGCCGAGTGGAACCGCGGTGCCTATCTGGTGCAGGGCCTTGGCCACTGCGCCGCCTGCCATGCGGCGCGCAATGCCTGGGGCGGCTCGGTGGAGGAGGGATTGCTGCGCGGCGGCATGATGGCGCTGCAGGACTGGTACGCGCCGGCGCTGGGCGGGACGCACGCTGGACAGCAGGACCTGGTGCGGCTGCTGCAGACCGGGGTCTCTGCACACGCCTCCGTCAGCGGGCCGATGGCCGAGGTGGTCTTTCGCAGTACCCAATACCTGTCCGGCGCTGACCTACAGGCCATCGCCGTCTATCTGCAGAGCCTGCCCGCGCCGCCGACGCCGGCCGCGCCGGTGGCCAGGGCCACCGACACCCGGCTTGGTGCCAAGCTCTATGCCCAGCACTGCGCGCAATGCCATGGAGCGCAGGGCGAAGGCCGTCCCGGGGCCATCAATGCGCTGGCCGGCAATCCCGCCGTCAATCTCGAAGACGCCAGCAACGTCGTGCGCATGGTGCTGCAGGGCGGCTATCCCCCCGCGACGGCCGGCAACCCGCGTCCCTATGGAATGCCCCCGTTTTCCCATCAGCTGAGCGATGCCGAGATCGCTGCCGTAGCGAGCTTTGTCCGACAATCCTGGGGCAACATGGCGCCGGCGGTTGGTACCATCGAGGTTTACAGGGCACGCGAGAAGCGGCAGCATTGAAGGAGCGGGAATGGACAGTGGGCAGAGCGTGGAGGGCAGGCAGTGGCTCGTGGTCTGCCTGTGCGCGCAGTGGTGCGGCACATGCACCCAATACCGCCAGGGTTTCGAGGCGCTTGCCGCCAGCCATCCCGAGGCACGCTTCGTGTGGCTGGACATCGAGGACCGGGAAGATGTCGCGGGCGATCTGGACATAGAAACTTTTCCCAGCCTCTTGATTTCCGACGCACGGCACGCACGTTTCCTGGGCCCCTTGCTGCCGCAGCTGCCCGTGCTGGCGCGGCTGCTGGTGTCGCTGCAGGAGGCAGGCCTGGTGGAGGCACCGGTGTCCGTAGCGGCGCAGGATCTGCGCGAACGCGTTCTGGCGGCGGGCATGGCCTGAATCCCTGCCCTGGGCGAGTAGCCTGCGGGCAACCCGGGCCGGGTGGCTGTCTGCAAGTCCTCACAATGGATTGCGGGTACAATATGCCACTCACGACCAAGCGGGCGGGTACATACCGCCCGTTTTTTTTGGTCGCTTGCATTTGGAGCTCGAAGCTGTCGGATGGGTTTTCCGGGGGTTATCGGGTTTTTTGTATTTGCAGAGATGGAATAGGAAACACGTGGCACTACAGCAAATCGTTGAAGAAACAGTCGCAGGCCTGGGCTATGACCTGGTGGAGATCGAGCGCTCCGCCGGCGGGTTGCTGCGCGTCACCATCGATTTGCCGTGGCAACCGCCCACGCCCGAAACGCAGGACCTTCCCGAGCAGTTCGTCACCGTCGAAGACTGCGAGAAGGTCACGCGCCAGCTGCAGTTCGCGTTGGAAGTCGATGGTGCCGAATACAAGCGCCTGGAAGTGTCGTCGCCGGGCATCGACCGGCCGCTGCGCCACGAACAGGATTTCGTGCGCTTCGAAGGCTCGGTCATCGACCTGACGCTCAAGGCGCCGATGGGCGCGGCCGCCGGCGGGCAGGTCAGCGCCAACCGCAAGAAATTCCGCGGCACGCTCGAGCGCAGCGAGGCCGGTGGCTGGCAGATCGTCTGGAGCGACGAGCCGCCCGTGAAGCCGGGCCAGCGCGTGAGCAAGAAACGCGTGCCTGCGCCGCTGCAGGCATTGGGTTTCGCGCTCGACGAGCTGCGTGAAGCGCGCCTTGCACCGATTGTGGATTTCAAGGGCAGGGGCCACAAGACCGCCTCATAAGCGGTGCCGCTGCAGGTCGAATAGGTCGGGGCAAATCGGTGGCGCCAGGGCCGTGCCCCCTCGAAGTGATTGAAATAGGAGAGTCATCGCATGAATCGCGAATTGTTGATGTTGGTAGAGGCCATTTCGCGCGAGAAGAACGTCGAGCGCGATGTGGTCTTTGGTGCTGTGGAATTGGCGCTGGCCCAGGCCACGAAGAAGCTGTACCAGGGCGAAGTGGATATCCGCGTGGCCATCGACCGTGATAGCGGTGATTACGACACCTTCCGCCGCTGGCTGGTCGTGCCCGACGACGCCGGCCTGCAGAACCCCGAGGCCGAGGAACTGCTGATGGACGCGCAAGACCGCGTGCCTGGCATTGCCGTGGGCGAACACATCGAAGACGAAGTGGAATCGGTGCCCATCGGCCGCATCGGCGCGATGGCAGCCAAGCAGGTGATCCTGCAGAAGATCCGCGACGCCGAGCGCGAGATGCTGCTCAACGACTTCATGGCGCGCGGCGAGAAGATCTTCACCGGCACCGTCAAGCGCATGGACAAGGGCGACATCATCGTCGAGGGCGGCCGCGTCGAGGGACGCCTGCGCCGCAGCGAGATGATCCCCAAGGAAAACCTGCGCAATGGCGACCGCGTGCGCGCCATGATTATGGAAGTCGACCTGACGCTGCGCGGCGCGCCGATCATCCTGTCGCGCTCGGCGCCGGAATTCATGGTGGAGCTGTTCCGCAACGAAGTGCCGGAAATCGAGCAGGGCCTGCTGGAAATCAAGAGCTGCGCCCGTGATCCTGGCAGCCGTGCGAAAATCGCCGTGATCTCGCATGACAAGCGCGTCGACCCGATCGGCACCTGCGTCGGCGTGCGCGGCACGCGCGTCAACGCCGTGACCAACGAGCTGGCCGGCGAGCGCGTCGATATCGTGCTGTGGTCCGAAGACCCGGCGCAGTTCGTCATCGGCGCACTGGCGCCCGCCAACGTGTCGTCCATCGTGGTGGACGAAGAGAAACATGCCATGGACGTGGTGGTCGACGAGGAAAACCTCGCCATCGCCATCGGCCGTGGCGGCCAGAACGTGCGTCTGGCCTCCGACCTCACCGGTTGGAAGATCAACATCATGGACGCAGCCGAGTCTGCGCAAAAACAGGCCGACGAAACGGATACCGCGCGTCGCCTGTTCATGGAGAACCTGGATGTGGACGAGGAAATCGCCGACATCCTGATCGAAGAAGGTTTCGCCAGCCTGGAAGAGGTGGCCTATGTGCCGCTGCAGGAAATGCTGGAGATCGAAAGCTTCGACGAAGACACCGTGAACGAGCTGCGGGCGCGTGCAAAGGACGCCTTGCTCACGATGGAAATCGCACGCGAGGAAAATGTCGACAAGGTTTCGCAGGATCTGCGCGACCTCGAGGGATTGACGCCTGAGCTGGTGGCCAAGCTGGCCGACGGTGGCGTGCATACGCGGGATGACTTGGCCGATCTGGCCATTGACGAACTGACCGAACTGACCGGGCAGTCTGCCGACGAAGCGAAAGCTTTGATCATGAAGGCACGTGAACACTGGTTCACCGGGCAAGAGTAAGGTCAGGGAGGAACGAACCAAATATGTCGAGTAACACTGTTGCCGAGTTTGCCGCCGAACTCAAAAAATCCCCCGAAACCTTGTTGCAACAACTGAGCTCCGCCGGTGTTGCCAAGGCCTCGGCTTCCGATGCGTTGACCGAGTCCGATAAACAGAAACTGCTCTCGCACCTGCAGGCCAGCCATGGCACAGGCGGAGCTGACCGCAAGAAAATCACATTGACGAAAAAGTCGACGAGCGAAATCAAGCAGGCTGACGCCACCGGCCGCGCCCGCACCATTCAAGTGGAAGTGCGCAAGAAGCGCACCTTCATCAAGCGTGACGAAGGCAGCGAAGCTGCTTCCGAAAGCGAAGCCGCTCAGGCTGCCGCCGCCCAGGAGCTGGCCGCCAGCGCCAACGCGCAGCGCGAAGCCGAGGAACTGGTGCGCCGCGAGGAAGCCGCGCGCCAGCAGGTGCAGCTGATCAGCCAGCAGGAGGAAGAACTGGTGGAAAAACGCCGTGAGCGCGAAGAGCGCGAACGCCGCGAGCGCGAAGCCGAGGAGCGGGCTGCGGCCTATGCTGCCCAGGAAGCCGCGAAGATCGCCCAGGCCAACGCGCAAAAGGCCGAAGCCTCGCGCGAATACAAGGCGGAAGCCGCCGCCCGCAATGCCGCCCAGGCGGCCGCGCGCGAAAAGGCCGAGGAAGAGTCGCGTCAGCGTGCCGCTGAGGAAGCGACGCGCGCCAAGGATCTCGACGAGCGCCGCCGCAGGGCCCAGGCCGAAGCCGAGGCCATCCGCGCCATGATGGCTGCGCCCAAGCGCGTGCTGGTGGCGAAGAAGCCCGAGGAGCCGCCCAAGCCGGCCGCCGTGGCCAAGCCCGCGGGCGACGCCAAGAAGGGCACGCTGCACAAGCCTGCCACCGGCTCCACCGCGGCACGCCCCGGCGCTGCTGCCCCCGCGCCTGCCGCAGGTGCGGGCAAGGAAGTCAAGTCCGCCAAGCTGTCCTCCAGCTGGGCTGGCGACGGCAAGAAGAAGGAAATCAAGACGCGCGGCGACAGCGCTGCCACGCCCGGCCGTGGCACCAGCAACTGGCGCAGCGGCCCGCGCGGCGGCAGCCGCCGCGGCGGCAATGACCGCCACGAGCAGCAGCAGCATGCACCGGCGGAGTTCCGCGCGATCGAGGTGCACGTGCCCGAGACCATCACGGTGTCGGAGCTGGCGCACAAGATGTCGGTCAAGGCTTCCGAGCTGATCAAGGTGTTGATGAAGATGGGCCAGATGGTCACCATCAACCAGCCCCTGGACCAGGACACGGCGATGATCGTGGTCGAGGAAATGGGCCACACCGCCAAGGTGGCGGCGCTGGACGACCCCGAAGCGTTCACCTTCGAGGAAACCTCGCAGGCGGAAGCCCTGCCGCGCGCCCCTGTGGTGACCGTCATGGGTCACGTCGACCACGGCAAGACCTCGCTGCTCGACTACATCCGCCGCACCAAGGTGGCGGGTGGCGAAGCCGGCGGCATCACGCAGCACATCGGTGCCTACCATGTGAAGACCGAGCGCGGCATGGTGTCCTTCCTGGATACCCCGGGCCACGAGGCCTTCACGGCCATGCGTGCCCGCGGTGCGCAGGCCACCGACATCGTGATCCTGGTGGTTGCCGCCGACGACGGCGTCATGCCCCAGACCAAGGAAGCCATCAAGCACGCCAAGGCGGCGGGTGTTCCCATCGTCGTGGCCATCACCAAGTCGGACAAGCCCGATGCCAACTTCGAGCGCGTGAAGCAGGAGCTGGTGGTCGAAGAGGTCGTGCCCGAAGAGTACGGCGGCGAGTCGCCCTTCGTGCCCGTGTCCTCCAAGACCGGCATGGGCATCGATGATCTGCTCGAGCAGGTGCTGCTGCAGGCCGAAGTGCTGGAACTCAAGGCTCCGGTCGAAGCCGCTGCCAAGGGCCTGGTCATCGAAGCCCAGCTCGACAAGGGCCGCGGCCCCGTGGCGACGGTGCTGGTGCAGTCCGGCACGCTGAAGGTGGGCGACGTGGTGCTGGCCGGCCAGACCTATGGCCGCGTGCGCGCCATGGTGGACGAAACCGGCAAGGCGACCAAGACCGCAGGTCCTTCGATCCCGGTGGAAATCCAGGGTCTGTCGGACGTGCCCGCGGCCGGCGACGAATTCATGGTGCTGGGCGACGAACGCCGCGCCCGTGAGATCGCCACCTACCGCGCCGGCAAGTTCCGCAACACCAAGCTGGCCAAGCAACAGGCTGCCAAGCTGGAGAACGTGTTTGCCGAGATGTCGGCGGGCGAGGTGCAGACCCTGCCCATCATCATCAAGGCCGACGTGCAGGGTTCGCAGGAAGCCCTGGGCCAGTCGCTGCTCAAGCTGTCGACCGAGGAAGTGCGCGTGCAGCTGGTGTATGCCGGCGTGGGCGGCATCAGCGAGTCCGACATCAACCTGGCGATTGCCTCTAAGGCCATCGTGATCGGCTTCAACGTGCGCGCCGATGCGAATGCCCGCAAGACGGCCGAGAACAACGACGTCGAGATCCGTTACTACAACATCATCTATGACGCTGTGGACGAGCTCAAGGCGGCGATGTCCGGCATGCTGGCACCCGAGCAGCGTGAAGAGATCATCGGCATGGCCGAGATCCGCACGGTGTTCGTGGCAACGAAGATCGGCACGATTGCCGGCTCGTACATCACGTCCGGCCATGTCACGCGCAATGCACGCTTCCGCCTGCTGCGCGACAACATCGTCGTCTACACCGGCGAGATCGAGTCGATCAAGCGCCTCAAGGACGACGTCAAGGAAGTCAAGGAAGGCTTCGAGTGCGGTATCAAGCTCCGGAACTACAACGACATCAAGGAAGGTGACGTGCTGGAAGTCTTCGAGATCAAGGAAATCGCACGGACGCTGTAACCGATGGCTGCCAAGAAACGCGCTGCGCCGAATCGCAGCTTCAAGGTCTCCGACCAGATCCAGCGCGATCTGTCGGAGCTGATCGCCCGGGAACTGAAGGACCCGCGCGTGGGCATGGTCACCCTGCAAGGGGTGGAGGTCACTCCCGACTACGCCCACGCCAAGGTGTTCTTCAGCGTCCTCACGGGTGATCCCGAGCAGACGCTCGAAGGCCTGAGCCAGGCCGCGGGCTTCCTGCGCGCGGGCCTGTTCAAGCGCCTGCACATCCATACCGTGCCCACGCTGCATTTCGTCTACGACCGTACGACGGAGCGCGCGTCCGACATGAACGCCTTGATCGCCAAGGCGGTTTCTTCGCGCGCGAAGGACGACTGAGCATGAACGCGCCACGCACCAGGGTGCAGCGGCGCCCTGTGCATGGGGTGTTGCTGCTTGACAAACCGCTGGGCTTTTCCAGCAACGACGCTTTGCAGAAGGTGAAGTGGTTGTTGCGCGCGGAAAAGGCCGGCCATACCGGTACGCTCGATCCATTGGCCAGCGGCGTCTTGCCGCTGTGCTTTGGCGCGGCCACCAAGTTCAGCCAGCTGCAGCTCGAAGCCGCCAAGACCTATGTGGCCATTGCCCGCCTGGGCGCGACCACGACCACTGCGGATGCGGAAGGCGAGGTCGTGCGCGAGCGGCCCGTGGACCTCACGGCCTTCACGCCCGAGCGGCTGCAGTCCGTGGCACAGCGATTCACCGGCCCGATCTCGCAGGTGCCGCCCATGCACAGTGCCTTGAAGAAGGACGGCAAGGCGCTCTACGAATATGCGCGCGAGGGCATCGAGATCGAGCGCCCGGCGCGCGCCGTGACGATCCATGCGCTCGAGATCAGCCTGTGCGAGGATGCGGACGGCTTTGCCGCGGTGAAGCTGGTCGTGACCTGCAGCAAGGGCACCTATATCCGCACGCTGGGTGAGGATGTGGGCGAGGCGCTGGGCTGCGGCGCGCACCTGCGCTTCCTGCGCCGCACCGATACCGGCGGGCTCGGGCTGGAAGCTTGCGTCACGCTCGAAGCGCTCGAGGCCATGGACGAGGAGCAGCGCCTGCTGCAGGTGCAGCCGCCCCAGGTGTTGCTGCATGAACACACGCCTGTCACGCTGAACGAGTACGATGCCGGACGTTTTCTGTCGGGCATGCGCCGGCGCGGCGACTGGGCGGATGCGCCCGCCGTGGCGGTCTATGGCGAAAAGCCACACGCTTTGCTGGGAGTCGGCCATGTGCTGGCCGGGGAACTGATCCCCGACCGCCTGCTGAGTCCCCTGGAAATTCAACAAATTTTGGAAGGCACGCCGCGCCCAACAGACCGCGGCATTTTGGAAACTTTATGAGTACACAAATCCGCAACATCGCGATCATCGCGCACGTTGACCACGGCAAAACCACCATGGTCGATCAGCTCCTGCGCCAGTCCGGCACCTTTGCAGAGCATGAAAAGGTGGTCGACACCGTCATGGACAACAATGCCATCGAGCGCGAGCGCGGCATCACCATCCTGGCCAAGAACTGTGCCGTGAGCTGGGAAGGCACGCACATCAACATTCTCGACACGCCCGGCCACGCGGACTTCGGCGGCGAAGTGGAACGTGCGCTGTCGATGGTCGACGGCGTGGTGCTGCTGATCGACGCGCAGGAGGGCCCCATGCCCCAGACGCGTTTCGTGACCAAGAAGGCGCTGGCCCTGGGCCTCAAGCCCATCGTCGTGGTCAACAAGGTGGACAAGCCCGGTGCGCGTCCCGACTACGTGGTCAACGCCGCCTTCGACCTGTTCGACAAGCTCGGCGCGACCGATGAGCAGCTCGACTTCCCCGTGGTCTACGCCTCGGGCATCAATGGCTGGTCCTCCCTCGAGGAAGGCGCTCCCGGCGAGCAGTGGGGCACCGACATGTCGGCCCTGTTCAACACCATCCTGACGCACGTGCCTTCGGTCGAGGGCGATGCCTCGGCACCCCTGCAGATGCAGGTCTCTGCGCTGGACTATTCCACCTTCGTCGGCCGTATCGGCGTGGGCCGCATCACCCAGGGCACGATCAAGATGGGCCAGGACGTGATGGTCATGGCCGGTCCGGACGGCAAGTCCTACAAGGGCCGCATCAACCAGATCCACAAGTTCCAGGGCATCGACCGCGTGCAGGTCAACGAGGCCGGCCCGAGCGACATCGTTCTGGTCAACGGCATCGAGAACGTCGGCATCGGTGAAACCATCACCGACCCGCTGAACCCGCAGCCGCTGCCCATGCTCAAGATCGACGAACCGACCTTGACCATGAACTTCTGCGTGAACACCTCGCCCCTGGCCGGCCGTGAAGGCAAGTTCGTGACCAGCCGCCAGATCTGGGACCGCCTGCAAAAGGAACTGCGCTCGAACGTGGCCCTGCGCGTGCGTGAGACCGACGAAGACGGCATTTTCGAAGTGTCGGGCCGCGGCGAACTGCACCTCACCATCCTGCTGGAAGAAATGCGCCGCGAAGGCTACGAGCTGGCAGTGTCCAAGCCGCGCGTCGTGTTCCGCGACATCGACGGCGAACGCAACGAGCCGATTGAGCTGGTCACGGCCGACATCGAGGAAGGCCACCAGGGCGGCGTGATGCAGGCGCTGGGCGAGCGCAAGGGCGAGCTGGTCAACATGGAACCCGATGGCCGCGGCCGCGTGCGCCTGGAGTACCGCATCCCGGCGCGTGGCCTGATCGGCTTCACCAACGAGTTCCTGAACCTGACGCGTGGTTCGGGCCTGATCTCGAACATCTTCGACAGCTACGAGCCGCACAAGGGCGACATCGGCGGGCGCAAGAACGGCGTGCTGATCTCCATGGACGACGGTGAAATCTTCACCTACGCCCTGGGCAAGCTCGACGACCGCGGCCGCATGTTCGTCAAGGCCGGCGATCCGGTGTACGAAGGCATGATCATCGGTATTCACAGCCGCGACAACGACCTGGTCGTGAACGCCACGCGTACCAAGCAGCTGACCAACTTCCGCGTTTCCGGCAAGGAAGACGCGATCAAGATCACGCCCCCGATCGACCTGTCGCTGGAATACGGCGTCGAGTTCATCGAGGACGATGAGCTGGTCGAGATCACGCCCAAGAGCATCCGCGTGCGCAAGCGCTTCCTCAAGGAACACGACCGCAAGCGCGCTTCGCGCGAAGGCTGATAGCCCCAATGCCGCGCAGGCCACTGCGCTGCGTCCAGAAAAAGCCGCCTCGTGCGGCTTTTTTTGCGTCTGCGACAAGGGTTGCGGCATGGCCTCGGTTAAGGTTGAAGGTTGGCGCGCAGCCGCGGGGTTGCGCGGGAATCACCTGTAGACAGAGGAAAAATCATGACGGAGACAAATGCGCTGGTCCTGACCGAAGTGCGGGGCCGCATCGGCTGCATCACCCTCAACCGCGCGCGCGCGCTCAACGCGCTGTCGCTCGAGATGGTGCGCGAACTGATGGCCGCGCTGCTCGAGTGGAAGGATGACCCGCAGGTGCTGGCGGTGGCCCTGCGCGGCAGCAGCAAGGAGGGCGTGTTTGGCGCGCTGTGCGCGGGCGGCGATATCCGCTTCCTGCACCAGGCGGGCAGCACGGGCAACCCGCAGCTCGAGGACTTCTTCACCGAGGAATATGCGCTCAACCACCTGATCCACCACTATCCCAAGCCCTACATCGCCTTCATGGACGGCATCGTGATGGGCGGCGGCATGGGCATCAGCCAGGGCGCAAGCGCGCGCATCGTGACCGAGCGCACGAAGATGGCCATGCCCGAGACGGCCATCGGCCTGTTTCCGGACGTCGGCGGCGGCTATTTCCTCAGCCGCTGCCCGGGCCGCGCCGGCGAATGGCTGGGCCTCACGGGGGACATGATCGGTGCGGGTGATGCCATTGCGCTGAACCTGGCCGATGGCTTCATTGCTTCGGAACAACTGCCCGCGCTGTGGGAGACTTTGATCACCCGGGAATTTGGCGACAGCGCTGCGGTGCAGCAGTGGATCGATGGGCAACTCGGCACCACCGAGGCCCACCACGCAGGCCGACAGTCCGAGATCGACCGTTTCTTCGCCTTGCCCACCGTGCCGGCGATCGTCGATGCGCTGGAGGCCGATGGCAGCGATTGGGCCCAGGCCACTGCAGCGACGCTGCGCAAGCGCTCGCCGCTGATGCTGCATGTGGTGCTGGAACAGGTGCGCCGCGCGCGCGAAATGGATCTGGCCGACGACCTGCGCATGGAGCGCGACATGGTGCGCCATTGCTTCTACCTGCGCCCCGGCCAGAGCGAGACCGTCGAGGGCATCCGAGCGCTGGCGGTGGACAAGGACCATGCGCCGCGTTGGAACCCGGCACGCATCGAGGAGGTGCAGGAGGCGGACTGGCAGGCGTTCTTCGTGAGCCCGTGGCCGGCGCATGCGCATCCGCTGGCGGGGCTGGCCGATTGAGGCTTCAAACCGTTCGTCCTGAGCTCGAACGAGATTCATCCGTTCGTCCTGAGCCTGTCGAAGGATGAATGGCCCTGGTCAAGACGGGGCCCGCAACCTCAACGATTGCGCCCCTTCATCGCCCGCTCCACCTCGCGCTTGCCTTCGCGGTCCTTGATGGTGTCGCGCTTGTCGTGCTCACCCTTGCCCTTGGCCAGCGCGATCTCGGCCTTGACCAGGCCGTTCTTCCAGTGCAGGTTCAGCGGCACCAGGGTGTAGCCCTTTTGCTCGACCTTGCCGATCAGCCTGCGGATCTCTTCCTTGTGCAGCAGCAGCTTCTTGGTGCGCGCGGCGTCGGGACTCACGTGGGTCGAGGCGGTGCGCAGCGGGTTGATCTGGCAGCCGATCAGGTACAGCTCGCCGTCCTTGATGACGACGTAGCCATCGGTCAGCTGCACCTTGCCTTCGCGCAGCGCCTTGACCTCCCAGCCGTGCAGCACCATGCCGGCTTCGTGGCGTTCCTCGAAGAAGTAGTTGTAAGCCGCTTTTTTGTTGTCGGCTATGCGGGACGGGGAATCAGTTTTTTTGGCCATGTATGAATTAAGTGCGGCGCAATCCGGGAAATGAAAGCTCTCCCTACAATGTGGTTTGTCGTCTCGCTTCAGAGATTCTAGTTTCCAACGGCCCCGGATGCATGCAACAAGCCTTGGCAGCATCGCCACTCGGGCCCCAATTCCATGAAAACAGTCAACAAATCCGTCCTCATCTGGTACAGCCCTGAAGAAATGTATGCACTGGTGACGGATGTGGACCATTACGCCGATTTCCTGCCCTGGTGCGACCATGCGCGCATCCTGGAGCAGGATGAGCACGGCATGACGGCCGAAGTGGGCATGGCCATGGGCGGGTTGCGCAAATCCTTCGTCACCCGCAATACCCACGAGCCCGGCCGGCGCGTGAACATCCGGCTGGTCGAGGGCCCGTTCTCGCATCTCGAGGGCGACTGGTGCTTCCACGCGGTGGGCGACGGCTCGCAGCGCGCCTGCAAGGTGGAGCTGCGCCTGACCTATGGCTTCGACAGCATGGCGCTGGCGGCGCTGGTCGGGCCGGTATTCGACCGCATCGCGGCCTCGATGGTCGATGCCTTCATCAAGCGCGCGGAACAGGTCTATGGCTGAAGACGCGGCTGCCTCGGCGCCGCTGTGCGTGGAGGTGGTGTTTTCCGCCCAGGCTGGGCAGACACAGGAGTGGACGCTGCACCTGCCGCCGCAGGCATGCCTGCAGGATGCACTGCGCGCCGTGGGCCTTGAAGCCAGCGCCTGCGAGGCAGGCATCTGGGGGCGGCGCGCCGAGCGCGCGCAACGGCTGCGCGACGGCGACCGGGTCGAGCTGTACCGGCCGCTGCTGGTCGATCCCAAGGTCGCGCGGCGCGAGCGCTTCGCGCGCCAGGGCGCGCGCGGGGCGGGACTGTTTTCACGCCAGCGCCCCGGGGGCAAGGCCGGTTACTGAATCGTCGGCGGGGTGGGCTCTTCGGGGCGCCCCGGCCGTGGCGCGCCGGGGCGTGCGAGCTCCGGCGGGGTGGGGTCGCGCCGCGAGGCGGTCCCGGGGACTTCGGGCCGCGGCGTGTTGGCTGGAGTCGCGCTGGACGGGAGGGTGTTGGGCTCGACAGTGGCGGAAGTCGCCGGGCCTGCTGGCTGCGTGCGCGGTGCCGCAGTGCCGGCGCCTGGCCCGCAATCGCTGGCAATGATGCCCTGCGCGCGCTGGCGCTCCTGCGCCCGTGTGGCTTCATCCATATAGGCACGCTCGCCCTGGGCATTGGTGTGCGCCACCAGCCGGCCATCGATCAGCGTGGCCAGCGTCAAGCGGGCGCGCGCGCAGTTGTCCTGGCGCTGCTGTGCCTGCAGCCTTTGCTGCTGCTGCGCCAGCGCCTGGTCGCGCCTCGCCTGTTCGGCTTCCTCCGCGGCCTTGCGCGCCTGCAGCTCGCGGTCCACGCCGCGGCCCTCGACCGGGGCGGCAGGCGCGGCAGGGCCCGATGGGGCAGGGCCCGAGGGGGCGGGTATCGCGGCGGGGCGCACATTGGTGGGCCGCTGCAGGATGCGCTCGGGCGGCACCTGGTTGGGGGGCGGCAGGTCGCTGAAGACCTTGCGCCCCTGCGCGTCGAGCCATTGCCACTGCGCCAGGGCATGGGTGGAAACCAGGCTGCTGGCGCACAGCAGGACAAGCGTGTAGACCTTCATGGGCGTTCGGGCGTGAGGTGAATGGAGGGCGGTGTCGCGCAGGAATCTTCGCACTTCGCCCGCAGCCTGCCAAGGCAAGCGGCAAAAACCGGGCCACGCCTCTAAGAATAGCCGGCACGGATACAATCGTTCTTTTGGAGCTTTCACATGCGCCTTCTTGGAAAAGCACTGACCTTCGACGATGTGTTGCTGGTTCCCGCTTACTCCCAAATCCTGCCCAAGGACACCTCCCTCGCGACCCGTTTCTCGCGCAATATCTCCCTGAACATTCCCCTGGTCTCCGCCGCGATGGACACCGTGACGGAAGCGCGCCTGGCCATTGCCATCGCGCAGGAGGGCGGTATCGGCATCATCCACAAGAACATGACGGCCCAGGAGCAGGCGGCCGAGGTGGCAAAGGTCAAGCGCCATGAATCCGGCGTCGTGATCGACCCTGTGGTCATCACCCCCGACCACACCGTGCTGCAGGTGCTGCAGCTGTCGGAAAACCTCGGCATCTCCGGCTTCCCGGTCTGCGATGGTGGCAAGGTGGTCGGCATCGTCACCAGCCGCGACGTGCGCTTCGAGACGCGCTACGACGTCAAGGTCAGCGAGATCATGACGCAGCGCGAGAAGCTGATCACGGTCAACGAGAAGGCCGGCACGACGCCCGCCGAAGCCAAGGCGCTGCTCAACAAGCACAAGCTCGAGCGCATCCTGGTCGTCAACGATGATTTCGAGCTCAAGGGCCTGATCACCGTCAAGGACATCAACAAGCAGACCACCTTCCCGAACGCCGCGCGCGATGGCGCCGGCCGCCTGCGCGTGGGCGCGGCCGTGGGCGTGGGTGCGGGCACCGAGGAGCGCGTCGAGCTGCTGGTCAAGGCCGGCGTGGACGCGATCATCGTCGACACCGCGCACGGCCACAGCCAGGGCGTGATCGAGCGCGTGCGCTGGGTCAAGCAGAACTATCCGCAGGTCGATGTGGTGGGTGGCAACATCGCCACCGGCGCGGCTGCGCTGGCACTGGTCGAAGCCGGCGCCGACGCGGTGAAGGTCGGCATCGGCCCGGGCTCGATCTGCACGACGCGCATCGTCGCCGGTGTGGGCGTGCCGCAGATCATGGCCATCGACAGCGTGGCCACCGCGCTGCAGGGCACGGGCGTGCCGTTGATCGCCGACGGCGGCGTGCGCTTCTCGGGCGACATCGCCAAGGCGCTGGCAGCCGGGGCATCGACCATCATGATGGGCGGCATGTTTGCCGGCACCGAGGAAGCGCCTGGCGAGGTCATCCTGTACCAGGGCCGCTCGTACAAGAGCTACCGCGGCATGGGCTCGATCGGCGCGATGCAGCAGGGCTCGGCTGACCGCTACTTCCAGGAGTCGTCGACCGGCAACCCCACGGCCGACAAGCTCGTGCCCGAAGGCATCGAAGGCCGCGTGCCCTACAAGGGCTCGATGGTCTCCATCGTCTACCAGATGGCCGGCGGCGTGCGTGCGGCCATGGGCTACTGCGGCTGCGCGAGCATCGAGGAGATGAACAACCGCGCCGAGTTCGTCGAGATCACCACGGCCGGCATTCGCGAGAGCCACGTCCATGACGTGCAGATCACCAAGGAAGCGCCCAACTACCGCGCCGATTAAAATCGGTTCATCGCCATCCATGGCCCGATCCGCTGCTTCGGCAGGCGGGTCGGGCCTTGCCATTTTCCAGACCATGCAACACGACAAGATCCTCATCCTCGACTTCGGCTCCCAAGTCACCCAGCTGATTGCGCGCCGCGTGCGCGAAGCACATGTCTACTGCGAAGTGCATCCCTGCGACGTGAGCAGCGACTGGGTGCGCGAGTTCGCCGCCGACGGCAAGCTGCGCGGGGTGATCCTGTCGGGCAGCCACGCCAGCGTCTACGAAGTCGACGACCGCGCGCCCGACGCCGTGTTCGAGCTGGGCCTGCCCGTGCTCGGCATCTGCTACGGCATGCAGACCATGGCCACCCAGCTGGGCGGCAAGGTCGAAGGCTCGCACCACCGCGAGTTCGGCTACGCCGAAGTGCGCGCCCACGGCGAGACCAGCCTGCTCAAGGGCATCGAGGACTTCGCCACGGACGAGGGCAACAGCATGCTCAAGGTCTGGATGAGCCACGGCGACAAGGTGACCCAGCTGCCCCCGGGCTTCGAGGTCATGTGCTCGACGCCGTCCTGCCCGATCGCCGGCATGGCCGACGAAGCGCGCCGCTATTACGCCGTGCAGTTCCACCCCGAAGTCACGCACAGCGTGCAGGGCCAGGCGATGCTCGACCGCTTCGTGCGCGACATCTGCGGCGCCGCGCCCGACTGGATCATGGGCGACTACATCGAGGAAGCCGTGGCGAAGATCCGCGAGCAGGTGGGTGACGAGGAAGTCATCCTGGGCCTGTCCGGCGGCGTCGATTCGTCCGTGGCCGCGGCGCTGATCCACCGCGCGATCGGCGACCAGCTGACCTGCGTCTTCGTCGACCACGGCCTGCTGCGCCTGAACGAGGGCGACATGGTCATGGAGATGTTTGCCGGCAAGCTGCACGCCAAGGTGGTGCGCGTCGATGCCGCCGACCTGTTCCTGGGCGAGCTCGCCGGCGTGTCCGAACCCGAGCAGAAGCGCAAGATCATCGGCCGCCTGTTCGTCGATGTCTTCAAGGCCGAAGCCAGCAAGCTCAAGGCCGCCAATGCCGGCAGCAAGGGCGCGACCTTCCTGGCGCAGGGCACGATCTACCCCGACGTGATCGAGTCGGGCGGCGCCAAGAGCAAGAAGGCCGTGACCATCAAGAGCCACCACAACGTGGGTGGCCTGCCCGAGCAGCTGGGCCTGAAGCTGCTCGAGCCCCTGCGCGACCTCTTCAAGGACGAAGTGCGCGAGCTCGGCGTGGCCCTGGGTCTGCCGCGCAACATGGTCTACCGCCACCCGTTCCCCGGCCCGGGGCTGGGCGTGCGCATCCTGGGCGAAGTCAAGAAGGAATACGCCGACCTGCTGCGCCGCGCCGACGCGATCTTCAACGAGGAACTCTACAACTTCGTCGACGCCGCCTCGGGCAAGAACTGGTATGAGCTGACCAGCCAGGCCTTCACCGTGTTCCTGCCCGTCAAGAGCGTGGGCGTCATGGGCGACGGCCGCACCTACGACTACGTCGTGGCGCTGCGCGCGGTGCAGACCAGCGACTTCATGACGGCGGACTGGGCCGAGCTGCCCTATGCGCTGCTGAAGAAGGTGTCAGGCCGGATCATCAACGAAGTGCGCGGCATCAACCGCGTGACCTACGACGTTTCGACGAAGCCGCCGGCGACGATCGAGTGGGAGTGATATCCGCATAGGCCGCTGCCGGATCCGGCTCGGGCGCCAACCATCGAAGCCCGCTTTGCAGCGGGCTTTTTTGCTTTCAGAGGCTCTTGCAGGCGAAGCGGGCCACTCCGCTGTAGAGGTTGCCGCCTGGCAGCTGGGCCTTGTACCCCACCACCAGCGCAGGGGTTGCACTGCCCTGGTCCGCCAATGCGATCGCCGCGCCTGGGCCCTGCGCCAGCATCCTGCCGGTGATCGGCATGGACCCCGCACTCCTGATGCGTGTGTGGAGATCTACCGTGGCACTTCCAGCATCCACCTGCAGCTGCAACGCCCCCTGTACGCCAGCACCGTCGGTATCGAAGGAGACATCGGCGGATCCGCTTGCCGAGCCGGCGTTCCTGGCAGAAGCGTAAAAATTGGTTGGCGTCGTGGCGGCCACCGAAGTGCACCGGAGCTGGCCGCTGGCGGGCAGTTTGGCCAAACTGTTATAGACGAGGTAGTGATAGGCATTGTTGTCCGTGCCCGTGAGCGTGTCGGTGCGCGAGGATCCAGTCACAGTGCCTCTCACCCAGCGGCCAAGCGCATAGTGGGTGTCGCCGGAAATATCTGCCGTCTGACGAGACCCCGACAGGGTGTATTCGTCCAGGCGCACCATGGCGCCGCTGTCTGCCTGCTCGGACTCGCCTGCGGAGAAGACCTCCAAGCCTCTCGCGAAAAGCATGAAGCGTTTCTTTTCCTTGGGTACGAATTTGGCGGAGACCTTGCCGGTGTCGACGGCCGGGGCCAGGCCTGCCGTCGCTGCAGGAGACGCGGGACCATCTTCGCCGCCACCGCCTCCGCAGGCCTGCAGCAAGGCCAAGAGCAGCACCGAAAGAGAAACACGAGTGCATTGGTTCATGATGTGCATCCTTGGGTTGTGATCAGAAATGCGCTTGCACTGCGGACCGGACCTGCGGCCGTATCACTTCTTGGTGCAGGAAAAACGGGCGACTCCGGTATAGAAGGTGCCGCCAGGCAACTGCGCCCTGTAGCCCATGACCAACCCGGGAATGGGGCTGCCCTGGTCTGCCAGCATGAGCGCCGCACCCGGGCCCTGCGCCAGCAGCAGCCCGCTATAGGACGTTTGCTCCACATCCGTGATTTCTGCGGACAGGGCCATCGGTGCGCTTTCCCCGACCACGCGCACCTGTATCGTGGCCCGTATGCTTGTGCCCCTGTCGCTGAACACCATGGTTCCGGATCCGCTTGCCGACCCGAGCTTCGCATGGCGATCGGAATTGGCCGTCGGCGCCGTGGCGGCGACGGTCTTGCATTCGGCTTGGCCGATGGTGGGCAGTGCAGTCACGCCGTTGAAGGCAAGGTAGTGATATGACTTGTGGTTGTCCCCGTTCAAGGTCTCGGTTTGCGAGGATCGGGTGACGGTGCCCTTCAGCCAGCGGCCGAGCGCATAGTGTGCGTCGCCGGTAATGTCCACCGTCTGGCGTGATCCCGACAAGGTGGCCGATCCCAGGCGGACCATGGCGCCGCTGTCTGTCTGTTCGGACTCCCCGCGCAAGATCGAATGGCCGGACGCGGAGAACAGCAGGAAGCGCCTGGTTTCGGTGGGGACGAGCCTGGCGGAGACCGAGCCGATGTCGGCGCCAGCGGCAGCGATGCCTTCGGCTGCCGGCGGCGCGGGACTGGCCTTATCATCGCCGCCGCCTCCGCAGGCCTGCAGCAGGGACAGCAGCAGCACGGACAGGGAAACATGAATGGGTTTGCGCATGGTGTGTCACTCCATGGGTGATGCTGAAAAAGACCCATCGGCAAAGGGCGCCGCGCATACACCTCGTGAATTGCCATATCGGCACTGATGGACTGCATCGGGTATGGGTGGTCTGTTGATTTTGCTGAGCGCGCAATGAATCGATCCGTTGGGAGCAGGTTGACGGCGCATAGGAAATCGGTGCGAGGGAGGATAGGAATACTTGTCCCTTTAAGTCGGCTGCGGCTGCGGGGACGCTCAACCCCGCGACTCTTGCAGTGAGCAGCGATGGTTCGGCGTCGAGCCGGGTTAAGCTGGGCACGACAAGAACACCAAGGAATGCCCATGGCGAATTTCGAAGTTGGCGAGATCGTGCGCGCGCTGCGCGGCGCGCGCGAGGAATGGCGCGACCTGCAAAAACGCTCGCGTGAGCCGGGTGAACGCGAGTTTCCGTCGCGCGATGCCGTGGAGCGTGTGGTCGAAGGGCTCAAGGGCGCGTTGTTCCCGATGCGCCTGGGCCCGACCAACCTGCGCCACGAGAGCGAGGATTTCTACGTGGGCCACACGCTCGATGCCGCGCTGCAGGAACTGCTGGGCCAGGCCCGGCTGGAGCTGAACTTCAACGCGCGGCATGCGGCGCGCCCGGCGCAGGAGATCGAGGTCCAGGCCATCGAGGCGGTGCGCCGGTTTGCCAATGCGCTGCCCGAATTGCGGCGCCTGCTCGACACCGATGTGCTCGCGGCCTACCAGGGCGATCCGGCCGCGCGCAGTGTGGACGAAGTACTGCTGTGCTATCCCGGCGTGCTGGCGATGATCCACCACCGCCTGGCGCATGTGCTCTACGGGCTGGAGCTGCCGCTGTTGGCGCGCATCGTCGCCGAGCTGTCGCATGCGCAGACCGGCATCGACATCCATCCCGGCGCGAAGATCGGCGCCAGCTTCTTCATCGACCACGGCACGGGTGTCGTCATCGGCGAGACCGCCGTCATCGGCAACCATGTGCGCCTCTACCAGGCCGTGACGCTGGGCGCCAAGCGCTTTCCAACCGACAGCGAGGGCCAGCTGAAGAAGGGCTTGCCGCGCCACCCGGTGGTGGAAGACGATGTGGTGATCTACGCCGGCGCCACGATCCTGGGCCGCGTGACGCTGGGCCGGGGTGCGACCATTGGCGGCAATGTCTGGATCACGGATGATGTGGCGCCGGGGGCCAGTGTGACGCAGGCCAGCCTGCAGAAGGCGCCCAGGGGAGGGGCTGCGCCCGATTGACGATCAGGACCTGGGCAACCGGTCGTACTTGGTGCTTACACCGCGCGCAGCTTCCACTGGGTACCTGGCGGCGTTGGCGGCCAGCTTGTCCGTGATCGCCGCGTTGAGATCCACGCCCAGCACGTCCGCAAGGCGAATGAGGTAGAGAGCGACGTCGGCCAGTTCGTCCCTTACCGCCTGGGCGGTACTGGGCGCCGAAGCCGCTGCGTGCGAGTCGGCCTCGGTCATCCACTGGAAGATCTCCGTCAGCTCGCCGACTTCCCCCGACAGCGCCATGGCCAGGTTCTTGGGCGAATGGAACTGCTGCCAATCCCGCTCGTGCGCAAATTGCCGCAGCGCCTGCGTGGCGCCGTCCACATCGATCAAAGTCCGGTTCACGTTCTACCCCCTTGGGTAAGGATTGTCATCCATTCCCGTCGCCTGATGCACCGTCCAGCCGGCCTGCGCTCACCAAGAAAAAGCCTTGGCAAGCGGACCTGCCAAGGCTTCGCTGGCAAGCCCCATCCCGTCGGAGCATGCGGCCTCAGAGCGCCGAGATGTTCTTGTCCTTGGCGATCTTGCTCCATCGCGCATAGTCGGTCCCCAGGCGCTTGCGCATCGTCTCCGAGTCCTGGTAGCTGGCGACCGCCCCTGCACCGATCAGCTTCTTCTGCAGCTCGGGGTCGGCCAGGATCACCTTCAGCTCGGCATTCAGGCGGTCGACGATGGCGCGCGGCGTGCCCAGGGGCGCGACCAGGCCGCCCCAGGTGTCGGCGTCGAACCCGGCAAAGCCCTGTTCGGCCACCGACTGGATGCCCGGCAGCAGCAGCTTTGCCTTGTTGGAGCTGCCGGCAATGGCGCGCAGCTTGCCCGCCTGGATGTGGGGCAGGGCGGCAACCACGTCGGCGAACATCACCGGGACTTGCCCGCCGATCAGGTCGGTCACGGCTGGAGCGCTGCCGCGGTAGGGGATGTGCTGCATGTCGAAGCCGCCCAGGTCCTTGAGCTGCTCCATCGACAGGTGGCCGAAGCTGCCGGTGCCGGAGCTGGTGTAGTTCAGCGGCGTCTGGGCGGCCTTGGCGTGGGCGATCAGCTGCTGCAGGTTAGTGACCTCGGGCAGCACGCGCGGGTTGATGACGATGGCCATGGGCAGGTCATAGACCGTGGCCACGGGCAGGAAGTCCTTGCGCACGTCATAGGCGTTGTTGTTGAAAAGCAGCGGCGCAAGCAGCGCCGGCATGCCGAACATCGACAGGTTGTAGCCGTCGGCGGGCGACTTGATGAACGCCGCCGTGCCGATCGAGCCCGAGGCGCCCGGACGGTTCTCGACGATCATGGTCTGGCCCAGGCGCTCGCCAAGCTTTTGCGCGACGATGCGCGCGGCGGTGTCGGTGGGACCGCCGGGTGGGAAGGCGACGACGATCTTCACCAGCTTGCTGGGCCAGGCGGGATCGGCGGCGAAGCTGATGCCCGAAAAGGCGCCGAGCGCGCTGGCGGCGCCAGCGGCCAGCAGGTGGCGGCGATTGATTGCGTGAGGTTGATCCATCTCTTGTCTCCGTTGAAAAATAATATTCAGATGATGTTCTGCGCGCGCAACGCGGCAATGGCGTCGGGGGCCATTCCCAGCTGCTCGCTCAGCACGGCGTCGGTGTGTTCGCCCAGATGCGGCGGCGGCATGCGCACGGGCAGGCGTTCGCCGTCCATGGCATAGGGAGGCGCCAGCACGGCCTGCGCGCCAGCTTCGCGGTCTTCATAGCGGTGCAGCAAACCTGCCGTCCGGGTGCGTTCGGACTGCAGCGCGTCCAGCATGCCCAGTACCTCGCCGCAGGGAATCTGCGCGGCCGTGAGCTGCGCCAGCAGCTCGGCCCGCGGCTTGCGGCGCAGCGCCTCGTGGATCAGCGGCATGAGCACATGGCGGTTGGCAGAGCGCGCGGTGTTGGTGGCGAAGCGCTCGTCGGTGGTCCATTCGGGGCGCTCGATGATCTCGTTGCAAAAGCGCTGGAACTGGCCGTTGTTGCCCACGGTGATCACCAGCGGGCCGTCGGCGGCTTCGAACACGCCGTAGGGGACGATGGACGGATGGGCGTTGCCGAACTTCGGCGGGTCCCCATCCTTGAGCAGCGCCTCCATGCCGTAGTAGCTGGTGATCATCAGGCCGCAGTCGTAGAGCGCCATCTGCACGTGGCGGCCCCGGCCGGTGGTGTGGCGCTCATAGAGGGCGGCAAGGATGGCCTGCGCGGAGTACATGCCGGTGAACATGTCGACGGCGGCTATGCCGAACTTCAGCGGCCCCTGGCCTTCCTCGCCGTTCATGGCCATCAGCCCGGCCTCGCCTTGCACTACCAGGTCATAGCCGGGACGCCTGGCCTCGGGCCCGCTGCGCGAATAGCCGGAGATGGAACAGTACACGAGGCGCGGGTTGAGGGCGCTGAGCTGTTCGTAGCCCAGGCCGAGCTTCTCCGCGCCGCCGACCTTGAAGTTCTGGATCACCACATCGCTTCGTGCCGCCAGCTGCAGCGCAATCTCCTGGCCCTGGGGCGACTGCAGGTCCAGGCTGATCGAGCGTTTGTTGCGGTTGGCGCTGTTGAAATACGAGGTATTGCGGCTGCCCACGCGCACGCCCCAGTCGCGCGTGTCGTCGCCGCGGCTCGGGTGCTCGACCTTGGTGACATCGGCGCCCAGGTCGGCCAGCGACATGGCGCACATGGGCCCGGCCAGCACGCGCGACAGATCGAGAACACGCAGGCCGGCGAGCGGCTGCAGGGGAAGGGAAGCGGTCATGCGAAAGCCTTGTCCAACAAATCAAAACGAGGCACGCGGACCCCTGGTTCAGCGACTGCGCCATCGTGCGCCAATCTGGTGCGTATTTTGATATGTTTAGAAAATTTATCAATTGTGATAAAAATTGAACATTGTGTATTCGTAAATTTGACAATGAATCTGGCGACCCTTTCCCTGCTCGTGGACATCATCGAAGCCGGCAACCTGAGCCGGGCGTCCGTGCGCCTGGGCGTGAGCCGGGCCAGCGTGAGCCAGCGGCTCAACCAGCTCGAGCGCGAGCTGGGCCAGCAGCTGCTGCGGCGCACCACGCGCCAGATCGAGCCCACCGAGCTGGGATGGAAGCTCTATGAACACGGCCGCGCGATGCGCCAGGAGCTCCTGGCCGCCAGCGAATCGGTCAGCAGCCTGGGCCGGGGATTGCAGGGCACGGTGCGGCTGTCGGTGCCCAGCGGCTATGGCCAGCTGGCGATGTCGGCGTGGCTCACCGAGTTCATGCAGCTGTACCCGGGCGTGACACTGGAGGTCGTCTTCGACAACGACATCGAGGACCTGATGGCGGGCGCAGTGGATTTCGCCATGCGCGTGATGGCGGAGCCGCCGGCCAGCCTGGTCGCGCGCAACATGGGGCCGGTGCACTATGTGGCCTGCGCCGCACCGGCCCTGGTGCGCGAGCACGGCATGCCGCACAGCCTGGCGGAACTGCACCAGGTGCCGCTCATCACCTCGAACCTCACGGGCCAGAAGCTGCGCCTGGCCGGCCACCGCGTGGGCCGCAGTGCCGAGCTGCGCATCAAGCCGCGGCTGATGTCGGCCAACTTCTACTTCCTGCGCGACGCGATCCTGCAGGGACTGGGCGTGGGCGTGGTGCCCGATTACATGGTGCGCGAGCCGCTGCAGCGCGGCGAGTTGGTGCAGCTGCCCTTCGCGCCGGGCAGCCTGAATTTCCTGTCGACCAACAAGTACCTGCTGTACATGCCGACGCGCTACCAGACCAAAGCCATCGCGACGCTGGTCGATTTTCTGCTGGAGAAGGCGGGCAGGCAGGGCGGCCTGCCCGCGCCTGCCTGATCACTCCGCCTGGATATTGGCTTCCTTGACCACCTTGGCCCACATGTCCCAGTCGCGCTTCACCATGGCGCCCAGCGCCTTGCCGTCCTTGAAGTCGGCAGTGGCGCCCTGGTCGAGTGCCTTCTTCTGGAACGCGGGATCGCCGAGCATGTTGCGCACGTCGGATTCCAGCTTGCGCACGATGTCGCCAGGCGTCTTGGCGGGCGCGAACAGCGCGAACCACGAGGTGGCGTTGACGCCGGGAAGGCCGGCTTCCGCGGTGGTGGGAACGCTTGCCAGGCTGGGCAGGCGCTCCTTGCCGGTCACGGCCAAGACCTTGAGCTTGCCGGCCTGGATGTGGGGCATGAAGGGCGGCGCGGTGCCGAAGGTCAGGTCCACTTGGCCGCTGAGCAGGTCCTGCAGCGCCGGGCCCGTGCCCTTGTACGGCACGTGCACCATGCGCACGCCGGCGGCCTGTTCCAGCTGCACGCCGGTCACGTGCTGGAGCGAACCATTGCCGGACGACGCGTAGTTCAGCTTCGACGGATTGGCCTTGGCGTAGGCCACCAGTTCCTGCATGTTGTTCACGGGAAGATCGCGGCGCACCACGATGATCTGCGGTGCCGACAGCACGTTGGCCACGGGCACGAAGTCGGCCGGCTCCCAGGTGCTCCTGGCCAGATGGGGCGAGATCACGTGGAAGCCCGAGTACTGCATCAGCAGCGTGTAGCCGTCGGCTTCGGCGCGCTTGACCTGTGCCGCGGCGATGTTGCCGTTGCCGCCGCCCTTGTTCTCCACCACGATGGTCTGTCCCAGCACCGGGCCGAGCGCCTGCGCCGTCATGCGTGCGGCCAGGTCGGTCGTGCCGCCGGCGGAAGCGGGCACCACCATGGTGATCGGCCTGTCCGGGTAGTTGGGGCGTGCGGCGGCGGTGCCGGCCAGGCCCAGGGCCAGGCCGGTGGCCAATGCGAGACGGCTGAATTGCTGGCGAGTCATTGTCATGTTTTTCTCCTTGGATCCTGTGATGGGCGAAGCCCTGTGTTGCGGGCTCAGAGCCCCTGTTGCGCCGCCTGCAGCCTCTCCTGCGCGCGGATGCGAACCTCTTGCAGCGATGCGGGAGCGGGGTGCAGCCGGTGCACCGGCCCCGCCTTGACGATCGCGCTGGGAATATCGTGGCCGATCTGCGCCGGCAGCCCGGCCGCGACCTGGGTCAGCGCGGCCAGATCCACTCCAGTGTCGTAGCACATGAGCTGCAGCGCATGCACCAGCTCCTCCGTGCAGGCATTGCCGCTGGCGCCGGGGGCGTAGGGGCAGCCTCCCAGGCCGCCCACCGACGCGTCGAAACGGTCCGCCCCGGCATCGATGGCCGCCAGCACGTTGGCCAGGGCCATGGCGCGCGTGTCGTGGAAATGCAGGGTCAATGTGGTCTGCGGCCAGCGGCTCCTGAAGGCGCGCACCAGCGCATGCACCTGCGCCGGATGGGCCATGCCCGTGGTGTCGCACAGAGTGATGCCCTGCACGCCCAGCGCGATGAAGCGCTCGGCCCAGTCCAGCACGGTGTGCGCGGGCACGTCGCCCTCCATGGGGCAGCCGAAGCTGCAAGACAGCGACACGTTGACGGCCACCCGGCCTTGCTGCGCCACGGCCACCACTTCCTGCAGGGCTGCAAAGGACTGCTGCCTGAGCATGCGCAGGTTGCAGAGGTTGTGCGTCTCGCTGACCGACATGACCAGGTTCAGCTCGTCCGCACCCGCGCCCATCGCGCGCTGCGCCCCTTTGACATTGGGCACCAGGCAGGTCATCACCGTGCCGGGCGGCCGCTGGATGCCGCGCAGCACCTGCTCGGCATCCGCCAGCGCGGGAATGGCGGTGGGCGAGACGAAGGCCGTGACCTCGATCTTGGCCATGCCTGCGGCCGACAGCGCGTCCACCATGGCAATTTTCTGCGCCGTGGGAACGAAAACCTTTTCCATCTGCAGGCCGTCGCGCGGGCCGACTTCCTGGATGTGGATGCGCCTGCCGGCGCCGTTCCAGACATGGGACATGGTCATTGGATCACCCCCCGGGCGCGCAGCGCGGCGATCTGAGCGGCATCGAGGCCCATGCCTGCGAGCACCGCGTCGGTGTCGTCGCCCAGCCGGGGCGCGCTGGAGCGCACCGTGCCTGGCGTGGCCGAAAGCTTGGGCACGATGCCGGGCACTTCGAGGCTGTAGCCGTCGCGCGTCTGCTGCTGCAGGATCATGTTGCGCGCGCGGTAGTGCGGGTCTTCGCAGATATCCCTGGCGGTGTATACGCGGCCGGCCGGCACGCGGGCCGCTCCGAGCTGTTCCAGCACTTCGGCAATGCTGCGCGTCTGCGTCCACGCACCGATGGCGGCATCGATTTCCTGCACGCGCGCCACGCGACCGGCATTGCTCGCCAGGTCGGGCGCATGGGCCAGGTCTTCACGCGCGATGGTCTGCATCAGGCGCTTGAAGATGCTGTCGCCATTGCCCGCCACCAGCACCCAGCCGTCGGCGCAGGGGTAGGCGTTCGACGGTGCGATGCCCGGCAAGGCGCTGCCGGCCGCCTCGCGCACCGCACCGAAGGCGCTGTACTCGGGAACCAGGCTTTCCATGACGTTGAACACGGCTTCGTGCAGCGCCACATCGATCACCTGGCCCTTGCCGCCATGGGCCTTGCGGTGGTAGAGCGCCGTGAGCACGCCGATGGTGCCGTGCAGTGCGGCAAGGGTGTCGCCGATCGAGACGCCCACGCGCACAGGCACGCGCCCGGGCTCGCCGGTGAGATGGCGCAGCCCGCCCATGGCTTCGCCCACGACGCCGAAACCGGGAAGGTCGCGGTAGGGGCCGGTCTGGCCATATCCGGAGATGCGCAGGATGATCAGGCTGGGGTTGATCGCATGCAATTCCTCGGGCGACATTCCCCAGCCCTCGAGCGTGCCGGGCCTGAAGTTCTCGATCAGCACGTCGGCTTCGCGCAGCAGTTGGCGCACCAGATCCTGGCCCTCGGGCTGGCGCAGATCCAGCGCCACCGATTTCTTGTTGCGCGACTGCACCTGCCACCACACTGAGGTGCCTTCCTTGATCATGCGCCAGTTGCGCAAGGGGTCGCCCATGCCCGGGGCCTCGATCTTGATGACATCGGCGCCGAACTCGCCCAGGGTCTTGCCGGCAAATGGGCCGGCGATCAACTGGCCCATTTCGACGACGCGAACGCCCGACAGCGCACCCGTGTCCGACGCCGGCATGTGTTCTTGAGTTTCTTGCATGCTTTCCTTTGATTCGACGGCCTGACTGTGGCCGCGCGAAGCCGGTCATGATGCAAAGAAGTCGCATGGGCACAAAACGCTGATTTGCGTTGCTGTCAACGCATTTCAGCATGGCAGATGCCTATATCGGTAGATACCCTTGGATAAACCGCAGAAATGCGATGAGCATTGCCGTTTGGGCAAAGCAAAATGCTGCGATGCGCCTCGATCCCATTTCCCTGCGTCTTTTCATCGCCGTCATGGAGGAACAGGCCATCGCACGCGCTGCGTTGCGGGAACACATTGCAACTTCCGCCGCAAGCCGCCGGCTGGCAGAACTGGAGCTTCAGTTGAACGTGCAGCTGTTCGAGCGCAGCAACCGCGGCATCACGCCCACGCCCGCCGCCTATACCTTGCTTGGCCTGGCGCGCAACGTACTCGGAGAGATCGATGGCATCGCCCGGCAGATGCGCGAATATGGCAGCGGCATGCGCGGCCATGTGCGCATGGTGGCCAATATCTCGGCCATCACGCAATTCCTGCCCGTGCAGCTGCAGGGTTTCATGGCAAAACACCCCGAAGTCCAGGTCCACCTGCAGGAAAAGATCAGCACCGAGATCGCGCTGGCCGTGGCCCAGAACACAGCCGATTTCGGCATCCTCAATGCAGGCCGGTACGGTGGCGACCTGTCCTATCTGCCGTATAGGCGCGACGAGCTGATTCTGATTGCCCCGCATGGCCATCCGCTCACGCTGCTGGAGCAGGTGAGCATGCGGCAGGCACTCGAATACGACTTCGTGGGCGCACATGCAGGCAGCGTCATCAACGCCACGCTGACGCGCAGCGCCGCGCAGCTGGACATGCCGCTGCGCCTGCGCATCCAGGTCACAAGCTATGACGCACTATGCCTGATGGTGGCAGCCGGTCTGGGCGTGGGCATCTTGCCACGCCAGAGCGCAGCGCTGTATGCCGGCACGCTTGGTATCACGGCGGTACGTCTGGACGAACCCTGGGCGCAGCGCCAGTTGGTGCTGTGCCTGCGTTCCCTGGAGGCGCTGCCGCCTGTCGCAAGGGCACTGGTGGAGCATTTGATTGCTCCGCCCGACCCGGTTGGTGCTTCGGAAGCGCCAGGACCGTTGCAGTGACGGCACTTGCGCGACGGTGTACGCGCCCGACGGGTAGCCAGCGTCGTCGATATTCCATTTAGGCGCACGAATTCCAACGTCTGTTATTAATCGAGCTTGTAAGTAATTACGCACTGCGATTGAGTCGCCTGCCGCTTTGGCCATGCAACAGCTTGAGCGGCGCCATGCTGCTCGTGATGATTTGACGAAAGCCCCGTATCCGACCCGCAGTTCCAGGCACCCATTGGAGTCCATGCGCTGAGGCAAAATTCGTTTCATCGCATAATCACACCCTGGCATCCGGCCCCACTTGCCCTCGAGTGAAATCGGAATTCACATTTTTGACGCCACTCCTGCTTTTGCATTCTGTCGCAAGGCTGGTGCGTAATCGAGGGACACCGGCTTCACAGGACCGAATGCCATGTCTTCTCAAGCGCCTTGGGCCGCGCCATTGCCAGCGAAAAATTCGGCTGGTCATTCCGAAGCATTACGAGTGCTCAAGAGTCGTTTGCAGTTGCGCTTCCCGGACGCGAAGTCCGCCCATCTCACGGAAGCCATTGCCGCCGGTCTGGGCTTTGCCACCCACGCAGCGCTGCGCAGCCGGATGGGCAATGGCTCCTTGCCCGTGATGGAGCTGCCGCCTTTCAACGTGGTGGATTTTCTCGAACGATTGACGGCGCTGGGCTACGACCCGCGCAGCAGCTTTCTTCGCCCCGTGGCTGCAGACCTGGTGCAGCCGGTGCCTTCCTTTGTCGACCTGCAGGCGTCGCTGCGGGTGTGGGCCGCAACCCTCAAGAGCGTGAAATCTGACCAGATCGACTGGGGGCGCTATCTCCATCAGCAATGTGCCAGCGTGTTCGCCGATACCCATGACCTGGGGGCTCCAGAGCAAAGCTCGATGGGCAATGCCGCGCATCGATGGTATGCAGGTGCCGACCACAGTGCCTGCCTGCCGGGCTGGGGTGCCATGGTGGACAGCCATTTCTTCCGTTTTCACCCCGGCTGCAGCGACCTGTACTTCTTTCGCCCCCTGCCGCTGGCCAATGGCGGGTTCGTCGAATACACCAGCGCCGTGATCGCGATGCCCAGCAAAGCCAGCAATACCACGGACGGGCTGGACAGCGCCGAAACCATGGCCGGTATATTCGGCTGGACCTGCACCAGCCTTCCTGGATGGAGCTGGGACAGCTCCAGCGACAGCACGCTGCTGCTGTACCGCCCCAGCATCAGCCACAGCGAGCGCCTGCGCCATTGGGAGGGGTCCTTCCAGCGCTGGCTGCTGGAAAATCAGCGGCAGCTGCTCAAGGGCGCTGGCGCTTCGCGGCGCAAGGTCATCGAGGAATTGATCAGCAGCCCGCATGTGCCCGTACATGTGCGCAGTTTCGAGGATTTTCTCTCGAGCTATCTGCGCGAGGATCAGCCGCCAACCCGCAGCAAGCGCCCCGAGAGCTTCGATGGCATCAGCCAGCGCCTGTTCGAAATGTGGCTGGCTGCAATGAGTCGTTGAAGATGCCGGTCGCTGGGGCCCGGCACGGCGATCCGAACGCTCCAGCCATGAAAAAGCCCGCGCGAGGCGGGCTGGAATGATACAGGCGCGCGTCAGGTCAACAGCGCGATCAGGATGATGATGGGAATTGGAATGCCCAGCAAGAACAGCAGGATGGATCGCATAAAAGCTCCTTCAGGTAATGGGGCCGGCCACTGGGAGGGCCGGCGGGATTCAAACGTTCAATAAGCGTCGCGCTGACGGCCGCCGATGGTGGCGCAGAAGCTGGCGACGAAGGCGCCGATCAGCAGGCCCACGAACAGCCACAGCGAGGACTTGGCTGCCACGCTGCGTGCGGTTTCAGCGGCTTGCTTGGCCTTTTGCTTGGCCTGCTCGACCTGCTGCTGCGCTTGCTGGAACGATTGCTGCACGCGCTGCTGAGCCTCTGCGGCCGGCATGCCGGTGCGCTCGGAGATCAGGTAGGCGACGTGGCGGGCGTCCTCTTCGGACAGCTTGCCATCCTGCATGGCACGGGCGTAGATGCGCGTGACTTCCTGCGTGGCATTGGGGTTGAAGCGGCGTGCCGGCGCAGCGGGTGCGGCGGCAGGCGCGGCGGGAGCGGCAGCTGCGGTGGCAGTGGAGTCGGTCATGCCAGTGGTGCCGGTGGGGCCGGTCGTGCCATCGGCGGCAGGAGCGGCTGCATCAGGCGCTGCGGGAGCGGCCGGTGCAGCAGGAGCGGCGCCATCCTGGCGGAACAGGCTGTCGACCCAATAGCCCATGGAGCTTGTCGACGCGTCGGAGTTGGCGGCTGCCGCGCCGATCGCGCCGGCGCTGCCAGCGGCCACGGTGGCGGCGCCGGCTGCCACGCTGCCTGCGGCCTTCACCGTGCCGGTGATCGCGTTGCCGGCCACGCTACCCATCAGGGCAGCCATGAGCAGCGTTGCCAGCGACCATGACAGGAAACCGTGTGCAGTGTCGCGGAAATAGACTTCATCGTTGTGCAGGCCTTGCCAGCGCACGCGCAGGCGCCCGGCAATATAGCCACCGACGCCAGCCGAAGCCAGTTGGGTGAAGGCCAGCCAGGCAACGGCCGCCCAACCGACGGTTTCGCCTTCGGCGCCGCTATCGGACCAGACGGACATCGACGACAGGCCCAGCCCGATGCCGAGAATGAAGAGAACCAGGGATAACGCGGCGGCCGCCAGCGCGCCCGCGAAGATGGCTGCCCACGAAACACCGCTGATGCCGGACTCGGCCCTCAGGGGAACGGAAGCAGCATTGGGATCGGACTGGACATATGTAGGTGCCGTCATGGAGAGCCTCCGTGGAAGTTGAAACGTCCCATTTTTGGTTCATGTCGGGCGCGCGGTTTGTAAGCGAACAGGAACAAATCGCGCGGTTTCGGGCTTTTTCTGCTGCCGGAATCATCCGCGGCCGGGGCATGGGGCGAAATGCAGCCGCATTGCAGGAAGTGGATGAGGTCGCAATGCGTCCTTGGCTGACATGGCAAGCCAGCCGTTTGCCCAAAGGTGCGCAGGGAGTCCACAGAAAATGCAAAGGCCCGCCATGAATACCGTTGCCACCCAGGCATCCACCCGCAAATCCGTTCCTCCGGTGCAGGCCAAGCGCGCCGCGATTGCCAAGGCCAAGGCGCTCGCCGCCAACGTACCCGCCCATATCGGCAGCACGCCCGCCACGCGCTACCGCGGCAATCCGGACATCTTTGGCCGGCTGGTGGAAGACCATGACCACCACCGTGCATTGCTGGCCATGATCGCGGCCACCCAGGGCCACTCTCCGGAGCGCGAGCGCCTGTTCGTCGAGCTGGTCAAGGAGGTCAAGAGCCATGCGGCGGCCGAGGAGCAGGCGCTATGGTCCAGCGTCATGCGCAATCCCGAGACCACCGATGAGGCGCGCCATGCGGTGGCCGAGCACAAGGAGCTGGACGAGCTGATGGCCGACCTCGCGGCACGCGACATGGCCTCGCCCGGCTGGCTGCGGCGCTTCGCCAAGCTGCGCGAGGAATATCTGCATCACGTGGGCGAGGAAGAGCAGGAGCAATTCCTGGCGGCCGAGGAGCATCTTTCGGAAAACGATCTGCGCCACATGCGCGAGGTCTTCAACCGCCGCAAGGAACAGGAGAAGGCCGAGGCCACGATTGAAAAGAAGCTGAGCCAGTAGGGCGCCGCGGCATCGGCCGTTGGCGCTGGCGCACACAGGCGAAAAAAAGCCACGCTCACCCTGCGGTGGCGTGGCTTTTTCGCCCGGTGAGGGCGGATCAGGAAGCGTCGTTGCCCAGCTGCGGCAGCGCCGAGCCGCTGCCCATCGACAGCAGGCCGGTCTTCGCGTAGATGGCGAGCTTGTCGCGCGTGTCCATCAGGTCGAGGTTGCGCATGGTCAGCTGGCCGATGCGGTCGGCGGGCGAGAAGGGTGCGTCCTCGACCTTTTCCATCGACAGGCGCTCGGGCTGGTAGGTCAGGTTGGACGACTCGGTGTCGAGCAACGAGTAGTCATTGCCGCGGCGCAGCTCCAGCGTCACGGTGCCGGTGATGGCACGGGCCACCCAGCGCTGGGCGGTTTCGCGCAGCATGATGGCCTGGGGGTCGAACCAGCGGCCCTGGTACAGCAGGCGGCCCAGGCGCAGGCCGTTGATGCGGTACTGCTCGATGGTGTCCTCGTTGTGGATGCCGGTCACCAGGCGCTCGTAGGCGATGTGCAGCAGCGCCATGCCGGGGGCTTCGTAGATGCCGCGGCTCTTGGCTTCGATGATGCGGTTCTCGATCTGGTCGCTCATGCCCAGGCCGTGGCGGCCGCCGATGCGGTTGGCTTCGAGGAACAGTTCTACCGGGTCCTCGATGCGCTTGCCATTGAGCGCGACCGGGCGGCCTTCCTCGAAGGTGACCGAGACTTCCTCGGCCTTGACCTCGACTTCGGGCTTCCAGAACGCCACGCCCATGATCGGATTGACGATGCGGATGCCGCTCGACAGCAGCTCCAGGTCCTTGGCCTCGTGCGTCGCGCCCAGCATGTTGGAGTCGGTCGAGTAGGCTTTCTCGGCGCTCATCTTGTAGCCGAAACCTTCCTTCGTCATGAAGGCCGACATTTCGGCGCGGCCGCCGAGTTCGTCGATGAAGGCTTGGTCGAGCCAGGGCTTGTAGATGCGCAGCGCCGGGTTGGTGAGCAGTCCGTAGCGGTAGAAGCGCTCGATGTCGTTGCCCTTGAAGGTCGAGCCGTCGCCCCAGATGTGGACATCGTCTTCCTTCATCGCGGCCACCAGCATGGTGCCCGTGACGGCGCGGCCCAGCGGCGTGGTGTTGAAGTAGGTGATGCCGCCGGTGGAGATGTGGAAGGCGCCGGCCTGGATGGCGGCGATGCCTTCGTTGGCCAACTGCGTGCGGCAGTCGATCAGGCGTGCCTTCTCGGCGCCGTATTCCATGGCCTTGCGCGGGATCTCGTCGTAATCCGCTTCATCGGGCTGGCCCAGGTTGGCGGTGTAGGCATAGGGCACGGCGCCCTTGTTCTTCATCCAGCGCAGCGCGGCGCTGGTGTCGAGGCCGCCGGAAAAGGCGATGCCGACCTTCTGGCCGGCGGGGAGGTTCTTGAGGATGGTTTCCATATCGGTGCACTCAGGGGGAGAAAGGAGGCGCGCGGGCGGAGCGCGCAGCGTGCCGGCGCTCAGGCGTAGTGGCAGATGTAGTGGTAGGCCTCGGCCACGCGGATGTCGAACTTCGAATTCGCGGGCACCTGGAACGAGTCGCCGGCCTTGGAGGTTAGCCACTGGTCGGTGCCGTCGAGGCGGTATTCGCAGGCGCCGCCCACGCATTCCATGATCTCGGCTGCGGCCGTGCCGAAGGTCAGCGTCGCCGGCAGGACCACGCCCACCGATTTCTTCGTGCCGTCGGCAAGGGTGAAGCTGTGGCTCACGCACTTGCCGTCGAAGTACACATTGGCTTTGGTGGTGAGGGTTACGCCGGCAAAGGTTTCGGTGGTCATGGAAGAACGCGGTCCGTAAAAGTGGGCAAAGCGCTGATTTTAGGCCAGCCGGCAAGCTCCGCACTGCGCGCATGGGCGGCCGCAATGCAAAGCGCCCCTGGAAGCCAGGCTTCCAGGGGCGCCAAACAGGCGATGCCAGGCGGATTTCAGGCCGCCATCAACGGCGCCAGCCGCGCGGGGCAGGGCGGTGATGGTAGCGCGGACCCACCCAGCGGTCGCGCGGCCGCAGCATGTAGTGCGCACCCGCGGCAATCGTGGCGCCGATCAGCACCGGAGCCACGTAATCCGCGGCACTGTAGCCGCGCTCCTGAGGCACGGTGTAGACCGGCTGGGGAATGGTCGAGTAGGTCACGGGCGGGTAGCCGGGTGCCGCGTACGCTGGTGCCGGGTAGGCATCCTGCGTGGCGTAATAACCCTGGGATTGCGCCGGCTGCACGCTCACCGCGATCCAGTCGCCCGGAGGAGTGGCGGTACGCGTCGTGTACTGGCGGCCCGCGTATTCATAGACCACGTCGTAACCCGTGGTCTGGCTGCGGTAGAAGTTCTGCGTGGTGCAGCGGCGCACGGTTTCATAGCGGGTCTCGCCGTTGCCTTCGAGCTGGTTGCCCAGCATCGCGCCACCCACGACGCCAGCGCCAGTGGCCGCGGCGCGACCCATGCCGCCGCCAATGGCATTGCCGGCAAGGCCGCCGACCACGGCGCCCAGCACCGCACCCGCGCCCGAGCTGCGCTGGCGCACCGGCACGGCCTCGTCCTGGCAGACCTGCTGGGGCGCGGCGACTTGCTGCTGCACGGCAGTGACCGACAGCACGCGGCCCTGCTCCTGGGCCATTGCAGCGCCTGCTGACAGCGCGGCTGCGACTCCGATCCAGATCATGTTCTTCATGGCTCAAGCTCCTTGTGCCATGGCGTGTGCTATGGCTATACCTGAAATTTTAGGCGTGGACCATAAATACCAGGCTCCAGGGGCGTAAATACCAGTAAAAATTTGTAGCGTAAACGCCTCGCGGCGGGATCATTTGCCAGCGGTCAGCAAGGACTGCCATGTATCCGCCTGGAAACCCACGGTGATGTTGCCATCGGGCCATTCGACCACCGGGCGCTTGATGAGGCTGGGCTGGGCCAGGGCCAATGCGGTGGCGCTGGCTGCGTCCTTCACATCGGCCTGCGCCGCGGGATCGAGCTTGCGCCAGGTCGTGCCCTGGCGATTGATGAGCTTTTCCCAGCCCAGGGCGTCGATCCAGCGCGCGAGCTGCGCCGGCGGCACGCCCAGTTTCTTGAAATCATGGAACTCGTGCGCCACGCCCTGGGCCGCGAGCCATTGGCGCGCTTTCTTGACGGTGTCGCAGTTGGGGATGCCGTAGACGATCATTGGAGGGGATACTCGCGTGCAGGTGGATGAAGCTGCCGCCGCTGGGCGACAATGCGCGCAGTATGCACACCACTTTCCCCACTCTGGACGCATGGCTCGCCTATTGCGAGCGCCTGCACCCCCAAAACATCGCCATGGGCCTGGATCGCGTGCGCGAGGTGGCCCGGCGCCTGGCGCTGCGCTTCGACTGCCCGGTGATCACCGTGGCCGGCACCAACGGCAAGGGCTCGACCTGCGCCATGCTCGAAGCCGTGGCGCTGCAGTCGGGCTACAAGCCTGGCGTCTATACCTCTCCGCATCTGGTGCATTTCGAGGAGCGGTGCCGCATCGGCGGTGAAATCTCCAGTGCCGGGCAGCTGATGTCCAGCTTCGAGACGGTGGAAAGCGCGCGCGTGCAGGACGGCAAGGAAGTGCAGCTGACCTATTTCGAATTCACGACGCTGGGCATCCTGCATCTGCTGAGCCAATCGAAGCTCGACGTGGCGATCCTCGAAGTCGGCCTTGGCGGGCGCCTTGACGCGACCAATGTGATCGACACCGATTGCGCGGTCATCACCAGCATCGACATCGACCACACGGAACTGCTGGGCAAGGACCGCGAGACCATCGGCCGCGAGAAGGCCGGCATCATGCGCCCGGGCCGGCCGGTGATCGTCAGCGATCCGGTGGCGCCGCAAAGCGTCATCGACCATGCGCGCGAGATCGGCGCGCAGCTGTGGCGCTTCGGCGAGGATTTCAACTTCTCCGGCGACAAGCAGCAGTGGGCCTGGGCCGGGCGCGGGCGGCGCTATGCGGGCCTGGCCTACCCGGCGCTGCGCGGCGCCAACCAGCTGGTCAATGCCGCGGGGGCGCTCGCGGCCTACGAGGCCTTGCGCGAGCGCCTGCCGGTCACGGCCCAGGCGGTGCGTACCGGCATGGCCATGGTCGAGCTGCCGGGGCGTTTCCAGATCGTGCCGGGCCAGCCTACGCTGGTGCTGGACGTGGCGCACAACCCGCACTCGGTGGCGGCGCTCACGGCCAACCTCGATGCCATGGGGTTTTTCCCTAGAACCCATGCGGTTTTTGGCGCAATGGCCGACAAGGACCTGGGGCCGATGTTCGCCAAGGTCGGCCCGCTGGTCGATCACTGGTACTTCTGCGACCTGCCCACGCCACGTGCCGACACGGCATCGGGCCTGCAGCAGAAGTGGAACGCGGTGCAGATTGTCGCCGGTGGACGGCGCGAGGTGACCACCAGCCAGCATGCCACTCCGGAGCTGGCCTTGCAGGCTGCCGTCGCGGCTGCCGACCCCGCTGATAGAATCGTGGTCTTTGGCTCGTTTTATACGGTGGGCGGTGTGCTGCTTCATGGCACGCCGCGCTTGCAAGCCAAGCATCTGGGCGAATGAGCCTGAGCGAGTCTGCACTTCATGGCATTTTTCAAGTTCTCTTGGCCTGGCAAAAAAGAGGCTGCCGACAAATCCGTACCGCGTTCCCGCGCCGCCCAGGTGGAGAGCGTGGACGTGATGCGCAGCCGCGCACGCCACCGCCTGATCGGCGCGGCCGTGCTGGTGCTGGTGGGAGTGGTGGGCTTTCCGCTGCTGTTCGATACCCAGCCGCGCCCGATTCCCGTGGACGTTCCCATCGAGATTCCCGACAAGGGCCAGGTTGCACCGTTGATGGTGCCCGGCGAGACCACGTCGCAACCAGCGCAGCCCGTGGCGCAGCCCGGCTCCACCGCAGTGGCGCCGCATGCCTCGCTGGCGCAGGGCGAAGAGGTATTCGAGCCCTCGGCGCCGGTGGCGGCGCCCCGTCCGGCTGCCGTGCCGGTGCCGATGCCGCCTGTGCCACCGCTGATGGCTCCGCCGGTGGCGGCCGTTGCGCCTCAGCCGGCCGCGCCTCAGCCGGTCGCTCCGGTCAAGGAAGAAGCGCTGGCCAAGCCCAAGCCGCAGCCCAAGCCGGAACCGAAGCCGGAACCCAAGCCGGAACCCAAGCCCAAGGCGGAACCAAAGCCCGAGCCAAAGGTCGAACCCAAGCCTGAACCCAAACCCAAGGCCGATGAAGCGGCGCGCGCCCGCGCATTGCTGGAAGGCCGTCCGGTCAGCGAAGCGGCCCCGGCCAGCGAGCGTGTCGTGGTCCAGGTGGGGGCATTCGGCGATGCCGCCAAGGCAGCCGAGGTCCGTGCCAAGCTGGCAGGTGCAGGGCTCAACGCCTTTACGCAATCGGTTTCCACCAAGGACGGCCAGCGCACGCGGGTGCGGGTCGGTCCGTTCAACAGCCGCGCCGAAGCCGACAAGGCTGCTGCGCGGATCAAGGGCCTGGGTCTGCCGGCCTCGGTGATCAAGCCCTGATGCCCGCCATGGCTGCGCACACCCGGGCCGCGGGGGATTGAGCATGGGCGCGCTGGACTGGATCTTTCTGGCCATCGTGCTGGCCTCGCTGCTGCTGGGCGCGTGGCGCGGCCTGGTCTATGAACTCCTGTCGCTCGTAGGGTGGCTCGTGGCCTTCGTGGCAGCGCGCTACGGCGCTGGCAATATGGCGAACTGGCTGCCTCTGGGCGGCAGTGATCCGTCGGTGCAATATGCAGTGGGCTTCGTCGTGTTGTTCATTGCGGTGGCGTTTGCCTGGGGCTTGGTGTCGAGCTTGGCGAAGCGATTGATCGAAAGCGTCGGCCTGCGCCCCGTGGACCGCACCCTGGGCGCGGTTTTCGGGCTGCTGCGCGCGGCGCTGCTGCTGGTGGTGGTGACTCTGGTGGTGGGCTTCACGCCGCTGCGGCAAAGCGAATGGTGGCAGCAGTCGGTGTTTGCGCCGCATCTGGCCGGCGTGCTGCAGGGCTGGATGCCGGCGCTGCCGCAGTGGCCGCAGGAATGGGGAAGGTATTTGCCTTCGAGATGAGGGCAGGGCGGCCCGAGCCGGGCGGCCCTGCAAGAACGGCGGGACTTTTCCCGCGGATGGATGGAACGCAACTATGTGTGGAATCGTCGGTGTAGTCAGCACTGCACCCGTGAATCAGCTGATCTATGACGCACTGCTGCTGCTGCAGCACCGGGGCCAGGATGCGGCCGGCATCGTGACCCAGGAGGAACGCAAGTTCTACATGCACAAGGCCAAGGGAATGGTGCGCGACGCCTTCCGTACGCGCAACATGCGGGCGCTGCCGGGCAGCGTCGGCCTGGGCCAGGTGCGCTATCCCACGGCCGGCAATGCGCACAGCGAGGAAGAGGCCCAGCCCTTCTACGTCAATGCGCCCTTCGGTATCGTCATGGTGCACAACGGCAACCTGACGAACGCCAAGCAGCTGCGTGCCGAGCTGGTCGACACCGATCATCGCCACACCAACACGGAAAGCGACTCCGAGGTGCTGCTCAACGTGCTGGCCCACGAACTGGCACGCGCCACCAGCGGCGCGCCGCTCAAGAGCGCCGACGTGTTCCAGGCGGTGCGCGCGGTGCACAAGCGCGTCAAGGGCTCGTATGCGGTGATCGCGCTGATCGCCGGCTACGGCCTGCTGGCCTTCCGCGACCCCTACGGCATCCGCCCGCTGTGCATCGGCCGCGGCGCCGACGGCAGCATCATGCTGGGCAGCGAATCGGTGGCCCTGGAAGGCAACCTCTTCACGCTCGAGCGCGACGTGGTGCCGGGCGAAGCGGTGTTCGTCGAAGTGGACGGCACAGTGCACACGCAGCAATGCGCGCAGCAACCCTCGCTGCATCCCTGCATCTTCGAGTACGTCTACCTGGCCCGTCCCGATTCGGTCATGGACGGCATCTCCGTCTACCAGGCACGCCTGAACCTGGGCGAGTCGCTGGCCAAGCGCGTGATCTCCACCGTGCCGCCCAACGAGATCGACGTGATCATCCCGATCCCCGAATCCAGCCGTCCCAGCGCCATGCAGCTGGCGCAGCTGCTCGGCATTCCCTACCGCGAAGGCTTCGTGAAGAACCGCTATGTCGGCCGCACCTTCATCATGCCCGGGCAGGGCGCGCGCAAGAAGTCGGTGCGCCAGAAACTCAATGCCATCAGCAGCGAGTTCAAGGGCCGCAACGTGCTGCTGGTCGACGACTCCATCGTGCGTGGCACGACCTCCAAGGAAATCGTGCAGATGGCGCGCGATGCCGGCGCCAACAAGGTGTATCTGGCCAGCGCCGCGCCGCCGGTGCGCTTTCCCAACGTCTACGGCATCGACATGCCGACCAAGAGCGAGCTGGTCGCGCACGACCGCACGGTGGAGGAAATCCGCCAGGTCATCGGCTGCGACGCGCTGATCTACCAGGACGTCGACGGCATGAAGAAGGCCATTGCCGCGCTGAACCCTGAAGTGAGCGGCTTCGAGGCCTCGTGCTTCGACGGCATCTACGTGACCGGCGACATCTCCGAGGGCGACATCGTGGCGCTCAACGCCGGACGCACCCGCGGCGAGGAAGATGAAACCGATACCTCGCGGCTGTCGCTGCCCAATGCGCAGGACGCCTGAGCCAGGCGTTACAGTACGGGCGATTGCAAGCAATGAGGCGGGGCGCACATGGCGTGCGCCGCCAGCCCGCCAGTCGTTGAAAAAGAGCTGAAAACGCGGAAGGGCCGGATCCCGGGATCTGGTCGGTCCAGCGGGTTTGGCTCGTTTTTCTTTGCGCTGGCGGGGCCTGCGCCGGGCGATGCGCCCCTGCCGGACAACCAGGAATACCACCGTGACCGAACGAACCCTCCCAGCCGGCCTGCACCCCGACACCCTCGCGGTGCGCGAGGCCGTCGAGCGCAGCCAGTGGGGCGAGCACAGCGAGGCGCTCTACCTCACCAGCAGCTTCGTGCAGCCCGATGCGGCAACGGCCGCGCGCCGCTTCGCCAACGAAGAGCCGGGCTACACCTACAGCCGCACTTCCAACCCCACCGTGGCCAGCTTCGAGCGCCGCCTGGCCGCCATGGAAGGCACCGAGGCCGCGATCGCCACCTCGACCGGCATGTCGGCCATCCTGATGGTGGCCATGACCATGCTCAAGGCCGGCGACCACATCATCTGCTCGCAGTCCATGTTCGGCTCGACCATCAAGCTGCTGGGCAGCGAGATGGCGCGCTTCGGCGTGAGCAGCAGCTTCGTGTCCCAGACCGATGTCGCCGCCTGGAAGGCCGCGATCCGCCCCGAGACCCGGCTGCTGTTTGCCGAAACGCCCACCAATCCGCTCGGCGACCTGTGCGACATCGCGGCGCTGGCCGAGCTGGCGCACGCCCATGGCGCCCTGCTGGCAGTGGACAACAGCTTTGCCTCGCCGGTGCTGCAGCGCCCGAAGGAATTCGGCGCCGACCTGATCGTGCATTCGGGCACCAAGCTGCTGGACGGCCAGGGCCGGGCCATGGCCGGCGCGGTCTGCGGCCCCAGGGCGCTGGTGGAAGAGAAGATGGGCGCCTTCATGCGCACCGCCGGGCTCAACGTCGCGCCCTTCAACGCCTGGGTCATGCTCAAGGGCATGGAGACGCTGTCGCTGCGCGTCAAGGCGATGAGCGCGGGCGCGTTGGAGATGGCGCAGTGGCTCGAAGCCCACCCCAAGGTCGCGCGCGTCTATTATCCCGGCCTGCCCACGCATCCCCAGCATGCGCTGGCCATGCGCCAGCAATCGGGCATGGGCGGCGGCGTGCTGGCCTTCGACGTGCTGGGCAATACGCCCGAGGCGCTGCGCGCCAACGCCTTCCAGGTGATCGACAGCACGCGCGTGTGCAGCATCACCGCCAACCTGGGTGACGTGAAGACCACCATCACCCACCCCGCGAGCACCTCGCATGGCCGCCTCTCCGAAGACCAGCGCCAAGCCGCCGGCATCGGCCAGGGCCTGATCCGGCTGTCGGTCGGCCTCGAACATCTCGAAGACATCAAGGCAGATCTCTGCCGTGGACTGGACAACATCTGATGAGCAACAAAGTACGCACGCGTTTCGCCCCGTCGCCGACGGGCTTCATCCACCTGGGCAACATCCGCTCGGCTCTGTATCCCTGGGCCTTCGCGCGCGCCAACGGCGGCGACTTCATCCTGCGCATCGAGGACACCGACCTCGAGCGCTCGACCCAGGCCTCGGTGGACGTGATCCTCGAAGGCATGCAGTGGCTCGAGCTGACGCCTGATGAAGGCCCGTTCTACCAGATGCAGCGCATCGGGCGCTACAAGGAAGTGCTGGCGCAGCTGCAGGAAAAGGGCCTGGTCTATCCCTGCTACATGAGCGTGCAGGAGCTCGACGCGCTGCGCGAGCGGCAGATGGCCAACAAGGAAAAGCCGCGCTACGACGGCACCTGGCGCCCCGAGCCCGGCAAGCAGCTGCCGGCCGTGCCCGAAGGCGTGCAGCCGGTGCTGCGCTTCAAGACCCCGCAGGGCGGGGTGGTGGCCTGGGAAGACAAGTGCAAGGGCCGCATCGAGTTCCAGAACAGCGAGCTCGACGACCTGGTGATCGCGCGCCCGGACGGCACGCCCACCTATAACTTCTGCGTCTGCGTGGACGACATGGACATGCAGATCACGCACGTGATCCGCGGCGACGACCACATCAACAACACCCCGCGCCAGATCCATATCTTCGAGGCGCTGGGCGCCCAGGTGCCAGTGTTCGCGCACCTGCCCACGGTGCTCAACGAGCAGGGCGAGAAGATGAGCAAGCGCAATGGCGCCAAGGCCGTCACGCAATACCGCGACGAAGGCTATCTCGCCGACGCCATGGTCAATTACCTGGCGCGCCTGGGCTGGAGCCATGGCGACGACGAGATCTTCAGCCGCGCGCAGTTCCTCGAGTGGTTCAACCTCGACCACCTGGGCCGCAGCGCGGGCCAGTTCGACGAAGCCAAGCTGCGCTGGGTCAATGCCCAGCACCTGAAGGCCATGGACGACCAGGCCCTGGCGGCGCAGGTGAAACCCTTCCTTGCGCAGCGCGGCATTGCTGCCTCCGAGCTCGACACCGACGATCGCCTGGTGCGCATCTGCGGCCTGTTCAAGGACCGCTGCGACACCCTGGTGGCGCTGGCCGACTGGGCGCAGGTGTTCTACCGTGACGTGACCCCCAACGAGGAAGAGCGTGCCAAGCATGTGACGGATGCCGTGCAGCCGGCCATTGCCGCGCTGGCGGCAGCCCTGGCCGAATGTGAATGGAGCCGCGAATCGATCTCCGCCGCCTTCAAGGAAGTGCTCAAGGCCCAGGGCCTGAAGATGCCCCAGCTGGCGATGCCGGTGCGCGTGCTCACCGTGGGTACGGCGCACACGCCATCGGTGGATGCAGTGCTCGAATTGCTCGGTCGCGAAAAAATTGCTGCGAGATTGCAAAACGCTTAAAAACCTGTCTATAATTCAAGTCTTCAACGACACACAGCAAGAAATTGAATGTGTTGTCAAGTGGGGGTATAGCTCAGCTGGGAGAGCGCTTGCATGGCATGCAAGAGGTCATCGGTTCGATCCCGTTTACCTCCACCAAAGTTGATGCGGACAAGTTCCAAGGTTTTGACCCTATCGTCTAGAGGCCTAGGACATCACCCTTTCACGGTGAGTACCGGGGTTCGAATCCCCGTAGGGTCGCCAAGTTTGAAGCACTTGGTTGCTGCAGAAATATTTGCAGCAATACGAAGCTTTCTGCCAGGAGTGGTAGTTCAGTTGGTTAGAATACCGGCCTGTCACGCCGGGGGTCGCGGGTTCGAGTCCCGTCCACTCCGCCAGATTTCCGGGTTCATGCCTTGCAGCATGGATCCTTTGGGGGTATAGCTCAGCTGGGAGAGCGCTTGCATGGCATGCAAGAGGTCATCGGTTCGATCCCGTTTACCTCCACCAAGATTTCAGAACGGAAGTTCTTAGGTTACGACCCTATCGTCTAGAGGCCTAGGACATCACCCTTTCACGGTGAGTACCGGGGTTCGAATCCCCGTAGGGTCGCCAAGTTTGAAGCGCTTGATGGCTGCACATGTCTGCAGCGATACGAAGCTTCCTGCCAGGAGTGGTAGTTCAGTTGGTTAGAATACCGGCCTGTCACGCCGGGGGTCGCGGGTTCGAGTCCCGTCCACTCCGCCACAGTCAATGGAATTGTGCATTTCGCATCGCTCCAATGGGGGTATAGCTCAGCTGGGAGAGCGCTTGCATGGCATGCAAGAGGTCATCGGTTCGATCCCGTTTACCTCCACCAAAATTCAGAACGGAAGTTCTTAGGTTACGACCCTATCGTCTAGAGGCCTAGGACATCACCCTTTCACGGTGAGTACCGGGGTTCGAATCCCCGTAGGGTCGCCAAGTTTGAAGCACTTGGCCTGTATCGAGTACAGGCAAAAGCTCAGCTGCCAGGAGTGGTAGTTCAGTTGGTTAGAATACCGGCCTGTCACGCCGGGGGTCGCGGGTTCGAGTCCCGTCCACTCCGCCATAGTTCGTGGATCGATGCTTGCATTGGTTTTGCTGATTACGATGACGCCACCGTGTTTTTGCACGGTGGCGTTTTTCGTTGTGGGTGTTATTTGCTTTGAGCCTGCTGAAGATGTTTTTGGCGAGCGTTCTGGATATCCAACGTTCGCCTGAGCCGGTCAAACGGCCTTCTGTCCCGCACGCAGCTCTTCAAACAACATCTCTCCTCCCATTTGCCCCCCCTTGAGCATGATCTCCAGCCCGTCGAGCGTCGGATCGTCGCTGTGCAGCCGGCACAGCGCCACGCCGGGCGCAAGCTGCGCCTGATAGGAAAGGCCCCAGGCGTCGAGCGCCTGCACGGCATGGCTCGAGGTATCGCCACCGGCAATGCCGAGCCGTTTGAGGGGAGCCAGCTTCAGTATCTGAGCCAGCAAATCTCCGCAAGCCAGGGCCAGCGCCCGCGCATCGGTCGTTGCATCGGCAACGGCATGCCCTTCACGGGAGGTACAGGCAAGCATATCCATGCCTTGCGCCAGCCGTCCTGCAATGTGCTGCGCCATCCGCAGGCGGTAATCATCATCATGCGCCAGGCGCGCTGCATCCAGCAGCAGCTGCTCATAGGAGCTTGCGGCCGCGATCTGGCGTGCCGTCACCGGGGACAGGCTACCCGCAAGGACCAGCACCGGACCATCGGCCGGGGCGATGGGGTTGGGGGCGACCGTTGCCTCGCTTTGCCAATGTGCCGCGAGTGCCTGCACCACGCTGCTCGGGCCCGCGGCCAGCAGGGGCTGCCGCCGGGCCTGGTTCCAGATCAGCCGGCCGACGGTGGCGAGGTGGTCGGTATGCGCGATGTCGAGCAAAACGGCATCGGGTTGCTGCGCGATGACGCCGGAAAGCTGCAGGTCGAGCATCCCGGCAGGCTGCGCATAGTCCGGATAATCAATCGATGCGACCTGCGCGAGGCCCTGCTGCGCAAGGTGCAGCCGCAGATCGGCTTCAGGCATGGGCGTGACGGGGTGCCGGCGCATCGTCGGATGGCGGTCGATGCGGTACATGGCGGGACCGGCCCCGGCAAACAGGTTGCCAAAGACGCAATAGCGCCGCAGATTGGGCTGGCCGCCGACGATCGGCACGAATGCATTGCCCGCATGCGGCTGCAGGATGCGGATGGCAGCGCCGATGCTGCCCACGTGCGGCGCGCTGTCGAAGGTCGAGCAGGTCTTGTAATGCGTGACGGGCGCGCCGAGCTGGGCGAACAGCTGGCCCACGGGCTCGAGCTCGGCCTGCATCTCGGCGGGCGCCATGGCGCGCGCCGCGCCGGCAATGCCCAGGCAGTCGAGCGGGCCGGCGCGTTCGAGCTGCCCGGTGCCGGGCAGGCCGAGGAACAGCAGCGTGCGCAGGCCGGCGCGCGCGGCCGTGGCCAGCGTATCGGTGGCGCCGGTGAAGTCATCGCCGTAATAGGCGATTTTCAGGTCTTTTTGCATTGGCCGGTCACTTGCCGAAGAAGACCAGCGCCCGCGCCAGTTCCGGCGCTTCGCGCGCATATTCCTCTGCTGGAATGCCGGCGCGCGCCGCGGTCCAGGCCTGGCGGATGCTGGCGACGCCGGCAGCAGGGCCGTCCGGGTGCGCAAGGATGCCGCCGCCCGACATGAACAGCAGGTCGTCGCTGCGCACCGCGTTCCAGGTCGCTTCGACGGTGCCGGCCCACTGGCCCGAGGAAAAGGCCGGCAGCACGCGGTCGTCGATGCCGTCCGTGAGCGGCGTGTAGCAGTCCTGCGCCGAGGCAATGACCTCCTCGTCGGGCTGCGAGAACTTGCCCTGCAGTCCGTGTACGTGCATGTGGTCCACGCCGGCCAGGCGCCACAGCGTCTGGTAGGCCGGGAAGGACATGCCCAGCAGCGGATGGCGCGACAGCGCGCCGTAGCCGTTGCGGTGGCCGTGCAGCGCCAGGCCGGTGTGGCGGCGCAGCGTCTGCAGCGCCGAGTAACCGCACCAGTTGAGGCTGGCCATCGCGCAACTGCCGCCTTCGCGCTCGATCAGGTCGGCATGGCGCTTCATCGCGTCGGTTTCATCGGTGATGTTGAATGCCACCATGACATGCTTGCCGGTGCGCTGCTGGTGCTCGCGCACCACGGCCATCACCGCCGGCACGCGCTGCGCCAGCGGTGCATGGGCCGGATCGGCGCAGACCTCGTCGTCCTTGATGAAATCCACCCCGGCGGCGCAAAGCCGTGCCACGAGTTCGGCGGTCTGCGCGGCCGTGAAGCCGACATTGGGTTTGAGAATCGTGCCGACCATGGCGCCGCCGGCCACGCCCGTGCGCTCGCGCGTGCCGGCGATGCCGGCCCGGGGCAGGTCGAACTGCGCGCGGTAGCCCGCGGGCAGCTGCATGCTCTCCAGCCGCAGCCCGCTGGCCTCGCCCAGGTCGTAGAGATTGCCGGACACGGTGGCTGCCAGCGTCGGCAGGTTGGCGCCCACGTTGGCCACGGGAAAGGAGATGCGCACGCGCGCGCGCCGCCAGGGGCCGCTGCGGCCCTGGCGCTCGAGCAGCGCGTTGGGCAGGCTGGGCGCGCCCACGGGCTCGAGTTCCTCGATGGACTCGACGGTGGCGCGCGCGCGCTCGCGCAGCGCATCGGTCTCGCCCTCGACACGGGTGAAGGTGCCGCAGGACTGTTCGCCCGCCATCACCTCGGCCACATGGGCGGGCGCAAGCGGCGTTTCAATCAGGTAGGTGGCTTCGAAGCGGTCGGCAGTCATGACGCGGCGATCAGAGTTGGCTCAGGTCGGGAAAAGGGCGGACGGGGTCGGTGACGCCGTCCCAGGACTCGGAAGCGGCGCGGATCAGGTCGAACATCTTTCCCTTGGGGCCCGCGACCTCGGACAGCTCGATCACCGTGCCCGGGTGGTATTCGGTGTCGAAGTAGACGAAACGCCCGTTCTGGCCGACCTCGCCGCTCATCACCGGCTTGAAGCCCTGCCGCAGCAGGCGCTCGAGGTCGGCGTCGTAGCTGTTGGTCCAGTAGGCGACGTGCTGCAGCCCGGTGCGCCCGGCCTGCAGGAAGTCGCGGTACATCGAGGGCACGCCGTTGCGCGTCTGGATCAGCTCGACCTGCACGAAGCCCGAGTTGGCCAGCGCCACCGAGTTGTGCGGCACATGCGCCTCGCCGTTGTAGCGGTAGTTCTCGATCGGCACCCTGGGGTTGTAGAACCAGGGGCCCACGCCCAATGTCTTGCTCCAATATTCCATGGCGGCTTCGATGTCGTGCACGACGTAGCCCAGCTGGCGAATTTCTCCGAAATGGCGGCTCATTTTTATTCCGTGAAAGAGGTGAAGGAAAGAGGGAAGCGGTGCGCGTGCAGCTCACTTCAGGAAACCGATGGAGATCCACGGAATGGCGGCCACCAGCAGCAGTCCGGCCAGCAGCGCCGCCATGTAGCCCCAGATGTACTTGATGCCCTCGTTGGGATCGACCTTGCTGATCGCGCAGGCGCCGTAGTAGCCCACGCCGATGGGCGGCGCGAACAGGCCGATGCCCATGGCGAAGATCACCACCATCGCGTAATGCACCGGGTGCACGCCGGCCTGCACGGCAATGGGAAACAGCAGGGGGCCGAACAGCACGATGGCGGGAATGCCTTCGAGCACGCAGCCCAGCACGATGAAGGCGACGATCGAGATCGCGAGGAAGCCATAGGCACCGCCGGGAATGCCGGCCATCCACTGCGCCAGGTCGGTCGAGAAGCCCGACTGCGTCAGGCCCCAGGCCATGGCGGTCGCGCAGCCGACGATGAACATGATCGCGCCCGACAGCGACGCGGTCTCGATCAGCATCGGCTTGAGGCGGCGCCAGTCGAACTGGCGGTAGACTAGCAGCCCGGCCAGCACCGAATACACCACGCCGATGGTCGAGACCTCGGTGGCCGTGGCCACGCCTTCGACCACTGCAGCACGGATCACGAAGGGCAGGGCGATGGCCGGGAGCGCGATGACGAAGAAGCGGCCGATCTGGGCCTTGCTGTAGCGCATCACGCCGCTGAGGTCTTCCTTGCGGTAGCGCCACCAGACCACGGTGCACAGGCACAGGCCCAGCACCAGCGCCGGCAGCATGCCGCCGGTGAACAGCGCGGCGATCGACACGCCGGTGACCGAGCCGATGGTGATCAGCACGATGGACGGCGGAATGGTCTCGGTCTGCGCGCCGGTGGCCGAAAGCAGCGCCACCAGGTCGCCGGGCTTGGCGCCGCGTTTCTTCATTTCGGGAAACAACACCGGCGCGATGGCCGCCATGTCGGCGATCTTCGAGCCCGAGATGCCCGACACCAGGTACATCGCGCCAATGAGCACATAGCTGAGCCCGCCGCGCACGTGGCCCAGCAGGCTGGCGAGGAACTGGATCATGGCGCGCGCCATGCCGGTCATCTCGATCAGTGCGCCCAGGAAGATGAACAGCGGAACGGCCAGCATGATCAGGTGCGACATGCCTTCGTCCATGCGCCCGACCATCACCACCATCGGGGTATGCGTGGTCAGCGCCAGGTAGCCGAAGGTGGCCAGCGCAAAGCAGAATGCGATGGGCACCCCGGCGAACACCGTGGCTGCGACCACGATCAGGAAGAACACCACCAGGTTGAGCTTGCCCAGCGTGGCGAACAGCGGCTGCGCCAGCCAGAACGCGCCGATGACCGCGGCGGTGGCCGCCACGGTGATGGCGATCTGGCGCAGGGTGCACAGGCGCAGCAGCCGCAGCACGGCAAAAACCGCCATCAGGCCCACGCCCACGGGAATGGCCGAGGCGCGCCAGGCATTGCTGATCTCGAGCGACGGCGTGACGATGAACGACTCCTCGTCGGCATACTCGTAGGCCGGGAACATGACCAGTGCCAGGAAGGCCAGTGCGGCGGTGACGGCCAGCGCTTCCAGCAGCCCGCGCGCCTGCGGGCCGGCCTTGCCGACCAGCGCCGTCATGCGCATGTGCTCGCCGCGGCGCAGCGCCACCACGGCGCCCAGCATCGACAGCCAGAGAAAGAAGATCGAGGCCAGTTCGTCCGACCAGACCAGCGGCGCGTGCAGCGCGTAGCGCGCCACCACGCCGGCAAAAAGGATGATGATTTCCACCAGCACGATGGCCGCGGCAACGGCTTCGACCACGGCGCCCAGGCGCAGGTCGATGCGCCCGGCCAGCGCGCTCAGCGGGTTGGCCGGCGGTGCATGGATGTCTGGAGCTGAGGCAAGGGACATGGGCAGAGCTTTCTTCGGGCAGGGTCAGGCCTGCGCCAGGGCAGGGCGCAGCGTACGGGGGTTCCGGGAGGGACGGAAGCGGCGTCCTGGGTGCCGCTCAGGCGAGCTTGCCGACGGACTGTTCCAGCAGCCCCCAGGCTTCGTTGCCGAAGCGGCCCTTCCACTCGGCGTAGAAGCCCGATTCGCGCAGCTTGGCGCGGAAACTGTCGGCCGCCGGGCGGTTGATCTGCAGCCCCTTGGCCTGCAGGTCGGTGATCACCGATTCATTGAGCTTGCGGATGTCCTCGCGCTGCTGCAGGCCGGCGTCGTTGATGGCCGCGGCAACGATGGTCTTGAGGTCGGGCGGCAGACGGTCCCAGGCGCGGCCGTTGGCCACGAACCAGTAGCCGTCCCAGATATGGTTGGTCAGCGAGGCGAACTTCTGCACTTCGTAGAGCTTGGCCACCTGGATGATCGGCAGCGGGTTCTCCTGCGCATCGACGATCTTCGTCTGCAGCGAGGAGTAGACCTCGCTGAACTGCAGGCTCGCGGGGGCGGCGCCCAGGCCCTTGAACATCGAGATCGACAGCGGGCTCACCGGCACGCGGATCTTCAGGCCGTCGAGGTCCCTGGCGCTGGCCACGGGCGCCTTGCTGCTGGTGGTCTGGCGAAAGCCGTTGTCCCACATCCTGTCGAACGCATACAGCCGCATCTTGCCGATGGCGGCGCGCACGTGGGCGCCCAGCTTGCCGTCCATGGCCGACCAGACCTGGCTGTAGTCGGAGAACGCGAACCCAATGGCATTGATGGCCGCCACCGGCACCAGCGTGGCGATCACCAGCGCCGAGGGCGTGAAAAACTCGATGCCGCCCGAGCGCACCTGGGCCAGCATGTCGGTGTCGCCACCGAGCTGGTTGTTCGGGAAGATCTTGATCTCGACGCGGCCCTTGGTCTCCCTGAGGATGCGGTCGGCCGCTTCCTGGGCACGGATGTTCAGCGGGTGGGTCACCGGCAGGTTGTTGCCGTACTTGTACGAGAATTCGGCGGCGCGTGCGATTCCCGGGAACGCGGCCATGCCACTGGCGATGGATGCCGCGGGAACGGCGGACAGGCTGCGCAGGACGCTGCGGCGGGTGATTTCAGGCATGCTTGTCTCCTTTTTATTTTGATGCTTTTTGATGCATCATTGGATGGAATTGGTGCAACGATAGGGGCTTGCCATGAAGGCGTCAAATCAAAAAATGATGGATTTTGATGTATGAGGGTTGACCCTAAAGCGCAGCGCGCACGCGTGGCGGACATCGCGCGCGCCGCCAAGGTCTCCACCGCGACGGTGGACCGGGTGCTGCACCGGCGTCCCGGCGTGCGCGATGCCACGGCGCAGAAAGTGCTCAAGGCAGCGGCCGAGCTCGACTACCTGCCCGAAACCGGTGTCTACGCGGCGCTGGCTGCCGCGCCCATGCGCCTGGGTTTCCTGCTGCCCGATGGCAACAACCGCTTCATCCGCATGCTGGGCGATACGCTGGATTATTCGCAGGAGCAGCTCGCGCCGTTCCATGTCAAATGCCGCAGCGAGCAGTTCGAGAGCTTCAACCCGCAGCAGCTGGCGGCGCGGCTGCTGCGCCTGGGCGAGCGCTGCGACGGCGTTGCCTTCATGGCCCTCGAGCATCCGGTGGTGCGTGAAGCGGTGGCGCAGCTGGCCGAGCGCGGAGTGCCGACGATCACGCTGATATCGGACCTGGCCGGTTCACGCCGCGCTGCCTATGTGGGGCTCGACAATCGCGCCGCGGGCCGCACCGCGGGCTATCTGGTCGGACGCTTCATCGGCGCAGGCACGCGCGCGGCCAAGGTGGCGCTGATCGCCGGCTCGCGCAGCTACAGCGCGCACGAGGAGCGCGAGGCCGGCTTCCTGCATGTGATCGAGGAGATGTTCCCGGCGCTGCAGGTGGTGGGCCTGCGCGAGGGGCATGACGATGCGCAGAAGAACTATGTCCAGACCCGCACGCTGCTCGAGCAGTACCCGGATCTGGCCGGCATCTACAACATCGGCGGAGCCTCCGACGGCGTGGCGCGCGCGCTCAAGGAAACGGGTCGCGCGCACAAGGTCGTCTTCATCGGCCACGGCCTCACGCCCGACACGCGCGCCATGCTGATCGACGGCAGCATGGACGCGGTCATCACCCAGAGCCCGCAGGCGGCGATGATGAGCTGCGTGCGCATCTTCACCAACCTGCGCGAAAAGCGCGACGCCATGCTGGGGGTCGATCCAGCACGGACCCTGGTGATCTTCCGCGAAAACCTCCCTTGAGGCAGGAATCAGCGGGGTGCAAGACGGATGGCGCCGTCCAGTCGGATCACTTCGCCATTGAGCATGTCGTTCTCGAAGATATGGCAGGCCAGCTTGGCATAGTCTCCGGGCGTGCCCAGGCGGCTGGGAAAGGGCACGCCTGCTGCCAGTGCGTCCTGGACCTCCTGCGGCATGCCGAACAGCATGGGCGTGCCGAAGATGCCGGGGGCGATGGTCATGTTGCGGATGCCGCTGCGCGCCAGGTCGCGTGCGATCGGCAGCGTCATGCCGACGATGCCGCCCTTGGAGGCGGAATAGGCCGCCTGGCCGATCTGGCCGTCATAGGCCGCCACGCTGGCAGTGGAAATCATCACGCCGCGCTCGCCGGTGGCTTCGGGCTCGTTTTTGCTCATGGCTTCGGCCGCCAGGCGGATCATGTTGAAGCTGCCGATCAGATTGACGTTGATGGCTTTGCTGAACACCGACAGCGCATGCGCGCCGTTCTTGCCCACGGTCTTCTCGGCCGGCGCAATGCCCGCGCAGTTGACCAGGCCCATCAGCTTGCCCAGTTGCACGGCCTGCGCCATGGCGGCCTGCGCATCGGATTCGCTGCTCACGTCGCAGTGCACGAAGGCGCCGCCGATCTCCTGCGCCACGGCGCGGCCCTTGTCGTCTTGCATGTCCGCGATGACCACCTTGCCACCCTTGGCGGCGAGCATGCGCGCCGTGCCTTCGCCCAAACCCGAAGCGCCGCCTGTCACGATGAAAACCTTGCCTGCGATATCCATGCTTGTCTCCTGAATTGACGTGAACGTAAACGTAAACGTAAGCATGGATTATGGCAAGAATTCTGGGGCTGGCGCTGTCGCCTGCAGTGCCCAAAACGCCGCATAGGCGTCCGCGCCCTGGTGCGACGCCGCTTTGCCCGCGCTACTTGCCCCGGGCGGCCAGCCATTCGCGCATCTTGCGGATTTCCTTTTGCTGGGCGGCGATAACCTCCCGAGCAAGCTTGCGCACCTCGGGGTCCTTGCCGTGCTCGAGCGCGACACGCGCCATGTCGATCGCGCCCTGGTGGTGCGGGATCATGCCGCGCATGAAGTCCACGTCGGCGTCGCCCGTGAAGCCGATGGCCATGTCGGCGTGCATACGGTCGTTGGCCTGCTGGTAGGCGCGCACGACCGGATCGGCGGCGGGCGCGGCGCCGTAGTGGTGGTGCTCCGCTGCAGGCGGCTGGGCATGGGCCATGCCGCTTGCGGCGAACGCGATGGCGGCCAGCCAGGGGGGCGGGAAAAGCTTCATCATGCTTCCTTGGGAAGAGGGAGGCCGCGATGCTAAGGCTTGCCATCGTGGCAAGGTCAAGTGCCTGGACAGGTGAAAAAAAGCCCGGCCATCGGGCCGGGCACCGGTTGCGAGCGCTGCGGGATCAGTTGAAGCCCACGCGGTCGAGCATCTGCTGCACCTTGGTCATGTTGGCGCCCACCGCGCTGATCGGGATGGTCTCGCTCTTGAAGGGCTGGCCGTTGGTCATGGCCTTGAGCGCCGGGTTGTCGAGCTGCACGCCCTTGGCCGCGGGCCACTCGTTGTTGCCATTGGCAAAATAGTTCTGCGCCGCCGGGCTGGCCAGGTACTCGAGGAACTTGACGGCATTGGCCTGGTTCTTGGTGTGGCGGGCCACGGCGCCGCCGGCGATGTTCATGTGCGTGCCCCAGGACTGCTGGTTGGGGAACACCACGCCGACCTTGTTGGCCACGGCGGTGTCTTCGGGCTTGTTCGAGCGGATCATGCGCGCGAGGTAGTAGCTGTTGCTCACCGCAATGTCGCACTCGCCCGAGGCCACGGCCTTGATCTGGTCGGTGTCGCCGCCCTTGGGCGGGCGCGCCAGGTTGGCGACCAGGCCCTTGAGCCAGGCCTCGGCCCGCTGCTCGCCCATGTGCTCGGTGACGGCGCCGAACAGGCTCAGGTTGTAGGGGTGCGAGCCCGAGCGGATGCACAGCTTGCCCTTGAACTTGGGATCGGCCAGCGATTCGTAGGTCTGCACGTCCTGCGGGTTGACCTTGACCTTGTTGTAGACGATGACGCGCGCCCGGGTGGACAGGCCGAACCAGGAGATGCCGCCATCGGCCGCGGGCTTGCTGCGCAGGTTGGCGGGAATCGCGTCTTCCAGCACCTGCGAGCGCACCGGCCGGAACAGGCCATCGACCTCGCCGCGGTACAGGCGCGCGGCATCGACCAGCAGGATCACATCGGCCGGCGAGGCCGTGCCCTCGGCCTTCAGGCGCGCGAGGATGCCCGCGTCGTCGGCATCGACCCGGTTGACCTTGATGCCCGTGGCCTTGGTGAAACCGTCGTAGAGCGCTTCGTCCGTACTGTAGTGGCGCGCGGAGTACAGGTTGACGACACCGGCATCGGCAAAGGCCGCGCCCGTGGCGGCAAGGGCGCAGGCGGCAATCAGGGTATGGAAGGTCTTCGTCATGGCAGGGCCGCAGTGGAATGGAAACCGGCGATCATACGTCAGACGCGAATTGTTCTCAATAAGCCCCGGGCGATTGCCATGCCTGCAGAAAGGCAAAAAAAAGCCCGGCCAAAGACCGGGCTTGAAAGGATCCAAGAAACGGGGGTTTCGAGAGGATCCAAGGAGACAACTGGTGGTTCAGGCCTCGACCTGAACGATGGGTCTATTATGCGGGTATTCCCTGTATCAGGGAAGACCCGTAACAAAAAATTTTAGCTATCAGCCCTGTTGCGTGCTGCTCTTCACGGCGTCGGACACATTGCGCGAAGCGGCCTGCATGTTGGCCTGCGCCATGTCGGAAGCCTGCTTGACGGCCTTCTGCACGGATTCGGCGGCGTTGGTCGCGGCGGTGATCGAGTTCTTCAGCACGGCCACGGCGGCTTCGGTGCCCGGAGGCGCATTGCGCGTGGTGCTGTCGATCAGGTCGCCCAGGTTCTTCTGGAATTCGGTCGAGCGCGCTTCGACGGTCTGGGCCAGCTCGGCCCCGGTGCCGTTGGCGATGTCGTACAGGCTGCGGCTGTACGCGGCGGTCTTCTCGGCCAGCGGCTGGAAGAACTGCGCCTGCAGCGTCAGCAGCTGCTGCGCGTCCTTGGCACCCAGCAGTTGCTGGCTGTGGTTGGCGGCTTCCGACAGTGCAGCGCGCGATGCCGCCACATTCAGTTCCACCAGCTTTTCCACGCCGTCGAAGGCTTTCTGGGTCAGACCGAACAGGGTCTCGAGGTTGGCCTTGTGGGCGTTCAAAATGGCTTCGGGGGTCAGCGTCATGTGATTTCTCCTTGAATGGCGTTATGCAATGAACCAGCTTGGGGGACATCTGCGCTGTGCGGCCATTGCCATGTTGCAGTGCAGCATAAGCTCGATTCTAGACATTTCGTAAAGGGGCGCAAGTAACTTGTTGCAACGCAACAAAAGCCTTCTGTAGTCTCAAGGCTCGACTCGCATGGGCTGCGGCACCTGCGGGTTGCAGGGGAGAGGCAATGCAGCAATGCGGCAGCACAATGGCGAGTTATGTCCGAAGCATGTTCCTCTACCCCCACGGCCGGGCGTGCAGCCCCGCAGCCGCGCACCTCATACCGGGCATTCCGCAGCATCTCCACGCGCTGGTCCGACAACGATGTCTATGGCCATGTGAACAACGTCGTGTACTACAGCTGGTTCGACACCGCGGTGAATGCCCATCTGATAGAGCAGGGTGCGCTCGATATCGAACAGGGCGAAGTGATCGGCCTGGTGGTGGAAACCCAGTGCAATTACTTCGCGCCGCTGGTCTTTCCGCAGATCGTGGAGGCCGGCATCCGCGTGGCGCGCATCGGCAGCAGCAGCGTGCGCTACGAGGTGGGCCTGTTTGCGCAGGGCAAAACCATGACGGCGGCGGCGGGCCACTTCATCCATGTCTATGTGGATCGTGAGACGCGCCGCCCCTGTGCCTTGCCCTCGAGACTGCTGGACGTGTTGCAGTCGCTGAAGATCACCTGAATGCCTTGTGGATGGGCAAGGGACGGCTCGACACGCCGATGGATAGTAAATTTAATTGAATTAATTTCTCAATAGATTTAAGCTATTGTACGCATGCCAAAAATGGTGTGGATGGTGCGTCCACGGCCGAATCCATTGCATGGATAACGCCCAATGGCCCGTACCTTGGTTCCATTCGGTACAAAAGGCTTCCCTTGACAAGCAACCCTCGTTCCAATCCGCGCCACCGTTGGCTGCCTTGTGCCGCACTGACTGCTGTTCTCGCCGCATGTGGTGGCGGTGGCGACAATGCATCTTCATCCGCACCGCAGGACCCTATGTCTGCCTTCACCCAGCAGAGGCTGGAATGGCACGCCTGCGACAGGGCTTTCGTGGGCGAAAAACTCTGGGAACGGCACGAGGGTGATTTCGAAGCATTGGGTGACCGCGCTCAGTGCGCATTGATGCGTGCGCCGCTGGATTACTCCAGACCGCAATTGGGCGAACTGCAGGTGGCACTGTCGAGAGTCGCGGCCGCACAGCCGCAGCAGCGACAGGGTGCGATTTTCTTCAATCCCGGAGGCCCGGGCGTCGATGGCCTGGGGTTGGGGGCATTCTTTGGACGGCACTGGAGCACGGCCGATCCGGGCAACCCGGTCAGCCCGCAGTTCAAGCAGATGTCCGAACGTTACGATTTGATTGGGTTTTCACCCCGCGGCTTAGGAGCCGGGACCCGGTTGAAATGTGATGGGTCGGCGATGGATGTCGAAGCCTTCTTGTTACCGGATGGCAACTTGGTGGATGTACTGGATCCGCAAACTGCAATGCGCCTGCTGGCCCAGGCCTGCAGCGCCGAACCGCTGAGCAAGCATGTCCACACCGATGCCATAGCACGCGACATGGACCTGATGCGGGGGCTGCTCGGTGACGAGAAACTCAATTACATCGGTTATTCCTACGGTGCCTGGATCGGCTCCTGGTATGCCAGCCTCTACCCGGCGCACGTCGGGCGCATGCGGCTCGACAGCAGTCTTAACGTCTTTGAAGGGATCGAGAAAACTTTTGCATCGCAAGACATGGCCAGGCAGCGGTTGCTCGATGAGATCTTCCTGCCATATGCCACCCGCCATCCGCAGCTGTTCGATCTGGGCAAGAGCGTCGCCGAACTGCGCAGCGCACTGGCAGCGCTTTCGCCCGAGCTGAGCGAACTGCTGTTTTCCAGTGATTTCGACAAAGGCAATTCCAAGACCATCCATTGGAGCTGGAGCGACTCGAGGCGAATCGACCTTAACCTTGTCTATATGAAAGCCGCGTTGGAACTGCAAAGCTTGCTGAGGCAACACTCCGCGGCCGACAAAGGCCAGATCCTCGCCGCGGTCGCGGCCCATCGCTTTGCTCCGGACCCAGGGATCAACGAGCTCGCAGTCGAGCTTGCGCAGCAACTGGCGACCCGGCTGTTCGAAGCGCCAGATGGTTCCTCTGAGGATTTCAGCGATGAGTTGTCATCCATGGCCGTGAAACTGAGCGTGGTGTGCAACGACAGCGATGCCAGCGGCAATACGCACCGCAATGCAGCTGCCGCGTCGCCCTCGATGTGCTCGCACTGGCCCCATCCACGCATCCAGCGACCACCATTGGCGATGATCCGGCAGGCGGGGCCGATCCTTATGCTGCAAAGCCGCCATGATGCATTGACTCCCATCGACGGTGCGCAAGCCACGCTGGATGCCTTGCCCCAAGCAAGCGTGATCGTGGTGGAGAACGAGTTTCAGCACGGGGTGTTCCCCTATGGCGAGCAATGCGTGGACGCACAGGTCGCCAGCTATTTTCTTCACGGCACCATGCCGCCGCGCCAGAGCAGCTGCGCCGGCAAGCCGCTGAGATTCGATGCCGAACCCTATCGCGTCGCTGCCGACGGCAATCGGGATGGCAATCCCTGAGGCGCCGGGGGCGCGAGGCAGGGTGTGAATCGCCTACACTCTGCAATGCCTGCCATTGCCAGCGGGGGCCCTGTCCCCCGTCGCGCCCATGATCATCACCAGTTTGCTCGACACCGACCTGTACAAGTTCACCATGATGCAGGTCGTGCTGCACCAGTTTCCCAGTGCGCAGGTGGAATACCGCTTCAAGTGCCGCAACCCCGGCGTGCAGCTCGCCCCCTATGTGAACGAGATCCGCGAGGAGATCCGCTGCCTGTGCAGCCTGCAGTTCCGCGACGCGGAGCTGGCCTATCTGGCCGGGCTGCGCTTCATCAAGAGCGATTTCATCGATTTCCTCGGGCTGTTCCGGCTCAACGAGAAATACATCGAGGTGACGGGCCTGCCCAATGGCGAGATCGACATCACCATCCGCGGGCCGTGGCTGCACACCATCCTGTTCGAGATCCCGGTGCTGGCCATCGTCAACGAGGTGTACTTCCGCAACACGCAGAAGGTGCCCGACTTCCCCGAGGGCCGCCGGCGCCTGGAGGAGAAGGTGCGGCAGCTGCAGGCGCCGGGCCTGGAGACGCTGAAGATCGCCGATTACGGCACGCGCCGGCGCTTCAGCGTGGCCTGGCACGAGGAGGTGCTGCGCGTGCTGTGCGCGCGGCTGGGCACGGGCGAGGGGCGCATGTCGTCCAACCGGCTGGAGGGCCAGTTCGCCGGCACCAGCAACGTGCTGTATGCGATGAAGCTGGGCGTGACGCCGCTGGGCACGATGGCGCACGAGTACCTGCAGGCCTGCCAGGCGCTGGGCCCGCGGCTGCGCGACAGCCAGGTGTTCGGCTTCGAGTCGTGGGCGCGCGAATACCGCGGCGACCTGGGCATCGCGCTGTCCGACGTCTACGGCATGAGCGCCTTCCTGCGCGACTTCGACCTGTATTTCTGCAAGCTCTTCGACGGCGCGCGCCACGACAGCGGCGACCCGTTCACCTGGGGCGAGCGCCTGCTCGAGCACTACCGCATCAACCGCGTCGATCCGCTGACCAAGACGCTGATCTTCAGCGACGCGCTGACCATCCCGCGGACCATCGCGCTGTTCGAGCGCTTTCGCGGGCGCTGCCTGCTGGCCTTCGGCATCGGCACCAATCTGACCAACGACCTGGGCTACGAGCCGCTGCAGGTGGTGATCAAGATGACGCGCTGCGCGGGCCAGCCCGTCGCCAAGCTCTCGGACTCGCCGGGCAAGAGCATGTGCGACGATGAGAAGTACCTGGCCTATCTGCGCCAGGTGTTCGAGATTGCGCCTTCGGCCTGAACAGGAAACTTCCTATGAAATGCTTGCGTGCCGCGGCCTTGGCTGCATTGGCGACTTTGCCGGGCTGGGCCCTCGCGGCCGATATGGACGGGGCCGCGCTGGCGGTATGGTGGGGCGTGCCCTTTGCCGGGCTGCTGCTGTCCATTGCGCTGATGCCGCTGCTGGCGCCGATTTTCTGGCATCACCATTTCGGGAAAGTGACGGCGGCCTGGGGGCTGGCCTTCCTGCTGCCCTTTGCGGCGCTGTTCGGGCTGCAGGCCGCGGGCACGGGACTGGTGCATGCGCTGCTGGCCGAATACCTGCCTTTCGTGATCCTGCTGCTGGCGCTGTTCACCGTCGCGGGCGGCATCTATATCCGCGGCAGCCTGCGCGGCACGCCGGCGCTGAATGCCAGCATCCTGGCGACCGGCGCGGTGCTGGCCAGCTTCATGGGCACGACGGGCGCCTCGATGCTGCTGATCCGCCCGCTGATCCGCGCCAACGAAGGGCGCCGGCACACGGCGCATATCGTGGTGTTCTTCATCTTCATCGTCTCCAACGCCGGTGGCTCGCTCACGCCGCTGGGCGATCCGCCGCTGTTCCTGGGTTTTCTCAAGGGAGTGGACTTCTTCTGGACGCTGAAACACATCTTCCCAGAGACCCTGTTCCTGATCGGCAGCCTGCTGGCGCTGTTCTTCATGCTCGACAGCTGGTTCATGCGCCAGCCCGGGGAGTGGATGGCCGGAATGCCCGCGCAGGCCGAGGGCGCCGAGCGTTTCGGCTTCGAGGGCAAGGCCAACTTCGCGTTGCTGGGCGTGGTCGTCGCGCTGGTGTTGCTCAGCGGCTTCTGGAAGTCGCCGGTCACGTTCGACATCGCGGGCACCGCGGTGGGCCTGCCGGGGCTGGTGCGCGATATCGGGCTGCTGGCGGTGGTGTGGGCCTCGCTGCGCATCACGCCGGCCGAGGTGCATCTGCGCAACCAGTTCGGCTGGGCGCCGATGGCGGAAGTCGCGAAGCTGTTTGCCGGCATCTTCCTGACCATCATTCCGGTCATCGCCATGCTCAAGGCCGGCGTGGACGGCCCCTTCGGCGCCATCGTGCGCGCGGTCACGCGCCCCGACGGCGCGCCCGATCCGGCGATGTACTTCTGGGCCGCGGGCGCGCTGTCGTCGTTCCTCGACAATGCGCCGACCTACCTGGTGTTCTTCAATACCGCAGGGGGTAACCCGCAACTGCTGATGACCACGCTGGCGCCGACGCTGGCGGCGATCTCGGCGGGCGCGGTGTTCATGGGCGCCAACACCTATATCGGCAATGCGCCGAACCTGATGGTCAAAGCCATCGCCGAGGACCGCGGCGTGAAGATGCCCAGCTTCTTCGGCTACATGCTGTGGTCGGGCGGCATCCTGCTGCCGCTGTTTGCCGTCATGACCTGGATCTGGTTCCTCTGACGGTCCGCATGCGGTAAAAAGATGGATCTGCACCGCCTCTGCGGCTCGTGCGTTGGCCCGCGCGCAGTGCGGCGCGCCTTTTTTTGAAGTGTCATCCGTGTCTTTCGAATCCCTTGTCATGCTCGCAGCGCTTGCGCTGGTGGTGGTTTTGCAGATCGTGGCGCTGCTGCGCCGTCCGGGCGGGGACGCCGGCGGGGCGCAGGAGGACATCCTGGCGCAGCTGCAGGCCCTCGAGCGCAGCCTGCAGGCCACGCAGCTGGCCATTGCCAGGAATGACGGCGCACTGGAGAGCATGGGCCAGCAGCTGCGCGCCCAACTCGCCCAGGCACGCGCCGATGCCGATGCCACGCGCACCGCGTTGGGCGAGGCACTGTCGGGTTTCCGCCGCGAGCTCTCGGGCACGACGGCCGCGCTCACGGGCGAGAGCACGCGTTCGCGCCAGGCGCTGGCCGACAGCACCTCTTTGTTCGAGCAGCGCATCCAGCAGCGCTTCGAGGCGCTGTCCGAGGCCACGCGCGGCACGCTGGACTCGCTCAAGCGCGACGTGCAGAGCCAGCTGGCCGCCATGTCGACGGCGCTCAAGGACCAGCTCGAAGGCAACGGCCACCAGATTCGCCACCAGTTCGGCGTGCTGCAGGACGCGGTGACGCAGCAGCTCGGCGGCCTGGTGCAGGGCAGCCAGAGCAGCGCCGAGCAGCTGCGCGGCGCGCTCAACGAGCGGCTGGCGGCGATCCAGGCGGACAACTCGGCCAAGCTCGAGGAAATGCGCCGCACGGTCGATGAAAAGCTGCATGCGACGCTCGAGCAGCGCCTGGGCGAATCCTTCAAGCTGGTCAGCGACCGGCTGGAGCAGGTGCACAAGGGCCTGGGCGAGATGCAGACGCTGGCTGGCAGCGTGGGCGATCTCAAGCGCGTCATGACCAATGTGAAGTCGCGCGGCACCTGGGGCGAAATGCAGCTGGGCGCGATCATCGACAACGTGCTCACGCCGGCGCAGTACGCGCGCAACGTGAAGACGGTGCCAGGCAGCGACGAGCTGGTCGAGTTCGCGATCCGCCTGCCGGGCCAGGCCGAGGACCAGCCGGTGTGGCTGCCCATCGATGCCAAGTATCCGGTCGAGCATTACCAGCGGCTCATGGATGCCCATGACGCGGCCGACCGGGCGCTGATGCAAAGCGCGGGCCTGGCCTTCGAGAGCTCGATCAAGTTCGAGGCGAAGAAGATCTACGCCAAGTATGTGGCGCCGCCGCACACCACCGACTTTGCCGTGCTGTACCTGCCCACCGAGGGCCTGTTCGCCGAGGTCATGCGCCGCCCGGGCCTGGTGGAAGCGATACAGAACGACTGCCGCGTGATGATCACCGGGCCGGCCAATCTCGCGGCCATGCTCAACAGCCTGCAGATGGGCTTCAAGACGCTGGCCATCGAGCGGCGCTCCTCGGAAGTCTGGGGGCTGCTGGGCGCGGTCAAGACCGAGTTCGCCAAGTTTGGCGAGGTGGTCGCGGCGACCAAGAAATCCATTGATGCCGCGGCGCGCAAGTTCGACGAGGTTGGCGTGCGCACGCGCGCCATCGAGCGCCGGCTGCGCGACGTGCAGGAGCTGCCCGCACCCGTGGCGACGACCGTGGCGGTGCTGGCGCTGCCCGATGCGGACGATGCGGAAGATACCGAAGCCGGCCAGTTGGGCGGCGCGCAATGACCGGGGCGCTGTTCAAGGTCATCCTGTCGCAGGTCGCGGTGCATGCCACGATGGCCGGGGTGCGGCTGGCCGCGCCGCTGCTGGCGCTCAAGCAGGGCTACAGCGCGGCGTCGGTCGGCGTGCTGCTGGCGCTGTTCGCGCTGACCCAGGTGTTCCTGGCGCTGCCCGCGGGCCGCTTTGCCGACCGCCATGGCCTGCGCCGGCCGTTCTTCATCGGCATGCTGATGGCCAGCACCGGCTGCGCGGCGGCCATGCTGCTGCCCACTTTTCCCATGATGTGCTTTGCGGCGCTGTGCACCGGTGGCGGCTCCGGCATCGTCGTGATCGCGGTGCAGCGCCACGTGGGCCGTGCCACGCACGAGCCGGCGCAGCTCAAGAAGCTGTTCAGCTGGCTGGCCATCGGCCCGGCCATTGCCAATTTCATCGGCCCGTTCTTCGCGGGTCTGCTGATCGACCACGCGACATTTGGCGACGACCCGGTGTCGGGGTATCGCGTGGCCTTCGGGCTCATGGCGCTGAGCCCGGTCCTGGCCTGGCTTTGGGTGCGCACGACGCGCGAGACGCCGCCGGCACCGCGCCTGCCCGAGCACGGCGGTCAGCGCGCTTGGGATCTGCTCAACGACCCGACGTTCCGTACCGTGCTGATCGTCAACTGGCTGCAGTCGGCCAGCTGGGACGTGCATACCTTCGTGCTGCCGCTGCTGGGCCACGAGCGCGGCATGAGCGCCTCGGTCATCGGCACGCTGCTGGGCCTGTTTGCCGTGGCCGCCACCGTGGTGCGCCTGCTGATGCCGCTGATTTCCGACCGGCTGCGCGAAGGCGCGGTCATTGCCGGCGCGATGGCGGCCACGGCCTGCCTGTTCATGGTCTACCCGTTCACGCAAAGCGCGCTGACCATGGGCATCTGCTCGGTGCTGCTGGGCTTCTCGCTGGGCTCGGTGCAGCCGATGGTGATGAGCATGCTGCACCAGATCACGCCGCAGCACCGCCAGGGCGAGGCGCTGGGACTGCGGCTGATGGTGATCAACGCCTCGAGCGTCGCCATGCCGATGCTGTTCGGCGCGGCCGGCGGGGTGATCGGCATCTCGGCGCTGTTCTGGAGCGTCGGGGTGGCGGTGAGCTGCGGGGTGAAGGCGGCCTGGGGGATACGGGTGCCGGAGGAGGGGGAGGAGAGGATGCAGCAGTTGCCGCGGTGAGCATTGCGTGCGGATTTCGAAGGCCGGCCCTTCACCCTTCGACGGGCTCAGGGCGAACGGCTTGAATTCCAGCCGTCACCGTTCGTCCCGAGCCTGTCGAAGGATGAGCGTCCCCGTTCCAAACGCAGAGCTTGGATCCCAAGACTGACGGCTCCAAGGCCTCAGGTCTTTTCCCCGATCTCATAGTACTTCTTGATGATCATATAAGCCTCCGCCGGATCGTCCGTGTAATGGAACAGCCCCAGATCCTTGGCCGAGATCGTGCCTTCCTCGATCAGCAGATCGAAGTTGATCAGCTTCTTCCAGAACTCGCTGCCGAACAGGATCACCGGCACCGGCCGGCTCTTGCTGGTCTGCACCAAGGTCAGCACCTCGAACAGCTCGTCCAGCGTGCCGAAGCCGCCGGGAAAGGCCACCAGTGCCTTGGCGCGCATCACGAAGTGCATCTTGCGCAGCGCGAAGTAGTGGAACTTGAAGCTCAGGTCGGGCGTGATGAAGCGGTTGCCGTTTTGCTCATGGGGCAGGGCGATGTTCAGGCCGATGTTGTCCACGCCCACATCGTGCGCGCCGCGGTTGGCGGCTTCCATGATGCCCGGGCCGCCGCCGGTGCAGATGTACAGTCGCTCCTGCGGTGCCTGCTTGAGGCTGTCGGTGGCGACGATGCGTGCGAACTGGCGCGCCTGGTCGTAGCGCTGGGCGTTGCGCACCGCCTGCTGCGCCTTGAGAATCAGCGCCACGTCGCCGCTGGCCTGCGCCGCCTCCAGCTGGCTGGCAGCCTGCTCGGGGTCGACGAAGCGCGCACTGCCATAGACCACGACGGTGTGTTCTATGCCGTGCGCGCGCTGCGCCACGTCGGGCTTGAGCAGCTCGAGCTGCATGCGGATGCCGCGGGTTTCGCGCCGGAACATGAATTCCGGGTCGGCAAAGGCCAGCCGGTAAGAGTTGGGTTGCAAGACCGCGCCATTGTGCGCCTGGTCATGCAACTGGGTCCAGGAATCGGCAAGATCGGTCTCGGAAAGTGGATTGGAAATTTGCATAGAGCCTCGTACAGGGTAATGGCGCATTGGCGCCGAACGCCACGATCCAAAACGCAGCGCGCATGCCGTGCACCGTGCGCCGGCCGCTGCTGCTGAATCCACTATACGCTCACAAAGTCATAGCTTTTGGCTAGGCGCGCGGCAATCACAGCGCGCGCGGCCACAGCGCCTGCACGCTGGCCATGCCGGCGACGGTCATCGCCAGCGAGCCCAGCAGGTGCAGGCCCGTCCAGCCCAGTGCCGTGGCATAGCGCTGCTGCTGCAGCAGGCCGATGACTTCGGCCGAGAAGCTGGAAAAAGTGGTCAGGGCGCCCAGAAACCCGGTGACCAGCGCCAGCCGCCAGACCGGGTCGAGCTGCGGCAGCGCCTCGAAGGCGGCAACGCACACGCCCACCAGATACCCGCCCACCAGGTTCGCCGCCAGCGTGCCCCAGGGCAGGGAGTGCGCCGCGCTGAGCCACAGGCCCAGGCGCCAGCGCGCAAGCGCGCCCAGGCAGGCACCGGCACAGATCGCAAAGACAGGCAGCATGGGCGAAATGGGCACTGGGCCGCTTGCTCAGTAGCGGTTGCCTCCGTGCTCGGCGTCGTCGTGCGCTGCGGGCTCGCTCGAGACCACGCGGCTCACGGCCGGCGGCACGTTCTGCCCGTTGCGGCGCGCGCGGAACAGCGCCGCACGCATCAGGAAGATGGTCGTGATCGGCACGGTGACCGCAATGAACATGGCGATCAGCAGGCCGTGCAGCGTCAGGCGCTGTTCCAGCATCGAGAAGAACAGGATGGTGGCATGCATGATGAACCAGCAGCCCAGCGTGGCGATGATCGAGGGCGAATGCACGCGCTCGAAGTAGCTTTGCAGCCGCACCAGGCCCAGCGCGCCGAGCAGCGCGATGAAGGCGCCGGCCACCACCAGCACGCCGACCACGGCCTGGGCCCACAGGGGAATGATGCCTTCGGTCATTCGATGACCTCCCCGCGCAGCAGGAACTTGGCCATCGCCGTGGAGCTCACGCAGCCGAACAGCGCGATCAGCAGCGCTGCCTCGAAGTAGTCGGTGCTGCTGTACATGATGCCCAGCACCAGCATGGCCAGCATGCCGATCATGTACATGCAGTCGAGCGCCAGCACGCGGTCCTGGGCCGCAGGGCCCTTGAGCAGGCGGTAGAGCGCGCAGGCCATGGCCAGCACGAGCAGGAACAGCGCCAGCGTCAGCGCCCAGACGAAATAGGGGCTCATTCGAAGATCTCCATCAGCGGGCGCTCGTAGCGGGTCTTGATGTGGTTGATCAGGACTTGCGGGTCGCCGACTTCCAGTGCGTGCAGCAGCAGCATCGAGCGGTCGCGCGACAGCTCGGCCCACGAGGTGCCGGGGGTGATGCAGACGATCATCGCCAGCACCGCCAGCGCGTTCGGGTCGCGCAGCTCGAGCGGGATGTGCACGAAGGCCGGGCCGTGCCTGCGGTAAGACTTGACCAGCAGGAAGCGCACCACCATGAGGTTCGATACCGAGGTATCGATACCCACCGTGAGGGCCAGGCGCAGGATGGTCAGCGGGCGGCGGATGCGCACCGGCAGCGGCCGCAGCCCGCGCAGCAGCACCGGCAGCACCAGCCCCAGGATCGCGCCCAGCAGCAGGTGGCCGGCGCTGACCGAATGGTTGAGCAGCAGCCACAGCAGGAACAGCGCCACCGACAGCAGCGGCGCGGGCAGGATGCGTTTGATCATGGCTGCTCCTTCGCGGGGATGGGGTTGGGCACGGGCGCCTGCGTGAGCACGCCATGGATATAGGTGCCCGGCGAGTGCAGCGCATCGGCCGCGTGCTGCATGTAGCGCAGTACCGGGCCGGCCTGCACCGCCATGACGATGCAGCACAGCAGCAGCACGGCAATGGGCACGCCCTCCGCCACGCGCAGCTGCGGCGTGTTGCGGTCGTGGCTGGCCCAGAAATGGCGCATGCCGACGCGGATCAGCGCAATGGTCGCCACCAGCCCGGTGGCGATCAGCAGCGCCACCAGGGCCCAGCCCCAGAAGCCCGGCACATGGCCCGCGGAGGTGCCCACGCCCATCGGGTTGAGGACGGCGTTGAGCATCGCCACCTTGCCGACGAATCCAGACAGCGGCGGCAGACCGGTGATGACCAGCGTGCAGACCAGGAACGCCAGGCCGAGGAAGGCGGCAGCGGCGGGAATGACGCGGCCGATGAGCACTTCCTCATCCTCGTCGAGGTTCAGGCCGGCCGTGGGCACCAGCTCGGCGTTGAGGAACGGCGCCTCGTCGTCTTCATAGGGCGCGGTGCGCGCGCCCGCGTTGCGCCAGCGGTCGAGCAGGTCGGCCAGCAGGAACAGCGCCGCCAGCGCCAGCGTCGAGCTCGGCAGGTAGTAGAGCAGGCCGGCCGTCAGCAGGTTCTGGCCGAAGCCCGCGGCCGCCAGCAGCGTTCCCGAGGACAGGATCGCGGCATAGCCGGCCATGTTGGTGAGGCGCTGCGAACCCAGCATGCCCATGGCCGCGAAGACCATGGTCAGCATGCCGCCGCAGATCAGCCAGGTGCTGCCGAACAGCGCCGATTCGCCGGCCTGGGTGCTGAACATCAGCGTCCACAGCCGCAGCACCGTGTACACGCCCAGCTTGGTCATCAGCGCGAACAGCGCGCCTACCGGCGCGGTGGCGGCGCTGTAGGCCGGCACCAGCCAGAAGTTCAGCGGCCACATCGCCGCCTTGATCAGGAAGGCCATCGCCAGGATGCTGGCCGCGGCATGCAGCAGGCCGCGGTCGGCGCCATCGACATGCGGGATCGCGCTCGCCAGATCGGCCATGTTCAGCGTGCCGGTGATGCCGTAGAGCATGGACACGCCGATCAGGAACAGCGACGACGCCGCCAGGTTGATGGCGATGTAATGCAGCCCCGACTGGATGCGCGCGCGGCCCGAGCCATGCAGCAGCAGGCCGTAGGAGGCCGCCAGCGTGATCTCGAAGAACACGAACAGGTTGAACAGGTCGGCGGTGAGGAAGGCGCCCGCCAGCCCCATCAGCTGGAACTGGAACAGCGGGTGGAAATGCACGCCCGCGCGGTGCCAGCGCACGGCGGCAAACACGATCGACGCCAGCGCCACGACGCTGGTGGTCACCAGCATCAGCGCCGTCAGGCGGTCGAGAGCCAGCGAGATGCCGAAGGGCGCGGGCCAGTTGCCGGGCTGGTAGACGCCCATGGTCACGGGCGCGCCGGCCTGATCCGTCCACATCAGCAGCGCGATGGCGATCAGCAATCCCGCCAGCGTGGACAGGATGTTGAGGGTCAGCTTCAGGCGCTGCTGCTCCTCGCGCATCAGCAGCATCAGCGCCGAGGTCAGCATGGGCAGCACGATGGGTGCCAGCATCAGGTGCGGCATGAGCAGGGAGATGAAGTCCATCACGGCATCTCCTGCACATCACGCGAATGCACTCCATCCACATGGTCGTTGCCGGCCGTGCCGCGCGAGGCCAGCAGCACCACCAGGAACAGCGCCGTCATGGCAAAGCCGATGACGATGGCCGTGAGCACCAGGGCCTGGGGCATGGGATCGGCGTAGTTCACCAGGTCCGTCGGGATGCCCGCGCGCAGCACCGGTTCCTTGTCGATGGCCAGTCCCTGGCGGCCCATGCTGAAGATGAAGAGGTTGACGGCATAGGCCATCAGCGACAGCCCCATGATGACCTGGTAGGTCCGCGGGCGCAGCAGCAGCCAGACACCCGAGCCGGTCAGCACGCCAATGGCGAGAGCAAGCACGATTTCCATCAGTGGGCCCCCGCGTTGTCTTCGTCATCGAGCAGGCGCGCGTGGTAGCGGTGGCCGCGTACGGATTGGTGGGCAATCGCCGTCAGTATCAACATCGTGGAACCTACGACCAGCGTGAACACGCCCAGGTCGAAGAAAGTGGCGCTGGCCAGGTGGATCTCGCCGACCAATGGCAGGCTGGCGTGGAAGCTGTGGCTGGTCATGAAGGGGAAGCCGACGACGATCGAGCCGAAGCCCGTGAGCAGTGCGAACAGCAGGCCGGCGGCGATCCAGCGGCGCGGGTAGAGCGCGAAGTGGGCTTCGACCCACTGCGTGCCGGAGATGATGTATTGCAGCAGCAGTGCCACCGAGAACACCAGGCCGGCAACGAAGCCGCCGCCCGGTTCGTTGTGGCCGCGCATGAACAGATAGACCGCGACCAGCGTGGCGAAGGGCAGCAGCAGCCGCACCAGCACGGCCGGCACCATCAGGTAGCCCACGGCGGTGTCGCTGGCGTGGCGCGGGTTGAGCAGGTCGGTCTGCAGGTCGCCTGGAACGAAGCGCTGCTGCTCGGGAAGGTCCATGGTCTCGCGCGCCGGGCGGAAGCGCCGCAGCAGCGCGTAGACCGTCAGCGCCACGATGCCCAGCACCACGATCTCGCCGAAGGTGTCGAAGCCGCGGAAGTCGACCAGCATGACGTTGACCACATTGGTGCCGCCGCCGCCGCTGAGCGCGTTCTCCAGGAAGAAGGTCGAGGTGCTGTCGTGGAAGGGGCGGCTCATCATGGCGAAGGCCAGCCAGGCCATGCCGCCGCCCGCGCCCAGGGCCAGGGCGAAGTCGCGCAGCCGGCGGGCGCGCGCGCGGTACTGGGTGGACAGCGCCGGAATGCGCATGTTCTTGTCGCGCTTGGGCAGCCAGCGCAGGCCCAGCATGATCAGCACCGTGGTCACGATCTCCACCACCAGCTGGGTCAGTGCCAGGTCGGGCGCCGAGAACCACAGGAAGGTGATGCACACGCAGATGCCGCTGACGCTGATCATGATCAGCGCCGCCATCCGGTGGAATTTGGCCTTCCAGGCAGCGGCCAACGCGCAGGTGCCGCCCATGATCCACAGCAGCACGAAGGCCGGCGACAGCGGCAGCGTGCCGCGGTCCCCCAGTTCGAGGTCGCCGCTCCACAGCGGCAGGACGCCCGCAGCCAGCGCAAGGCACACCAGCCACAGCATCTGCCACTGCAGCCGCATGGTACTCAGCCAGCGCCGCCCGACGCGGGCGCCGCGCTGCGCCAGCGCCAGCGTGCAGTCGAAGAAGCGCCGGCCGTCGAAGTGGCGCAGGAGCGGCGCGGTTTCCACATGCCCGGCCCGGCGCAGCCAGCGCAGCAGGCAGTGGATGGCGATGCCGCCCAGCAGCGCCAGCACGCTCATGATCAGCGGCGCGTTCACGCCATGCCAGACCGCCAGACTGAAGGAGGGCAGGGCGCCGCCCACCACGGGCGCGGCCGCGGCGCGCAGGAAGTCGCCCATGGCCCAGGCCGGCAGGGTGCCGACCACCAGGCAGGCCAGCACCAGCAGCTCCACGGGCACGCGCATCCAGTGCGGCGGCTCGTGGGGGGTCAGCGGCAGGTCGGTGGCCGGCGGGCCGAAGAACACGTCGGCCGTGAAGCGCAGCGAATAGGCCACGCTGAACATGCCGGCCAGCGTCGCCGCCACGGGCAGCCAGGAGCGCACCCAGGGCGCGGCATCGAGATAGACGGTCTCGGCAAAGAACATTTCCTTGGACAGGAAGCCGTTGAGCAGCGGCACCCCGGCCATGGCCGCGCTGGCCACCATGGCGAGCGTGGCCGTCACCGGTATCATGCTGCGCAGGCCCGACAGGCGGCGGATGTCGCGCGTGCCGCTTTCATGGTCGACGATACCCACCGCCATGAACAGCGAGGCCTTGAAGGTCGCGTGGTTCATGATGTGGAACACCGCGGCCACGGCGGCCAGCGGGCTGTTGAGGCCCAGCAGCAGCGTGATCAGGCCCAGGTGCGAGATGGTGGAGTAGGCCAGCAGCGCCTTGAGGTCGTTCTGGAACATGGCCAGGTAGCCGCCCAGCAGCAGCGTGCACAGGCCCGCGCCGCCGACCAGCCAGAACCAGGCCTCGGTGTCGCCCAGCACCGGCCACATGCGCGCCAGCAGGAACACGCCGGCCTTGACCATGGTTGCCGAATGCAGATAGGCCGACACCGGCGTGGGCGCGGCCATCGCGTGCGGCAGCCAGAAGTGGAACGGGAACTGCGCGCTTTTCGTGAGCGCGCCCAGCAGGATCAGCACCAGCGCCGTCAGGTAGAGATGGTGGTCGCGGATCTGCTCGCCCGCGGCCAGGATGTGGTCCAGGTCATAGCTGCCGACGATATGGCCCAACACCAGCATGCCGGCCAGCATGCATAGCCCGCCCGCGCCGGTCACCGTGAGCGCCATGCGCGCGCCCTGGCGCGCGTCCTTGCGGTGGTGCCAATAGCCGATCAGCAGGAAGGAAAACAGGCTGGTGAGCTCCCAGAAGAAGGCCAGCTGGATCACGTTGCCCGAGAGCACCACGCCCATCATGGCGCCCATGAAGGCCAGGAAGAAGGCAAAGAAGCGCGGCACCGGATCGGCCGCGGACATGTAGTAGCGCGCGTAGAGCACCACCAGCGAGCCGATGCCCAGCACCAGCATGCAGAACATCCAGGCGAAACCGTCCATGCGCACGATCAGATTGATGCCCAGCGCCGGTATCCACTCGATCTCCTGGCGCAGCACGCCGCCGTCGGTGACCTCCGGGAACAGCAAGGCCACCTGGATGGCGCAACCCAGCGCAATCAGACCGGCCAGCGTGGACTCGGTATTGCGGGCATTGGTCGGCAATACGGCAGCCAGCAGGCTGCCGAGAAAAGGCAAAATAATGAGGAAGATCAAGGGCATGTGCGTGCCATTTTAGGGGCAAGCTGCGTGATTTCGCTATGAAAATCTGAGCATGTTTTCAATTCGTGCCATGGCGCAGATAGAAAAATGCCGCCTGGGCGCTGGCGGCTTCGGCGGCAGGGCGGCAGGAAGGTCGCTGGCCCATGGCGCAAGCATCCCCTGGTGGCTTTTCCGCACCGCAGGGTCCGGGACCGTGATCCGACCGGACGCCTGAGCGCGGACTGGTCCGTTCAAAGCTCTTCCACACGCCGCGCCGGATAGCTGTCCCAGCTCTGGCAGCCCGGGCAATGCCAGAAATGCTGGCGCGCCTCGAAACCGCAGGCCGCGCAGCGATAGCGCGTCAACGGCTTGCTGGCATGCTCGAGCGCGCGCTGCAGCGCCGGATGGTGCTGCTCCTGTGCGAAGGGCTCGTCGGCCAGCCAGCGGGTGGCGGCCACCAGCGAAGGCTCCTTGTCCAGATGCGCGACATAGCGTTCACGCCCTGGTGCGCCGGGGTGGGCGGCATCGAGCGCCACCAGCGCCTGCAGCAGATCCAGCGAAGGCAGGCGCTCGTATTGGGCTTCGAGCCATGGCCGGATCTGCGCGTCGCCCAGCACCTGGGCCAGCTCGGGCAGCAGCGCCGCGGCCAGCGGCAGCGCGCCGGGGCTTTTCTCGGCCATCCCCTGCAGGGTGCTCCAGGCCTGTTCACTGTGGCCCAGGCGGTGCTGCAGCCGCGCCAGATCGACCTGCGGCCGCCCGGCGCTGGGCGCCAGCACCAGCGCCTGCTGGTACTGCGCAACCGCCTCTTCGAGCTTGCCGGTGGCGGCCAGCACGTCGGCGCCTTCGCACAGGTAGTGCGCCAGGCGCACGCTGAAATCGCCCTGCCGGGCGGTCTGCATGCGGTGGGCGATGTCGCTGGCCTGTTTCCAGTCGCGCGAACGCTCGTAGATGGCCAGCAGGGCCAGCCGCGCCTCGGCTTCGAAGCTGGTGCCTTCGAGGCGGCGCAGCGCGTCCTCGGCGCGGTCGAGCAGGCCGGCTTTCAGAAAGTCCAGCGCCAGCGCATGCTGCGCGCGGTCACGGTCCGGGCGGCTCAGGTCGCCGCGCGAGAGCAGATGCTCGTGCACGCGCACCGCGCGGTTGTATTCGCCGCGGCGCCGGAACAGGTTGCCCAGCGCGAAATGCAGCTCCGAGGTGTCAGGGTCGTTCTGCACCGCCTCGATGAAGGCATCGATGGCCTTGTCCTGCTGCTCGTTGAGCAGGAAATTGAGGCCCTTGAAATAGGCTTTGGGGGCGCTGCGGCTTTCCGCGCGCATCTGCCGGGCATCGAAGCGCGAGGCCAGCCAGCCCAGCACGAAGGCCAGCGGAAAGCCCAGCAGGATCCAGCTCAGATCAAATTCCATGGAGGTCGTGCGGCGGCAGAGCAGGGGTTGCGGGTGCCGCATCGGCGGCGGGTGCTGCGGCCGGGGCCGCCGGCGCCGGTTGCGCCGCACGCTGCGCGGCGCTGCGGTGCTTGAGCCAGCGCGGCACCATGCCCAGCACGCCTGCCACCAGGCCGGCCGCGAAGGCCGTCAGCACGACCAGCACCAGCGGTGCGGTCCATTGGGTGCCGAAAAAGAAGTGGACGGTGGCGTTTTGCTGGTTGTTCAGCGCAAAGGCAAACAGCGTAAAAAAAATGGCCGCCTTGAGCAGCCACAGGATGTATTTCATGCGACCCCTTTGTGATGGCCTGATTCTATAGGCCTTGGTCCACTCCGGGGACGTACCGCGGGCCTCAGGCAGGGGCTCTCAGGACCGTGGGTCGTTGCGCAGTGCATGCGCGGCCAGCAGGGCCTGGGCGCCGCCCAGCTCTGCGGTGCGCTGGTCCACGGCTTCGCGCAGCGCCTTGCCGGGCTTGAAGTGGGGCACGCGCTTTTGCGGAATGTGCACGGCTTCGCCGCTGCGCGGGTTGCGGCCCATGCGCGCGAGGCGGTGGTTGATGGAAAAGCTGCCAAAGCCGCGGATTTCAATGCGCTGCCCGCGCACCAGGGCATCGCCCACCGCATCCAGGATGGTCTTGACAGCGAGCTCGGCGTCGCGTTGCGTCAGTTGGCCGAAACGGGCGGCCAGTTCTTCGACGAGATCAGAGCGGGTCATCGAAAGCAAATCCAGTGAAAACCGGCTGACCGGTTTGAAAGAAAAAAGCGGCGGGCGCCTGAGCACCCGCCGCATTCAAGCCAAACGGCCGGAAGGGTTCACGCTGCCTGCAGATCCAGGATCTGCAGGTGGCATTTGCCGCTTCCAGGCGCTTTACTTGTCGGAGTTGTCCAGCTTGGCGCGCAGCAGGGCGCCCAGGCTGGTCGTGCCGGCGCTCTCGCGCGACGACTGGGCCGACAGCGAAGCCATGGCTTCCTGTTGTTCGGCCATGTCCTTTTGCTTGATCGACAGCTGGATGTTGCGGGTCTTGCGATCCACGTTCAGCACCACGGCCGTGACTTCGTCGCCTTCCTTGAGCACCGAGCGGGCATCTTCCACGCGGTCGCGCGAGATTTCCGAGACGCGCAGGTAACCCAGGATGTCGTCGCCGAGGTCGATTTCAGCGCCGCGGGCGTCCACGGTCTTGACCTTGCCGGTCACGATCTGGCCCTTGTCGTTGACAGTGGCGAAGGTCGTGAAGGGGTCGCTGTCCAGCTGCTTGATGCCCAGGCTGATGCGTTCGCGTTCCACGTCCACGGCCAGCACGATGGCTTCGACTTCCTGGCCCTTCTTGTAGTTGCGAACCGCGGCTTCGCCGGTTTCGTTCCACGAGAGGTCGGACAGGTGCACCAGGCCGTCGATACCGGCAGCCAGGCCCACGAACACGCCGAAGTCGGTGATCGACTTGATCGGGCCCTTGACGCGGTCGCCGCGCTTGGTGTTCTGCGCGAATTCCTGCCATGGGTTGGCCTTGCACTGCTTCATGCCCAGGGAGATGCGACGCTTGTCTTCGTCGATTTCCAGAACCATGACTTCGACTTCGTCGCCCAGCGACACCAGCTTCGAAGGCGCAATGTTCTTGTTGGTCCAGTCCATTTCGGAGACGTGCACCAGGCCTTCGATGCCGGGTTCCAGTTCCACGAACGCGCCGTAGTCGGCGATGTTCGTGACCTTGCCGAACAGGCGGGTGCCCGAAGGATAGCGGCGCGAAACGCCCATCCAGGGATCGTCGCCCATTTGCTTCAGGCCCAGGGACACGCGGTTCTTCTCGGTGTCGAACTTCAGGATCTTGGCCGTGATTTCCTGGCCAGCCGTCACCACTTCCGAGGGGTGACGCACGCGGCGCCATGCCATGTCGGTGATGTGCAGCAGGCCGTCGATGCCGCCCAGGTCCACGAACGCACCGTATTCGGTGATGTTCTTGACCACGCCCTGGACGATGGCGCCTTCCTTCAGCGTCTCCATCAGCTTGGCGCGCTCTTCGCCCATCGAGGCTTCCACCACGGCGCGGCGGCTCAGCACCACGTTGTTGCGCTTGCGGTCGAGCTTGATGACCTTGAATTCCAGGGTCTTGTTTTCGTAAGGCGTCAGATCCTTGATCGGACGCGTGTCGATCAGCGAACCGGGCAGGAATGCGCGGATGCCGTTGACCAGAACCGTGAGGCCGCCCTTGACCTTGCCCGAAGTGGTGCCGGTCACGAACTCGCCCGATTCCAGGGCCTTTTCCAGGGCCAGCCAGGAGGCCAGGCGCTTGGCGGTGTCGCGCGACAGGATCGTGTCGCCGTAGCCGTTTTCGATGGAGCCAATGGCCACCGAGACGAAGTCACCCACTTGGACTTCGACTTCGCCCTGATCGTTCTTGAATTCGTCGAGGGGCACGTAGGCTTCGGACTTCAGGCCGGCGTTCACGACCACGAAGTTGTGCTCGACGCGCACGACTTCAGCGGTGATGACTTCGCCAGGACGCATTTCCGTGCGTTGCAACGATTCTTCAAACAGGGCGGCAAAAGATTCAGACATGTATTTCCTTGGCCGCAGGCAGGTTTCCGGGGGCACGATTGCCAACGTTTTTAGGACTGCTTGCGGAGGTTGCGGGCAAAACCCGCGGGCTATAGTTCAATAACCCTCATGCCAATCGCTAGCCAGGGCGAAAAGCGGCAGAGGGACCGGCTTCAACCCACGAAGGGTTGTCGCTCCTGCCACCATTGCAGCACCTGCTCGACCACCTGTTCGATGGAGAGTTCGGAGCCGTCTAGCAGCAGGGCGTCTGGTGCCGGCTTGAGAGGGGCGACGCTGCGCGACATGTCGCGCGCATCCCGGGCTTCAAGGTCAGCACGAAGCGCGGTGATGTTAGCTGAAATTCCTTTGGAAATCAACTGTTTATGCCTTCTGGCAGCACGGCATTCGGCCGATGCGATCAAATAGACCTTCAGCGGCGCCGTGGGAAAGATCACCGTGCCCATGTCGCGGCCGTCGGCCACCAGCCCTGGCAGGCGCTGGAAATCCAGCTGCAGCGCGACCAGCGCCTCGCGCACCGCAGGCAGCGCCGAGACGCGCGAGGCATCCATGCCGGCGGCCTCGCTGCGGATCGCCTGGCCGATGTCCTCGTCGCCCAGCAGGATCTGCTGCGCAGGCGTGAAGCGGATCGGCAGCCGGTGCACCAGCGCGGCGATCTCCGCTTCGTGCGCAGGATCGATTTCAATGCCGGCGCGGCGCGCAGCCAGCCCGGCGATGCGGTAGAGCGCGCCCGAGTCGAGAATGCCATAGCCCAGGCGGTGCGCGACTTCGGCGGCAATCGTGCCCTTGCCCGAAGCCGTGGGGCCGTCGATGCAGATCACGGGAATGCGCTCGCGCGGCGTCTCGCAGACCGAGAACAGCGCCTCGAAATAATCCGGGAAGGTCTTGGCCACGCACTTCGGGTCCTCGATGCGCACCGGCAGCTGCCGCGGATTGAACGCGGCCAGCGAGAAGCACATCGCGACGCGGTGGTCGTCATAGGTGTGGATGCTGGCGGCGCGCCAGTCGGCGGGCTGGGCCGGCCGCGTGACGCGCAGGTAATCCGCGCCTTCCTCTATGCTCGCGCCGAGCTTGCGCAGCTCGCAGGCCATGGCGGCGATGCGGTCGGTTTCCTTGACGCGCCAGCTGGCGATGTTGCGCAGCGTGGTCGTGCCCTCGGCATACAGCGCCATGACGGCCAACGTCATCGCGGCATCGGGGATGTGGTTGCAGTCGAGGTCGATGGCCTGCAGCGGCCAGCGCCCGCGCCGCACCTGCAGCCAGTTCGGGCCGCTCTCCACCTCGGCGCCCATGGCCTGCGCGGCCTCGACGAAGCGGATGTCGCCCTGGATGGACTGCGCGCCCACGCCCAGGATGCGCACGCCCGGGCCCGCGGCGATCGCGCCCAGCGCGATGAAGTAGCTGGCCGAGGAGGCGTCGGCCTCGACATGGATCTCGCCCGGAGAGCGGTAGCGGCTGCCCGCAGGAATCGTGAAACGCTGCCAGTTGTCGTTGCGCACCGCGATGCCGAAGCGCGCCAGCAGCTCCAGCGTGATGTGGATATAGGGCTTGGAGATCAGCTCGCCCACCACTTCGATGGTGATGTCCTGCTGCGCCGCACGCAGCGGCAGCGCCATCAGCAACGAAGTGAGGAACTGGCTGGAGACATCGCCGCGCACCTGGATCGGCGCCTGGGCCGCGGCGAACTCGGCGGCCGGCTTGATGCGCAATGGCGGGTAGCCTTCATTGCCCAGATAGCCGACGTCGCAACCCAGTTGGCGCAGTGCATCGACCAGATCGCCGATCGGGCGCTCGTGCATGCGCGCGATGCCGCTGAGCGTGAACTCACCGCCCAGCAGCGCCAGCGCCGCGGTGAGCGGGCGCATGGCGGTGCCGGCATTGCCCAGGAACAGTTCTGCCGCCGTGCCGGCGGGCAGGGCACCGGCAATGCCGGTGATGCGCAGGCTCGCGCCGCTGCGCTCGAGCCTGCAGCCGATCTGCTCCAGGGCCGTCAGCATCACGCGCGTGTCGTCCGAGTCCAGCAGGTCGTGCACGGCCGTGGTGCCCTCGCTGAGCGCGGCCAGCAGCAGCACGCGGTTGGAGATGCTCTTGGAGCCGGGCAGGCGCACTTCGCCTGCGGCCGCGGCCAGCGCGGGAATGTCGAGGAATTCGGTCTGGAACATGGCGCCTTTTCAGCGTGCGGGCTCAGGCGCCCTGTAAATCGGAAGAAGTGGCGGGCGCGGCGGTGCGCGGGGCGCCCATGCGCGGGGCGCCCATGCGCCAGCCGGCGCGCGCGGTGCTGGCCCGCGTGATCTGCTCCTGCAGCCCCGGGCCGTCGCCGGCATGCACCAGCGCTTCGAGTTGGTCCAGTGCTTCGCGGAACTGCCGCGCCTGCGCCAGTACCTGCTCGCGGTTCGCCAGCAGGATGTCGCGCCAGATCTGCGGGTTGCCGGCGGCAATGCGCGTGAAGTCGCGAAAGCCCGGGCCGGCCAGCGCCAGCGTGGCATCGGCGTCCGGCTGGGCCAGCACGCTTTGCATCATCGCAAAAGCCAATAGATGGGGCAGGTGGCTCACGGTCGCCAGCGTCGCGTCATGCGCCTCGGGCGTCATGCCGTGCACCTGGCAGCCCAGCGCCTGCCAGATGCGGCGCGCCTGCTCGAGCAGCGCGTCGTGTGTGTGCTCGGTGGGCGTGAGCACCACATGGCTGCCCGTGTAAAGGCCGGCCTCGGCATGCTCGACGCCCGCGACCTCCTTGCCGGTGATCGGATGCGCGGGAACGAAGGAGCCGATGCGGTCGCCCAGACCCGCGCGCGCGGCCTGCACCACGTCGGCCTTGGTCGAGCCCACGTCCATGATCAGCATGCCGGGCGTGACCAGATGCCGGATCGATGCCAGCGTGGCTTCGGTCGCGGCCACCGGCACGGCCAGCAGCACCAGATCCGAGCCCTGCACGGCCTGCAGCGCGGAAGATGCCTCGGCATCGATCACGCCCAGCGCGAGCGCGCGTTCGGTGGTCGAGGGCGACTTGCTGTAGCCGACCACGCGCCCGACCAGGCCGGCCTTCTTCAGCGCCAGCGCAAACGACCCGCCCATCAGGCCGCAGCCGATGAGCCCCAATTGTTCAAACATCCACAGACTCCGGCGGCAACGAGGAAGCAGGCATGGTCATCATGCCGGCGTGGGGTAGGCGCCCAGCACCTTGTAGAACGCGCACAGGCGCTGCAGTTCCTCCAGCGCCTTGGCCACATGCGGCTGCGAAGGGTGGCCGGCGAGATCGATGTAGAAGTAGTACTCCCACTGGCCGGTGCGCGCCGGGCGCGACTCGAAGCGCGTCATCGACACGCCGTGGGTCTTGAGCGGCACCAGCAGGTCGTGCACGGCGCCGGGGCGGTTGGGCACGGAGATGATCAGGCTGGTCGAGTCCTTGCCCGTCGCCTGCGGCATGGCGAGGGTCTGTGGCAGGCAGATGACGGCGAAGCGCGTGCGGTTGTAGGCTTCGTCCTGGATCGCATGGGCCACGGTGTGCAGGCCGAACTGCTGCGCCGCGCGCTCCCCGGCAATGCCGGCCCAGTTCGGGTGGAGCGAGGCCAGGCGCGCGCCTTCGGCGTTGCTGTCGACCGGGCGGCGCTCGGCGTGCGGCAGGTGCTTGGACAACCAGCCCTGGCACTGCGCCAGCGCCTGCGGATGCGCGGCCACGACCTCGATGTCCTGCACCGAATTGCTCAGGCGCAGCAGGTTGTGGCGGATCAGCAGGCTGACCTCGCCGACCACATGGCAGGGCGTGTGCAGGAACATGTCCAGCGAGCGCGTGACCACGCCTTCGGTCGAGTTCTCCACGCCGACCACGCCGTACTGGGCGCTGCCAGCGGCCGTGGCATGGAACACCTCGTCGAAATTCGCGCAGTACATCAGGTCGGCAGCGCCGCCGAAGTAGTCGATGGCCGCCTGCTCGCAGAAGGTGCCGGCCGGGCCAAGCACCGCCACGCGCTGGGGCGACTCGAGCGCCAGGCAGGCCGACATGATCTCGCGCCAGATGGCCGAGACATGGTTGGCGCGCAGCGGGCCGGGGTTGGCGGCCTCGATCTTCTGGATGACCTGGGCCACGCGGTCGGGCCGGAAAAAGGGCGTGCCCTCGCGTTTCTTGAGCTCACCGACCTGCTCGGCGACGCGCGCGCGCTGGTTGACCAGCGCCAGCAGCTGCTGGTCGAGGCTGTCGATCTGCTGGCGCAGGTCGGCGAGATCGGGCGAGGCTTGGGGGTTGATCGTCACTGCTTGTCTCTCAGGCGTGTTGTTGTTCGAAGGCGTGCATGTAGTCGACCAGCGCCTGCACGCCGGCCAGCGGCATGGCGTTGTAGATGCTCGCGCGCATGCCGCCCACCGACTTGTGGCCCTTGAGCTGCAGCAGGCCGCGCTCCTTGGCGCCGGCCAGGAAAGCGTCGTTGAGGGCCTCGTTGCGCAGTTGGAACGGGATGTTCATGCGCGAGCGGCAGTTGGGCGCGACCTTGTTCACGTACAGCTGCGACTGGTCGATGCTGCGGTACAGCAGTTCGGCCTTGGCGATGTTGCGCTGCTCGATGGCGGCAATGCCGGTGAGCTCGCCCTCGCGCTGGCGCTTGAGCCACTGGAAGGTGAGGCCGGCCATGTAGATGCCCCAGGTCGGCGGGGTGTTGAACATCGACTGGTTGTCGGCCACGATCTTGTAGTCGAAGGCGCTGGGGCAGACGGGCAGGGCGTGGCCGATCAGGTCCTCGCGCACGATGACGATGGTCAGCCCCGCCGGGCCGATGTTCTTCTGCGCGCCGGCGAAGGCCAAGCCCACGCGGCTCCAGTCGATGGCGCGCGAGGCCACGTGCGAGGAGCAGTCGATGACCAGCGGCGCGTCGCTGCCCAGCGCCTTCAGGTCGGGCAGTTCGTGGAATTCGACGCCGTGGATGGTCTCGTTGCTGCAGATGTGCAGGTAGCTGGCGCCGCGGCTGAGCTCCCAGCTCGACGCCGGGGCGATGCTGGTGAACTGCGATTCCTCGCCGCTGGCCGCCACATGCACCTGCGACGCATATTTGCGCGCTTCCTTGAGCGACTTCTGGCTCCAGCTGCCGGTGAGCACGAAATCCACCGTGCCGGCGTGCGACAGGTTCAGCGGCACGATGGCGTTCTCGCCCAGGCCGCCGCCCTGCATGAACAGGATCTTGAAGTGCGCGGGCACGGCCAGCAGTTCGCGCAGGTCGGCCTCGGCCTGCTCGTAGATCGACACGAACTCCTTGCCGCGGTGGCTCATCTCCATGACGCCCATGCCGCTGCCGTGCCAGTCGAGCATTTCGGCCGCGGCCTGCTCCAGGACTTCGGCGGGAATGGCCGCGGGGCCGGCGGAAAAGTTGTACGGACGGTTCATGGTGTCTACGGGCGGGGTTCAGCCGCGCATTTTGCGGAGTATGAAACAGGCACGCCGGCATTGCCGGCGTGTTCGGGAAGGGGCCCGGGATCAGGCCTGGGGCATCGCGCCATCATCCGCCACGGGGGCGTCTGCGGGTTCGGCTTCGTCGGCCACTGCCTGTGCATCGTTTTCGGCGATGCGCTGCAGGCCGCTGAGCTTGGCGCCGTCGTCCAGCGCGATCAGCGTCACGCCCTGGGTGGCGCGGCCGAGCTCGCGGATCTCGGCGACGCGGGTGCGCACCAGCACGCCCTTGTCGGTGATCAGCATGATCTCGTCATCGGCGCGCACCAGCGTGGCGGCGACGACCTTGCCGTTGCGCTCGGACTGCTGGATGGCGATCATGCCCTTGGTGCCGCGGCCGTGGCGCGTGTATTCCGCAATGCTCGTGCGCTTGCCGTAGCCGTTCTCGGTGGCGGTGAGCACGCTCTGCGGGTTGCTGTCCGAATCCTCGGCGACCAGCATGGCGATGACGCTCTGGCCGTCTTCCAGGGTCATGCCGCGCACGCCGCGGGCCTGGCGGCCCAGCGGGCGCACGTCGTTCTCGTCGAAGCGCACGGCCTTGCCGCCGTCGCTGAACAGCATGACGTCATGCGCGCCGTCAGTGAGCGAAGCGCCGATCAGATAGTCGCCGTCGTCGAGGTTGACGGCGATGATGCCGGCCTTGCGCGGGTTGCTGAACTCGTTGAGCGCGGTCTTCTTGACGGTGCCCATGCTGGTGGCCATGAACACGTAGCGGTCTTCGGGGAAGCTGCGCATCTCGCCGGTGAGTGCCAGCACCACGTTGATCTTCTCGCCTTCCTGCAGCGGGAACATGTTGACGATGGGGCGGCCGCGCGAGCCGCGCGAGCCGGCGGGCACTTCCCAGACCTTGAGCCAGTACAGGCGGCCGCGGTTGGAGAAGCACAGCAGGTAGTCGTGCGTGTTGGCGATGAACAGCTGGTCGATCCAGTCGTCGTCCTTGGTCGCCGTGGCCTGCTTGCCGCGGCCACCGCGCTTCTGGGCGCGGTACTCGGACAGCGGCTGGCTCTTGATATAGCCGGTGTGGCTCAGTGTGACCACCATGTCGGTGGGCGTGATCAGGTCTTCGGTCGACAGGTCCTGCGCGCTGTACTCGACGCTGCTGCGGCGCGCGCCGATCTTGCTCTGGCCGAACTCGGCCTTGAGCGCCGTGAGCTCCTCGCCGATGATGACGGACACGCGCGCGGGCTTGGCCAGGATGTCGAGCAGGTCCTCGATCATCGCCATGACGTCCTTGTACTCGGCAACGATCTTGTCCTGCTCCAGGCCGGTGAGGCGCTGCAGGCGCATCTGCAGGATTTCCTGCGTCTGCGTTTCGGACAGGCGGTACTTGCCGTCCTGACCCAGGCCGAATTCGGCTTCCAGGTTCTCGGGACGGTAGTCGTCGGCGCTGACCAGGCCGCCGTCTTCGCGCGTGCGGGTGAGCATCTCGCGCACCAGCTTGCTGTCCCACGAGCGCGACATCAGCTCGGCCTTGGCGACGGGCGGCGTGGGCGCGTTGCGGATGATGGCGATGAATTCGTCGATGTTGGCCAGCGCCACGGCCAGGCCTTCGAGCACATGGCCGCGGTCGCGCGCCTTGCGCAGCTCGAACACCGTGCGTCGGGTGATGACCTCGCGGCGGTGCTGCAGGAAGACCTCGATCAGTTCACGCAGGTTGCACAGGCGCGGCTGACCGTCGATCAGCGCCACCATGTTCATGCCGAAGGTGTCCTGCAGCTGGGTCTGCTTGTACAGGTTGTTGAGCACGACCTCGGGCACTTCGCCGCGCTTGAGCTCGATGACCAGGCGCATGCCGGACTTGTCCGATTCGTCCTGGATGTGGCTGATGCCCTCGATCTTCTTCTCGTGGACCAGCTCGGCCATGCGCTCCTGCAGCGTCTTCTTGTTGACCTGGTAGGGCAGCTCGTCGACGATGATCGCCTGGCGCTGGCCGCGGTCGATGTCCTCGAAGTGGCACTTGGCGCGCATGACGACGCGGCCGCGGCCGGTGCGGTAGCCGTCCTTCACGCCATTGATGCCGTAGATGATGCCCGCGGTGGGGAAGTCGGGCGCGGGCACGATCTCCATCAGCTCGTCGATGCTGGCGTCGGGGTTCTGCAGCATGTGCAGGCAGGCATCCACGACCTCGTTGAGGTTGTGCGGCGGAATGTTGGTGGCCATACCCACGGCAATGCCGGAGGAGCCGTTGACCAGCAGGTTGGGCAGGCGGCTGGGCAGCACCAGCGGCTCGCGTTCGCTGCCGTCGTAGTTGGGGCCGAAATCGACGGTTTCCTTGTCGATGTCGGCAATCATTTCATGGGCGATCTTCGCCAGGCGGATTTCGGTGTAGCGCATGGCCGCGGCGCTGTCGCCATCGACCGAGCCGAAATTGCCCTGGCCATCGACCAGCATGTGGCGCAGGGAGAAGTCCTGGGCCATGCGCACGATGGTGTCATATACCGCGGAATCGCCGTGCGGGTGGTATTTACCGATCACATCACCGACGATACGTGCCGACTTCTTGTAGGGCCGATTCCAATCATTGTTGAGTTCGTGCATCGCATAGAGCACGCGCCGGTGCACCGGCTTGAGGCCATCGCGAGCATCGGGCAGCGCGCGGCCCACGATCACGCTCATGGCGTAATCGAGATAACTGCGACGCATCTCCTCCTCTAGGCTGATGGGCAGAGTTTCTTTGGCAAACTGGGTCATGGACTGCGACTTTGACGGCAAGGGAGGCCCATTTTAGAGTCATTGGGCTGTAGTTGCTGCGCAACATATCCCGGGAATTCGGCTTTTGTCGCGCCGACCCCACCGCCGAGCCCGCCTCATTCGCCTGTTACGTATGGCACAATCATTTCCAACGTTCTTGGTGATGGCCACTAATGACGTCCACAGATTCGCAGCGCTGCTGTGACTTTTTCCCCAAGAGGAGAACCATGAAGAAACTGAACAAAGTAGCGATGTTGTTTGCCTGCGCTGCCATGGCTACGGCCGCTGGCGCCCAAGTCAAGGCTGCCAACGGCGGCAACGTGATCGACAACTGGCAAAACGGCTCCAGCGAGCTGGTCTGGAAGAACGGCACGAACGAACTGTGCTGGCGCGATGCCAACTGGACCCCCGCAACGGCTGCTGCCAACTGCGACGGCGCCCTGCAGCCTCCCGCACCCGCACCTGTGGTCGCTCCCGCACCCGCACCTGCACCAGCACCCGCACCCGCTCCCGCACCTGCAGTGGCTTCCAAGGTCACCTACGCTGCCGACGCGTTCTTCGACTTCGACAAGTCCGTCCTGAAGCCTGCCGGCAAGGAAAAGCTGGACGACCTGGTCTCCAAGGTCAAGGGCGTGAACCTGGAAGTCATCATTGCCGTGGGTCACACCGACTCCATCGGTACCGATGCCTACAACCAGCGTCTGTCGGTCCGCCGTTCGGAAGCCGTGAAGGCATATCTGGTGTCCAAGGGCATCGAACGCAACCGCGTCTACACTGAAGGCAAGGGCGAGAAGCAACCCGTGGCCGACAACCGCACGGCCGAAGGCCGCGCGAAGAACCGCCGCGTGGAAATCGAAGTGGTGGGCACCCGCGCCGCCCAGTAATCTCCGGATTACTTCGGAAAAAGCCCCGGAAACGGGGCTTTTTTTATGGCTGCGCGCCGCCCGAGGCCACAGGCGCCCCCTTGCGGAGGGGGCGCCTGCCCCCACATTCCAGCGTGAAGGAAAAGACGATGCAAGACGCGATCAATGTCGACCCGGCCGAACTGGCCAAGTTCTCCGATCTGGCCCACCACTGGTGGGATCCGGAAAGCGAATTCAAGCCGCTGCACCAGATCAACCCGCTGCGCCTGGAATGGATCAACGGCATCGCCCCGCTGCACGACCGTGACGTGCTCGATGTCGGCTGCGGCGGTGGCATCCTGGCCGACGCCATGGCACGCAAGGGCGCGGTGGTGACCGGCATCGACCTTGCCACCAAGTCGCTGCGCGTGGCGCAGCTGCATGCACTGGAGGCCGAGACCCCAGGCATCCGCTATGAGGAAGTGGCTGTCGAAGCACTGGCCAAACGCCAGCCCGCGAGCTTCGATGTGGTCACCTGCATGGAGATGCTCGAGCATGTTCCCGATCCGGAATCGGTGGTGCGGGCCTGCGCCCAGCTGGTCAAGCCCGGAGGTTGGGTGTTTTTTTCCACCATCAATAGAAACGTGAAATCTTTTGCGCAAGCAATTGTTGCAGCCGAGTACTTGCTAAACCTGCTGCCGCGTGGTACGCACGAATATGCCAAGATGATCCGCCCCAGCGAGCTTGCCGCCTACTGCCGCGCCGCAGGTCTCAACGTGCTGCACGCTCGGGGCCTGCAGCACAACCCGCTCACGGGTCGCTACTGGCTCAGCGCCGACACCAGCGTGAACTACATGATCGCCACGCAGAGGCCCGCCGAATGAACAATGCGTTTTCCGGTATCCAGGCTGTGCTGTTCGACCTTGACGGCACCTTGATCGACAGCGCCCCCGATCTGGGCGCCGCAGTGGACCAGATGCGCGTCGCGCGTGGCCTGCCATCGCTGCCCGCCGAGCAATACCGCCCGATGGCGGGTGCCGGCGCGCGCGGAATGCTGGGCGTGGCCTTCGGCATCACGCCCGATGCGCCCGACTACGAGGCGCTGCGCGAGGAGTTCTTCAGCAACTACGAGGCGCGCATGACGCAGACCACCTATGCGTTCGACGGCATCGCCCAGCTGCTGGCCGACATCGAGGCGCGCGGCCTGCGCTGGGGCGTGGTGACCAACAAGTCGTCGCGTTTCACAGATCCGCTGACCCGCGCCATGCCCATGTTCGGCGGGGCAGGGGCGGTGGTGAGCGGCGACACCACGCCGCACTCCAAGCCCCATCCCGCGCCGCTGTTCGAGGCCGCCAGCCGCCTGGGCCTGCCGCCCGAGGCCTGCATCTACGTGGGCGACGACGAACGCGACATCGTCGCCGGCCGAGCCGCCGGAATGAAGACCGTGGCCGCCCTCTACGGCTATCTGGGCGCGGTCGACGCCAACGAGCACTGGGGCGCCGACGCGGCAATAAAATACCCACACGAGCTCTTGCAATGGCTCGAAGTGTCCTAAAATGTGCTTCATGGGGCTGTCCTGGTTTCGACGTAGGTTCGGAGCCGGTGTGGTGCATGTCGAGCTTGAATGATGCTCGTAAATCTCCGTTCAAAAAACTAACTGCAAACGACGAACGTTTCGCACTCGCCGCTTAATCCGGTGAGCTTTGCAACAGCACGTTGATGGGCTGGGCAAGGGGGTCGCAAGACCTCCAGGCTGCAAAGGAATTTTCATCAACTGGTTCCGTGCCGGGTACCTTGGTATGGAACGAGAAAATAGGGTACTGGCTTCGTTCACAGCGTGCGCCTACGCGGTGATTGAGGCGAGATTTAAATTAGAGCGCTAAACATGTAGATCTGCCCGGTAAAGGCTTGCGGACGCGGGTTCAATTCCCGCCAGCTCCACCATCCATGAAGGCCAAGTGATTGATTCACTTGGCCTTTTTTCATTTTTGCGTGCTCTCAGGCTGACCCATTGACCCAAGGTGTTACGGCGGGGTGACACCAGCAGGTGCGAGGCTCGCATGCAATCTGTCTGACTTGGACTGTGCCGCAACCGCTACGGCAATCAGTTCCACACGCGCATTCGTATTCCCAAGGACTTGGCCCCACTGCCGGGACGTGCCGAAGTGCGGCTATCACTTGGCACGGAGGTGCGCCGGTACGCGATTGCCGCTGCGCGCCTGGTCCATTCGAGGAAAATCACGGCCTTCGATGAAATGAGAGCCGTGATGGACAGCAAGCACACCACTCCTGCACCTGAGCAGCAGGCAGAGGCTCGCCAATGCCTCTTACAGGCCACCCGGCAGCATGAAGTAGCGAAACCTAGAGGGTTCCAGGAAGATGCTCTTTACGCTTTGGAGGCCAATGTGCGAGGCCAGTAAGAGGCACAAATCCTAGCCCTTGACTAACTGGAACAAGAAGATCGCTCTGCAGCATTTGTTCAAGCCCGGCGCATGCATGAAATCATCGGTAGTGCCGATCCAATTCAAGAGGCTTTCAAGCCGAAGACGCAACATGGAACCGCAGTGGACGAACTTGTTCAGATCAAGGCAAGCATCGCCCAAGCCAACCGTGCGACACAGGCTGAAGAGCATGAGCTGACCTACGCGCGAGGCGCTATGGCTTCGCCTCGGGGAAAAACATTTGCGCATTCCGCGACTGAATGGCATTGACAAAGAGTGCATACGCTGTGTCAAAAGTGGACTGTTGGGTCACGCCGTGCTTGTGGGCAACCAGCGCACGCAATGCAAGAGGGCGCGATTCCTCGCAGAGGTTCAGGCTCGCACAAGCATCGACTACATAAGGGTCGCCGGCACCGCAATTTGTGCCGGTTCCTTCGCAAACCGCAGCAAGCCAGGCCAGACGCATCGAATCCAACGCGGAATCTCCATTGAATTCGACGTTTCCCAACTTGATCGACTCCTGATGCTGACTTAGCAAGCTACTGCCGATATATTGCAAAAGCAATGCGTCGTTGGCTTGCAGAACCTCCCCGAATACTTCCTTCTGCCGGGTCGGATCTGCTCCAGCCTTGGACCATTTTTCATTTATCTCGGACAAGCCCTTCGGAAAACGCGGGTCCACAGCGACCTGTCGCAAGGTATCGAAAGACAATTCATCAGAACTGAATGAACCACAGCGCTCTTGTTGCAATTGCCTTGCCGAATCTTGCTGTGCAGTTATTGCTGGAACTTCGCGCAATCCTAGATTTTTTAAGGAAAAACAACGTCCCAATATATCCTTGGCATAAAATCGTGCTTTAGGCGAACCAGATCGCAATAATGCCTCATAGACAACACGATAGTCACGCGATGTCCGCATCATCTCTTCAACATTCGAAGAATCGGCTCCTTCAGTGGGTTGCGTCAAAGGCGGATCAGTCGATTTATCGATTGGATCAATAGATGGAATTACAACATGCTCCCAGGAATTTACGTTTGATGCCGTATTTTCTTGTCCACGCTCCCCCCGCCAATAAATCAATGAAGAAAACAGGATTAAAAAAATAGTTATCGCAATAATCACATATTTATATTGTATTTTCATCTCAAGACTTCCTGCACACTGGGTGCGGCTGAGGAATCCCACTTCCCTGCTTCATAGAGCTCCATGCGAAAACTCCAATCCACCTGACATTCCGAAGCCTGAATAATTATCATAGCCGCCTGTCACGGTCACCACCGGTAGATCTTGGGCATTCAAAGGTGAAATTCCTGCCATGAAGAACCACAGTAGAGTAAATGGCCTTGCATAAAAATCCATCCGCTTTTTCATGGAATTTTTTCATGATCCCTTCGGTTTTTCTTCATGATACTAATTCAATGAATTTTTTTGGATAAGATAAAGTTCCAAAACAGGCCGTGCCATCTCCTACAGTGAAAAATTCAAGTCAACTCTTGCGGTGATCCCACTGTCAACCGTGCCTGGCAATCATGACCAATTGCTCTCAAAAATCAGGAAATCGCAATTTTTTGAAAATCGAATTCCAACAACACAATGCAGCACCTTCCATTGGTAGGCCACACCTAGGTTCACTGCAACGTCGCACCCAGCTGCGCACATAGAGCAAATGGAACTGGCGCCAGCCCCGCGCCGGAGGCCTTCATCTTCTGCGACGCACGATCAGCACTAGGACCAGCACAAGGGCTTCGCGTAGTGCAGAACCCAACACTTGCCAGCGAATAGGAGATTTGCGGTAGCAGTCAGGGGTGTTGCCGCAGACGGTAGCAGGGCAAGACAACGTGATGATGCCTGAGGATTGTGTCAGGCGCTGTTAGCGTTACCTCGGCAATAGCGCTTTACTGTGGCGCTGCCGAGGCCAAAATGCGCGGCTGTAGCTGCGATGCTAGCGCTGTTGGTCTTGCGCCATGCTTGCACAGCGTCTGCATCGGCCTTTGCTGGGCGCCCAGGAGAAGTTTTTCCATGCTGTGTTTTGCCGGTCAGGACAAGTTGATCGCGCGCTACTGCGCGTCCCTATGCTGTGCGCTCAAGAATGCGCTTGCGCTCCATGTCCGCAACCCGAGCCAGCACTGCAAGGATCAGTTCTCCAACACCCGGAGCGATCCGCCCCAGGCCATGCACCTCAACGGCTATCCCTCGATTCAGCAAGCCGCGAACAGTGGCTTGCACATCCAAAGCATCGTGGCCCAAGCCATCAACTGCCTAAGCATGAATGCTGTCTCACTTGCGGTTGCCGCCCAATGCAGCGCGCTGGTCACTCCACCATTCTCCTGGGCACAGTGCTCCAGCCACATGCTTCTTAGCCAAGCATTGGGCTGGCAACGCATCATGTCGAGAGAGGGCGGTATGCCAGGTTCCACACTGCCCACCCTGATGGCATATGCGATGTATGGAAGCATATCTGGGACGTACTGATTTGAATCGACGCTACGCCTGGGATTTCGAGCTGATCGGCGCGCAGGGCGCTGATGTTTATGCATCGTTGTAGTGACAAGGTGAGCGCATGCCATCGAAGCTGGTAACTGCCGTGCCCATGGCCCATTCCGACGCCTGGCGATGAAACCCGGCATCGGTCACAGGCGCCTGACCTGTCACGGCCGGTTCCGGCAGTGCCTTGCCGGATCACGCATCCAGCTGAAGCCAGTGATTGGCAATGGCGTCGCGCCTGGCCACCCAGATACTGCCTTTTTGCTGGATATGGGCCAGTATGCGATGCAAGGCGCCGATGCGTGCGGGGCGCCCCAGCATGCGCAGGTGCAAGCCGATGGAGAGCATGCGCGGCTGGGTCTCGCCTTCCTTCCACAGCCAGTCGATGGCTTCGATCACATAGTCGGCAAACTCCTTGGCGGTGGAAAAGCGCTGCGTGTGCTGAAAATGCATGTCGTTGGTGTCGAAGGCATAGGGCAGCATCACATATGGCCTGCCTTGGGGATTGGGCACGCGCACCGGCAGGTCGTCGCCGTAGAAATCGCTGTCGTATAGAAAGCCCTGTTCGATCAGCAGCGCGCGCGTGCGGGGAGACGACGCCGAACGCGTGTGCCAGCCTACGGGGCGAACGCCCGTGGCTTGCTCGATCGCCGCCACCGTGCGCCGGATATTGTCCCGCTCCACCTCGGCCGGCAGCTGGGCGTGGCTTTCCCAGCGCCAGCCATGGGCCGAGATCTCATGCCCTCGGCGAAAGGCGTCCCGGGCGAGTTCCGGCAAGCGCTGCACGGCCGCGCCGCAGGCGCTGACGGTGCAGGCAGCGCCAAACTCCTCCAGCACCTGCATGATGCGCCACCAGCCGACGCGGGTGCCATAGTCGAAGTGGGATTGCAGGCAGGGGTCGGGCACCGTGTCCAGGCGGTCGATGACTTCATATACCGCTTCGTTGTGGCGGTCGCCCTCCGCGATGGCATATTCCGCGCCTTCCTCGAAATTCACGACCAGCGACACCGCCAGGCGGGCCCCCTCAGGCCACCGCGCATGGGGTGGCCGGCCCTGGTATCCCAGCAGGTCGCGCGCAACGGCAAAGGGAATCGGGTGGTTGAGAGACATCATTCCACCTTCATGCCGGCTTGCTTGACCAGCGCGCCGTAGCGCTGGATCTCCTGGCCGAGAAAGGCATTGATGGCCTGGGGCGTGCCGCTTCCGGCTTCGGCGCCAAGCTCGGCAAAACGCCGTTGCACGGCTTCTTCCTTCAGGACCGCAGCGACGTCCTCATTGATGCGTTTCACCACCGGGGCTGGGATGCCCTGGGGACCCAGCATCAGGAACCAGGAGGAGAAGTCGTAGCCCTTGACGCCCGCTTCCTGCATGGTGGGAATGTCGGGTGCCAGCGGCGAACGCTCGCGGGTGGTGATTGCCAGGGCGTTGAGCTTGCCGGCCTTGACGTGCGGCAAGGCGGTGGCCAGCGGGTCGATCATCCAGTCGACATGGCCGCTGAGCAGATCCGTCATGGCCGGCGCGGAGCCCTTGTAGGGAATGTGGGTGGTTTCGATCCCGGCGGTGGTATTGAACAGGGCTGCCGCCACATGGCTGGTGGAGGCGTTGCCCGAGCTGGCATAGGTTTGCTGGCCGCTGGCCTCTCGGGCTTTGGCCACCAGCTCCTGCACGGACTGCACGGGGACGCGTCGCGGGTTGACCACCAGCAGACTGGGCATGGTTGCCAGCTTGGCGATGGCGGTCAGGTCCTTCGTGGTGTCGTAGGGCAGCTTGGCGTACAGATGCGGGTTGATGGCATGGCCTACGGTCACCACCATCAGGTGATGGCCATCGGCCGGCATGCGCACCACGGCACCAGTGGCCACCACGCCGCCGGCACCGGGCTTGTTCTCGATGACGACCGCCTGCCCCCATTTGCGCGACAGGCCGTCGCCGACGATGCGGGCAAACACATCGGCCGAGCCGCCGGGCGGGAAGGGCACCGTGATCTTGACCGGCTGGCTGGGAAATTCGCTGGCCGCCAGGCTCGGTACTGCGGCATGCAGGGCGCACAGGGCCACGGCGGTGGCCAGCAGGGAACGGCGGATAGAGAAGGGGGTTTGCACGGCAGAGCTCCATGGATCAAAGAATGGAAGCTCTCATGCAAACTGCGTGCCACATCGGCAGGTATGGTTGAAATTAATATGCCGTATGGTTAACCAAATATGGATATTTGCCGCTCAATGGGGCTGCCAGTACTGCTTGCCATGTGCTCCCCACAGCTGGCGGCATGCCGCCTCTGCCTCGGCACAGACCTGCTCCATATCGACTTTGGCAGGGCGGCCTTGCTCCACGACGATCTCGCCGTCGACGATGACCATGGACACATCGCGGCCCTGGCCGGTGTGCACCAGGTTGCCCAGCGGATTGACGTGCGGCACCAAGTGGGGGCGGTTGGCGTCGAACAGCACCAGATCGGCACGCTTGCCGACTTCGATGGAGCCGATCAGGTGTTCCAGGCCCAATGCCTTGGCGCCTCCCATGGTGGCCATGTGGAACACGTGCCGGGGCTGGAACTCATCGCTCACGCCGCCTTCCTGCACGCGTGCGGTGTTCAGCGCCCAGCGCATCAGCTCCACCATGTCGCCATGCTGCGTATCGGTGGCCAGCGCCATGTTCACGCCCGCGCGCAGGATGGCCGGGGTATTGGCCATGCGTCCGGAAGTGATGTTGCACTTGGGGATATGGACGGCATGCGCGCCGGCGCGAGCCATGCGCGACAGGTCGTCCGGCGTCAGGTAGATGCAGTGGCCGCCCATCAGGCGGTGGTTGAGCAGCCCCGCTTCTTCCAGGACCTGCACGGAAGTCTTGCCGGTGCGCTCGCGCACCCGCTCGACCTCCACCTGGCTTTGCCCCAGGTGGGTGGAAACCACCAGATCGCGCTTTTGCGCCTCCTGGGCGATGGTGGCCAGAAAGCCGTTCGAGCAGGTATCGGCGGCATGCGCGGCCAGATTGACATAGACGCGCTGGTGGTCCTTCCAGCGCTCGTACAGCGCCAAGCCAGCTCCCAGGGTGCGCTCGCCGATGGCGCTGTCGTAGTTCCACTCGCCATGCGCGACCCGCGCGAAGTCCACGTCATGGATGCGCCAGCTTGGCGCCAGGCGCAGGCCCAGCTCCAGCATCGCCTCGGTGCTGGTGTCCGCGTGCACGAAGTTGTCTCCCACCAGCGTGGAGCCGAACAGCATCGCCTCCAGGGCGCCCAGCCGCGCCAGGGCGCGGGCCTGCTCGGGGTTGACTTCGGTGCCCTTGGGGATGCCTGGCGTATAGGACGGCGCGAAACCCAGGTCCACCGCCACCCCGCGCACCATGCTCAGGATGGAATGCACATGCGGGTTCACGAACCCGGGCGTGACGAAGTGGCCCGGCAGGCGCAGTTCCCGCCGGGCGGTGTAGTGGACAGGCGGCTCGCGGTCGAACCAGGTGATGCAGCCGTCGGAAATGCCCAGGCACCAGCCCCGGCATTCCGCTTGCTCCGGGTCGGCGGTCAGGAAAATGGCGTCGCGCAGGAGCAGGTCGAACGCGAGAGGCGCATTGGCGAGGGGAGTGGGCGTGGAGTCGGTCATGGCGTTGGGAGGCAAGGTGCGGTGCGTTATATTGCGCGGAAGGTCAAGAAATCATAAAAAATTTGGTTAACCAAAATTGATTCTAATGTTAAAAATTCTTGGAGCTGTTTCAGCGAGCGCATGAAGAAAGAAACAAGTCAGGCTGCAGAGCCCGTGGCCATTACCGAGCAAGTGCTGTACCAAAGCATCGAATGCGCCTTGCTGGAAGGGCGCCTGCCTGCGGGTACGCCGCTCAGGGAGCGGCATCTTGCGGAGTCCTTCGAGGTCACCCGGGGCATGGTGCGCAAGGTGCTGATCCGCCTGGGGCAGGACGGCAAGCTGGATGTGCAGCCGAACCGTGGCGCCTTCGTGCCCACGCCCACGCCGGCGCAGGTGGTGGACGCCTACCAGGCGCGTGTGGCACTGGAGTGCGGTGCTCTGATGGAGCTGTCGGCCAGGATCACACCTGCCCAGCTCCAGCAGCTGCAGGAGATGGTCAGGCACGAGCACAGCGCCGCGGCCAGCGGCCAGGCACGCCAGCATTCGGTGCGCATGGCCGGCAACTTTCACACGGCCGTGGTGGAGATCCTTGGCTCGCCCACGCTGCTGGCCATGTGCCGGCAGTTGATTGCGCGCACCCAGATGTATGTGGCGCTGTATGAACCACAAAGCGCCAGCGAATGTGCGCCCCAGGAGCATGCCCAGGTGTTGCAGGCGCTGGAGAAGCGCGATGCGCAGGGCGCCGCGCAGGCCATGAAGGCGCATTTGCTGCTGGTGCAGAACCGCGTCTTGCAGCGCATGCAGCCACGCCCCTGCGCGCCCGTGGCGGACATCCTGAAATCCATCATCCAAGGCCACTGATGCAATTGCTGCTTCTCAACCCCAATACCAGCGACCACGTCACGCAGCGCATGCGGCAGACGGCCCAGACCGCCTTGAGCGGCGCGGCGGATATCGTGGGCGTCACGGCCACCGAAGGCCCGCGCATCGTGGGCAGCCGGGCCGAGAACGTGCTTGCCGCGCAGCAGGCGCTGGCGCTGGGCGTGGCGCATGCCCCGGGCATGGACGCCGTCATTCTGGCCATCTCCACCGATGCCGGCCTGTGGGCCCTGCGCGAGATATTGGACATTCCCGTGGTCGGCATGCTCCAGGCCGCCTTGCTCTGTGCCGCCCAGCTGGGCCAGCGCGTGGGTCTCATCACGCTGGGCGCGCACATGCTGCCGGTCTATCAGGAGCAAGCCCGCCTGTACCAGCTCGACGGCTTGATGCATGCCTGGAGCGCGCCGGCCTTGCCCCAGGCCTTCGCCCCCCACGCCCAGGCCGTGGAGCCTGAAGTGCTGGCACAGTTGCAGCTCCATGCCGAGCAGATGATCGACAGCCACGACCTGGATGTACTGGTCCTGAGCGGCGCGGTGCTCAGCGGCTACCGCGCGGCGCTGCAGGCGCAGCTGCCGGTGCCGGTCATCGACGGCATCGAGGCGGCCGCCTGGCAGGCGGTGGCCATGGCCCGAATGGGCAGCGCCAAAGCGCGCATCGGCAGCTTTTCCCGGGTCATGGGACGGGAGGTGAGCGGGATGCCAGCGCAATTGACGGCCCGAATGCGGGCGCTCGTGTAGCCTGCGGGTGGCGCAAGGGGACCAGATCTGCAGCCCCTGCATTCCGCTCAATCCTCGCGCATCAGCGGGCTGCGCATATCCAGCTGCCAGATCCGTTCCGCCTGCGCCGCCAGTTGCAGCACGCGCGCATCCTGGAAGCGTGCCGCCGAGATGTGCAGCCCCAGGGGCAAGCCGTTGCGCCCGAAGCCGCAGGGCACGGAAACGGCGGGCACGGCGCCGTAATTGAAGATCGGCGTGAAGGCGGCATGGCCGCGCGGGCCGGCAGGCATGCCGCCGATCATGGCCGGGCCCATCAGCCCGTGCGGCCAGGCTTCGACGGGCGCCGTCGGACACAGCAGGGCGTCGTAGCGCGCATGCAAGCGCGTGAAGCTGGCGTGGAACTGCTCGCGCAGCTTGAGCAGTTCTGTGATGCGCATGCCGCTGAGGGCCGCACCCAGCTCGATCTGCTCGCCCAGGTTGGGCATGATGCGCTCGGGGTGGGCGGCCCAGTCCTGGCCAAAGCGTTGGGCCAGGCCGGCCTGCTGGATGGCAATCAAGGGATATTCGCGCGCGCCCTCGGGCCAGACGGGGTCGGCGCGCTCGATGTTCCAGCCGGCCTGGCGCAGCGCATCCACGGCATGCTCCATGGCGGCCAGCACATCGGCGTCGATGGCCAGATCGCAGCCCAGCTGTGGCGACCAGGCCAGGCGCAGGCCACGCACGTCCTGGTGCAATTGCGCCATGGCATCGGGCTGGGCGAAGGCGGGGCATGACAGTGGGTCGGCTGGCTCCCAGGCGGTCAGGCAGTCCAGCATCCAGGCCGCATCGCCGACATTGCGCGCCAGCTGGCCGATGACCGAAAGCAGATGATTGGGATCGTCGAAGCCTTCGGCGTTGGGCACGCGCCCCAGGGTGGGCTTCATGCCGACCAAGCCGGTGTGCGCGGCGGGGCGGCGGGTGGAGCCGCCGGCATCGGTGGCCAGCGCGAGATGGCCGATGCCCGCGGCCAGCGCCGCCACGGCGCCGCCCGACGAGCCGCCGGGCGTCAGCCGCGTATCCCAGGGGTTGCGGGTGGTGCCGTGCAGCTTGGTAGTTGTGATTCCCATGCAGGCGAATTCCGAGCAGGTGGTCACGCCCAGGGGGATGGCGCCGAGGGCGCGCAGCCGCGCCACGCACCAGCTGTCCTGCGGCGCTATGAAATCCTCGAACAGAAGGGAGCCAAAGGTGGCGGGTGCGCCTTGCAGCCACAGGTTGTCCTTGACGGTGAAGCACACGCCGGCCATGGGCAGCGATTCGCCGGCAGCCAGGCGCGCATCGACCTGTGCCGCGGCTTGCAGCGGGATCGCGGCATCGAAGAAGGCAAAGGCGTTGAGCTGCGGGTTGAGCTGCTCGATGCGCGCCACCATGTGGCGGGCGACATCGGTGGCGCGGAGCTGGCCGGCGAGGACCTGCTGGGCAGTGTGCTGGGCGGACCATTGATGGAGAGCGGTGCTGGGCATGGCAGAGCAGATGGTTGATGGGAAGTTGTATCCAATTTGAAGCAGCTGCACCAAGGAGACACACGCAGTGCCCCGATGGGGTGCGGCAGGGCTCAAATGAACGGGCAGTGCAGAGATCTGTATGCAATTCCGGTTCCAGCTTTGGATGGACTAGCGAAACTTTGTATACATGTACTGGTTGTTTTGCTGGAAATACGCTGTGTCCTGGCACACGATTTGCATTACATGTGCACCCCGCAAACCACGCCGCTCCCCAAGAAAGACCCGTATGACCGAATCTCCACCTGCCGCAGCCTTCGACCTGGTGGTGCGCAATGCCCGCGTGATCACGGCCGCCGACGAAATGCATTGCGACATCGGCGTGAAGGACGGGCGCATCATGCAGATGGGCGCTGGCCTGGCGGGCGGCACCCGGGAGATCGACGCGCAGGGGCGGGCCGTCACGCCCGGCGGCGTCGATGCCCATTGCCACCTCGAGGAAATCACCAGTGGCCCGGTGCGCATGGCCGATGATTTCGACACGGGCACGCGTGCCGCGGCCTGCGGCGGAACGACCACCGTGATCCCGTTTGCCGCGCAGCAAAAGGGCCATTCCCTGCGCGCCGCCGTGGAGGAATACCGCCAGCGTGCCGCGGGGCGCGCGCATGTCGATTACGCGTTCCACATGATCGTCACCGACCCCACGCCCGAAGTGCTCGAGCGCGAGCTGCCCGCGCTGATCGCCGAGGGCTTCACGTCATTCAAGATCTACATGACGTATGACGCGCTCAAGCTCGATGACGGGCAGATCCTGGACGTGTTGTCGGTGGCGCGCGCGCATGGCGCGATGGCCATGGTGCATGCCGAGAATGCGGAATGCATCGCCTGGCTGACGCGCAAGCTCGAAGCCGCAGGCCGCACCGCGCCACGCTTTCATGCCGTGGCCCGGCCGATGCTGGTGGAACGCGAGGCCACGCACCGCGCGATTTCCCTTGCCGAGCTGGTGGACGTGCCGATCCTGATCGTGCATGTCTCGGGCCGCGAGGCGGTGGAGCAGATCCGCTGGGCACGCTCCAAGGGCCTGAAGATCTTCGCCGAAACCTGCCCGCAATACCTGTTCCTGACCAGCGAAGACCTGGGGCTGGACGACAGCTACGAAGGCGCCAAATGCGTGTGCAGCCCGCCGCCGCGCGACAGCGCCAACCAGGAAGTGATCTGGGATGGGCTCAATGACGGCCTGTTCTCGGTGTTCTCCTCGGACCATGCGCCTTTTCGCTGGGATGGCGAGCAGGGCAAGAGGCCGCAGGGCCAGGAGGTTGCATTCGGCCGCATCCCGAATGGCATTCCGGGCATCGAGACCCGCATGCCGCTGCTGTGGTCGCAAGGCGTGCTGGCCGGGCGCATGACGCCGCAGCGCTTCGTCGAGCTGACCTCGACCGGGCCCGCCAAGGCCTACGGCCTGCACCCGCGCAAGGGCTGCATCGCGATCGGCGCGGATGCCGACCTGGTCATCTGGCAGGAAGGGGACTTCACGCTCACCAACGGCATGCTGCACCACAACGTCGACTACACGCCCTATGAAGGCATGCAGTTCAAGGCCTGGCCCGCAATGACCATCGCGCGCGGCCAGGTGCTGTGGGACGGCCGGCACTTCACCCCGGCGCCGGGGCATGGCCAGCTGCTGGCGTGCGGCGAGCCGAGCCTGCTGGCCGAGCGCGCGCGCTTCACGCACCGCTACCGGCCGCAGTGCACCGCGGACGATGGCTGCTGAGGGCCAGGGCCGACCGACCCTCTTTTCTTTTCCACCAGCGGCTGGCGCGTACATGCGCCGGCGCTGCTTTTCAGGAGACACGCATGCGCTTGCTCATCATCAACCCGAATATTTCCGAGAGCGTCACGCAGCTGATCGAGGCCGAGGCCCGCCTGAGCGCGGGGCCACAGACGGCGCTCACCATGCGGACCGCGCCCTTTGGCGTAGCCTATATCGAGACGCGCTTCGAGGCGCTGATCGGGGCCTATGCCGTGGCGCAGGTCGCGGCGGAGCATGTGGCCGGGCACGACGCAGTGATCGTGGCGGCCTTCGGCGACCCGGGCCTGGCGGCCCTGCGCGAAGCCCTGCCGGTGCCGGTGCTGGGCATGACCGAGTCGGCATTGGCCACGGCCTGCCTGCTCGGGCACCGTTTTTCCATCATCGCCATCAGCCAGCGCATCCAGGCCTGGTACCGCGAAGAGGTGCAGCGCCACCAGCTGCAGGGCCGGCTGGCCAGCATCCGGGCGCTGGACGAGCAGCTGGCCAATATCGGCGCGGTGCAGCAAGACCACGAGGCCGCCTTGCTTAGCCTGTGCGAGCAAGCCATCCGCGACGACGGCGCCGAGGTCATCGTGATCGCCGGTGCGCCGCTGGCGGGCCTGGCGCGCAAGCTCAAGGACCGCATCGGCGTGCCGGTGGTCGATGGCGTGTCCAGCGCGGTGCAGCACGCCCAGAGCCTGGTCAACCTGCAGCCGCGCAAGGCCACGCAAGGCAGCTATGCCCGGCCTCCACGCAAGCCCCACCAGGGCCTGCCGGACAGCCTGGCCGCGCTGCTGGGCTGAGCGTTCTGCTTCCAACTGCCATTTGCCCACAGGAATTTCCATGACCGCCGAAACCCCCAAAACCTTGCGCCTGGGTGTGCTCACCCCTTCGTCCAACACGGCGCTGGAGCCGTTGACCAGCGCGCTGGTCGCCAGCTACCGGCCCGAGCGCAGCGCGCTGGAGGCGGCCGATGCCGGCGCGGTGACGGCCCACTTCGCGCGCTTCAAGGTCACCGAGATCGGCCTGAACCACCAGGCGCTGAACCAGTTCGACGACAGCCACATCCTGGCCGCGGCGGATCTGCTGGCCGATGCGAAAGTCGATGTGATCGGCTGGAGCGGCACGGCCGCCGGCTGGCTGGGGTTCGAGAAGGACCAGCAGCTGGTGCAGAGAATAGAGCAGCGCACCGGCATCGCGGCGACCACCGCTGTACTGGCGCTCAACGAACTGCTGGCGCTGCGCGGCATCGAGCGCATCGCCATCGCCTCGCCCTATACCCAGGACGTGCAGCAGCGGATCGCGGACAACTACGCCCGTGCCGGTATCGAGGTCGTGGCCGAGACGCACGAAGGCATTCGCGACAACCACCAGTTCGGCATGCTCGAGCCCGCGCTGCTGCTGCAGCGCCTGCGCGCCCTGGCCGGGCACGAACGCGCGCCACAGGCCTTGATCACCTACTGCACCAACCTGCGCGCCGCGCAGTTGGCGCCGGCCCTCGAAGCCGAATTCGGCGTTCCGCTGCTGGACACCGTGAGCACCACCGTCTGGGGCATGCTGCGGCGCGCGCAGTGGCCCACCGCGCCGCTGAGCCCATGGGGCATGCTTTTCGAGGAGGCGGTCCCGGCCCGGATCTAGGACCCAGAAGCGGCCATCTCCCACGGGACACCATCGAGTGTCCTTTTTTGCGCCGGCGGCCAACAAGAAGGCCGATGCCCGCTGAAGGCAGCGGACATCGGCCGGATGGCGAAGCGCAGGCCGATTACGCGGCCATGGCTGCGGAAGAGGGCCGCAGCAGCTGCAAGATGGTGCGCTTGTAGTCGTTGAAGCGCGCCGAGGTCGGGTCGCGCGGGCGTTCCAGGTCGATCTCCATCATCTCGCTCAGCCGGCCGGGACGCGCCGACATCACCGCCACATGGGTGCCCAGCGTCAGCGCCTCATCGATGCCATGGGTCACGAAGACGATGGTGGTGTTGCTCTCGCGCCAGATGCGGATGATCTCGGCGTGCATGTCCATCTTGGTCTGCTCGTCCAGCGCGCCAAAGGGTTCGTCCATCAGGATCACTTCCGGATTCATCAGCAATGCCCGGGCGATGCCCACGCGCTGGTTCATGCCGCCGGAGAGTTCGCTAGGATAGTGGTTCTCGAAGCCGCGCAGTCCCACCATGTCGATGAACTTCTGCGCGCGCTGGCGGCGTTCGTCGCCGCCCCCGCGCCCCTGCATCTTCAGATGGAAGGCGACGTTCTCCCATACCGGCAGCCACGGCATCAGATTGGCCTGCTGGAACACGAAGCCGCGGTCCGTGCCCGGCGCGGTGACGACGCTTCCGCCCACGTTGACGGTGCCCGAGGAGGGGTTGTCGAAGCCGGCAATCATGTTCAGCAGGGTGGACTTGCCACAGCCGCTGGGCCCGAGCAGGCACAGGAAGTCATTGCGCTTGACCTGAATGCTGACCTCCTGCAGCGCCGTGACCGGCGCCTTGCGCTGGGGGTCCTCGAAAATGCGCGAGACCTTGTCGATGGTGATCAGGGACATGGTTCAACCCTCCTTGGACTGCAATGTGGTGGCGTGCTGCCAGCGCAGCAGGCGGGCAAAGATCTTGCGGATCAGCGCGTCGCTGAGAAAACCCATCAGCCCGATGCTGCACATGGCGGCAATGACGATGTCGTAGCGCAGGAAGTAATACGAATCCCACAGCACATAGCCCACGCCGCTTTTGACGGCGACCATCTCGGCCGTGACGCTCAGCATCCAGGCCGAGCCCACCGCGATGCGCAGGCCCGAGAAAATGCTCGGCAGCGCCGCAGGGAACACGATGTGGCGCAGCAGCATGCGGCTGCTGCCACCGCACATGGCGCCGGCGCGCAGCAGGTTGCGGTCGCAGGTCTTCACGCCGTGGATGGTGGACAACAGGATAGGGAAGAACGAGCCCATGAACACCAGGAAGATGGCGGGCTTGTTGGCGATGCCGAACCAGATGATCGCCAGCGGAATCCAGGCCACCGGAGGAATGGGGCGCAGGGTCTGCAGCGTGGGCTCGAACAGCTTCTCCACCGTCTTGGACCAGCCGATGGCGATGCCTGCGGCGATGCCCACCGTCGTCGCGATGAGAAAGCCCGAGAACACGCGCGTGGCGCTGGCCAGCACATCGCTGATCCATTTGCCGCTGTACATCTGGGAATTCCCATCGGTTTCGAACACCCAGTCCGCCCAGGCGATCAGCACCTGGCTGGGGGCCGGCAGCAGGGCCTGGGGCAGGATGCCGGAGCGGGAAAAAATCTCCCATCCGCCCAGGATCAGGAAGGGCACGATGAACTTTTCAATGCGCCGGTACAGACTGCGCCCCGGGGGGGCGCGCAACGCTGCGTGTTCAGCTTTCATGGGTGATGCGCCTCAATAACCCATGGCGGCCTTGGGCTGGCCGGTCACTTTTTCCAGGAAGCTGTAGTCCATGGCCTTGTCGATCTTGGGCGTGACATCGGTGCGCAGGTACTTGAGGTCGTACATCATCTGGGCGATGGCCTTGGTGGCCGGACGGTACATATGGTGGTCCGGGTAGAGGTTGCTCACCGAACCCTGGGCAACCGCCGGGGGCAGGCCCGTGGCCTTCTGGATGGTGTCGACAAACAGCGTCTGGTTCTTGCCCAGCGCGGCATTGACCTTGATCACGCCGCGCACGGCTTCGAGCACGCCGGCGGGCTTCGCCTTGAGCACATCGGAGCGCGTCACGATCAGGTTGGACAGCTTGCCCGCGGCCTGGTCATAAGGGAAGCTGAACAGCTTGGCCGCATCGCTGAGCACGATCTGCGCGGCAAATGGATCGACCGCGCTGATCATTTCCACCTCGTTTCGGCGCAGCGCCTGCAGATGGTCCGCGGGGTTGGGGATGTTGACGAACTGCAGGTCCTTGTTCACGTCGATGCCATGCTTGGCGAAGGTGCCGCGCATGTGCAGATCCTGGGCATTGCCGCGGGACGCGCCGACGCGAAACGGCTTGCCCTGGGCCTTGAAATCCGCGATGGTTTTCTTCAGGCCGGCCCAGTCATCGGCTTGCACCGGCAGGGCGCTGGAGATCAGCAGGCGCGAGCCGCCGTTGATCTGGCCGGCAATGGCCACGACGTCGAAACCCTTATCCAGAGCCGTCACGAAGTGCAGGTAAGTGACCTGGGCGACATCCAGGTTCTTGGAAACCAGCGCCGTCAGTACGTCATTGCCGGTATTGAAGTTCACGCCTTCGATCTGCACGCCGTTTTCCGCCTGGGCCGGAACCAATGCCACTGCGGAGCAGTGCGCGCATTTGGCATAGCCGAGCTTGATGCTGTCCGCGGCATGGGCGGCGGTCCCGGCCCATGCGCTGCCGAGTGCGGCAACCAGGGTGAGTGTTTTGACAGTGCGTTTGAACATGGTGCATTCCATTCTGGAAAAAGGGCTGGAGCGCACAGCTACGCAATTGCTGTGCCAGAAATTGCGTACAAAAGATCGAAGTTTTGGCTACGCTTCATCCCGGTCATCTGCACTTTTTTCGGGATTCTCTGCACAATGACCATGCGTTGCCCGGCTTTGGTGCCGCTTTCGCCTCCCACCGTTGTTGCCCATGCCGACAAGCAGGCACAGAACGTGCTGCCGGATGTACTGAAACAACGATCGGATTGGCTACAAAAATGCGTGCACCGGAATTTCACAAGTCGCAAGTGCTGCAGGCACTGCGCGAAGCCCACCAGAGCGGCGTGGCAGCGGATGCGTCAGGAGTTCGCGACGACATCGATGTGCTGGCCGTGCTGCAGCATGCCGCCGCGGCCGGGGGCTGGAGACCCGGCAGCGCCCCGGCGTACTGGAAGTCAGGCGGCCCTTCGCCTGCGCTGCCCCTGTTCCATGCCCCGCTGCCGACACAAGGGGTGTTGCCAAGCCATTCGGAACGGAACCCGGCGCGTATCGGCCAGCCGGCCTGCACGCTGTATGGGGTGGAGGCGGAAATCGCCTTGCGCATAGGACGCCGGGTGGACCGGGCTCTTGCCTTGACGCTCACCGCGGACAGCGTGCATGGGCTCGTGGATGCCATGACGGTGGCCATCGAGTGGGTGGATTCGCGCTGGCGGCAGAATCTGCAGGCACCGTTGCCCCTGCTGCAAGCCGACAGGCTCAGCCATGGGGCGCTGGTGCTGGGCCAGGATTGGTTACCGTATCTACCCCGGGATTGGTCGGCGCAGCGCTGCACGGTGCAAATCGATGCCGAAGCTGTGAGAGAGTTCAAGGGCTCGCATCCGCTGGGTGACCCCTCCGCGGTGCTGTTGCCCTGGCTCTTGCATGCCACGGAACATTGGGGCAGCGTGGAGGCCGGCAGCGTCGTCACCACCGGCAGCTGGACGGGCATACTCCAGGCACGGGCTGGCAGCCGGGTGGGCGTGTCTTTTGACGGACTGGCGCAAGCCTGGCTCGAATTCGGCGCCGGCTCCTCGGCGCCACCTTTTTGCAACGAATAACGAGAACTGCATGGAGAACAGAAAAACCGTGGCGCCCGTCGATATCTACCAGAAGATCTACAACGCCGTCGTGGAGCATCGCCTGCTGCCGGGCACGAAGCTGTCCGAAGAGCGCGTGGCCGAGCTTTTCCAGGTCAGCCGCACGCAGGTGCGCAGCGTGCTGCAGCGCCTGGCGATGGAGCAATTGGTCACGCTCTATCCCAACCGGGGTGCGTTCGTGTCGCAGCCCACCGCCCAGGAAGCCAAGGACGTGCTCTGGATCCGGCGCACGCTCGAGCCTGCGGCCGTGGAGCGCGTGATCGCACGCATCCAGTCGGGCGCAGCGCCCGGCGCTATCAAGCGCCTCAAGGCCATTTTGCAATCCGAGCAGAAAGCCCGCGCTGCCGGCGACCGCAGGCAGGCGGTGCGCCTGTCCGGAGAGTTCCATGTGATGCTGGCGGAGCTGTCCGGCAGCCCCTGGCTGACCCGGCTCATCAAGGAGCTCACGCCCTTGACCTGCCTGGCCATCCTGACGTTCGAGGCACCCACCAGGGCGGCGTGCCTGCATGACGAACATGCACAGCTGGTGGATGCTATTCAACAGGGCGATGCAGAGGCCGCCAAGGCCATCATGGCACAGCATCTAGCCCACATCGAAGAGGCTTTGAACCTGGAAGACTTGCCGCGCGCCGAGCTGGATCTGGCGGAAATTCTGTTGGGGGACTAGGGTGAGCGGGTGGATTTACGACCTCATGGAGTGTGCTGTCGGAGGGCCTCTGTGGTGGCAAATCACAGTGAGGGCATTGGTATCTGCCGACCGTTTATTAACGATAAGCGGCGCTTATCGTTACTAAAGTGACGCACTTGCTTGGGTCACTAAGTTCGGGTGTCTTCAGCATTCGTCGGGGCTATTCAACCTTATTGACCAGAAACAACTTTTCAACTATTCAATAGTTGATGTATTATTGATAAATGCAAGAAGCCAAGATCATTCGCTCCCTCTCAGCCCTGGCCCATGAAGCCCGCCTGCGTGTGTTCCGCGCTTTGGTAGTGGCTGGGCCGGAGGGCCTCACCCCCAGCGCCCTGGCAGAGCAATTGGGCATTGCGCCCAACGCGCTCTCCTTTCACCTCAAGGAGCTGTCCCATGCCGAGTTGGTCAGCCAGGAGCGCCAGGGGCGCAATGTGCTGTACCGCGCGGCCTTCCCGACGATGAATGAATTGCTGGCTTATCTCACGGAGAACTGCTGCCAGGGCGCCGTCTGCACGCCTGCGGACGCCATCTCCTGCAGCTGCTGATCAGCCGGCCTGCAACGCTTATTGCCAACGCCTGCCTTTCCCCGCGTGCCCCAGCGGTGACCACTGCGGCGCCTCGCGCCATTGCCCTCAAGTCCTGCTGCTAAAACTCATGACCGAAACCACTGCCCCCTTGAATGTCCTGTTCCTGTGCACCCACAACTCGGCGCGCAGCATCCTGGCCGAAGCCCTGCTCAACGACATGGGCCGGGGCCGCTTAAAGGCTTATTCGGCCGGCAGCAGCCCACGTTCCAACCAACAGCCCAACCCGCTGGGCCTGCAGGTGCTGCAGCGCGCCGGCGTGTCGGTAGAAGGCCTGCGCAGCAAGACCTGGGACGAGTTCGCCGCGCCCGAAGCACCCCACATGGATCTGATCATCACCGTCTGCGACAAAGCTGCGGGCGAGGTCTGCCCGATCTGGCCCGGGCACCCGGCCACGGCGCACTGGGGCTACCCGGACCCTTCCGCAGGCGATGCGCCTGAAGACACCAAGCTGGAAGCCTTCCGCCAGACCATGCACCTGATGCGTCGCCGCCTGGAACTGCTGGTCAATCTGCCTGCCGACAAGCTGGACAAGACACGCTTGCAAAGCACGGCGCGCGAAATGTCCGCCTCCTGACTTCCTGCGCCTTCGTCCACGAACGCATGCCTCTCACCCATTGCACTCTCGCACCATGCTCACGGCTGCCCTGATCTTTGTTTTCACCCTGGTTCTGGTCATCTGGCAACCACGTAACCTGGGCATCGGCTGGAGCGCTTCGCTGGGCGCGGCCATTGCGCTGCTGCTGGGGGTCGTGCATCTGACGGACATTCCGGTGGTCTGGAACATCGTGTGGAACGCCACCGCCACCTTTGTCGCCGTGATCATCATCAGCTTGCTGCTCGATGAGGCGGGGTTCTTTGAATGGGCCGCGCTGCACTTTGCGCGCTGGGGCGGCGGCCGCGGCACCAAGCTCTTTGCCCTCATCGTGCTGCTGGGCGCGGCCGTGTCTGCGTTGTTCGCCAACGATGGGGCCGCCCTGATCCTCACGCCCATCGTGATGGCGATGCTGGTGGCCTTGGGCTTCTCGCCAGCAACCACCCTGGCCTTTGTCATGGCGGCAGGGTTCATCGCCGACACGGCCAGCCTGCCGCTGATCGTGTCCAACCTGGTCAATATCGTTTCGGCCGATTTCTTCGATATCGGCTTCAACGAGTACGCCTCGGTCATGGTGCCGGTCAACATCGCCTCGGTGCTGGCCAGCCTGGCCATGCTGCTGCTGTTCTTCCGCCGTGACATTCCCGCGGCCTACGACCTTGGCAAGCTCAAACGCCCGGCCGATGCCATCAAGGACCCTGCCACCTTCCGTGCGGGCTGGGTGGTATTGGCCCTGCTGCTGATCGGCTTCTTTGGCCTGGAGCCCCTGGGCGTGCCGGTCAGCGCCGTCGCGGCAGTGGGCGCAGCCATCTTGCTGGCCGTGGCGAGCCGCGGGCCGGTCATCAGCACAAGGAAGGTGCTGCACGGCGCTCCCTGGCAGATCGTGATTTTCTCGCTGGGCATGTACCTGGTGGTCTATGGTCTGCGCAATGCAGGCCTGACAGACTACCTGGCCGCGATGCTGGACCGCTTTGCGCAGGGCGGCATCTGGGGTGCTGCCATGGGCACCGGCCTGCTGTCTGCCCTGCTGTCGTCCGTGATGAACAACATGCCGACCGTACTGGTGGGCGCTTTGTCCATCGACGCCTCCAATGCCAGTGGCATCGTCAAGGAAGCCATGGTCTATGCCAATGTGATCGGCTGCGACCTGGGTCCCAAGATCACCCCGATCGGCAGCCTGGCTACGCTGCTGTGGCTGCATGTGCTGGCCAGGAAGGGCATGACGATTGGCTGGGGCTACTATTTCAAGGTCGGTACGGTGCTGACCGTGCCGGTCCTGCTGGCCACCCTTGCGGCCTTGGCACTGCGCCTGAGCCTTTTCGCTTGAAGCCACCCTCTGTTCTGGACCTGGCATGAACACCATCACCATTTACCACAACCCCGCCTGCGGCACGTCCCGCAACGTGCTGGCCTTGATCCGCAACAGCGGCGAGGAACCTTGCGTCATCGAGTATCTCAAGACGCCACCCGACCGGGCTACGCTCGAGCGCTTGCTGGCCGAGATGGCCATTCCCGTGCGCGAGCTCCTACGGCAAAAGGGCACGCCTTTTGAGGAACTGGGCTTGGCCGACCCGAAATGGACCGACCAGCAGCTGATCGACTTCATGCTCGAGCATCCGATCCTGATCAACCGTCCCATCGTGGTGACACCGCTTGGCACCCGTCTGTGCCGCCCTTCCGAGGCCGTGCTGGACATATTGCCTGGGCCCCAACAGGGTGCACTCTCCAAGGAAGATGGCGAAGCTGTCATCGACGCGAAAGGACAACGTGTTGCAAAGCACTGATCTGCCCAACCTGGATTTTCAATCGTTCGAAGTGCCCGACCTGGTGCGCCTGCTGCTGCCGCAGCGGGCTGTACATCTTCCTCGCATCTTGCTGCTCTATGGGTCGGCCCGGGAGCGCTCCTACAGCCGGCTGCTGACCGAGGAGGCGGCCCGGCTGCTGCGCGCAATGGGGGCCGAGCCGCGGATTTTTGACCCGCGCGGACTGCCATTGCCCGACGATGCGCCGGACGACCACCCCAAGGTGCAGGAACTGCGTGAACTGGCGTTATGGGCGGAAGGCATGGTCTGGACCTCGCCGGAGCGCCATGGGGCCATGACCGGCATCCTGAAGGCCCAGATCGACTGGATTCCCCTTGCCGTGGGCGCCGTGCGGCCGACCCAGGGCAAGACCCTGGCCGTGATGCAGGTCTCTGGGGGTTCGCAGTCCTTCAATGCCGTCAACCAGATGCGCGTGCTGGGCCGCTGGATGCGCATGCTCACCATCCCCAACCAGTCGTCCGTCGCCAAGGCCTTTATGGAATTCGATGATGCAGGCCGAATGAAGCCGTCTCCGTATTACGAACGGGTGGTGGACGTGATGGAGGAGTTGATCAAGTTCACGATCCTGACCCGCGACTGCGCGGACTACCTGGTGGACCGGTACAGCGAACGTCGCGAAAGCACCGAGGCGCTGTCGCAGCGGGTCCACCAACGCAGCATTTAAGGCGACGTCACGATGCAGCGCCGCACACAGACCACCGTCATGCTGGGTGTGGCTCAAACGCTGTCTTGGGCCTCTTCGTATTACCTTCCCGCGGTTCTTGCGGAACCGATCGGCCGTGCCGTTGGAATGGCTTACGCCAGTGTGTTTGCTGCCTTCTCTATGGCACTGCTGGTCGCCGCGGCCACAGGACCGGTGGCCGGCCGGCTCATCGACCGCTTCGGCGGCCGTCCGGTGCTGATCGCCAGCAACCTGGTGTTTGCCGCAGGGCTGGCCCTCCTGAGCCAGGCCACGCAGGCAAGCCAGGTGTTCCTGGCCTGGGCCATCATGGGCATCGCCATGGGCAGTGGCCTGTACGAAGCAGCTTTTGCCACCGTTGTGCGCCTGTACGGCCAAGGTGCCCGAAGCGCCATCACGGGGATCACGCTGTTTGCGGGATTCGCCAGCACCATAGGCTGGCCCCTGTCCAGCTATCTCGCGCATGAATTTGGATGGCGCGAAGCGTGTCTGGCATGGGCGCTGCTTCATCTTCTTCTGGGACTGCCGCTCAATCTGCTGCTTCCGCGCGCTACGCGAGCAGCTGGGCCAGAGCAAGTTGACGGCCAACCAGCCGACACCCAGGACTCCAGCACGAAAGCGCAACCACGCAGACATACCGCATACTTCATGGCCTATGTGTTTGCCGTCTCATGGTTTATCAGCACGGCCATGGCCGCGCATCTGCCGCAACTTTTGCAGAGCACGGGGACCGCGGTGGCGCTGGCCATCGGGGCTGCCGCGCTGGTGGGGCCGGCACAGGTGGCAGGGCGTTTGATCGAATACGGATTACTGAAGAATGCCCATCCATTGCTGTCCGCCAGGCTGGCGATCCTGGCCCATCCCGTTGCGGCCATATGCCTGGGCCTGATCGGCGCTCCGGCCGCCAGTGCCTTCGCCATCCTGCACGGCCTTGGCAACGGCATTCTGACCATCGCCGTGGGCACGTTGCCGCTCAAGGTGTTTGGTGCCCAGGGCTATGGCCAGCGGCAGGGCTGGCTGATGGTGCCTGCGCGCATCGTGCAGGCCGGCTCCCCGCTTCTATTCGGCATGGCTGTCTCCCGATGGGGATTGGGAGCCCTGTGGCTTTCCTCGATGCTCGCCATCACCGCATTTCTGGCCCTGTGGGCTTTGCGCCGCAACGTTCAATTGGCAGACACCATCCCGACCAGTCAGTGACTAAGCGGACCTGGTTGGCCTTGCTGCCTTAGCCATGTTCGTACTTGTGCACCTTTGAGGCGCAAACATGCTCGATTGCAATTACTCGCGATAACCGTTTGACTTATCGTTAGCTAACTCCGCGAGCAGCAGATCCAGACGATGAGCAGACACTCGACAAATCGTGATGCATCGCACTCACTCTATTCCGCGAGCTCGACCACTTATCTCTTCCAATGTTTAGCGGATCGCGTCGGCTCGCTTATCGGTGATCTGACATGCCGCATTGATCTTGTCAAGCACTGCTGCAAAGCTGGGGCCTAATTCGAGCCTCTGAGCAGTCAATTCGACCATGACATTCCGGTCATCCTGCGTATCACATCTTCTCGTCATAAGTCCGGCCTTCTACATCCGCTTTACCATCGGCGTGATCGTACCTTGTATTCGCACGTAGCCTTGGACTACTGGCGCCTATTTTGGCTTCAATGCTTGCATTATGTTACAATTTTCGACAAGGAATTAATGGAGAGAGGCGCAAAAAAGTGACGGAGAACATTAAATCTAACGCTGTCCATGAAGCGACAGCCGCTGCCCTCGGGTTTTATTTTCAAAGCCAGTTTGCTTTGTTGAAGCTCATTTCACAGACGAGCAGTGATGCCGCAGCAGCGGTTGAGCGATTGGATGATGTCGAGTTGAAGGTCGACGGACAGCAACTTTTTTACCAGCTTAAGCATTCTATTAAAGAATTCCCTCCCCCCGTCACGCTGGCCTCAGTGGCGTTGTGGAAGACTATCAAGGTCTGGATTGACGCTCTCCCTTTTGTTTCCCTTGCAGACACGACATTCCACCTCGTTGCAGTTGGAAAGGTGCCTACTGATTCACCGTTGATGTCTTTATGCGATTTGGACAGTGATCGCAAGGCGCTACTGCAGGCGATGGAGAAAGAAGCGGATCGTGTATTGACTGAAAGATCGGACGCAAAGTCAGCTGGTGCTAAGCCCCCTCATTCTGCTCGAGCACCTGGCTGTCTTGCCTTTCACGCCCTTGCTCCTTCCGCTCGCTTAAGCCTCCTGCGCAGAGTAATCATTCAGCAGGACACTGCAAGCATTGGAGAAATACCTAATGAGGTAGCCAAGCGACTGCACCTCATTCCTCAAGTACAACGATTGGAGGCTGCAAAACGTCTGCTACAATGGTGGGATCAACAAGTCATATTCAGCTTGTGTGAAAAGCGTGAGCGGGTAATCCAACGGAGCGAAATGGAGTATCAGATATCTTCTATTATCGCGGATCTAGATAATGGAACGTTAGTGGCTGATTTCTCCGAGTTCACACAACCCGAGGATTATGAGCCTGATGGACTACTGACTCGTCAAATTGCGCTTGTAGATGGTAGGCCTTCGGATATCGCGAAGGCAATCCGAGCACAATGGCGGGCTAAAGAGCAACGGTCCAAATGGATTACAAATAATCCAGAAATGCGCTCGAAAATAGCGGGCTATGATTCAGTACTTACTGAACGCTGGTCAGATCGCCACTCCCAGATGGTAGAGGACTGCGCTGAACTCGAGCCATCCCAAGTGGCAAACAAAGGACTAGAACTTCTGCGTTGGACTCATGAGAAAGCTCCGACTCAAGTTGAGCCTATCTCGCGTGGCTGGACCGCTCATTACTATGTACAGGGCACCTTCCAAGTGCTTGCAATCGACCTTCGCGTAGGTTGGCACGCAAACTACCTGAAGCTTCTCAAGGATTAAGGCCATGGCGATTGCTCACGACATTTTTGCCGAAACCAATCCGGCTTATTGCGCGTCTCTGTTAGCCACATTCGTCCGATCCTACCGTATCGGAAATAAATCAGAGCCAGATATCACACTGTGTTACGCTGCTCTGCCATTGGCATTGTCTGGAGATTTGACTCCTACGTTCAACGGTACGAATCGTAGGACGGGATTATTGGAGTGGCTGCGTCGTAGCCCTGTAATTCAGATCCGTCTTGCTGCTCGAGTAAATGGTTCATTGGATATCGTGACAGAAGCAATCAGGTTTGGATGTTTTAGTAATCTATTGGAAATAAAAACTGATGGAAAAGTAGCCCCTGGCATGTCACTTGTGCCTAAGCAGCTCAGAGCAGAGCTAACGCAGGACACTCGGAAGAATTTCGACAATATCGACCGAATTGGTCATTGGTTTGCTTCGGCCGGCTCAACAAGGACGGTATTCAACTTGATGGGTCTTGAACTATGAGTCGCTGGAATATTTCGAGAATTTTCTTTATTGGTGAGGGCGGCCGTGCTCGTTCCTTCGAACTGGAGCTCGGCAAGGTGAATATATTCACCGGAGCGTCGGGAACTGGTAAATCGACGCTGATCAAAGCCATCGACTATTGTCTAGGATCCAGTGTGTGTGAGCTTGCAGCCCACGTGAAGCGCCACAGTATCGCTGTCGGCATCAAGTGGGTGTTAGGTGATGCGGAAATGATCACTGGCAGAGTCATTCCGCCGCTGGGACAAAACACCAGTACCAAAATGTTCGTCAGCAGCGGACGGAACCTTCGAATCCCAACGTCGTTAGAGGAGTTTGAAGGAGCTACAAATCTAATAGCAGGGAAGTCCTTTATTGAGCGAGCATTTGGGATCGGAGGAGTAGTCGACGCATCGGATGAAAGCGCTGTTCGAAAATGGCGACCGACAGTGCGCCACGCGACAGCTTATATGTTTGTTCCCAAAGACGTTATCTATAACGAGACTGCTTTGCTTCATGGCTTGGACCAAGCCGATGAAGCTCCGGGTATTATTGAAACGATGCCTTACTTTCTCGGTGTCATCACTCAAGACACTGTGATCCAGGAGCGTCAGTTAAAGGATCTTCGCAAGCGGTTTGATCGGGAGCAGCGTCGGCTTCGAATTCATCAAGCGGAAGGTAGCGAATACAAAAAGCATGCGACGCGTTTACTGATGGATGCTCATCGCACTGGCCTTTGTGAACTCCTGCCTGACGATGCTTCAGAAACGGTTCTTCAAGAAGCACTATTTAGGCTCAAACGATTGAAGTTCAGCAAAGGGCAGAACCCGAGCGAAGGGGAGCTTTCTAGCCTCCACACGCAGCGTCGAAGCTTGCTCAGTGAGATCGAAAAGGCAAGGCGTAGCTCGCGAGCTACACAGGTGGCGCTCCAGGAAATGTCGGGGTTTGAGGGAGCAGTAAAGCGGCAATATGAGAAGTTGAAAATTGCCGAGCATCTTGAGCCGGTGGCCCACTCTTGCCCCTTGTGTGATGCACCCAGTGAACGCGGGATCGCTGCCGCCCAGGCCATACGCCAATCAATTGACATCGTTCGCTCTGAAGGTGCAGCGGTTGAAAATGTACGGCCTCGCTTGGTGGATCATGAGGAAACGCTTCAGTTGGAGCTTACGAGGCTCAATGACAAACTTAAGGGCGTCGACGAGCGTATAAAAACCTGGATTAGGCAAAGCAGTGAAGCCCAGGAGATGGATAACCTTGCGCAGTATCACGCGCACTTGATGGGAAAGGTTTCGCAGTTCTTAGAGATGAATCCTGCGACGCCGCTTCCAGGCCCTGACGTCAACGTCCTACGTGAGCAGATTGAGGAGCTAGAGGCGCTCATTGATAACGACGCTAAACAAGTTTTGCTCGCACGTGCTGAGCGAAAGGTTTCGCAATATCTGTCTGAAGCGTTCGCATTGCTGCCCACTGTCGCACCTTGCGTTGACGCCGAGTTGGAGTTTTCGACCAAGCCACCAGCTATCGCGATCATCGAGAATGATTCTGGAGCGGTATTGCGACTACCAGATGCAGGCTCGGATGAGAACTACTTGGCTATCCACATCGCGCTGTCTTTCGCTTTACAAAAGCACCTCGGAAATACCAACGCCCCTGTACCGGCTTTTCTAGCATTCGATCAGATCAGTCGTCCTTACTACCCTCAAAGCGGAGACGATGAAGCAAGTCTTGGAGAGAATGAGGAGGTCTTGGCAATGCGTCGTCACCTAGACTTTTTGTTCAACGCTACCACTGAACAGAAAGATTTGCAGGTTCTGCTGATTGAGCACGCGTATTTCAGCGATGACCCCCGTTACGTAAGTGCTACCCGTAAGAGGTGGAACAAGCTTTCGGGAGATGCCCTAATTCCGCTGGACTGGCCAAAGAGGCATGACAGCCTGTAAGGGACTTGGCATGAAGAGATAACGACCACTTAAGCTCATTCACAATCATGTTACCTTCGGGCCTAAACGCCGATAACCGCGCTGCCGTCGATAGCATGTTTGAGGCCGTTTCTACTCACGATAGCACGGCGGACATGCCCGCTCACAAGCTATCTGTCCGCTGATCCCATCTTTATGCTGAACAACTCTTTGAGCAATATCGCTTCCACGAAACAACCGTGCACACGATGCTCAAAGATTCTTAATCCCTTCGCTATTTGGTGCCGCGCACGCTCCGCACCTGTGCACCACAGTTCAAGGCCGAACTGATCACCGCATGCCTGCAGCCCGGTGCATCGATTGCCGTCGCGGCGCATGAACATGGCCTGAATGCCAATGTGCTGTATCGCTGGCTCGAGGAGCATTGGCTAAGCCGGCACCAGATCGCCTGCGATATGGCACCCGCGTCTTAGCTCAGACTTTTATCCGATAGCGCCAGACGCTTCTCAACTAACTAGAGATTTCGATTCGTCTCGGTCTCCAAATGTTAATCCCGGAAATTTCCTTAGATCAATCTCCTAGAGTGAAGATGAGTTCCTTCTTATTTTCTGCATCTACAACTTCTTGGGCAACAGTGCGGAGTTTTTCAAGTCGAGTTTCATAAATCCCGAGTTTCGTGCAAATTTCTTTGGTGCCAAACGCGTTAATAATTGATTTTCCAGGAATAAATATTTCTTCTGCATCGATTGCGTCTGCCATAAAATGAATTTTAAATAAATCCTCTATCTCTTTGATGGGAAATGGCGACGGCATCATTGTATCTAAGGCCTCCATGATCAGAAACACCAAGCCAGCCAAGTGCTCGCCTGCCCGCTCCTTCTCAGTTTGAAAGGAAATTATGGTCGCTGTGTCTGCCGGCGAAGTGTTCCTCTGAAAACAAAGTCCAAAATTAGGATATGCCGCCTCCATAATATTTGACAGTTCTGCAGGACTTTTTTTTGAGAGGTCGCAACAAAAAATTTCTTTTTCCGATGCAACGAAGGGTAGAATAAATTTCTGGGAATAGCGAAAAGAATCTATTGATTTAAGAAATGACAGCACGTCCTCCCATCCAAGCGTTTTCTTTAACATTGCTTGGTAGAAATGTGAGGAGTTTTTTTCGTTCAATTTCCGCACAAAAGAAGCTGCGTAGTAATCTAAGATGCTTTTATGTAGATATGTGATGGAATCTATTCCCTCCATTAGCATGAGGCATGCGGTATTTGTTATATCCGCCTTAAAATTATCTGCATCACACTTTAATCCGTCGGAGTATTTTATTGCGTATTTGAAAACTTCTTCAAACTGATCTGCGGTCAGTGTTCGATTGTGCCCAAGCTGAAGGGTCATAAAACAAAATGCCTCGAAAACTGTCTGCAACCCACGTTCCGAAAGTCCACTTTGATGGACGCGTGTAAAACCACCTTTCAGACGGTCGTGATTAGAGACAACAACTTGGAAAAGTCGGTCAAAAAATTCTGGAAGTGTCTCAGGAATTCTTACTTCAGCCTCATAAACAATAACGACTAAAGTCAGCATTAGCGGCGTTTTTATGAGATTGCTGAGTTTGCTCGGACTGTTGCGAATGGCCTGTCTTAATTCAAGCGATTTTTCCGAGCTTACGCCTAATTTTGTCAAAAATGCAGGGAACTCGGCCGGAGTTAATTCAGCTATTCGTAGCGTCTTGAAAGTTGGCGATTTTTGTATCTCGTTTCCTGGCCGGGAAGTGACGACTATTAATAATTCTGGATAGCGCCGTGCAAGATGTTCAATGTGTAAGTACACCGCCTTGACAAGTTTTTCTTCGATTTCATCGAAGCCATCCAGCAAAAGAGAAAACTTTCCAGATTTGAAGAGAAAATCGATGGTGGCCTCATCGATGTCAATATCGTAGCTTTCCAGTGCTCGAAAAATTGCCCCCTGCAGGTCTGTCTTGATACTTAAGTCTTTCAGTTCAATAAAGAGCGGAAGACGTTGAGCATCATTGCTGGTGATTTCATTGATTGCAAGGCTGCGCAGGAAGATTGATTTCCCTTGGCCGACGATTCCTTCTATGATTACAGCATTGTCTTCGAATGCAGACAATCTGGTCACAAACTCCGGTTTTTCTTGGAAAGCTAGCTTTGGTGGATGGAAAAATGTTTGCAAAGATAATGGTTGTGATTTCCATATGGTTCGCACCGTGTCGAGGCTCTTGATCCGAGTGGCGATTTTGCGAGGGAAGGAGCTGGCTTCCCATTTTTGCAGTCCTCTAGTTCCAGCTTTTTTCGATAACTTTAGTATTTCATTAATAATCGGAGCAGCTAGTCGCGCAAGGCTTATGAGGGAAATAGGTTCTACAGCCAATTTTTTTCCTGAAAAGTTATCGTTATGTGAAAGCAACCGCATACTTGCCACTTTCAACAGCTTGCGCTTTCATGGTACCAATAGATAGGTACAACGCGTCTTATGTGGTGGGATGTTACAACACCAAGGCACGTGCACGTGGGCGACACTTTGCACTCAGATTGAGGCAATGGTGAAAGCGCGACTACGATGTCAGGCAGAACATCACGGCGCTGCCCAAGCATATAGCCATACCAGCGCTGTTAACCTGCTGGATTTTGGCTAGGGCTCGCGGCGCGACTTGCACCTCCAAGGAGATGAGCCACCGTGCCGTGGGCTTGGAGGGCGCGCCTAGTTCGATGGCGATGGCGCGCGTGCATAGCGGCTGCAAAACGCTGGAACAGAGCTTTCTGCAGCTTGAACTGCCCGCGCAGGGCTTCAATGATGTGCTTGCCAATGCCGTGCTGTTTCATGTGCCCAGCCAAGTGCTGCCTTAGGTGCTGTGCCAACTGCGGCCGAGCGGGGTGTTGTTCAGCTTCAACCCGCGCGGGTTACGGTGGGAGGGCTGAAACGGTGAACGCTATGGCGTGTTTTGAGGCCCGCTGTTTCTTTTGAACGACTTGCAAGACTTCGGCTCGTATACTCCGCTCAGGACAAGCGGAAGCCAAAGAGGCTTCCTCAAGCTGGACATCCCCGACCACCGAATCCTCAATTAGACCTAAAGCTATTAAGTCACGATAAGCAGCGTCTCCCGACGTTCTGCACCTTTCTGTAGCTGCCCGGAGAGCCGTCAATCCTAACGCAGCATCCGGTTATGCACCACTGCAATAACTCGAGATAACCGCTTGCGAGTACAACGTAGGCTATGGCGTTTGGCTCTGGAAACAGCGGCTTTTCAGCCCTTTGGCCTTTGCCACCAAAGCATTTTGATTTAATTTAAATTTATCGACGCATCATATCCCTCAATGAATTCCGTCAAAATCTTCGTCAGCCCATGAAATGCCCCCTTAGGCAAGGGATAGACTGCGCCTTTCCACCTCGCAACGGCAGTTCAACCAACGCTACCTAGAGGAATTTCCTCAGTCCCGATGCAGCCCCGCATGCGCAGCGCCACATCGGGCCGATGAAAGCCTCACTCCGCCGTAATCCCCCCGTTCCGGGCCAGCGTGGACCATTTCTCCACGTCATCCGCAATGATCTTGGTGAAGGCCTCGGGCGTATCCGAAACGGGCAGGGCGCCGGCCGCGGCGAACTTTTCGCGTACGAGGGGGGTTTTGAGCGCTGCGACGATGGCCGAATGCAGTGGCTTGAGCACTTCGGGCGGCAGGCCGGCAGGGGCCAGCACGCCGTTCCAGAAGCCTTCGTTGGCGCGCGGAAGGCCCAGTTCGGCGAAGGTCGGAACGTTCGGCAGTTCCTTCAGGCGCGCGGGGGAGGCGATGGCCATGGGCACGATGGCGCCGCTCTTGATGTGGGGCATCGACGAGGCCAGGGTGTCGTAGATCATGTCGACCTGGCCGGCGATCACATCGTTGAGCGCGGGGCCGGTGCCGCGGTAGGGGATGTGCACCACGCGCATGCCGCTGAGCGTCTTGTAGTATTCCATTGCCAGGTGGGTCGCCCCGCCGTTGCCCGACGAGGCGTAGGAAAACTTGCCCGGTGAAGTCTTGACCAGTGCGGCGAACTCCTGGTAGTTCGCGGCGGGGAATTTCTTGTTCACGCTGAGCGCGCCAGGCACCGTGAGGATGCGGGTGATGGGCGTGAAGCTCTTGACCGCGTCGAAGGGCAGGTTCTTGTAGACCGCCGAGTTGGTGCCGTTGGTGCTGGTGGTGCCCAGCAGCAGGGTGTAGCCATCGGGCTTGGCCTCGGCCACATAGCGCGCGCCCACCGAGCCGCCGGCGCCGGCTTTGTTTTCCACGACGACGGGTTGGCCCAGTTCCTTGGCCAGTGCCTCGGCCAGCACGCGTGCGCTGATGTCGGAGGTGCCGCCCGGGGGGAAGGGCACGACCAGGCGCACCGGCCTGTCGGGGTACTTGGCCTGCGCCATGGCGGGCTGCACGCCAAAGGCTGCCGAGCCAACGGCAAGCAGGATTGCCACGCAGTGGTGGCGGTTGGGTGAACGCTTGGTTGTGGTCATGATGTCATCTCCTCGTTGATCTTTTAGTGTTCAAACCGGCGGTTGGCCGATTTCATGCAGGCGAATCTGTTGCTCGCCTTGTTGCTCATCTGCCGGCGCAGCCCTTGCCGCCATCGACCGGGATGCAGACCCCGGTGACATAGCGTGCTTCATCGCTTGCCAGGAACAGCGCAGTGTAGGCCACGTCCCACGCTTCGCCCATGCGGTTCATGGGGCTGGCCGCGTTGCGGGTGCGCAGCATTTCCTCGGTGTTCGCGAACTGGCCGGATATCTGCTGGTGGATCAGCGGCGTGTTCATCACGCCCGGCAGCACGGCGTTGGCGCGGATGCCGCGTGCAGCGTACTGCACCGCCAGCGCCCGCGTGAAGTGGTTGAGCCCGGCCTTGGCGGCGTAGTAGGGCATGTAGGGGTAATTGTTGATCTGCTGCGATGCCAGGGAAGAGATGTTGACGATGGCGCCGCGCGACTGCTGCAGCATGACCGGGATCACATGCTTGCAGGTGAGGAACACGCCCGTGAGGTTGGTGTCGAGCACCTGGCTCCACTCCGACTCCTCCATCTCCACCACGCTGCCCATGCGCGTGATGCCGACGTTGTTGTGCAGGATATCGATGGTGCCCCACTGCGCCACCACGCTGCGCACGACCTGCTCGACCTGCCCGGAGCGCGTCACGTCGGCCACATGGGCCTCGCACTCGTAGCCTTCGGCGCGGATCTGTTCGCAGGTTTCCTGCGCGGCTTCCTCGCGTACGTCCACGACGGCCACGCGTGCGCCTTCGCGCGCATACACCATGGCCGCGGCCTTGCCGTTGCCCCAGCCCGGGCCGGCCGAGCCGCCGCCGAACACCAGTGCCACGCGGCCGGCGACGCGCCCCTTGCCGGGAACCGCATCCAGCGGGGGGAAGTGGCCTGAAATTTTGTCTGCAACCGCCATCGTTTCATCCTTGGTTTTCTAGGGCTTCGCCCTGGCCATCAGCCGCGCCCATTCCTGGACGCTCTGTCCGGCGCGCGCTCCCAGCGCCGCCGCGCGCTGGTTCACATGGGACAGGACGCCGCGTTCCCAGGCCGAGCGTGCCTGGCCGATCCGGGCCGAATGGGCCGCCACGGTGGCACCCGCGATGCCGCGTGCATCCAGTACGGGAAGCCGCGATATGCCCGCGTTGTCGCGCCCCAGCCCGGCGTCGTTGTACAGCGCGGCAAAGGCAGCCTGCTTGATGGCCGTCTCGCGCCGCCCGCCCAGCAAGCCGCCGTGCGAGGCCGTGATCACGATGGCGCCCACGTCCTGCGGCATGACCAGCGAGGCGGAATCGACGAGCACGATGCGCCTGCCGGTCGACGCGATCTCCATGCGCGACTCCTCGGGCGGGCGCCCGACCGCGACGGGTGCAAGCGTGGCTGCCGCCATGAGGTGTGCCGCCTGCATGGCGGGCATTCCCGCGGTGATGCCAAGCTGGCGGGCAGGTGCGTTGGCATGCGATACCACGCCGCTTTGCGCACAATTGGCGCCGTCGCCGATGCGCGCCGATGCGCTGGCGATGGCGCAGCAGGGCACGTCGAACTGCTGCGCGTAGGCGAGGCCGGAGATGCCCGCCTGATCGAGGCCCACCCCGGCGTCGCACACCACGAGTCCGCACACGCCTTCGCCCAGCGCGAGGTGCACGGCATACAGGCCTCCGTGCGAGGCCGCGATCACCACGCTGCCACGCGCCTGCGGCCCCATCTGGGTGACCGAGTCGCATACCAGTATCTTGAGCGGCGCTGCCATGGCTTTACTCTCCTGAACGGTTGTGGCCTTCGCCGGTGCCGCGGTAGGGAACTTCGTGGTCCACCAGGTCCCAGATGAAGCGCGCCGTGGGAACGCGCTGCTCCTCGGCCACATGGGCCACGAGCCCGGCGGCGCGCGAGATCACGGAGAAGCCGCGCATCAGCACCGGTGGCACGCCCAGTTCGCCGAGCAGCGTGCCCACCGCGCCCGTGGCGTTGATGGTGATGTGCTTGCCGAAGGCGGCGTCCACCTCGCGCGAAAGGATCTGAATGGCGGCCAGGTAGCGGCCTTCGAAGCGCGGGTGCTCCCGGCCGATGGCTAGCAGCTTGGCGGCTCGCGGATCGTCCGGCTTGTGCATGTGCTGGCCGAAGCCGGGGATCGGCTTACGGTCCTCGCGGTACTGCCGGACCGCCGCGCGGGCCGCGGCCTCCACGCCCAGGGGCGAGTCGATGAGCTGCTTGAGCAGGATGGCGGAGTTCTCCACCGTGCCGACGAACTGGCTGCCCACGGCCAGCAGGCCCGCTGCCACGCCGCTTTGCAGGTTCTCCGGCGAGCTCATGTACACCAGGCGCGTGGCGATGGCGCTGGGCGTGAGGCCGTGCTCCATGATGGCGATCAGCGCGGCGTCGAGCACCCGGATGTCATCGGCGTCGGGCCAGCGCCCCAGGATCTGCGCGAACACCACCTCGGTGAACCCGCGCTTGCCGAGGATGTCCTCCGTGAGGTTCTCGTTGCGGTAATGGATGGAGGTCAGCGAGTGGGTGCACAGCTCGGTGTACGGCTTTTCCATGGGCTTGCTCATGCAACTTCTTCCTTGCTGTTCATTTGCTGATGGATCTCGGCCTTGAGCGTGGGTTTGTGCACCTTGCCCGCCACGCTGCGCGGAAGATCGGCGTAGAAGTGGATCCGCTTGGGGGTCTTGACGGAGCCGAGCTGCTGCTTGGCGAAGGCGATCAGCTCCTGCTCGCCGACCTGCTGTCCCGGCTTGAGCTGAACGGCCGCGTGCACCGCCTCGCCCCACTTGTCATCGGCAATGCCGAAGACCGCGGATTCATGCACCGCCGGGTGCTGGTCGAGCACGCTTTCCACATCGATGGGGTATACGTTGAAGCCGCCGGTGATCACCACCTCGCGCAGGCGGTCCTTCAGATAGAGGTATCCGCGCTCGTCCAGATAGCCGCGGTCGCCGGTGTGCAGCCAGCCGTCCACAATGGTCTCGGCGGACTTCTCCGGCATGCGCCAGTAGCCGGCCATGATCAGGTCGCCGCGCACGACGATTTCGCCGACCTCGCCCACGGCCAGCAGCCGGCCTTCGGGATCCATGATGGCCAGGTCGCTGAGCAGGCCGCGGCGCCCGACGGCGCGCCAGTTGTGCTCGTCGGCGAAGTCCTCGGCGCGCATCACCGTCACCACCTGGGGCGCCTCGGTCTGGCCGTACGAGGTCTCCAGCACCGGGCCGAAGCACTCGCGCACGAGGCGGATCTTCTCGACCGGCATGGGCGCGCCGGCGTAGATCAGATGGCGCAGCTTCGGCAGCTCCAGGCGCGCGCCGCCGGCCTCCGCCATCAGCATGTACATCAGGGTAGGCGGCATGAACGTGGTGGTGATGCCGTGCTCGCGCAGGCAGCGCAGAAGCTCGGGCGGCTTGTTGCTGGCGGGCAGCACCAGGCAACCCCCCTCGGCAAGGATCGGCAGCAGGTAGGTGGAGGTGCCGTGCGTGACCGGCGCGCAGATCAGATAGCGGTCGTCGCCGTTGAAGCCGAACGCGTGGATCTGATTGACGATGGAGGTTTCCCAGGCGCGGTAGGGCTGCATCACGCCCTTGGGCTGGCCCGTGGAGCCGCCGGTGAACTTGATGGCCTGTACCTCGTCGCGCGTGCGGTGGTGCGGTTCCGGGGTTTTGCCGATATGGCCTGCCATGGCGGATGCCAGGGTGCGCGCGGTGGCATCGCCGCCCTCCGTCAACACGACGCTGATCCGCTCATCGAGCGCCAGCGCATCGACATGCGCGCTTTCGGACACGACGATGGTGGGCTCGGTGAAGGCAATCACGCGCTGCAGTTCCGCCGCGGGGTTGCGCTGGTTCAAGGGCACCCAGACCTTGCCGGCGGCCAGCACCGCCAGCAGCGCGACGATGTGCTGCACGCTGTTGCCGGCGCAGATGCCGACGCGCGAACCCTCGTCAGGGTCCATCGCCTGGAATGCGCAGGCCAGCGCATTCACCTGCTCGGCAAGCTGCCCATAGGTCAGGGTCTGGTGGCTTGAAATGAGGGCCTGGCGCTCGGGGTACTGCCGTGCGGACCGGAGGAAGAAATCTATTGGATACATAATTAATCCGGGATACGGACTTTCAATGAGATGATCGGCGGTCGAGAACCATTCGCGTGCCTGGCACCGCTTTATGTCGCTGGATTGTTCCAGAACGTAATTTTGTGTTTAAGCGATTTAGTCCGTATCGCGGATTATTTGAAAATAAAGCAATCGTTATGAGTACCGTACAGAGCCTGGAACGCGCCATCGAATTGCTGCGCCACATTTCGGTCGAGCATGAGACGGGAGCGCGCCTTTCGGACCTGGTGGCAGCCAGTGGGCTGCCTCAGCCCACCACCCACCGCTTGCTCAAGCAAATGGTCGAAGGCGGCCTCGTCATGCAGGATGAGAAGCGCCGCTACCGGCTGGGCCATTTCGCCTATGAGCTGGGCCTGCTCGCGTCCAAGCACTTCGTGCTCAAGGAGCAGTGCGCGCCTTATCTGCAGCGCATCAGCAGCGCCACGGGGGATACCGCATTCCTGGTGGTGCGCAGCGGCGTGGATTCGTTCTGCCTGGATCGCCAATCCGGCAGCTTTCCAATCCAGGTGCTCACCGTCGACGTGGGCCGGCGCAGGCCACTGGGAATCGGCGGTGGGGGGCTTGCGCTGCTGAGCTTCATGAACGGGCAGGATCTGCCCAAGGTGCTCGATCGCATCGAGCCCTCCCTGGCGCAGTACGGCGGCCTCACGCGCGCCATCCTGCTGCAGCTGGTGCGCGAAGCGCAGGAAAAAGGCTACGCGATCATCACCAATTACGCGGTGGCGGGCGTGTCGAGCATTGGCGTGCCGATCCGCAGCGCGTCGGGTGCGTTGATCGGCGCCATCAGCGTGAGCGCCATGACCGAGCGCATGCGGCCGCGCGAGGCTATGGTGGTGCAGACGGTCAAGCGGGAAGTGGCGCTGCTGGAAGCGGCGCTGCAAGCCTCGGGTTGAACCGCACGCGGCGTGCTCGCATGGACTCGGACCCCGGCTACCGGTAGAAACTCGAGGGCGCTACCCCGAAATGCCTGCGGAACATTGCCGCAAAGGCACTGTGGCTCGAGTACCCGCAGTCCAGTGCCACCTCGATGATCCTGTCGCCATTGGCGATCCGGCGCAGCGCATGGATCAGCCGGGCCTGTTCGCGCCATTGGGCGAAGCTCATGCCGGTTTCGCGGGCGAAGAGGCGGTGCAGGGTGCGCTCGGCCACATGGATGGAGGCAGCGCAGTGGGCGGCGCTGGAGGCGTCCGACGGGGTGGCTATCAACCGATGGCACAGGGCGCGCAGCCGCTCGTCATCGGGCATGGGCAGGTGCAGCGCAATGCTGGTGGATTCGCGGATCTCTTCGATCAGCAGTTCGAGAAGCCGCGCATTCCGGCCCTGCAGCGCGCCGTCGGGCGCAATGTCGACGGCCGCCACGAGCAGCTCGCGCAGCAGGGGCGAGACGTTGATCACGCCGCTTTGCGTGGGCAGGGTGGATATCTTGCCGGTGTCTATGTAGGCCGTGCGCATCAGCACGTCGCCCGACATCGTGACGGTGTGGCGCAGGCCGGGGAGCATCCACAAGGCACGGTTCGGAGGCACGACCCAAGAGCCGGCGTCGGTGTGCACGACCATGATCCCCTCCGTAGCGTAGAGCAACTGGCCGCGAGCATGGGAGTGCCAGCCACTGGACACGCCTGTGGGCCAGCGGGTCTCCATCACGACCACCGGGCGGGGGAGGTTGTCGTACTGCTTGTGCCTTTCCATCGGATGCAGCTTCATGGCAGGAATTCTATAGATGTTGGCAGATTGGCGGGAGACAGACATCCGGCACGCCATTACTCTTGGCGCCATGACTGTCGAAACTGCAACCTTTGACCACCTGGACCCGGCATCTGCCCCCGCCCAGGCCGAACAGAAGCCCCACGGCCTTCTATTGCCCATCGTGGGCGGCGCAGCGCTGGCGCATCTGCTCAACGACATGATCCAGGCCATGCTGCCGGCCATCTTTCCAATGCTCAAGGCGAACTTCGCGCTGAGCTTCGGGCAGATTGGCATCATCGGGCTGGTGTACCAAGCCACGGCCTCGCTGCTGCAGCCGTGGATCGGCATGTATACCGACAGGCATCCCATGCCCTGGCTGCTGCCCTCGGGTATGGTGATGACGCTGATCGGCATCGCGCTGCTGGCTATGGCCGGCAGCTTCGAGATGCTGCTGGTGGCGGCGGCCGTGGTGGGTGTGGGGTCTGCCACCTTCCACCCCGAGGCATCGCGCATTGCACGGCTGGCTTCGGGCGGGCGCTTCGGCACGGCGCAGTCGACCTTCCAGGTGGGCGGCAACACCGGCAGCGCGATCGGCCCGTTGCTGACCGCAGCCATCGTCATTCCCCATGGCCAGCCCGCGGTGGCCTGGTTCATGGTGGTGGCGCTGGTGGCCATCCTCGTGCTGTACCGCCTCACGGCCTGGGTGCGGCACAACGGCTCGGCCAAGGCAAAGGGGCTCGCAAAGAGCCATGGTGCGGGCCTGGACCGCGCGGGTGTGGTGCGCGCGGTGGCGGTGATCTGCGTGCTGATGTTTGCCAAGTTCGTCTACATCGCCTCGTTCACGAACTACTTCACCTTCTATCTGATCGAGCGCTTCGCGCTGAGCGTGCAGCACAGCCAGCTGTTCCTGTTCATCTTTCTCGCGGCGGTGGCGCTGGGCACCTTTGCCGGCGGACCCGTGGGCGACCGCATCGGCCGCAAGGCGGTGATCTGGATCTCGTTCCTGGGCGTGGCGCCCTTTGCGCTGGCGCTGCCCTATGCGGGCCTGGTCACAACGGCGGTGCTGGCGATCATCATCGGGCTGGTGATGTCCTCGGCCTTTGCCGCGCTGGTGGTCTATGCGCAGGAGGCGGTGCCGGGGCGCGTGGGCCTGGTGTCCGGGTTGATGTTCGGGCTGATGTTCGGCATTGGCGGGATTGGCGCCGCGGGCCTGGGCGAGCTGGCCGACAAGCATGGCATCGTGTGGGTCTATGGGCTGACCTCGTTCCTGCCGCTGCTGGGGCTGGCCACCGCCTTCCTGCCCGAGACGCGCAAGAAACCAGCGCTGTAGAAAGCTGGCCTCAGCCAGCAAAAGAGCCCGCAGGTGCGGGCTCTTTGCGTTGAGGCAATGCGTCGTTCCAACGCACCGCAGGTTTCAATTGGCCCGCGTTTCCCCGAGCTGGTCCGAGTCGTTCCCCGGATTTTGCGGCTGCTTTTTCTGCAGGTTGGGGTCGCCCTCGGCAGGACTCCATTGCCCCATCTTGCCTTCCTGTTGGCCGGGAACCTGGCTGGTTCCGGGCTGGTTTGCCTGTTGTGGCATATCGTGGTCCTTTCTGTTGAGGCAGAGGCTTCCTGGAACCTCATGCAGGTCTTCACCGGGCTGCGGGCCAGGGCCCGCAGCGTTCATCGATCAGGACTGGTCCTTGCCCTTGGATCCCGAGCTGGCCGAGGTGCCTGTGCTGCCGGAGTGACCCGATGCACCGGAGCTGCCCGAGGTACCGGAGCTGGCCGAGGTGCCGCCCGAAGTGCCGGAGCTGGCCGAGGTTCCGGAGCCACCCGAGCTGCTGCCCGAGGTGCCGGAGCTGCCCATGCCGCCGGAACCCATGCTGCCCGAGCTGCCGGAGCTGCCGGAGCTGCCGGAGCTGCCGGAACCCATGCTTCCCGAGCTGCCGGAGCTGCCTTGCTGCTGGTCCTGGTTGCCGCCCTTGTTGCGGTTGGTGCGCCAGTTGGTGAATTCATCGGAGAAGTTCTTGTAGCGTTCGGCGCGCCAGCCCTCGTAGTCCTCATCCAGGTTGCGCATCTGTTCGCTGCGCCACTGCTGGTAGTCGGAGTCGTGCTGGTTGTTGCCGCGCGACTGGCCGGAGCTCTCGTTCCAGTTGCTGCGCGACTGATACGAGCCGTCGCCCCAGTTGTCGCGGGATTGGGAGGTCTGGTCGCGCATGCCGCCGCTGGAGAAACGGCTGGAATCGCCATAGAAGCCTCCGCCGAAACGGTCGCCGGAGCCTTGGCTGCCGGAGCCGTAGCCGCCCGAGCTCTGGCCGCCCGAGCCGTAGCCGCCGGAGCTTTGGCCGCCCGAGCCGTAGCCGCCCGAACTCTGGCCGCCCGAGCCGTAGCCGCCGGAGCTATAACCGCCGGAGCTATAACCGCCCGAGCCATAGCCGCCGCCGGACTGGCGGCCGCCGCTACCCTGGTCGAAAGCCTGCTGCTGGCGATTGCTCGAGAAACGGTCTTCCTGGTAGCGCTGGCCGCCGCTGCCATAGCCTTGGCCGTATCCCTGGCCCTGGCCATAGCTCTGTCCGCCCTGGCCCTGGCCGTAGTTCTGACCCTGTCCTTGGCCGTAATTCTGTCCCTGACCATAGTTCTGGCCTTGCTGCTGTCCATAGCCCTCGGGCTGACGGCCCCAGCCGGAACGGTCGTCCTGGTAGTTCTGTCCGCCGCCGTAACCGCCGTAGGTGGAGTTGCCGGGGCCGCCGTAACGGCTTGAGCCATAGTCGGAGCCGAAGTCGTTACCGCGGGCCTGGCCACCGTAGTCGTCGAAGTTGCCTTGCGATTGCTGTCCGGAATTGCGGTCCTGATAGTTGTGCTGGCCGCGCGCACCGCCGGATTGGCCCGAGCCCCAGTTTTCGCCCTGTACTGACTGGCGGTCGTCGTATTGCTCTTGTCCTCGGTTGCGGCGGTGGTCGTGATCACGTGAAGCCATATCCATCTCCAAAAGAATTGACGCAGCGTTGCTGCAGGCCTGCCCGAAGACGATTCCTCGAGCCCGGTCACCGCACTTTGCGCCAGCCCCGGAGCTGGTGGTGTAGGAGGTCGCTGGCCTGTTTGTGGGAGTACTCACTCTTTTGGTAACCAAGCTTTGCTGCGTTCAGGAAGATGCTACGGCTGTAAAAGTGGAAGTCCGAGGCCTTGTGAAAGCAGTTCGAATGCCCATGAAAAAACCCGCCGGTAGACCGGCGGGTTTGCTGGGCAAGAGTGCAGAGCCTCAAACGCGATTGCGACGCTTTCTGGCGATCAGAACGATCAGCAGCAGCAAGATCACCGCGGCCACGGCCATGCCCACGCGGGCTAGCAGGATCAGGCTGGATTTCTCTCCGCCTTCGCGGATGGTCTGCACCTGCGCCGCGGTCACGGATACGCCAGGATTGCCATAGCTGGTCAGCAGGAAGTTCGACAGCGCGGCCACTTCGTCATTGTTCAGCGGCACCATGGCATTGTCCTGGCCACCGAAGGGCGGCATGAACACATGGCCGCCTTGGGGTGTCTCGCGGTCTACGCCGCTCAAAATGGCGGCAATCAGGTTCGACGGGTTGGCTTCGCCGGTGATCGACTTGCCGAACAGCGCCGGGTAATAGCCGTCCTGCGTGCCCTGGCCCGATGCGCCATGGCAGGAGGCGCAGTTGGCGGTGAAGATCTGCGACCCGAGCGCCACGCCGCTTTGCTTCATGCCTTCGGCAAAGGAGGTGCCGCGGAAGCTGGCGGTGGCGTCCGTGGCCTGACCGTGCGCGAAGCGGTTGCGTCCGGCGGGCTCCTCCGGCTTGTGGCTGGGCACCGACAGGATATAGGTGGAGATAGCGCGCAGGTCGCTTTCAGTCATGCGGCTGAAGCTGTGCGTGATCGCCTCCGCCATCGGGCCCGCGGCCTGGGCTTTGCCGGGCAGATGGCCGGTGCGCAGGTAGGTCGTCAGCTCATCCACCGACCAGCTGCCGATGCCGTGCGTCTTGCTGTTGGTGATGTCCGGCGCCCACCAGGCACCGATCTGCGCACCGCTCAGGCTCTCGCTGCCCAGCTCCTGCATCAGCGCGCCACGCGGGGTGTGGCAGGTCATGCAGTGGCCGGGGCCCTGGGCCAGATAGGCGCCGCGGTTCCATTGCGCGGATTGCGCTGCGTCGGCCTCGAAGGGCTTGTCATCGGCGAACAGCAGGTTCCAGCCGATCATCGAGGCGCGCACGTTCATCGGGAAGGGCAGCGAGGTGCTTGCCTTGGGCGACTCGTCCACCGGCTTCACGCCCTCCATGAAATAGGCGTACAGCGCGTGCACGTCTTCATTGGTCAAGCGCGCGAACGCGGTGTAGGGCATGGCCGGGTACAGCCGCGCGCCGTCGGCACGCACGCCCTTGCGCAGCGCATCGGAGAACTGCTGCTCCGTGTAGTTGCCTATGCCGTGGGTCTTGGAGGGCGTGATGTTGGTGGCGACGATCTCGCCCACGGGCGACGAGATCGCATGCCCGCCCGCCATGGGCTTGTCCTTGGTGGCGGTGTGGCAGGCAATGCAGTCCGATGCCGTGGCCAGGTAGCGGCCCTTTTCGATCAGCTCGGTGGAATAGTTCTGCGCCATGGCGGCGCCGGTCACGGCCAGCGCGGCGATGGCCAGCAAGGCGCGTGCATTGCGCAGGAGGGAGGTGGTGTTTCGCATGGTCGTTCCCTTCCTCAAGCCTTGCGCACTTGCGCTTGCAGCGCATCGGCTGCCTTGATGGCCAGTGCCACCATGGTGATGGTCGAGTTGCCGCAGGCCGTGCTGGCCATGGCGCCGCCGCCGGGGATGAAGAGGTTGGCGTGGTCGTGCGAGCGGCAGTCGGCGTCCACCACGGAAGTGGCGGGGTCGTTGCCCATGATGGTGCCGCCCATGATGTGCTTGCTTTGCGCGAAGCCCTTGGGCTCCTGCACCTTGACGGCGCCCATGGCCTTGGCGATTCTGTGCAGCAGCGGCACGGCGTATTCGTCGGCCGAGCGGCGCGTGTAGTCGCCCACGTCGTAATAGATCGCTGGCTTGGGCAGGCCCAGCCAGTCCTTTTTGTCCGACAGGGTCAGGCGGTTCTCCGGGTTCGCCAGGGTTTCGAAGGCGATCACCACGTTGGTGGTGCAGCCGGCCTCGCGGCGGATTTCCTCGTCGAGCGCGCGGCCGACCTTGCCGGTCTTGAGCGCGTTGAAGGTGACGAAGCGGTTGCGGCCGAAGTTGTTGAGGCGGAAATAGGCGCCGGCATGGCGCGAGCGGAAGTCGCCCTGCGAGGTTTCCATGATGCCGGAGTTCACCACCGGGCCGGCACCGGTCCAGTACGGCTCGGTCGTGGTGAGGGTGAAGCCCTTTTGCGGGTGGTCCATCATGTTGCGGCCGACCTGGTCGGAGCTGTTGTTGGCAATGCCCTTCGGATTGCGTTCGTCGGCCGACATCAGCAGCAGCTTGGGGTTCTCCAGGCCGTTGCAGGCGGCGACGAAGTGCCCGCCGGTGACGCGGTGGCTCTGCTTGTTCGGATCCATGTAGTGGACCGCGGTGATGCGGTTGCCTTCGCCCGATTCGATGCGGTGCGCCACGGCGTTGTAGATGATCTTCACGCCCTTGCGCTCCAGGCGCAGCAGGGCGGTTTCGCCGTCGTACTTGGCGCCGATGGGGCAGACCGGCACGCAGTTGTTGTTGGCGCAGCAGGCCGGGCGGCCGTGGTAGGGCATGCCGCTGTTGCGCGCCTGCGAGACGTGGATGTTCGACAGGCCCAGCTGCGACTTCACCACTTCCGTGAACTTCTTCTCGCCCGGCGACAGCGGCAGGGCCGGCATGGGGTAGGGCGCGGAGCGCCGCAGGCGCGGCCATTGCTGCTCGGGATCGGACGGGCCGCAGATGCCGATGGCGTGCTCGGCGCGCACGTAGTAGGGCTCCAGCACGTCGTAGCCGAAAGCCCAGTCGCGGCCCACCCCGTAGAGCGAGTGCAGGCGCATGTCCTCGGGCGTCAGGCGCCAGCTGGTGCCGGCCCAGTGCCAGGTGGAGCCGCCGGCGTAGCGGATATAGGTCTGGTCGTAGCTGTCCGGGCCGGAGAGCTGCAGATAGTCATCGCCGGGCATGGGGTGCGGCGCCCAGTCGGCCGGCGGGTAGATCGAGTTGGCGCTGCCCTTGTTCGACAGGGGCATGTTGCGGAAGTTTTCCACGATCTCGTTGCGGTAGACGCGCGGGCCTGCCTCGAGCATCACTACGCTGATGCCGGCATCGATCATCTGCTCGGCGATCGTCAGGCCGACGACGCCGGTGCCGACGATGACCACGTCGGCGGAAATATTCTTGTTCATGTGGGGAAAGTGTTCGCGCGTGCGCGGCGCACGCTTGCATCAACGCCCAAGGGGCACGCTCGAGCAATTGCCAGGGCGCGCCGCGGGCTCCGGGGTTGTCAGAATTGCGGGATCGGCAGCAGCGGCGCGTTGTCGAGTTGCTGCCACGCGTTCGGCGCGGTGAAGCCGTAGGAGGGAATGGGCACCACGTCGCGGGTGACCTGGTACGTCAGCGCATGCTCGTAGGTGAACATGGCGTCCTTCTTACCCGGGCCGGCCATGCCGCTGTACCAGGCAAAGATGATCCACTGCGCGAGTTCGCGCTGCGGTCCCTCGGGAATGTCGTCGTAGAAATCTTCCACTGCCGTCGCCTTGCGCTCCTGCGCGAGTTGCAGGATGGCGGCGGAGTTGCCGGCGAAATCGGCGAAGTGCTGGCTTGCGTAAGCCTCCATCTTGGCGCCTGCTGCCGCGTTCAGGCCGTGGTTGACCAGCAGCTGCGACAGGCTCATGAAGGACGAGGTGCCTGCTGCCGCTGCAGGCGCCAGCGCGCCGGGCGCCGCGGCGCCGCTGCCGGCCAGGGCCGAAGTTTGCAAGGGGCCTGCATAGGCGGTCAGCACGGCTGCCGCCGCACCGAGCAAGGCTTGCCGGCGGGAAAGGGAATCGGGGGAAGACATCGAGGGAGCCGCTAGATCGAGAGAAAGGGAAGAATTGCCGTGGCAGGCCGTTTCGTTGCGCTGTGCCGCTGCCACCCGGGCAACCGGAGCGATTCTAGTTTCTTTTGGGCACCGCTGGAGTCGTTTGCGCGGTATTGCATTGCATGAGGGCGCGGAGCGCGCCAGAGTGGTTACCCTAATGCCGGGTTCGCCAGGCATCTTCAGGCGCTGGCTTGCGGGCCTTCGGAAATGATTCGCCGGCAGCTCATGCAATGGATGCGCACCGGGCCGCGGCAGCGGGGCCAGGCCCTCGGGAACAACGCCATCAAGGCTGAATCGGCGGCGCAGGAGGACAAAATGCAAAAAGCCCACCGGAGTGCCGGTGGGCTCGCGCTTGGGGCCCAGCCGGGATCAGGGCGCCACGCGCACCAGCATCAGGTTGGCGGTCTTGCCGGCGCCGCGCGTCAGCACCGGGTAGGCGGTGTCGCTGGCGAAGGTGGTCTGGTTGCCCAGGGTGATGCGCGCGCTCACCCGGTATTCCGCCTCCTGGTTGATGGGGGCGTTGTTGGTGGGCAGGATGAACTTGAAGGGCGGCTTCAGCGTCTCGATGTTGATGGCGGTCTGACCCACGATCTGCGCGGGTGCGCTGGGCTGGGCGATCTGGTGCAGCTCCACGATCAGCGTGGATTGCGGCGGCACCATGACGCGCTCTGCCAGGTCCACGGTGCCGACGATGGCGTTGGCCTGGGGCGCCGGCATCTTGCCCGGTTGTGCACAGGCGGCAAGCAGCGCCGCGGAAGCCAGCGTGGCAAAGAGGGCCCGGCGGGAAGTGATGCTGGAGATCATTGGAATCCTTCTTGGCTTTTGCGAAGGTCCCAGTCTCATCGCAACGCCGCAAGCGCTGCTGTAGGACGGAGCTTTGCAAGCGCCGCTGTAATTTCCCAAATTCCGCGGTGGCGCTTGCGCCCGGCGGCATTGGCCGGATGGCGCGGCTGCGGTAAGATGGCAAGTGCTCCGGGGTGCACGCCAGTGCTGAGATCCATACCCGTGAACTTGACCCGGGTCATTCCGGCGGAAGAAGAGCTTGCACCCCGATGTGGCCGCGCCTGCCCGCGCGCCCGGCAGGGGAGCCTTCGGAGCACCATGCCAACGCTCCCGAAGGAAATCCATGGACCAAGCCGCTTCACTGGTTGCAGACCTGCGTGCATTCATCGCGCAGGGTGGCTGCACCGACGCCCAGTTCGACGCTCTCGCGCTGCGGCTGTTTGCCTACCAGTACGCATCGAACCTGCCGTTTCGCAGCTTCTGCCAGCGCCGCGGCGCCACGCTGCGCAATGTGCGCACCTGGAGCGACATTCCCGCCGTGCCCATCGATGCCTTCAAGGCATTGGAACTGCGCAGCGCACCGCCTTGCGAACAAGAGCGCGTTTTCATGACCAGCGGCACCACCGGGCGCGCGGCGCGCGGGCGGCACTTCCATCCGCAACTCGAGGTCTATGACCTGTCGATGGTGCGCAATTTCGCGCAACGCTTCATGCACGGGACCGGGCGCATGCCCATGGGCATCCTGTTTCCCGACGAGCAGGCCATGCCGAATTCATCGCTCGCGCATTACCTGGCGCTGGCGAAGTCCGAGTTCGGCACTGCCGAGAGCCGCTATTTCCTCTCGCCCGAAGGTCTCGACATGCCCGGCCTGTGCGCTGCGCTTGCGGAGTCGGAGCGCAGCGGCCAGCCCTATGCGCTGCTGGGCGCGAGCTTCAGCCTGGTGCATGTGATGGACGCGCTGCGCGCGCAAGGCCGCAGCTTTCGGCTGCCCGCGGGCAGCCGCATCCTGGACACCGGCGGCTACAAGGGCCAGTCGCGCGAGCTGCCGCTGGAGGACTTCTATGCCGGGCTGTCGCAGCTGCTGGGCGTGCCGCGCTCGCACTGTATCAACATGTATGGCATGACGGAGCTCAGCACGCAGTTCTATGACGACGGCAACGCCGTGATCCCTTCCGTCAAGTCGGGACCGCACTGGATCCGCTCGCGCCTGGTCGAGCCCGTCACGGGGCGCGATGTGGCGCCGGGCGAGCGCGGCATCCTGGTGCATTGCGATCTGGCGAACTACAACGCCGTCACCACCATCCTGACCGAGGACGTCGGCCTGTGGGCCGAAGGCGGCTTCTTGCTGCTGGGGCGCGCCGAGGGCGCAGCAGCCAAGGGCTGCTCGCTGGCCGTCGAGGAATTCGTCAAGGCAGCCGGCGCATGAATGTCCAACGGATCACTGCGGGCTATCTGCCGGGGGGGCTCGAAGAGGGGGTGCACTGGCATCTGCTGCCCTTCGAGCGCGACGGGCTGCGGCTCGAGGTGGCGGTGCCGGTGCTGTCCGAAGCGCAGATGCAGGCGCTGGCCGAGCGGGTGCGCGCGGCTGCCGACCGCCATCTGCGCCAGATGCCGGTCGCGCAGATCATCGATGCCATCGACCGGGCCATCGCGCGCCTGCTGGACCGCAACGACCCCGCGCGCCGCGAGGCCGAGGCCTGGCTGCCGGTGGTGACCGGGTATGACGCGGAGATGGTGCGGCTGGGACTGACGGGGCTTTTCAAGACCTTCAGAGCCGCGCAGCTGCGGCGCTTCGTGGCCGAGGATTTCGCCAACCCCGGCGTGCTCGACGGCTTCCAGCCTGCGCCCAAGGGCGGGGCCGTGCGCGCCTTCGGGCCCGATCTGCTGGTGCACAGCTGGGCCGGCAACGTGCCGGCGCTGTCGCTGTGGAGCCTGGTCTGCGGGCTGCTGGTGAAGGCGCCAAGCATCGGCAAGCTGGCCAGCGCCGAGCCGTTGTTTGCCGGGTGGTTTGCGCGGCTGCTGACCGAGGTGCATCCACCGCTGGCCGAATGCCTGGCCGTGGTCTGGTGGGACGGCGCCGGAGGCATCGGCGCCGAAGGGGCGCAGGCGCTGTATGCCCGTGCCGATACGGTGCTGGCCTATGGCGGCAACCAGACGCTGGATGCGCTGCGCCGGCGGCTGCCGGTGACCACGCGCTTCGTGCCGCATGGGCATCGGCTGGGCTTTGGCTTGATCGGCGTGGCGGCGCTCGATGCGCTGAAGGCTCCGGCGCTGGCACGGCTGGCGGCCTGGGATGTGATGCGCTACGACCAGCAGGGCTGCTACTCGCCGCATGTGTTCTATGTGCAGCGCGGCGCGCAGGTGGAGCCGCGCGCGTTTGCCGATCATCTCGCGGCCGAGCTGGCCAATCTGCAGCGACGCTTCGCGCGCCGCGCGCTGGCGCTGGAGGAGGGCGCGGCCGTGGCGAAATGGCAGCAGGGGGTGGAGTGGGGCGCTGACGAAAACATCCTGATCGGGCCGGTCGATGCGCCCTGGAGCGTGGCATACAGCGACAGCCTGCAGCCGCTGGCGCCCACGGCGCTGTACCGCACCATTGCGGTGGTGGGTGTGGACAGCCTCGATGAAGTGGTGCCGGTGGTGGCGGCACAGCGCGAATACCTGCAGACCGCGGGCGTTGCCGCGGGGCCCGAAGAGCTTTACCGGCTGGCCGGGCTGTTGGGCGCGGCCGGGGCCACGCGCATCTGCGCGATCGGCGCGATGAGCACGCCCGAGGCCGGCTGGCATAACGACGGGCGTTTCAATCTGCTGGATCTGGTGCGCATGACGGAGATCGAGCAGTCCGCGGAAATCGCGGCCCAGCCCTTTGCCACCTATGCGGACTGAGACGAGCATGGCATTCCTGGAGATCCAGCAGGTGGCCTTCGGCTACCCCGGCCGCGCGCCCGTGGTGGATGGCGTGGACTGGCGCATGCCGGCCGGCGAGATCCATTGCCTGCTCGGGCGCAGCGGCTGCGGCAAGACCACGTTGCTCAAGCTGGCGGCGGGCCTGCTGCGGCCGCAGTCGGGGCGCATCCTGCTGCGCGGCGCCGCGCTCACCGCGCCCGGGCCGCAGCTGGGCTTCATGTTCCAGGCGCCGACGCTGCTGGAATGGCACCGGGTGCTCGACAACGTGCTGCTGCCGGTGTCGCTGCAGCGCCGGCCCACGCCGCAGGACCGCGAGCGTGCACTGCAGCTGCTGGGGCAGCTGGGCCTGGCCGGGCATGCGCAGCGCTATCCGCGCCAGCTCTCGGGCGGACAGCAAAGCCGCGTGGCGCTGGCGCGCGCGCTGCTGCTGGAGCCGCCGCTGCTGCTGCTCGACGAGCCCTTCGCCGCACTCGATGCGATCACGCGCGCCGAGCTGCAGGACGATCTGCTGCGCACCTGCCGCGCGCTGGGCACCACGGTGCTGTTCGTCACGCATGACATCCACGAGGCGGTCTACCTGGGCGACCGCATCGCGCTGATGCATGGCGGGCGCATCGTCGACGATATCGCCATCGTGCTTCCCGCACCGCGCACCCAGGCCATGCGCCATGGCGCGGCCTTCAACGGATACTGCGCGCGCGTGCGCGCCTGCATGGACCGGGCCGGTACATGAATCCGACGCCATTCCGGATACGGCTCATGGCCGCCGCCTTGCTGCTCGTCTTGCTCGGCCTGTGGGAGCTTGCGGTGCGCGGCTGGGGCCTCTCGGCGCTGGTGCTGCCCGCGCCCTCGGCCGTGGCCGCAGCGCTGTGGACGGGCCTGGACTCGGGTTACTTCTGGCCGCACATCGCCGCCACGCTGCAGGCGCTGCTGCTGGGGCTGGCGGCCGGCTCCCTGGTGGGGCTGCTGGCGGGCATGGCGCTGGCCGAGTTCGCGCTGCTCGAGCGGGTGCTCAAGCCCTATGTCGTCGTGAGCCAGGTCGTGCCCAAGCTGGCGCTGGCGCCGCTGTTCGTGCTGTGGTTCGGCTTCGGGCTGCTGCCGACGGTGCTGATCACGGCGCTGATCTGCTTTTTCCCGCTGATGGAAAACACGCTGACCGGCCTGCGCCAGGCCGACGCCCAGCGGCTGCAGCTGTTTCGCATGCTGGGCGCCACGCGCCTGCAGACGCTGCTGCGCCTGAAGCTGCCCGCGGGCCTGCCGTCGATTCTCGCCGGCCTGCGCGTGGCGGTGGTGCTGGCGCTGGTGGGGGCGGTGGTCGCCGAATTCATGGGCGCCAGCCGCGGCCTGGGCGCGGTGGTCATTGCCGCCCAGGGAATGATGGACACCCCGCTGATGTTTGCGGCGCTGGCGCTGATCGCGGCGCTGGGGCTGCTGCTGTACCAGGGCTGCCTGGTTCTGGAGCGCCGGCTGCTGCGCGCGCATGCCGTTTCCGAAGACTCTTGTTGATTGCCCGATATGACTGAATTGCCTATGTTTCTTTCGCGCCGCGGCCTGCTCGGCGGCATTGCCGGCCTGGCACTTGCGGGGCCGGGCATTGCCGCGCCGGCGCCAGCGGGCAGGGTGCGCCTTGCCGGCTGGAGCAAGCCGATCAGCGAGATCACCAATATCCTTGCGGAACCCGACAAGGGCTTCTTCAGGGCCCAGGGCGTGGAGCTGGACTACCTGCCGGGCGCGGGTGGCGGCGATGCCGTGCGCAACCTGCTCAGCGGCCAGGCCGATGTGGCCTTCACCGACCCGGGCTCGTTCTTCATGGCGCTCGACAAGGGCGCGAAGCTGGTCGCGATCTACGACATCTATCCGCAGAACGTGTTCAACGTGGTGTCGCTCAAGTCCTCGGGCATCCGCAAGCCTGCCGACCTCAAGGGCAGGAAGATCGGGGTCTACAGCCTGTCGAGCGGCACGCGCCAGAACCTGCTGGTGCTGCTGCATCAGGCCGGGCTCAAGGAGTCGGACGTGCAGATCGTCGTCACCGGGCTGCTGAACTTCGCACCGCTGATGCAGGGCCAGGTCGATGCCACGGCCGCCACCGACACCGGGCTGGCCGTGGGCCTGCGCAAGGGCATCGGCCAGGTCAACGTGATGCCGGTGCGCGAGCATCTGAACATGTCCAGCGACCTGTTCGTGGTGCGCGAGGAGGCGCTGCGCGAGAAGAGGGCGCTGTTCAAGGCCTTCCTGAAGGGCTATCGCGACAGCGCGGCGTGGATGATGGCGCATCCCCAGGAGGCGGCGGATCTGGCCGCCAGGCGAGCCATTGACGGCACGCAGCGCGACATCAACCTCGAGGTGATCCGGCTGCGCAATGTGGCCTCGTTGCCCGAGGGCAAGGACGCCGCGTCCCGGTTGGGCAACTTCGACCTCGTTGCGCTGCAAAAGGGCGCCGATGCCTACCAGGCGCTGGGCCTGGTGCAGCGCCGGATCAAGGTATCGGACGTGGTCGACACGAGCCTGTTGCCGGGAGCCTGACATGGTGCCGACAGCAATGGATCTGCGCGGCAAGGTGGCGCTTGTCACGGGCGCGAGCCGCGGCATCGGAGCGGCGATCGCCGTGGCGCTGGCGCGCGAGGGCGCCAGCGTGGTGGTCAACCATCTCTCCAACGATGCGGCGGCGGCGCAGACCGTGGCGGCATGCATCGCCGCCGGCGGCGACGCCTGGGCCGTGAAGGCCGATGTGGGTTCGGCGGAAGCGGTGCGGGCCATGGCCGAGGACATCGGGCGCGAGGCCGGGGCGATCGATATCGTGGTCAACAACGCGTTCCGTCCCTATGCCTTCGACCCCGAACGCCGCCAGCGCTTCGACGATCTGGCGTGGCGCGACTACCAGGCGCAGTTCGATGGCGCCGTGGGCGCGGCCTTCAATGTCTGCCATGCGGTGCTGCCGCAGATGCGCCGGCGCGCGCGCGGCAGCATCGTCAACATCGCCAGCAATCTGGTCGAGCACCCGGTCGTGCCCTACCATGACTACACCACCGCCAAGGCCGCGCTGGTGGCGTTCAGCCGCAACCTGGCCAGCGAGCTCGGGCCGATGGGCATCCGCGTCAACTGCGTGGCGCCGGGGCTGGTCCACCCCACGCGGGGCAGCCAGGGCACCCGGGAATCGTTTCGCGAATCGCTGATGGCGGCCACCCCGTTGCGGCGCCTGGCGCGGCCTGAGGATGTGGCCGGGCCGGTGCTGTTCCTGGCGTGCGATCTCAGCGCCTTCATGACCGGCCAGGTGCTGACCGTGGATGGCGGGCTGGTGATGCGATGAACGTGGCCATGCGTAAGCCTGGACCGACTGCGCGTTCTCCCGGACTCCTACCGCGGCGGCATGCGGCCTGAGGCATCCTCGAGCTGTACTTCAACCCAGGGGCCACCAAGAGGGTCTCGCCACAGAGAGGAACGCATATGAATACCGATCAAATCAAGGGCACGCTCAAGGACGCAGCTGGCAAGGTCCAGCAAAAGACGGGTGAAGTGTTCGACAGCCCCGAGCAGCAGGCCAAGGGCGCTGCCAAGCAGGTCGAAGGCAAGACCCAGAAGGCCTATGGCGACGTGAAGGAAGTTGCCAAGGACGCAACGAAGTAATTCTTCGTCTCTCCTGCCAGGCCGGCATGACCGGCCCGGCCCGGGCCCTGGTTGCGCATGCGGCTGGGGCCTTGTCTTTAGGCAAGCCATGAAAGGATCCGACATGAACAGACCCCCCGACGAAACCCAGGCCAAGCGCCATGCGTCTTTCCGCAGCCGCTTCTTCACTTCCCGTGGTCTCATGGTCATCGGCATCGTGGTGGCTTTCTTGCTGTTCGCCATTTTCATACCTTGGTAAGGCGCGTCAGCGAGATTCACCGCGGCCCTGGATGCGGCAAGCATCCGGGGCTTTGTTGTTTTTGGTAAGGGCGCTGGAACCCTGGCCCGATCCAGTGCTCGAACAGTCCGTTATCCATCCAGGAGCTGAAGTACCCATGACACATGACGAAATCCGCGCGACCCTGACCCTGTGCCTGCTGGCCTCGTTTGCCGACGGCGAAAAGCATGACCGCGAACGCGAGCAGATCCGCCAGGTGGCCGAGGGGCTGGCCGGCGACGAGGCCGTCAACCTTCCCGGCCTTTACCAGGATGTGCTGCTGCGCCGTGTGAAGCTCGAGGACGTGCTGGCCCGCCTGAGCGGCACCGAATCCCGGCAGCTGGCATACGAGATGGCGGTATGCGTGTGCGATGCCGATGGCCAGACCAGCGCCAAGGAGGAAGCTTTCCTGGCGCAGGTGCGCCAGGCCTGGGGCATGGGAGGCACGGCGCCGGCGTCTGGGGCTGCGGCAGCCGGTGCTGGGGCAGCCAGTGCTGCGGCAGCCGGTGCCTCCACGGCTGCGATGGGCACGGAGTGGGGACGCGCCACCGACAGCTTCGATGCGCAGGCCCGCACGGTGGCCGACGCGCCGCTGCAGACGCCCGTCCCCGAGGCGCCCCTCCCCCAGGGAGCGCTGGTGCCGCACCCCGCGGCCGTGGACGAGCTCGCCACCACCGCGGCCCAACGCCGTCCAGGCACGCTCTCCGCCGCGGAAATGGACAGCAAGATCCTCAAGTCCTCGATCATGAACGGCGCCATCGAGCTGCTGCCCGAGAACCTGTCGACGCTGGCCATCATTCCGCTGCAGATGCGCCTGGTGTACCAGATCGGCCAGAGCTACGGCTACGAGCTCGATCGCGGACACATCAAGGACCTGCTGGGCGCGCTGGGCGTGGGCCTGACCTCGCAATACCTGGAGGAGGCCGGACGCAAGCTGCTGGGCGGCCTGCTGGGGCGTGCCGGCAAGGGGCTGCTGGGCGGGCTGGGGCGCCAGGCGGTGAGCAGCGGCATGAGCTTTGCCTCGACCTACGCGCTGGGCCACGTGGCGAACCAGTACTACGCGGGCGGGCGCACGCTTTCCACGGCCATGCTCAAGGATGCCTACCAGCACGTGATGAAGGACGGGCGCGAGCTGCAGTCGCGCTATCTGCCGCAGATGCAGGAGACCGCGCGCGGCTTGAACACCGCCAAGATCATGGCCATGGTGCGCGGCTCCTAGACGGCACACGCTGTTGCCCGCCATGGATTGGACGCCGCTCGAGCATGCCGCCATTGCCGTGGGCCTGCAGCTGGCTCTGGGACTGCGCCTGCGCAACTGGTGGCTGGGTGGGCTGCTGGCCTGCTGCTGGTTCCTGGCGCGCGAGCACACCCAGGCCGAGTACCGCTGGATCGCGCAGCATGGCGCCGGCCTGCGCGCCAACCTGCCCTGGTGGGGCGGCTTCGATGCCAGCGCCTGGAATGTCGCATCGATGCTGGACTGGTCCGCGCCAGCCATGGCCTGCGCGCTGGTGTGGGCCGTGGCGCGAAGACGCTGAACGCGGCAATGCGCTGGCGCAGGCCCCGGTGCCTACAGGCGCAAGCCGCGATGGCTGACCCTGGCGCCTGGAAGCGCGCCGGATACCGGGGAATAATGCAGCGATGGAGCCTTTACTTGATCAACTGTCCGTAGCCGTCACCTCGGCCAAGACCCTCGAGGAGATGTCACGCCCCTTGCTGGACATGCTGGCCGCGGTCACCGGCATGGAGTCGACCTTCCTCACCACCATGGATTGGAAGCGCGAAGTGCTGGAGGTGCTGTATGCGCGCAACGAGGGCGAGATGCAGATCAGCGAGGGCATCTCCGTGCCCTGGGGCGACACGCTGTGCCGGCGCGCGATCGACGAGAACCAGCCCTTCGTCAATGACGTGGACAAGCGCTGGAGCGATTGCGAGATCGGGCGCGCACTGCAGATCCAGTCCTATATGAGCACACCGGTGCGCCTGGCCGATGGCGAGCTGTACGGCACGCTGTGCGCCGCAAGTTCCGGGCGCCACGTGATGCCGCCGCAGGCGCAGCATATCTTCACGCTGTTTGCCGCACTGATTGCCCAGCAGGTGGAGCGCGAGCAACTGGTGCAGCAGCTCATGGATGCGAACGCGCGGCTGATGGTCTATGCCTCGACCGACGCGTTGACCCAGCTGCCCAATCGGCGCGCGCTGCAGCAGGCGCTGACCCGACTGCTGGAGCAGGGCGCGCGGGAGCAACGGGCCGTGCTGGTGGCATTCGTCGATCTCGATGGCTTCAAGGCCATCAACGACACCCACGGCCACGAGGTGGGAGACCGGTTCCTGATGGCCCTGGCCGACCGACTGCGCGTTCTGCTGCGCGCCGAGGACCTCGCGGCGCGGCTGGGCGGCGATGAATTCGCAGTCCTTGCGCTGGGCCCGCAGGAATCTGAGCAACTGTCCGCGGCCGAGAGCGCATTCCAGCGGCGGGTGTTCGAGGCCACGCAGGGCGATTACCAGCTCGGCGCCGTCGAGATCCATTACGACGGGGCCAGCGTGGGGGTGCTAGGTGTGGCGCCCGGCACGGGCAATGCGCTGGAGGCACTGCAGGCAGCGGACGCCGCCATGTACCGCATCAAGCAGCAACGCAGGAGCCGGCGCCTGCAGCAGTGAAGCGGGGACGTGCGTGTTCGCGCCCACTGGGCCGGCACCATCTAGCGCACAGGCAAACGCCCGGCAATTGCTGCAAGCAGAGCTTGCGCAGTTGCCGGGCGTTTGCCTGATGAGCGGGCAGGCGCGGGCGCCTGTATCGCTCAACGTGCCGTCAAGGCTATATGCGGCCCATGAGCAGCAAGACGATCAGCACCACCACCACCAGGCCCAGCACACCGCTGGGGGCGTAGCCCCAGCTGCGGCTGTAGTTCCAGGAAGGCAGAGCGCCAATGAGGAGCAGGATGAGAACGATCAACAAAATGGTGCTAATGGCCATGGTTCACTCTTTTCTTTGTGGTTGATGGAAATCGGCACCTCAAGGCGCAGATCAGCGCTTGTCCACTTGGTTGCCAATGACGCCGCCCACGGCTGCGCCGCCGAGCGTGCCCAGCGCGCTGCCGCCCGACAGCACCGAGCCGCCCACGGCACCGACGCCAGCGCCGATGGCGGTGTTGCGATCACGGGTATCCATGCCGCTGCAGGCAACCAGGCTCAGCAGGGCAGCGCCGGTCAGCGAAGCCAGGGTGATTCGTTTGATGGATTTCATGTCAGGGCCTCCTAAAAGTCGTGGACTCGATAGCAATATGGCGAAAGTTGGTCCGAGATACATTCCGGTGGACCTCCTGTCCGGACAGTGCACGAAAAATGCTCCACCAGGACAGGCTGCAGCGGCTTGCGCCGGCTGGGAGGCACACCGCGACTCGGTGGGCCAGTGAGCGCGTGCCTGAAAGGCCCCGCTCCTGTAGCGTGTGCAGATCGATCTTGTTGTAGGGCGAGCCCTCCGTCGATCCGCTAGGGTTTCGGTCGCTGCCCTCGGCCTGCAGCCTTGGATGCGCCCCTGGTTCAAACCATACTTGGCGGGTGAATGCACGCAGGTAGGATGCCGCCGCATTGATGCGCATGCTTACAGGCAATGGCGCGGCATCCGGCATGGAACACGACAGCTGGTGGGCAAGGTGTTGGCCGCTCCATGCAAAAAGGGCCCGAAGGCCCTTTGCTGTGCAGTCATGGCATCTGGATACCAGGGGATGCAAGCCCCTCCATTGCACGCTCAGCTCTGCGAGCGCTGCTGGCCGGCAACCGGATTGCCGTGCTGCTGTTGCCCTGGATTGGATTGCTGCTGCTGGCCCGGCTGGTGCTGGCTACCGGTCTGTTGCTGGCCAGGATTGCTCTGCTCCTGCTGGCCGCTGGTGCTGTACTTGTTGCTGGGCTGCTGCTGGCCCGGATCGTATTGCTGCTGCTGGCCCACGCGCTGCTGGCCGCCCGACTGTTGTTGGCCAGGATTCGATTGTTGTTGCTGGCCGGGGTTCGACTGGTGCTGCTGACCAGGATTCGATTGCTGTTGCTGGCCAGGGTTCGACTGGTGCTGCTGACCAGGATTCGATTGCTGTTGCTGACCGGGGTTCGACTGGTGCTGTTGGCCCAGATTCGATTGTTGGCCAGGATTGGATTGCTGCTGCTGGCCGGGATTGGAACGGCCCGAGGACTGCTCATTGGGGTAAGTCTGCTGCTGCTGCTGATCCTGCTGGCTCGTGCGGGCCGGATCGCTTTGCTGCTGCTGGTTCAGGTTGTTCTGGTTGTTTGCGTTTTGGCTCTGCTGTGTCATTTCCATACTCCTCAGGTTGCGGTGTTGGTAAGTGAACAGTGATCGAAAACCACTGAACCCTTACTTTGCACCGCCATCGCAAAGAACACTGTAGGACGGCCTGGCTATTACCTTTTGTTGCGACGTGTCAACTTGTCAATCGCAATAAAGTTTGTTTTCAACAAAAAAGCAACAAATTGGATACGGAGGGATGTATCGGGCGCAACAGTCCGTCACCACGTTGGTGGCCGCGCTGGGGCATTTCCCAGGTCACGGAACCTTGGTCTGGTGCGTGTTACTCATGGGTGTCGAACTGACGATGCTGCTGACATCCGATGCCTGAAGATCCCTATCTGATTTTGCTTGATGCGCTGGCGCGCCGCCTGCCCGGTGTGGAGCCGGCGCGCCTGGTGCAGGCACAGTGCCTGCAGATGAACAATCGGCGCATTGATTTTTTCGTGCAACGCGATGCCAGCGATCGGGGTGAGGACCGCATCGTTCTGCGCTGCGACGTGGTGCAGTTGCCGGCCCCCGCATCCGAGGAAGTCTGCCGGCAACTGCTGCATGCCAACAACCTCTGGGCCGGCACGCATGGCGCGACGCTGGCGCTGCGCGGAGACGACACCGTCATGCTTGGCATCTCGGCACGAATCGCGTCGTTGGACGGCGCTGGACTGGCCCATATGCTCAACAGCCTGTACCGCGAGGCCGGACGCTGGGTGGAGAAGCTCACGCATACCGATGACGCGCTTGCCATGTTCCTTGAAATGCGCGTTTGAGCGCTTCGCACGATGCAGAACCTACCTGATACCCCGTACCACGCGGCAATAGCGGCGCTGGCCCTTGAAATCGGGCTTGAGCCCCAGGGCTTGGCCAAGTGCGAAGAGCTGGTCATCGACGGCATTCCTGTGGCGCTCCGTGCGTCGCGGCATGCCGGCGTGGAGGGCATGGAGATGGCCTGCAAGGTCGGCCCCCTGCCGCAGCAGCCGTTGCCCGTACTGCGCCTGCTGCTGCAGGCCAATACGCTGGGTTTCATCACCGGCGGCGCCACGCTGGGGCTGCAGCATGGGGCGGATGATGTGGTGCTGGCCAGCGCCCATCCACTGGACACGCCGCCAGCGGCGCTGGCGCGCGCCTGCCGGATGTTGACGGACATTGCGGGCATCTGGTCTGCAGCGCTCCAACAGAATTTCAACCAGGCCGATCCCGCGCCGGGCGATACAGCCTTTTTTCGCGGGTGATCGCATGGCGGCTTTTGGCGGCGCCGCGTTGGAGTTGCGCCACAGCGCCGATGGACTGGAAGCTGTGGGGGCGCATTCGTAGGCATGCCGTATAGGCACTGCTTGCTGAAGGCAAGCCGAAATCGCAGCCGTCGAGCCCCGCGGCGCTGACCAGGGGCTGGCTGACATTGGATCAATCGACTGCATGATTCCCAGGGAAACACCATGACGCGTTACCAGCATCTTCTCGAGAACTACGCCCGGCTGATGGGCATCGAGCCCGCAGCGGACCTGCTCGAGATCCAGGAAGTGGAGGTGGCGGACATGACCGTCGGCTTCACCGTCGAAGGCGATGAGGAGGAGGGCAGCGTCGTGCTGTTCACCAGCCTGGGCCTGCCCGCGCCGCAGGTGCCGCGCGAGCGCCTGATGCAGTTCATGCTCGAAGCCAATGCCTTCTGGGCCGGCACCGGCGGCTGCACGCTGGGCCTGCAGGGGCATACGGGCGCGGTGCTGGTATGCGCACGCGCGCCGCTGGCGCTGTGCGATGCGCCGGCCTTTGCCGCCGTGGTCGATGCGTTTGCCGAAGTGGCGCTGCTGTGGCGGGAGGTCGTGCAGGGGCGGCAGGAGCTCGATATCACGGCGCTCGCCGCGTGAGTACTGCGAGGACATCATGAACTACTCCATATCGCCACCGGGCAGCCCGCAGTCCTCGATACCCCTGTTGCCGCAGGAGCCCGTGGTGGACAAGGCGGATGAGCCCATGCCGGCAAGCAGGCCAGCGCAGGGTGGCTTGCAGGGAGCATTGGTGGCGGTAGGCAACGGTAGCCTGAGCAAGGCACTGTACCGGGACGCGGAATCGGTCGGCGATGAGGACGACGATGACGATGACAACGACGTGTTCGAGGATGCGCGGGAAGCGCCCGATGATGCGGTTAGGTACCGTTCGGAACCCGGCGGCATAGCGCATCACGATGAGGGTGAAGAGCGCTATGACGCCGCTTTGGCCAATTCGGCTCCGTTGTCGCTGGATGCGGCCGAAGACCTGCACGCCGTGGCCGGCCCAAGCGATGAGCCGGCGCATTTCGCAGTGGATGAAGATGCGGCACAGGAGCGTCTGGCCAACGAGACTCGGCTGCAGCAGCAAAACCAGGGCCTGTGGCAGAAGATAAAGAACTGGTTCTCGTTTGAACTGCCATTGCCTGGCGACCTGCTTCATGAAAACGCATTGCTGGGGGAGGATGCCCCGCCTGCTGCTGTGCAGCCAGTGGCAATCAGCGCGCCGCGCGATTCAGCGGCAGATGTCGAGCCGCAGATTAAGGGCACCTGGAAGCGTCAGCTTGCCTATGCCGTAGGTAGCGCTTTCAATCAAGCGCAACTCCTTGTGGGCGGTGTGCCAGCGCAACCCCAGCTTGTCGCACCAAAAAAAACCGCGCAGCAGCAGAATTCTGACCGGATCCTGGAACTGAGATCCCAGATCCACCAGGAGCTTGTCAAGCTCAACCAGCATGTCAGGAATACGACCGACGAGGATGTCAAGGATATCGTTGACCTGACGGGCGATCTGACTTCAGTGGAAATGGATGGATGGGACAGGTTGTTCGCTGCGCGCCATATGGTGGCCGGAGCGTTCTCGGCGGCAACTCCTGTACTGGGCAAGTTGGCAGGTGCTGCGGCGGTACCAATCGTCGCGGGCGCGGTGGCTCCCTGGCTGGGCGTATCGATGCTGGGTAATGTGGCAGGCTATGCGACAGGTGCATTTTTGGCCTTCAGGGCACTGCAGGGCCTTGGCGAGAAGGTCACCGACGCGACCGCGAAGTCGATGATCGCGGAGATAGAAGGCAAGCTCAAGAACGCGCACGAGGAGCTGCGCATCATCGAAAGAGAGGAGAAGGTGCGCGCAGATGTCGAAGACCTCATCCGGTTGGCAGCCAAGCCCCGATCGCAGCAGATCAATGACTTGAGAAAGCAGCTGTCGCACATAGACAAGGCGCTGCAAGCCAATACTCCGCAAAAGGCTGGCGCGGCCAGGGAAGCGGCGCGGCCACTGCGGCACCCTGTGACTGTGGGCGATGGCGCGCGGCGCGCGCAGTTGCTTGATACAGCGGTGGGAATGCGACAGAAATTCAGCCGCTTTTTCCGCCGCATCGCTGATTTCTTCTTTGCGCGCCGGAACGCGGCCAATCGAGAGCATGCCTATGTCATCGAGGCTGGTAACAGGAAGACCTTCGAAGCGTTGTCCATGCCAGCGCTCGGCAGCCGCCTCAACGCACTGGAAGTGGAAGCGGAAAAGCGATTGGCACCAAGCCAGCGGACCATGAGGGGCATGGCGCTGCGCCAGCGATTGGTGCAGGGGGAGAATGTGGTGCGGGCGTTGGTGGCGGCGGAGCTGGGTTTCGGGGGAGTGGCATTCAAGCATGCTCTTGCTGGCGAGCGCGCCGTTGCCGCGACGTTGTCCACGGCGCGCATGCTGGCTTGGTACCTCGATGCACTGGCGGATCTGCCGGAGGAAGAGTGGGAAAATTATTCCCACGCGCCGCGGGTGACGCGCGGCGACGACGGTGTTCTGACGGTGGAGGATCCCGGGCGCAAGCTCTCGAACTTCCTCATGGGAGTTCCCACGGCCCATGCTGGCGCGGCCCGCGGGGAGGATGGGATACTGATCGACGACCACTCTCCCGGCATGCCTGGCGCGATGTCCGGCCTTCGATTCAGCACGGAACCGAGCAAGGACAGCCATGTCTTGAAGCTGTCCTTTGTGCCCAAAAGCAGCAACCAGGTATTCCAGCAAATGGACCATCACAAGGAATTGGTCCGACTTTCGGTTGCACTGCGCGAGGCAAGTGCTGCCGCAAGCCAGCCGCAAGACGATATCGCCGGGCGTTCACCAGAGGGACTGCTTGCGCTGCGCGGCGATCTCGAGGCGAAGCTGAAGCCGCTGCACGCGCTTGAATTGGAAGACATGGAGCGGCTACAGGTTCTGGCGAATTGGCACGATCCGGAGAGCGCGGTGGAGCGTGCGCGAATTGCCCCGCATTAGCGGCTTGTGCGCGGCCCGCAACGCGGGCGTTGCCGTATCCATGCGCGATTCTGGTGGCTTGATAAGGCGCCACGAATCGTCTGGCCCATGCCGATCTTTGGGCTTGCCAGCCAAGGAGGCGGCTGAAACCCCTCAGTGAAAATCATTTGGTACCCGTTAAAGCCGTCAAGGATCCACGGGTCCTGGTTCTGCCGACCGAGCTCGCGGCCGAGGCCGTTCGCAGACGCAATGGCATTGAAGCCTGACTCGACTAGCTGGGGATTAACAGAGCGCTGGAGTTCGGACGCAAGGGGACACATGGCGTTCAAGCGCTGTGGGCTCCGGCCTGCACACGTTAGTGGCTGTGAGTCCGCGCAATTCGACAAGCGCGGTAAAAACTTCGGCGCATCTGGATGCACGCTCACACTGCTGCATGCGCGAAGCCGCAGCAGCAGTACTTCCTTTGGCGAACGTCGCCATAACGCACCGGGAATAGCAAATTTTAATTAAATTAAATTTGCAAATAGTTTTTATCAATGAGACAATGCCATTGATTGTTCACGCTCTGATGCAGGTGGCTCGCAAACCATTTTCACAGGAAGACTGCGACCTGCCACCAGTATCTGTTTGAGAACCGCGCCCAAGAGATACCCATCGACATGCAGCCGATCAGGAAGATCGGCGCGCATGAATTTCGGCTTTACCGCTCAATTGGATAAGGAGCACCCATGATGAATTACCAAACGATTGCCGCGCATGGCAGCCGCCAACCTTTGGTTCAAGCCTTTCATTGTGAAGAAATACCGGCCAGTGGTGTGAGAAACGCGTCCGCAAGAAGTCTGATGCAGTCTGAGTCCATCGTAGTGGACGATGGCAACTGGCTCGTACCATGGCCGGCAGATAATTTGTCGCCTGCTGCACCATCAATTGCTGGTGCTGCCTGCAGCGTCAAGACAGATCAGTCGCAGTTGAACATGGAGGTAGCCAACAGAGCCATGAAATTTATGACCGAGGCGAAAGTCTCAGCCATTCAATTGGATGAATCTTGCTACCAGTTGCTGGCTGTGATGAATGAGGCCGCTGGCGAGACCATGCATTTACCGCATCCCGATCGAATGCTACCCATGGAATTCGGTTCGCTAGATACGCTTCAATATTGGGCGCAAACGATGTCGCGTGGTTTGGCAGCATTCCAATCCAACGTTGACGAGCTTTTGGCTGCACCAGCGGCGTCAGCGGCGTTAGCGGCCGTGGGTATGGCAGCAACGGTAGGGGTGCCGAAAAGCAGCTTGGCGGTGCAGAGCGCAGCGACAACCGGGGCGGCTTACCTGTGCGCGCAGGCACTGCGCAAATGTCCTAAATTGACGAATGATAAAGAAATAATGAGCTCACTGAATGCAGGGCTCAGCCCCTTGAATGCCCTACTCGAGCAAATCGAGCACCGGCTGGCGTGGCTCAAAGGGCGCCATGATGTCGAAGCGCGTATAACCACGGTGCAGTATGCACGCGCGCAGAAGCTGCGTAACCTGCGCTTTGAGGCGCAAAGCGTAGCCACTGCAGGCAATGCCGCCATGGCGGCGCCGGACAGGACGGTTCGTGTGAGCGATGGCGGCCTTCGCGCGCAGGTGCTGGGCCTGGCGGCACAGGCCAAGACTGCCTTCGGCACCTTCTTCACGCACGTCGGCAAGGCGCTGTGCCGGGTCTACACCTTCTTCGTGCCGGGCGCCGGTGACGGGCGCCGCGCGGCGTTCCTGCAGGAGCAGGAAGATGCCAAAAGAATCACGCCGACCCTGAGGGCCCTGCAGTCCAGTGCGCAAGACAGCCTGATCGACAACAAACTGTCCCTTGAAGCGCAGGCAATGCAGCGGGCGATCAAGGCTGGCGTCACCGACCTGGAGTATTCGGAGGCACGCCAGCGATTCATCATGGGCGAGAACCTCGTGCGTGCGCTGATGACTGCCAAGGTACCGAGCTTCGGAAGCATGGAATACGATGGCGGAGAAAAGCATGGTGGCAGGCATATCGTGTACTCCACGCTCGCCACGTCGCGCTCCATCGCCTGGTATCTCGATGCCATTGCCGATCTGGATGCAGAAGCCAGGCGCGTGTCGCCTGGCACTCCGCAAGTCAAACGCATCGGGAACAGCCTGGTCGTGGCCGATCCGCAGCGCCGCCTGGCTGGATTCCTGATGAGTGCACCGACCGCACATACCGCGATCATGGCGGGACGCAAAGATGCGGCGCTTTCCACGGCAATCACCATCGATGATCACCGTGCCGGCATGCCCGGGGGCATGCACAGCATGCAGATCGAGTCGGTGGTGGACGAGAAATCGAATACTGCCGGGCTGCGGCTGTCGTTCACGGCACAGGGTGATCGCCCTGTCTACCAGCCTTTGACAAACGAAGCTCGGGTAATGGACCGGATGAGGACCGCCCCGTATATGTCCGGCGCCCCACTGCCGGCGGCCAGCCAGGATTACTCCGGCTGGTCTGTCGACAGGCGCGCCGCGCACTTTCAGGCACTGAAAGAGCAGGTCCGACAGGAGGCTATCGTGTTCAAGGCAGATCAGCGTCTGCTGCTGGACATCGCTGTGCCGGGCATGCCCCAGCTGATCGCCAATTACGCGTGACGCGATGTTCGCCGGGACCATCGACATCCCGGCCCATGCCGATCGATTGGCCCGGTGTATCCGGCGATCCGATGCTGCTTTCTGCACAGTGACGCGGGCAGAGACCCCGAGCCCAAGCGCGTGCAGCGCGTACATGCCCCGCCTCGGGAGCTCGAGCTTCCGACCCATCTGCATGCTGTCCTTTGTGTCTGGTAGCAGCGTCCAGGTATCCAGGAAGTCAGGGCGAGGAACCTTGATCTGCCAATTGTCACTCATGGGAGCGGCATCGAGGCGATGCTGCTACTGATCCTTGCTGGTCCGGTATGCGCGGCGCGATGCAGATGCTGCACCAGGACGCGTGGTGCTGCAAGCGCATATGTATTGAACAGAATCCTGCCCGCAGTTGCATGAGTTGCAGAAGGCGGGCCGGTAGCGCTCGACCAGCGTCTGGATCAGCCTGACCGTGCATCGATCGAAACGCATGATTTGGAATGACGCCATGACCCGCTACCAGCAGCTGCTTGAAAACTACGCCCGCCTGATCGGTATCGAGCCCGCAGCCGATCTGCTGGAAACCCAGGAGGTGCAGGTCGCAGAACTGGCTGTGGGTTTCACTGTGGAAGGGGATGAGGAAGACGGCAGCGTCGTGCTGTTCACCAGCCTGGGCCTGCCCGCGCCGCAGGTGCCGCGCGAGCGCCTGATGCAGTTCATGCTCGAAGCCAATGCCTTCTGGGCCGGCACCGGCGGCTGCACGCTGGGCCTGCAGGGGCATACGGGCGCGGTGCTGGTATGCGCGCGTGCGCCGCTGGCGCTGTGCGATGCGCCGGCGTTCGCGGCCGTGGTCGATGCGTTTGCCGAGGTGGCGCTGCTGTGGCGGGAGGTCGTGCAGGGGCGGCAGGAGCTCGATATCACGGCGCTCGCCGCGTGAGTACTGCGAGGACATCATGAACTACTCCGTATCGCCACCAGGCAGCCCGCACGCCTCGATGCCCCTGTTGCCGCAGGAGCCCGTGACGGACGAGGCGGAAAAGGACTTGCCGGGCAGCATTTGCGGAATGGGCGCGGCGCAGGGCACGCTGGTGGCGGTGGGCGATGGCCTTGCTCGCAAAGTGCTGCATCAGGATGCCAGGATGGCTGAGGCGCCCGGCGACGATGATGATGACGACATCGACGACGTGTTCTATGAGATGGACGGAACTCCCGAGGACATTGCAGGCCTTGATGGCAATGTGTCTTCCGAAAAGGACGAAGACGCTGCGCTGCACAACCCCGTGCGTGTGCGATTGGATTCGGCTGATGGGCATCAAGACGTGGAGTCTGGCAACGCGACCCGCGCCGTCGGCAGGTCGTTGGACACCATCGAGGAACACCTGGACACCACGGCCGGCACGCACAGTGAGATGGCGCTGTTCGTAGTGGATGACAAGGGGGCGCGGCAGCGCCAGGAGACCGAAAACGAGCTGCAGCAGCAAAGCTCGGGCATCCACCGGAAAGTGGTTGACTATTGTGGAAGTTGGTTGCCGGGGTTCATCACTGCGCGTCTGCCAAGCTTTCTTTCGCCAGCGGATGTGCTACCGCCAGCCAAGGGGGCAGCAGCCAGCGTGCCGCGCGATCCTTTGGCGACCGGAGATCCAGCGATGGAGTACGCAGAGGATGAGGAGATGTCGCAAGGTCTCGATGCCGCGAAAAGTGGCTTGTTGCAAAGTGTCCAGGGCTTGATGCATCAATATCCAACAGCCGAGCGAATCGCAAGGGGAATATTCAACCTGTATGAGAGCGCTGATCGATTCGCGAATTTGCCCCCGTACGAATCTCCAACTGCCACGTCACCGGTTTTTACGGCTCCTTCCAGCAGCGCCAAGGCTTACCCGCCACCATCTTCAAATGTAGTGGTCAGTAAGTTCAGCACAGCGCCCGTGATTCAACATGTGCCTATTGAAATGGATGACGGCAAGTGGCTTATCCCGTTGCCGGCAGATGATTTGCCGCCACTTTCGGCCGCCGCAGGGGACAGTGTCGAAGCAGACCATGCGCAATCGGCCAGTAAAGTGGCAGAAATAGCTACGCCGTATCTGGATCGGGCACAGAAATTGGCTAGTGAAGTGGATGACCGTTTCTATAAATTGATGGACGAAATAAATAGGACACATGGCGAGATCGCCATGGACCAAGACCCCGACCGCCTTAATCCTCCGGATTTTCAGGTGGCAGACAAGCTCCGGGGGTGGTGGTACAACATTTCGGGTGGAATGGCAGCATTGCAGACCACTCTGGGCAAGATGACGGGCGCGACGACGATAGCGGCGGCCGTGGACATCGCGGCCAGCGTGGGTGTGCCGGGATTTGGCTTTGCGGCGAACGCTGCAGCGAAGACTGGGGCGGCTTATCTGTGTGTGAAGGCACTGCGCGAATTTCCCAAGTTGGCATCCGATCAAAAGATGGTGCGAATGATCGAGGACACCATTCGTTGGGCAAATCCCAAACTGGAACAATTCAAGCGCTTGGTAAACGCGGAGGAGAGGCGTAACGATGTCGGAACCCGTATCAACACACTGCAGATGGCGCGCTTGCAGAAGATCTCCAACCTGGGTCATGAGATGGAGAGTGTGTCCAAGGCCCGCGCTGCCGCAATAGTTGTTCGGGTTAACAAGGTCAGTCTTGGCAATGGCGGCATTTTGACGCAGGTGCTGCGCTTGGCAGCACGAGCGAAAGCAGGTTTCAGCGAGTTCTTCAAGCGCGTCAGTGCAGCGCTGGGTGGAGTTTTCAAGCCGACCGCTGATCAGGGGCGCAGCGCGGCACACCTGCTGGAACAGGAGGAAGCCAAGAGAATCTCAGCGACCTTGAAGAGCCTGCGGTCCACTGCGCCGGACAGCCTGCTGAAGATCAAAGGCCTGGGCGTTGAAGTGGACGCTTGGCAGCGAGCCGAAAGAGCCGGCAGCAGCATGAGTTATTCAAATGCGCGCGAACAATTTGCCATGGGCGAAAATCTCGTGCGCACACTGATGACGTCCGAGAAACCGAGCTTCGGAGTCATGACCTACGATGGCGGAAAGGTGCATGGTGGTCCGCGTGCCGTATCCTCCACTTTGGCATCGGCGCGCGCCATCGCCTGGTATCTCGATGCCATTGCCGACCTGCCCGAAGGAGCCAGAAACCAGGTCCCTGGAACTCCTAAAGTCGTGCGTAGAGGGGACAACCTGCTGGTAACCGATCCGCAGCTCCGGCTCGCCGGATTTCTAATCAGTGCGCCGACCGCTTACACCGCTGCGATGGCAGGGCGCGAAGATGCAGCGCCTTCCCCGATAATCACCATTGACGATCCCGGATCCGGCATGCCCGGGGCCAGGGACAGCATGCAGTTAGAGTCGGTGGTGGACACGGAATCAAACACTGTCGAGTTGCGGTTGTCATTCATGCCGCGGAGCGAGGCTCCGGTCTACCAGCCTTTGGGCAACGAACGTCCAACTATTGAGAGGATGAAAGTTGCCCTGCACAACACAGGTTCCGCGCCGCCAGCGACAAGCCAGGATTACTCGTACTGGACCAAAGAAGAGCTCGATGCGCGCCATCTGGAACTGGAAAAGCAGTTGGCCCAGGAACTTGTTCTCTTCAATACGGAACAACATATGCTTGAAGCCGCCGATGTCTGGGAAAACCCTCGGTTTGGCCCCCGACTCTCGTGAATCGGTGCGCTCTCTCGCAAGAAATGGCTTTTTTGAGGCGTCAAGGATTCGCGGAGCAATTCAGCCCATGTCCACAAGCCGAACCGCTATCGCAAAGCGGCTGCCAAGACTGGTAACTTTGCGCAGCTGAACCACCACAACACGGACTTCAAGCCTGTAAGCATGATATGGCGCGATAGCGCCTTGTCACCTAGAGGCGCAATGCGAACGCACTGTGCAGCATCAAGGAAATGCGAAGCACCGCTAGTGCCTGGCAAGCAGCACCGTGCCCAGACTTTCAACACAGACTCCTGGCTGTCTTCGGCCATCAGCAAAAGCATGCCTCAAAAATAGTGAACTTAAATCGCATATCGGTTACCAATAGTTTTCTTGAGCGGATGCTACTTGCTCCTTGATCTGGCGGGCAGCTGATACGGACGCTGTAAGAGAGGTCATGGGAGATGCCAGCTTATCTCTGCTGGATCGGCTGTCAGCCTACATCGCAGGTTGACCGCAGTCGCTGCTGTCCAGCTGGCAGCGCCCGACCCGGGCCTGTAGCGATGCACTACCGATTCAACTCGCAAAACCGTATTGGAAGGAAGATGATGAACCGTTACCAGGATCTGCTTGAAAAACAGCTGATGGGCGTCGCGCCTGCGGAGGCGCTGCTCGAGAACTACAAGGACGAAAGGGTGGAATTGGCCATCGACTCCGCCATGCAATGGGACAAGGAACATCCATGATGAATTATCCAGCCATTGCCGCTCATGGTGGCCCCCGCCCTATGGCCCGCGCCTCGCATAATGAAGGAATACCACCCGGTGGTGTGGGACACATGCCCGAAAACAGCCTGCCGCAGCCCGGGCCCATCGAAGTGGATGAGGGTCAGTGGCTTGTCCCGTGGTCGGCAGATGATGTGCCGCATACTGTGCCCTTGATTGCGGCTGCCGGCGTCAGCATATGCCAGCCGCTCTCTAACGGTACGACAGCCGCTATCGCTAGACAGTACATGAGCGAAGCAAAGAATGAGGCCATCTCATTGGATGATGATTGCTATCATCTGCATGATTTGATAAATTCTTGCGATGGCGGACCGATGACTGTGCCACACCCCGATCGTCTATTGCCAGCGGAGTTCGGCGTGCCAGATAAGCTGCGCAATTGGGCGCAGGCGATGTCGGGGGGATTGACAGCATTTCAGTCGGCTCTGGACGAGATGTTGGCTGCACCAGCGGTACCGGCAGCACCTGCAGCACCGGAAGCAGCGAGCATGGCCGCAGTGGCCGGCGTGCCGAAGTCTGACTTTGCGGCGCAGAGCGTCGGGACGACTGGGGCCGCTTACCTGTGCTTAAAGGCGTTGCGCGAGCATCCCGAATTGGCGACGACCTATAAATATACGGTGAGCCGTATCAGGACAAGAATAAGCGAGTCGAAAGCCAAGCTCGAACAAATCGAGTACCGGCTGGACTGGCTGAAAGGCCGCCATGATGTCGAAGCGCGTATGACCATGGTGCAACATGCGCGCGCGCAGAAGCTGCGCAGCTTGCGCTTCGAAGCGGAGAGCGTAGCCATTTCGGGCAGGGCCGCCATGGTGGCGCCGGGCAGGAAGGTTCGTCTGAGCGATGGCGGCCTGCGTGCGCAGGTGCTGGGCCTGGCGGAGCGCGCCAAGACCGCCTTCGACGCATTCCTCACGCATGCCGGTGCGGCGCTGGGCTGGATATATGCCTTCTTCGGGCCGGCCACCGATGACGGGCGCGACGCGGCACGTCTGCATGAGCAGCAACATGCCAAAAGAATCGAGTCGACTCTGAGGGCCCTGCAGACCATTGCGCCACACAGCCTGCTGAACAACAAACTGTGCCTTGAAGCGCAGGCAATGCTTCGCGCGATCAAGGCGGGCGTCGCCCACCGAGAGTATCCGGAGGTGGGCAAACAATTCATCATGGGCGAGAACCTCGTACGTGCACTGATGAGTGCCAAGGTGCCGAGCTTTGGGTCCATAGCTTATGACGGCGCAAACGCACATGGTGGTTTGAATGCTGTGTCTTCCACGCTAGCCACCGCGCGCGCCGTCGCCTGGTATCTCGATGCCATTGCCGATCTGGATGCAGATGCCAGGCGGGCGTCGCCTGGCACTCCGGAAGTCAAGCGCAGGGGAAACAGCTTGATAGTGGCCGATCCGCAGCGCCGCCTGGCCGGATTTTTGATGAGTGCGCCGACCGCACATACCGCGATCATGGCGGGACGCAAAGATGCGGCGCTTTCCACGGCAATCACCATCGATGATCACCGTGCCGGCATGCCTGGGGGCATGCACAGCATGCAGATCGAGTCGGTGGTGGACGAGGAATCGAATACTGTCGGGCTGCGGCTGTCGTTCACGGCACAGGGTGATCGTCCTGTCTACCAGCCTTTGGCAAACGAAGCTCGGGTAATGGACCGGATGAGGACCGCCCCGCATATGTCCCGCGCCCCACTGCCGGCGGTCAGCCAGGATTACTCCGGCTGGTCTGTCGACAGGCTCGCTGCGCACTTTCAGGCACTGAAAGAGCAGGTCCGACAGGAGGCGATCGTGTTCAAGGCAGATCAGCGTCTGCTGCTGGACATCGCTGTGCCGGGCATGCCCCAGCTGGTCGCCAATTACGCATGACGCGCTGCCTACCGGGCGACAATGGCGCCTTTGAGCAATCGAGGCGTCTATGAATCATCCGGCCCATGCCGATCTCCTGGCCCGCTACCGCAAGGCAGCGGCCGAAGCCCAGCAAAAGGAGCAACTGGTGCGCGTGGTTGCGGCCAAGGGCCCACGGGCCATCCAGCTGGCCAGCGAAACCGCGGCCAAGGCGGTTCGCCGGCGCAAGGTGCTGGAGTCCCAGCTCGAGCAGCTGGGCATCACCGAGCGCTAGAACTCAGGCGCAGGCGGCCAGCGGCGTACTTTCCATCCACTGGGCAAAGCTGCTGGCGCAGCGCACCACGTTCCCCACCACCAGCACGCTGGGGCTGCCCAGCTTTTCCTGCGCCACTACCTGCGTGAGCGCATCGAGCCGCGCAATCGCGTGGCGCTGCTGTGGCAGCGAGGCGTTCTGGATCACGGCCACGGGCATATCCGCGGGCAGGCCCTGCAGCAAGCCATGCGCGATGCCGGCCACGCCTTTCATGCCCATGTAGATCACCAGCGTCAGCTGCGCGGCATGCGCGGTGGCGGCCAGCGCCGGCCAGTCGATGGGGGCTCCGCCCGGGCGGGTGTGGCCGGTGATGAATACCACGCCCTGCGCATGCGAGCGGTGCGTCAGTGGCGCGCCGATCTGCGTGATCCCCGCCAGGCCCGCGGTGATGCCGTTGACGACATCGACTTCGACGCCCGCAGCGCGCAGGTGCTCGGCTTCCTCGCCGCCGCGTCCGAAGATGAACGGGTCGCCGCCCTTGAGGCGCGCCACGTTCTCGCCCGCCAGCGCGTTGCTCAGCATCAGCTTTTCAATGAAGGGCTGCGGCGTGCTCATGCAGCCGCCGCGCTTGCCCACCGGGATGATGCGCGCGCCAGGCGGGGCCAGCGCGAGGATCGCATCGCTGACCAGATCATCGGCCAGCAGCACCGTGGCGGCTTGTATTGCCTTGAGCGCCTTGAGCGTCAGCAGCTCGGGATCGCCCGGGCCGGCGCCCACCAAGGTGCAGCGGCCCGGGGAGCGAGACGGTTCGGTGATGTGGGACATAGGGCCTCAGGCGTTGGTGGTTTCGGGTAGTGCGGCCACAGGTATGGCCTGCACCAGGCGTTTGAGTTCGGGAATGCAGGAGCCGCATTGCGTGCCGCAGCCCAGGCGCTGCTGCAGTTGCGCCAGGCGCTCGCCATCGCAGCCCGCGCATTGCGCCAGCGTCTGCCCGATGCGATCGGCGTTGACGTTCATGCAGCTGCAGACCTGGGCGCTGCGTGGCGCGGCCCCGCTGGGCGGGTGGGCGCTCTGGGTCAGAAGCAGATGGGTGGGTTGGGGCAGCGGCAGTTCGTCGGCCAGCAGCTGCGCGAGCCAGCTGCCGGCGCGCGTGTCGCCGGTCAGCAGCAGGACCTCGAGGCGCAGCGCGCCCTGGTCCAGGGGCTGCAGCTGCAGCGTGCGGCTTTGCTGCCGGCGCTTGTCTTCGTAGCGTATGGCGTGGGCGCCGCTCAGTCCCAGCAACTGCTCGATCTGCTGCAGCACTTCGGGCGCAGGCGGCTGGTGTGCCGCGGCGCGCAGGAGCACGCCGGTGCGTGTTCGCGCGGCGGCGCTCAGCGGCACCTGGCTGCCAAAGGGCGCGCAGGTGGCGAAGTCGAATTCCCCCATCAGCGCGGCCAGCGATTGGCGCGCTTCAAGCACGCTTTCCGCGGGCAGCCAGGCCATGGCCAGCAGCGACCAGGGCAGCTCCACCTTGCTGACCTTGACGGCCGTATGCTTGAGCTCGGGCTGCTTGGAGGTGGGGCAGAAGGCCGGCTGCGTCAGCGCGTTGATGCCCAGCAGCCGCTCGCCATTTTCAGCGCGGCCGCCGAGGAATTCGCTGCCCCAGTGCATGGCCATGAACAGCCGCGTGGGCGCCAGCTGGGTATCGGCCTGCACGGGCACCATCAATGTGCCGCGCCGGCTGGCGATCTGCACCAGCTCGCCTTCGGCGAAGCCGCGGCGCTGCATGTCCTGCGGGTGCATGTGCAGGCGTGGCTCGGCGGTGTGGCTGAACAGGCGCCCCAGCGTGCCGGTGCGGCTCATGCCATGCCACTGGTCGCGCAGCCGGCCGGTGGTGAGGCCGAACGGATAGCGCGCATCGACGGGCTCGGCCAGCGGTTGGTAGGACGCCGAATGGAAGCGCGCCTTGCCATCGGGGGTGGGAAAGATGCCGTTTTCATAGAGGCGTGCCTGGCCCTGACTGGCACCTTCAGGCATGGGCCACTGCTGCGGGCCCTGTTCCAGCCTCTCCCATGACAGGCCGGTGATATCGAGATCGCGCCCCGCGGTGCTGCTGCGGTGCTCCTCCCACAGCGCCTGTGGGCCTGCATAGGGAAACAGCGTGCGCTGGCCGGGCCGCAGCCTGGCTTCCAGGCGATGCGCCAGCTCCACTGCAATCTGCCAGTCATGGCGCGCCATGCCGGGCGCGGGCACGGCGGCGCGCACGCGCGAGATGCGGCGCTCGCTGTTGGTGACGGTGCCGATCTTCTCGCCCCAGCTGCTGGCCGGCAGCAGCAGATGCGCATGGCGCGCGGTTTCGGTGGTGGTGAAGGCCTCCTGTACCACCACCAGCTCGGCGCGCTCGAGCGCGCGCTGCACCATGCGTTGGTCGGGCATGCTCTGCGCGGGATTGGTGCAGGCGATCCACAGCGCCTTGATCTGTCCGTCGGCCGCGGCCTCGAACATCTCGATCGCGGTCTTTCCGGGCGCGGCCGGCACCTCGGGAATGCCCCAGAGCGCCGCGACTTCGGCGCGGTGCGTGGCGTTGGCCAGATCGCGGTGGCCGCTCAGGAGATTTGCCATGCCGCCTACCTCGCGCCCCCCCATCGCATTGGGCTGGCCGGTGAGCGACAGCGGCCCGGCGCCGGGCTTGCCGATCTGGCCCGTCGCCAGATGCAGATTGATCAGCGCCGCGTTCTTCGCGGTGCCGCTGCTGCTTTGGTTCAGCCCCTGGCAGTAGAGACTCAAGCTGGCAGGGGATTGCGCAAACCAGCGCGTGGCCTGCAGCACGTCGTCGACGCGCACCCCGCATTCCTGCGCGACGCGCTCGGGCGTGGCGCTGCGTACCAGGTTCTTGAGTGCTTCGAAGCCCGTGGTGTGGGCGGCAATGTAATCGCTGTCGATCCAGCCTTCCCAGAGCATCAGGTGCAGCATGCCGTGGAACAGCAGCACATCGCTGCCCGGCGCGATCGGCAGGAACAGATCGGCCAGGCTGGCGGTGTCGGTGCGGCGCGGGTCGGCAACGATGATCTTCATCGCCGGGTTCGCGGCCTTGGCGGCTTCCAGGCGCCGGAACAGGATCGGATGCGCCCAGGCCATGTTGCTGCCGACGATGAACACGCAATGCGCGCGCTCGATGTCTTCATAGCACGCCGGTGGCGCATCGGCGCCCAGCGTGGCCTTGTAGCCGGCCACCGCGCTGCTCATGCACAGCCGCGAGTTGGTGTCGAGGTTGTTGGTGCCCAGCAAGCCCTTGGCCAGCTTGTTGAAGGCGTAATAGTCCTCGGTCAGCAGCTGGCCGCTGAGATAGAAGCCCACGGCGTCGGGGCCATGGTCGGTGACGATGCGCGCGATCTCGCTGCTGGCCGTGTCGAGCGCCGCATCCCAGCTGACCGGCACCGGCGCCGCGCCGCGCTCCAGGCGCTGCATTGGCTGCAGCAGCCGGGCCTGGCGCGTGACTTCGGCCGTCGCCGTGAGATGCAGCGTGCTGCCCTTGGTACACAGCTTGCCGAAATTCGCCGGGTGCAGCGGATCGCCCTGCACGCCGGTGATGCGGCCGCCTTGCGCTTCGATGACGACGCCACAACCCACGCCGCAATAGGGGCAGGTCGAGCGCGTGTGGGTGACGGGGAGGGCGCTCATGGGCGGCTCCTGCTCAGTGCGTGCAGGCCGTCTTGCGCGAGACGGGGCCGGCGATGGGCCGGGTCTGCCCGGTGGCATGTTCGGCGAGCTGCTCGGCATCGAGATAGACCAGGCCCTCCTCGAGCTTGACGCGAAAGCTGGGCGTGCAGCCCTCGTCGGGCGCGGCGGCATGGCCGTCGCAGCCGATGCTCCAGTTGTGCAGCGGGCAGGCCACGCTGTTGCCCAGCACGATGCCCTGCGACAGCGGCCCGCCCTTGTGCGGGCAGCGGTCGAGCAGCGCGAACAGGCCGTCGGCCTCGTTGCGGAATATCGCGACATCGAGGCCGTTCTCGCGCGCCACGCGGCGCGCGCCCAGCCGGGGGATATCGTCCAGTGCGCAGATGGCAATCCAGTCGTACATGTTTTCTCCTTCAGGCGGGCAGGGCGGTGGCGACGTGGGCAACCGGCGTGAACTGACGCTCATCCACGGCCGCCTTCTGCAGCTCGAACCAGGGATCGGGCTCGCCATCGAGCGCGAACTGCAGCCGCTCCCAGAGCTCGGCGCGGCCGGCGTGGTCTTCGAGAATGCGCTTCTTAACGTAATCGAGCCCCACGCGGTTGACGTAGTGCACGGTGCGCTCGAGGTACCAGCCTTCCTCGCGGTACAGCTGCATGAACGCGCCGGTGTACTCCAGCACCTCGGCCGCGGTCTTGACCTTGGTGAAGAAATGCGCGACCTCGGTCTTGATGCCGCCGTTGCCCGCGATGTGCAGCTCCCAGCCGCTGTCCACGCCGATCACGCCCACGTCCTTGATGCCGCTCTCGGCGCAGTTGCGCGGGCAGCCCGAGACCGCGAACTTGACCTTGTGCGGCGCGTACATGCGCCACATCGCGCGCTCCAGGTCTTTGCCCATCTGCGTGCTGTCCTGCGTGCCCATGCGGCACCATTCCGAGCCGACGCAGGTCTTGACGGTGCGCAGCGCCTTGGCATACGCATGGCCGCTGGGCATGCCGATGTCGCGCCAGACGTTGACCAGGTCTTCCTTCTTCACGCCCAGCAGGTCGATGCGCTGGCCGCCTGTGACCTTCACGGTGGGGATCTGGTATTTGTCCACGGCGTCCGCGATGCGGCGCAGCTCGTCGGCCGTGGTCTCTCCGCCCCACATGCGCGGAATCACGCTGTAGGTACCGTCTTTCTGGATGTTCGCGTGGCTGCGCTCGTTGATGAAACGGCTTTGCGGGTCGTCCTTGGCCTCCTTGGGCCAGGTGCTCAGCAGGTAGTAGTTGATCGCCGGGCGGCAGCTGGCGCAGCCGTTGGGCGTGCTCCAGTCCATGAAGCGGTAGACTTCGGGGATGCTCAGCAGCTTGTTGGCGCGGATGGCGTCGCGCACCACCTGGTGGCCGTGCTCCGTGCAGCCGCACATCGCCTTGAGCCTGGGCTTGGCGGAATAGTCGCCGCCGGCGGTGAACATGATGATCTGCTCGACCAGCCCGGTGCACGAGCCGCAGCTGGCGCTGGCCTTGGTGTGCTTGCGCACCTCTTCCAGCGTGAACAGGCCCTTGTCCTTGATGGCCTTGCAGATGCTGCCCTTGGTGATGCCGTTGCAGCCGCAGACCTCGTCGCCGTCGGCCATGGCGGCGGCCTTGCTGTGGCCCTCGTGGCCGCTGTCGCCCAGGTTGGATTCGCCGAACATCAGCCGGTCGCGGATGCCGGCGATGCTCTTGCCCTCGCGCAGCAGCTTGAAGTACCAGCTTCCGTCCACCGTGTCGCCATAGAGGCAGGCGCCGACCAGCTTGTCGTCGGCGATCACCAGCTTCTTGTACACGCCGCCGATCGGGTCGCTGAGCACGATTTCCTCGGTCTCCGCCGAGCCCTGGAAGTTGCCGGCGGAGAACAGGTCGATGCCCGTGACCTTGAGCTTGGTCGAGGTGACGGAGCCTTCATAGCGGCTGATGCCCAGTTCCGCCAGATGGTTCGCCAGCACCTTGCCCTGCTCGAACAGCGGCGCCACCAGCCCGTAGGCCACGCCGCGGTGCGCCGCGCATTCGCCCACCGCGTAGATGCGCGGGTCGGTCGTGGTCTGCAGCGTGTCGTGCACGACGATGCCGCGGTCGACATGCAGCCGCGCCGATTCGGCCAGTGCGGTATTGGGGCGGATGCCCACGGCCATGACCACCAGATCCGCCGGCACCTCGCTGCCGTCTTTGAAGCGCACGGCGCGCACGCGGCCCGCATCGTTGCCCAGCAGTTCCTGCGTCTGCGCGCCCATGAGGAACTGCATGCCGCGCTCCTGCAGCGACTTGCGCAGCAGCCTGGCGGCCGCCTCGTCGAGCTGGCGCTCCATCAGCCATTCGTTCACATGCACCACCGTGACCTGCATGCCGCGCTTCACCAGCCCGTTGGCGGCTTCGAGCCCCAGCAGGCCGCCGCCGATGACCACCGCGTGGCGGTATTGCGTGGAGGCATCGATCATGGCCTGGGTATCGGCAATGTCGCGGTAGCCCAGCACCCCCTGCAGCCGGCTGCCGGGAATCGGCAGGATGAAGGCATTCGAGCCGGTGGCCATGATCAGCCGGTCGTAGGGGGCACTGAGTTCCTCGCCCGCAGCGTTGACGGCGTGCACGGTGCGCGTCTGGCGGTCGATCCTCGTGACGGTGAAGCCCGCATGCAGCGTGATCGCGTTGTCGGTGTACCAGTTCCAGTCGTTGAGCACGATCTGCTCGAGCGTCTGCTCGCCGGCGAGCAGCGGCGACAGCATGATGCGGTTGTAGTTCGGGTGCGGCTCAGCTCCGAACACGGTGATGTCGTACATGTCGGGCGCGAGCTTGAGCAGCTCCTCGAGCGCGCGCACGCCCGCCATTCCATTGCCGACCATGACCAGTCTGGATTTCTTCATTGCTTGTCTTTCGTGGGCAGTGCTGAAAACAAAAAAGGCGCCTGTCCCTGCACAGCCTGGCTGTGGGGAAAGACGCCTTCGTCATGGGTTCAGGTCCACCGTTGCACCGAAACCCTTTGTGGCCTTCGGTGGCCACGGGATGGGTTAAGCAAGTTGCGGGCCAGGGCGGTTACGCGCAGAGGTGGTTTGGGGTGCGTTGGTTATGCACCGCTATGGGGAGGTGGATGCTGCTTTTGGGTGCGCGGTGAGGAAAATGCATTTGTGGACGTGGAAAATCCATGCTATTTCTTGAGGACAGGCCCGTCATCCTTCGATCCTTCGACAGGCTCAGGATCAGGACGAACGGACTAAAACCTGCCCGCCTCGGTGCCCCTGGCCCCCGGCCCCTGGGCCCCCGGTCCCCCGGCCCCCGGTCCCCTTGGCCCCTGGGCCCCTGGGCCCCCGCTCGCCCTGAGCCTGTCGAAGGGTGGGCGGCCTGACCTACCGCTCGCCCCAAGCCGTCGTGATGCGACGCGACTCGACCCCGAGGAAGTCCCCTCAAGCAATCGTCATCAGACTCGCGTTCCCCCCCGCCGCCGCCGTGTTCACGCTCAGCGCGCGTTCCATCACCAGCCGCTCCAGCGGCACGTCGTGCAGCGTGGAGGTGATGCCGGCAATCGGCCCCTTGCGGGCGGCAACCGCCTGCTGGATCTGCTGCAGGCCGATCGCCGAGCCATGGTGCAGCACGGCGTCGAAAGCCACTTCGGAGGCCGTCCAGTCGGGCACCAGCGCAATGGACTGGCGCACGGCCTGGGGCAGGCGCGCGAACAGGGGCTGGGTATCGGCGGGCCAGATGGCGCGGCTGCCCACCGCCAGCACCGCCGCCAGCTGGACCAGCCGGGCCTGGTCGCCTTCGGCCAGGCACAGCACGGCTTCGCGCGGGACCAGCGTGTAGACATTGCGCTCGCCCGTCGGGCCCGGCAGCGTCTGCGCGGCCTGGCGCGGCACCAGCGACTGGAAGCGCGCGCAGGCCGAGGCCAGCTCGTTCAGGCCCGAGCCTTCGGCCCAGCGCTGCAGTTCGCCCAATGCCGCGCCCGCGCGCCAGTGCGCCGAGGTATCGATCTCCTGCGCGCCCTGCGGCATGGCTTGCTGCAGCACATCGCCCGGACGCTGCGACAGCAGGCGGTAGAGATACAGCGGGCCGCCGGCCTTCGGGCCGGTGCCCGACAGGCCTTCGCCGCCAAAGGGCTGCACGCCGACCACGGCGCCCACCATGTTGCGGTTCACATAGACATTGCCCGCGTGTGCGGCGCCCACCACCTGGGCGATGGTTTCGTCGATGCGCGTGTGCAGGCCCAGCGTGAGGCCGTAGCCCGTGGCGTTGATCTGCTCGAGCAGCTGCGGCAGGTTGCTGCGGCGATAGCGCACCACGTGCAGCACCGGGCCGAAGATCTCGCGCTGGAGCTCGGCAATGGAGTCGAGCTCGATCAGCGTCGGCAGCACGAAGGTGCCTCGCGCCAGCGCCTCGGCGTCGATCTGCCAGCCGGTGCGCAGCACCTTGCGGCCCTTGGCCTGCATGGCGGCAATGTGGTCCTCGATGCCGTCGCGCGCCTGGGCGTCGATCACCGGGCCTACGTCCACGGCCAGCTGGCCGGGGTTGCCGATGCGGCTTTGCGCCATGGCGCCCTGCAGCATCTCGATGGTGCGCTCGGCGCAGTCCTCCTGCAGGCACAGCACGCGCAGCGCCGAGCAGCGCTGGCCCGCGCTGTCGAAGGCCGAGGCCACGACATCGGCCACCACCTGCTCGGCCAATGCCGACGAATCCACGATCATCGCGTTCTGGCCGCCGGTCTCGGCAACCAGCGGGATCGGCTGGCCGTTGCGGCCCAGGCGCGTTGCCAGCGACTTCTGCAGGATGCGCGCCACATCGGTGGAACCCGTGAACAGCACGCCCTGCACGCGCGCGTCGCCGACCAGCGTCGCGCCCACGGTTTCGCCCTGGCCGGGCAGGAGCTGCACCACGGCCTGCGGAATGCCTGCGTCCCACAGCCGCCGCACTGCATGCGCGGCCACCAGCGGGGTCTGTTCTGCGGGCTTGGCCAGCACCGGATTGCCGGCGGCCACGGCAGCGCTGATCTGGCCCAGGAAAATGGCCAGCGGGAAATTCCAGGGGCTGATGCAGACCACCGGGCCCAGCGGCAGATGGCTGCCGGCCACCAGGTCGGCGCGTGCCTGGCCCGCATAGAAGCGCAGGAAGTCCACGGCTTCGCGCACTTCGGCAATGGCGTTGGCGGCGGTCTTGCCGGCTTCGCGCGCCAGCAGGGCAATCAGCTGCGCCATGTCGGCTTCCAGCAGATCGGCGGCACGCTCGAGCATGGCTGCGCGCTCGGCAGGGGCTGTGGCAGCCCAGGCACCGGCGGCCTGCTCGGCGGCGGCAAGCGCATGCTCGACTTCATGCGAAGACGCTTCCCGCACCCGACCCACCAGATCGCGCAGATCCGCGGGGTTGCGTATCTCCACGCTGGCGCCCTCGAATGCAGCGGGTGCCGCCGTCACGGCAATGCCGGGCGCCAGCATCGGGACTGCGGACCAGTCGGTAGGTGCCTGCAGGGCATGGGCCAAGACCTGCAGCGTGTTTTCATTGGACAGATCCAGGCCGCGCGAGTTGGCGCGCGCCGTGCCATAGAGCGCCACGGGCAGGGGAATGGCGGGGTGCGGCGCGCCGAGCTGGCCGTCCGCGTCGGCCATGCGCTCCACCGTGCGCACCGGGTCTTCGACCAGCGACTCCAGCGGCAGCGCGGGGTCGGCAATGCGGTTCACGAAGGAGGTGTTGGCGCCGTTTTCCAGCAGCCGGCGCACCAGGTAGGCCAGCAGCGTTTCATGCGTGCCCACGGGCGCATAGATGCGGCAGGGGCGGCCCAGCTGCGCGACGACCTGTTCGTACAGCGGCTCGCCCATGCCGTGCAGGCACTGGAATTCATACTGCCCGGCGGTATAGCGCGCCGGATCGGCCATCTGGTGGATGGCGGCGACGGTGTGTGCGTTGTGCGTGGCGAACTGCGGGAACACGGCGTCGGGCGCCGCCAGCAGCTTGCGCGCGCAGGCCAGGTAGGCGAGGTCGGTATGGGGCTTGCGCGTGTAGACCGGATAGCCGTCCTGGCCGTCGACCTGGGCGCGCTTGATCTCGCTGTCCCAGTAGGCGCCCTTGACCAGGCGGACCATCAGCCGGTGGCCGCTGCGGCGTGCCAGGTCGATCATGAAATCGATGACCTGCGGGCAGCGCTTCTGGTAGGCCTGCACGACAAAGCCGATGCCCTGCCAGCCGGCCAGCTGGGGCTCGAAGCACAGGCGCTCGAGCAGGTCCAGCGACAGCTCCAGGCGGTCGGCTTCCTCGGCGTCGATGTTCAGGCCGATGTCGTAGCCCTTGGCCTGCACGGCCAGCTGCAGCACGCGCGGATAGAGCTCGTCCATGACGCGCGCATACTGCGCCCGGCTGTAGCGCGGGTGCAGCGCCGACAGCTTGATCGAGATGCCCGGGCCGGCCTGGATGCCCGCGCCGCCGGCGGCCTGGCCGATCGCATCGATGGCCTGGCGGTAGTCGGCCAGGTAGCGCTGCGCATCGTGCTCGGTCAGCGCGGCTTCGCCGAGCATGTCATAGGAGTAGCGAAAGCCTTTTTCCTCCAGGCCGCGCGCATGCTGCAGTGCGCTGTCGATGGTCTCGCCGGCAACGAACTGCTCGCCCATCACGCGCATGGCCATGTCCACGCCCTTGCGGATCAGCGGCTCGCCGCCCTTGCCGATCAGGCGCGCCAGCGTATTCGATAGGCCGGTCTCGCTGTGCGTCGCGACCAGCCGGCCCGTCAGCAGCAGGCCCCAGGTCGCGGCGTTGACGAACAGCGAGGGGCTGCGGCCCAGATGCTGGCGCCAGTCGCCCTCGGCGATCTTGTCGCGGATCAGCGCATCGCGCGTGGCGGTATCGGGAATGCGCAGCAGCGCCTCGGCCAGGCACATCAGCGCCACGCCCTCGCTCGAAGACAGCGAATATTCCTGCAGCAGGCCCTGCACCAGGCCCGCACGGCCGCTGGCGGTCTTGCGCTCGCGCAGCCCGCGCGCCAGCTGCAGCGCCAGGGCATCGGTGGCCTGGGCATCGGCGGCACTGGCGCGGGCCAGCGGCAACAGGCGGGTGACGGCTTCGGATTCCGGCAGGCGCGTCGTGTCGGTGATGGCCTGGCGCAGCGCTTCGCTCGCTGCAGGCAGCTGTTCGACGAAGGCGGGACGGGGGACCGGGGCGGAGTTGAGAGACATGATGTCGACAAATTAGTGGATGCGGCAATGTTGCATCGAGCTGACTAGAATATTCGTTCGAAATTTCCTCACTGCGCCGCATAAATAACTACCGATGGATACCGACCCGACACCGCAGCAGCTCGACCGCATGGACCTGCGCATCCTTTCGCTGCTGCAAAGCGATGGCCGCCTGTCCAACCTCAAGCTGGCCGAGGCCATCAGCCTGTCGCCCACCGCCACGCTGGCGCGCGTGCAGCGCCTCACGCGCGAGGGCTTCATCCTGGGCTACGAGGCGCGGCTCAACCCCATCAAACTGGATGCGGGGATGCTGGTGTTCGTCGAGGTGCTGCTGGACCGCACCACGCCCAATGTGTTCGAGGAGTTCAAGGTGGCGGTGCAGCTGCAGCCGGAAATCATGGAGTGCCACATGGTCGCCGGGGGCTTCGACTACCTGCTGAAGACGCGCAGCGCCGACATGAACGCCTACCGGGTGTTTGCCGGCAATGTGCTTTGGCAGCTGCCGGGGGTGCGGGAGACGCGCACCTATGCGGTGATGGAGGAGGTGAAGAACTCCTCGCATCTGCATTTGCGGGGGGTTTAGGGGGCGGTGCCCTGGATGAGGCCGGGGTAGAGCTTGTGAGCTGGCCCTTCACCCTTCGACAAGCTCAGGGCGAACGGTCAAATCCGTCTCCCGTTGGCAAGCTGAGGGCGAACGGTCAAATCCGTCTCCCGTTAGCAAGCTGAGGGCGCTCGGTGGATGTTAACCGTTCGTCCTGATCCTGAGCCTGTCGAAGGATCGAAGGATGGACGTCCTGTCCTATAGCTTGCGAACGCAATCCGCCACAACTACGCGCGCAAACGCCGCCAGCACCTCGATCTGCATCTTCTCGACTTCTGTCCAGGGGTCCTGCGGCCCCAGCACATTGAAAGTCGCGAAGCACCGGCCGTCGGCGCCCACCAGCGGCACATTCATCACCGACCGCAACCCCATCGACAGGATCAGCCGGTTGTCGTCGAACACCTGCGCCAGCGCCTCGGGGCCCTCGCCAATGAAGATCTCGCTGGACAGCAGCAGCTGGCGCGTCCAGGGCGTGAGCTGCTTGCGCTTGCGGCCGGCGACCGGGTATTCGGCCGGGCGCGAGGACCAGATGCGCTGCAGGTCGATGATCTCCGCCTGCTTCCCGGCCGCGGGCCACTCGACGTGGTTCACCGTGAGCAGACCATCGCCCAGCAGCTCCTGGCGCACGCGCTCGATCACCTGCATCGCGGCGTCGAGTCCCGGCGCGCGCGGCAGTTCGCGGCACAGCGCCTGGACGGCCGAGGCCGGCAACGTCAACAGGGCGTCACTCACCCTTGATTCCCAGTTCGCGGATGATCTTGCCGTAGCGGTCCGCATCGGACTTGAGCACCGCGGCGAACTGCGCCGGCGTGGTCTTGACGACTTCCACGCCGAGGCTGTCCATGCGCGCCTTGACGGCGGGGTCGGCCATGGCGGCGTTGGCCACCGCGTTCAGGCGGTCCACCAGGTCCTTGGGCATGTTGGCGGGGCCGAACAGGCCGTACCAGACGCCGAGCTCGTAGCCGGGCAGCGTCTCGCCCACGGTGGGCACGCCCTCGGGCATCAGCGCCGAGCGCTTGGCTTCGGTCACGGCCAGCAGCTTGAGCTTGCCCGACTTCACGTGCGGCAGGGTCTGCGTGCCGGCCGAGAACAGCACCTGGGTCTGGTCCGCCACGGTATCGACCACCGCCGGCGCGCCGCCCTTGTAGGGCACGTGCACCATGGTGACGCCCGCGGCCTTCTCGAACAGCACCGCGCTCAGGTGGTTGGTCGAGCCTTGGCCGGCGCTGGCGTAGTTCAGCTTGCCCGGGTTGGCCTTGGCGTAGGCAATGAAGTCCTTGAGGTTGTTGGCCGGCACCGAGGTGCTCACGACCATGGTGTTGATCACGTTGGCCAGCTGCGCGATCGGCGTGAAGTCCTCCACGCCCTTGAAGGGCATGCTGGCCATCAGCGCCGGGTTCATGGCGTGCGTGCTCATCGAGCCCACGAGCAGCGTGTAGCCGTCGGGGCGCGCCTTGGCGACGATGTTCGAGCCGATGTTGCCCGAGGCGCCGGCGCGGTTGTCGACGATGACCGGCTGGCCCAGCGCCTTCGTCATGCGCTCGCCCAGCGCGCGCGCCAGGATGTCGGTCGAGCCGCCCGGCGCCCAGGGCACGATCAGCGTGATCGGCTTGTCGGGGTAGGCGGCGGAGGCGGCGCCGGCAACGGCCAGCAGGGCGGTGGCGCACAGGGCGCGGATGCGTGAAGAGATCATGGTGGCTCCAGTGGATGAAAGGAAAGGAAAGGGAATCAGCGGCCGACGGCGTAGCCCTGCATGCCGCGCGGATTGGCGGCGGCGCGCAGCAGCAGCCGGCCCTGGGCGTCGCGCTCGCGCGAGCAGGCGGACATGCGGCTTTCGGACCAGGCGTCGCCGATCTTGACCTCATGGCCCGCGGCGCGCAGCGCGGCGATCTCCTCGGGCGCGAAACGCGATTCGAGGGTCAGCTGGTTGAGTTTGGTCTGGCGCGGCCAGAAGGACGCGGGGAAATGGTCGATATGCCAGGCGGGCGCGTCGATGGCTTCCTGCAGGTTCATGCCGTGCACCGCATGGCGCAGGAAAAAGGCCGGAGACCATTGGTCCTGCTGGTCGCCGCCAGGGGTGCCGAACACCATGTAGGGCTCGCCATCGCGCAATGCCAGCGAGGGCGACAGGGTGGTGCAGGGCATGACGCGCGGCGTCACGGTGTTGGGCAGGCCCTCGTCCATCCAGGTCATCTGCAGGCGGGTGTTGATGGCGAAGCCCAGCGCCGGCACGACCGGGCTCGACGACAGCCAGCCGCCCGAGGGCGTGGCCGCGACCATGTTGCCGTCCCTGTCGATCACGTCGATATGGCAGGTGTCGCCGACGAACACTTCGCGCTCGGCCCATTCGCTGACCGGGGGCAGCGCGGCGAAGGTGGGCTCGCCGATGCCGAAGCGCATGTCGGCGGTGCGCAGCGTGCGCTCGGCCACCTGCAGGTCGGGCAGGCGCGGCGCGAAGCCCTGCGGGGCGCCGGGGCGCAGCTCGGCCGAGGCGCGTTCGCCGGTCTCCTGCCAGCGCGCGCGCAGGTAGTCGTCGGACAGCAGCGCCATTTGCGCGGCGCGCTGCGCGCCAGGCGCGTCGCCATACCAGGCGAGGCGGTCAGCCATCGCCAGCTTGGCGGCCTCGGCAATGCGGTGCACGAAGCCCGCGGTGTGGGGCAGGTGGCTGCCAAGGTCGGCGTGGCGCAGCATGCCGATCTGCTGCAGGAAGGCCGGGCCCTGGCTCCAGAAGCCGCACTTGGCCAGCGTGTAGCGGCCGAAGTCCAGCGTCAGCGGTTGCTCGATAGTGGCTTCCCAGTTCGCCATGTCGTCGTAGCGCAGCAGGCCGCCATGGCGCTCGCCGCTGGTGTCCTGCACCTTTTCTGTGCGGTAGTAGCGGTCGATCTCGTTGGCGACGAAGCCGCGATACCAGATGTTGATGGCCGCGTCGATCTGTTCGGTGCGGCTGGTGGAGCGTGCCTGCGCCTCGTGCAGCAGCCGCTCGAAGGTGCCGGCCAGCTTCGGCAGGCGAAACAGTGCACCGGGTTGGGGCACGCGCCCGCCCGGCAGCCAGACCTCGGCGGAGCTGGTCCACTGTTCGCGGAACAGGTCCTGCACCGCGTAGATCGCCTGCACCGCGCGCGGGATCAGCGGGAAGCCGTCGCGCGCATAGCCGATGGCGGGGGCCAGCACATCGGCCAGAGACCAGGTGCCGTGCTCGCGCAGCATCGTCATCCAGGCGCCGAAGGCGCCCGGCACGGTGGCGGGCAGCATGCCGATGCCCGGCACCTGCTCGAAGCCCAGGCGGCGGAAGGCTTGGGCGTCGGCTTCGGCCGGCGCGACGCCCTGGCCCTTGATGGACTGGGACTGCTGCAGGCGCTCGCTCCACAGCAGGATCGGTACCTCGCCGCCCGGGCCGTTGAGGTGCGGCTCGACCACCTGCAGCACGAAGCCGCCGGCAACCGCCGCGTCGAATGCGTTGCCGCCGCGCTCGAGCACGCCCATGGCGGTTTGCGAGACCAGCCAATGGGTGGACGAGACCACGCCAAAGGTGCCGGTGATTTCTGGACGGGTGGTGAATGCGCTCATCTGGTGCGTCTGGATGCAATGAAAGAAGGCTCGAACTATAGAAGCATGGAATAGGCCAGGGTGAATGAATTCGTATCGAGTCATGCATCGCAGGCTATAGTTCTGGCATGAGCCTGCAAACCATTGAACGCGCCATCAATGCCCGCCTGAAGCTGCGCCACTACCGCCTGATCGTGGCGCTCGAGCGCCACCGCTCGATCACGCGCGTGGCCGAGATCCTGGGCAGCAGCCAGCCCACCGTGACGCGCGCGCTGGCCGATATCGAGGACATCTTCCATGCCGTGCTGTTCGAGCGCACCGGGCGCGGGCTGGAGCCGACGGCGGCGGGCAGGGTGGTGATTGCGCACGCGGCGCATGCGATCGCCGAGAACGACGAACTGCTGGTCGAGCTCGACGGCGTGCGCGCCGGGCGCCAGGGCCGGCTGCGCGTGGGCGTGCTGCCCTATGCCTCGACGCGGGTGCTCGACAGCACCTGGTCCTACCTGTTCTCGCTGCGGCCGAAGATCGCCACGGTGTCGACCGAGGATGTGACGGGAAACCTGTTTGCGGCGCTGCGCGCGCGCACGCTGGACTGCGCGATCTGCCGCTTCTCGCAAGGCGATCCGGGCGATTCCATCGAGCAGGTGCTGCTCTACCACCAGCAGCCGCGGCTGGTGGTGGCCAAGCCCAGCGCCGCGCTGCTGACGCGCTATCCGGAGGTGGACATCGCGCGCCTGTCTGAGATGGACTGGATCCTGCCGCCGCCCGACACGCCGATCCGCGGCGTGATCGACGCGATCTTCTCGGCCGCGGGGCGCCGCGTGCCCACCCCGGCGCTCGAGGCCTACGCCGTGCGCACCATCACCTCGGCGCTGCGCAACCTGCCGCGCGGCATCACCGTGCTGCCCGACGACATCGCCCAGGCGGTCTGCGCGGGCGGGGCGGCCGAAGTGCTGGAGCAGGTGCTGCCCTGGAGCCTGCCGCCCGTGGGGCTGGCCTGGCTGCGCAACTCGCCGAAGATCGAGCTGATCGACGGCCTCAAGCAGGCCGTTCTGGGGCGCATGGCCTGAGCCGGATCACAGGCCCGTGGCGTCCAGTGCCGGCGGGCGCAGCAAGTCCTTGTCGATGCCCATGACTTCGCTGGCGCGTTCCATGGCGGTCCACAGCTGTGCCGGCATCTTCAGGATTTCCTCAGGCGTCTCGGCGCGCGCGATCCAGGCCGCGATCTCGTTGTGCTGCTCGCGCGTCAGCAGGTCCAGGTGCAGCATTTCGTCGATGGTTTTCATGAATCAGCGGCTTTCGTAGGGCCAGGATGCCCGGTCAGCATCCTGAGCTCCAATATACCGCCGTCCCAGGGTGGTCGCCGCGCTTCAGGCGGCTTTTTCCACATGCGCCTGGCGCGTGTAGAGGAAGTCCATCACCGCCTGGCGGCAGCGCAGGTATTCGGGGTCGGTGGCCAGCGCCACGCGCCGGCGCGGGCGCGGGATGTCGACCTGCAGGATCTCGCCGATGTGCGCCGCCGGACCATTGGTCATCATCACGATCTTGTCTGACAGCAGCACGGCTTCATCGACATCGTGCGTGACCATGACCACGGTGCTGCGCGTGCGCGCGACGATCTCCAGCAGTTCGTCCTGCAGCTTGGCGCGCGTGAGCGCATCGAGCGCGCCGAAGGGCTCGTCCATCAGCAGCACCTGCGGCTCCATCGACAGCGCGCGCGCGATGCCCACGCGCTGCTTCATGCCGCCGGAGATCTCGCCGGGGCGCTTGTCGCGCGCATGGGCGAGGCCCACCAGTGCCAGCGCCGCCTCGCTGCGCTCCTTCAGCTGGGCGCGGCTCTCGGCCTGGCCGAACACGCGCTCCACGGCGAGATGCACGTTCTCGTAGCAGGTGAGCCAGGGCAGCAGGGAGTGGTTCTGGAAGACCACCGCGCGCTCGGGCGCCGGGCCCTGGATCTCGCGGTTGGCGCACAGCAGCACGCCGCGGGTGGGCGTGGTGAGCCCGGCAATCAGGTTCAGCAGCGTCGATTTGCCGCAGCCGGAATGCCCGATCAGCGCGACGAAGTCGCCCTTGGAAATGCGCAGATCGATGTTCTCCAGCGCCAGGAACGGGCCCTTGGCCGTCTTGAAGCTTTGCGAGATGCCTTGCAGCTCGATGAATCGGTCGCTCATGATTTCACCTCTTCATAAGTAAAGGCCTTGGCGATCTGTACCAGAAGCAGCTCCAGTCCCAGGCCCACCAGGCCGATCACGCCAATGGCGATCAGGATGTTCGTGACGTTGAGGTTGTTCCATTCGTCCCAGACCCAGAAGCCGATGCCCACGCCCCCCGTGAGCATCTCGGCCGCGACGATCACCAGCCAGGCCGTGCCCACGGCCAGGCGCACGCCGGTCAGCATGTAGGGCAGCACCGAGGGCAGCAGGATCTTCGTGGCGATCTTCCATTCGGAGAGATTGAGCACGCGCGCCACGTTCATGTAGTCCTGCGGCACGCGCTGCACGCCGATCGCGGTGTTGATCACCATCGGCCAGATCGAGCAGATGAAGATGGTCCAGATGGCGGCGGGATTGGCACCCTTGAAGACCAGCAGGCCGATGGGCAGCCAGGCCAGCGGCGAGACCGGCTTGAGCAGGCTGATGATCGGATTGAACATCTTCGACAGGAAGCGAAAGCGCCCGATCACGAAGCCCGCGGGAATGCCGACCAGGGCCGCCAGGCCGAAGCCGATGGCCACGCGCTCGAGCGAGGCCAGCACGTTCCAGCCCACGCCCTGGTCGTTCGGGCCGTTGCTGTAGAACGGATCGCTAAACAGCTCGACGGCCTGGTCGAAGGTGGCGGCCGGGCCGGGAATGCTCTGGCTCGTGGCTATCGAGATGCCGGCCCAGGCCAGCACCAGCAGCGCCAGGCCCAGCAGCGGCGGCACGGTGGCGCGCACCGCTTGCTGGACATGGGGCGCCAGCCGGCTGGGCGGCCGGGCGCCGGCTTGCACAGGCGCCTTGGCCAGCAGCGTGGGCTCGGTGGCAGCGGATTCCACGGGCTCGGCCGGGCGGGCAGGGCGCAGCGGCGCGGCCGCGGGCGACAGGATCTGTGTGTTCATCGTGCTTTCCTTGGATGGGAGGCAGGGGCCGGCGCCGGGCTCAGGCCTTGATCTTGAAACCGTCGGCGTACCGTTGTGGCTGCGTGCCGTCCCACACCACGCCGTCGATGAGCTTGCTGCTGCGCAGGTCGCCCTTGGGCAGCGGCGTCTTCGAGGCCGTGGCCGCCTGCTTGTAGAGCTCGATGCGGTTGATGGACTTCGCCACCGCGAGATAGTCCGGATGGTCCTTGAGCAGGCCCCAGCGCTTGTGCTGCGTGAGGAACCACATGCCGTCCGAGAGGTAGGGGAAGTTCACCGCGCCCTCGTTGTAGAACTTCATGTGGTCGGGGTCGTCCCAGGTCTTGCCCATGCCGTTCTGGTAGCGGCCCAGGATGCGCTGGTTGATCGCATCGACGCTGGTGTTCACATAGGACTTGGCGGCAATGGTTTCGGCCATCCGGCTCTTGTTGGCCATGCTGGCATCGATCCAGCGTCCGGCCTCGAGAATGGCGGCGGTGACGGCGCGCGCGGTGTTCGGGTACTTGTCGGCGAATTCGGCCGTGCAGCCCAGCACCTTCTCGGGATGGTCCTTCCAGATTTCCTGGGTGGTGGCGGCCGTGACGCCGATGCCGTCCATGATCGCGCGGTGGTTCCATGGCTCGCCGACGCAGAAGCCGTCCATGTTGCCGACGCGCATGTTGGCCACCATCTGCGGCGGCGGCACGGTGATGACCTTGGCCTCCTTCATCGGATTGATGCCGTTGGCTGCGAGCCAGTAGTACAGCCACATTGCATGCGTGCCGGTGGGGAAGGTCTGCGCGAAGGTGTATTCGCGCTTCTCGCTGGCCATCAGCCTGGCCAGGCCCGCGCCGTTGACGGCGCCCTTGTCGGCGAGCTTCTTGGCCAGCGTGATGGCCTGGCCGTTGTTGTTCAGGTTCATCAGCACGGCCATGTCCTTCTTCGGCCCGCCAATGCCCAGATGCACGCCGTAGACCAGGCCATAGAGCACATGCGCGCAGTCGAGCTCGCCATTGACCAGCTTGTCGCGCACGCCGGCCCAGCTCGCTTCCTTGGTGGGAATGATCTTGACGCCGTATTTCTGGTCGATGCCCAGCACCGAGGCCATCACCACGCTGGCGCAGTCGGTGAGCGGAATGAAGCCGATCTTCACTTCCTTCTTCTCGGGTGCGTCCGAGCCCTGGGCATGCACCAGCGCGCGCAGCGCGGGGGAGATCCCCGCGGCGCCCACGGTCGCGGCTTGCAATACGGTGCGGCGCTGGAGTCCGGCTTTCATCAGGTCGGGCATATGCAGTCTCGGCAAAAAAAGTGGCAAAAAAAAGGCGTCCACATCACGCGTCCAGGCGGGGCCTGGGCACTGGGATGGGGACGCCTTTGTCCGGTGAGCGGCAATCGATCGTTGAATGCCGGTCGGTGGGTCTTCATTGACCCTGGATAGCTTCAAGCAAGTTCGGTGCCAGGCAGTGGAGTGTCTTGGGGTCTATTAAAACGATAGCAGGCGAAGCAAGGAGCGAGCGGGGCGGAGTGCCATCCAGTGTCGGCCCCACGATGGATTGGACGATGCGCCATTACCGTGCGTGTGTGCTGAGTTGGGGCGTGAAAAGCGCGCTCTATTCGTGGCGTGGCCGCTCATGCTTCGACAAGCTCAGCACGAACGGAAATGACCCGTTCGTCCTGAGCCTGCCGAAGGATGTCGATGCAGCTTCAACCCAGCAACTCCGCCGCGTCAATCATCCTCTGCGCGATCTGCACCATCTTGACGCCCTTGTCCATTGCAAGCTTGCGCAGGCGGTCGTAGGCCTCCTTTTCGCTCAGCGCCTGGCGCTGCATCAGGATGCCCTTGGCGCGGTCGATGGTCTTGCGGTCCTTGAGCTCGTCGCGCGCGTTCTGCAGCTCGGCGCGCAGCGACTGCTCGTGCTGGAAGCGCGCCATCGCCACCTGCAGGATCGGGCGGATGCGCTGCGGCGACAGCCCCTCGACGATATAGGCGCATACGCCCGCGGCCACCGCATCGGGTACATGGGTGGTGTCGGGGTCGTTGGTGAACAGCACGATCGGGCGGCGCTCGCCACGCGTGGCCATGACCACATGCTCCAGCGCATCGCGCGCCTCGCTTTCGGCGTCGACGATGATCAGGTCGGGGTGCAGCTGCGCGATGCGCTCGTGCAGGAAGACATCGGCAGGCAGCGTGGCCACCACATCGTATTGGGCCTCGAGCAGGCCCATGCGCAGCGAGCGTGATCTTTCGAGCTGCTGCTCGGCATGCTCCTGCTCGTCGGCGAGAAGCGGGTCCGGGACGATGACCACGATGCGCAGGGATTGAGTCATGGGTGTTCGACAAGCAAGAAAAATGCCATTCGGTGTCTTGTTTCGTTGCGTTACGTCGCTGGGGCGCGCAGTGGAAAGGCCCTGTGCTGCACCTTTGGCGTGCTCCTTGCTTGCGATTCCAGGTGTTCCCGCCCCAGGCCTGTCCCATGTCCGCCACCCCTTTATCCCCACCCGTGCCGCTGAACCTGCGGCAGATCGAAGTCTTCCACGCCATCATGCTGGCCGGCACGCTCAGCGGCGCCGCGCGCATGCTGTGCGTGTCGCAGCCCGCCGTGAGCCGCATGCTGGCGACGGCCGAGAGCCGGCTGCGCATGCTGATGTTCGAGCGCGTGCGCGGACGGCTGCAACCCACGCCCGAGGCGCAGCGGCTGTTTTGCGAGGTGCAGGGCATCATCGATGGCGTGCGCCGCTTCAACACGCTGGCCGCCGACATGGCGGTGGGCACGCATGGCGAGCTGTCGCTGGTCTCCAGCCCGAGCTATGCCGAATGGCTGATGCCCGTCGCCATCCGGCGCTTTCGCGCGCGCTACCCCGAGGTGCGCATCAAGTACCGGCCGCTGCCCTTCGATGCGCTGCTGCCGCATGTGCTGCTGGGACATGCCGATCTGGCGATCTCCTCGATGCCCGCGCCGCCGAGCGCGAACGTCGCGGCGCGCGCCATCGGCCAGGGTTTCATCGAATGCGCGGTGCCCGAGCGCCATCCGCTGGCGCAGGCCGAGTCCGTGGGCGCGGCCGATCTGCTGGGCCAGACCTTCATCAGCTATGGTGGCGACACCCCCTTCGGCAACCTGGCCGCGGACTTCTTCGCCGCTGCCGGGCTGGCGCTGCGCGCCGATGTGGAGATCCGCTCCACGCCCGAGGCCATGGGCCTGGTGCGCGCCGGCGTGGGCGTGGCGCTGATCGAGGCCTTTGGCGCGCGCCGCCCGAGCCAGGACGGCGTGGTGCTCAAGCCACTGCGGCCCATGCTCTCGCATCGCATCTACCAGATCCATGCCAACACCAGCCCGCTGTCGGCAATGGCCAAGGAATTCCTGGCCACCGTCAAGCGGTTGCTCAAGGAAGAGGGGCGGGATGCGGTGCCCGCGCCCGGGGTGCACGACACCGCGCGCGTTCTGGTGCACCGGGCCTGAAAGCGCCGTTGCCGCCATTGCACGGCCGCGGGCAGGGCACATCACCTTTTGTCGCAAACCCATAACCACAGGTTAAGGGCAGGGCAGCTGAAGCCAGTGCCGGGGTTGGACAAATCCCTTGCGCAACAAACACTTGCGCCGCGGTCGAGGCATTTTCCGGCGGGCTGCAAAGGTGGTTCTGGCGTATTTGGCGGTGCGCGCCGCGCTGCCGATGATGGCGCCAGATTCACTTGAATGACCGCTATGAAACGTCTCATCACCGTGGCCGCTGCCCAGCTTGGCCCGATCCAGAAAGCCGAAGGCCGCGATGTGGTCGTGGCGCGCATGGTGCGCCTGCTCGAACAGGCGCACCGCAAGGGCGCGCATGTCGTGGTGTTCCCGGAGCTCGCCTTCACCACCTTCTTTCCGCGCTGGTATGTGGAGGACCTCGACGAGGCCGATGGCTGGTACGAGCAGACGCTGCCCTCGCCGGCAACGCAGCCGCTGTTCGATGCCATCCGCCGCTACGGCCTGACCTGCTATCTGGGGTATGCGGAAATCGCCCATGAGCCCGACGAGAACGGCGTGCTGCGCAAGCGCCGCTTCAATACCTCGGTGGTGATCGCACCCTCGGGCGAGATCGTGCTGAAGTACCGCAAGATCCATCTGCCGGGCCACAAGGAATTCTCCACGCTGCGCAAGGTGCAGCATCTGGAAAAGCGCTATTTCGAGGTCGGCAACCTGGGCTTCCCGGTGGTGCGGGCGCCCGTGGGCCCGGTCGATGGCGTGAACCTGGGCATGCTGATCTGCAACGACCGCCGCTGGCCCGAGGCCTGGCGCGAGCTGGGACTGCAGCAGGTCGAGCTGACCATGCTGGGCTACAACACGCCGGCCGTGAACCAGGAAAACCGCGGCTTCGAGGCGCACCATCTGCGCAACTTCCATTCGCAGCTGTCGATACAGGCGGGCTGCTACCAGAACGCGACCTTTGGCGTGGGGGTGGCCAAGGCCGGCAACGAGGACGGTTTCGAGCTCATGGGCCACTCGATCATCGTCAACCCGCAAGGCGAGATCATGGCCATGGCCACCAGCTGGGATGACGAACTGGTGGTGGCCGACTGCAACCTGGCGATGTGCGAGCTGGGCCGCACCACCATCTTCAACTTCGCGCAGCACCGCCGCCTCGAAGCCTACCAGCGTCTCGCATCGCAGACCGGCAGCAGCGCACCTGCCGTATGGCAGCCGGGCCAGGGCGAGGTGTGATGATGGCCGCTTCGCTTCCCACCTCCATAGAGCACGCCATGCTCGGCGCGATGGCCGTGCCGCGCTTTGCCGATGTCCAGGCCGCGGCGCAGGCGATCGCGCCGCATGTGCAGCGCACGCCGCTGCTGCGTTCGGCCGCGCTCGATGCCATTGCCGGCGGCCCGGTCTGGCTCAAGGCCGAGAACCTGCAGACCACGGGCTCGTTCAAGCTGCGCGGCGCCTTCAATGCGCTGCTGGCGCTGAACGCCGAGCAGCGCGCGCGCGGCGTGGTCGCCTATTCGACGGGCAACCATGGCCAGGCCATTGCCTGGGCCGCGCGCCAGCTGGGCGTGCCGGCGACCATCGTCATGCCTGTCGATGCGCCGAAGAACAAGATTGCGCGTGCGCTGGCCCAGGGCGCGCAGGTCGTGCATTACGACCGCGAAAAGCAAAGCCGCGAGGACATCGGCATGCGCCTGCTGGCCGAGACCGGCGGCACGCTGGTGCCGCCCGGCGACCATCCGCAGGTGCTTGCTGCCCAGGGCACGGTGGCACTCGAGGCGCTGGAAGACCTGCCGGCCGAGGTGCGCGGCGCACTGGGCCTGTTTGCCGCCCCCTGCGGCGGCGGCGGCCTGATGGCCGGCTGCTGCCTGGCGCTCGATGCGCTCAGCCCGGGCGCACGCCGCGTGGCCGTCGAGCCCGCGGCCTTCGACGATACCGTGCGCTCGCTCGCGAGCGGCCGGCGCGAGAGCAACGCCGCGGGCGCGCGCACGCTGTGCGACGCGCTGCAGGCCGCCACGCCGGCCGAGCTGCCCTTTGCCATCAACCAGCCGCTGCTCAGCGCAGCCGTGGCCGTGAGCGATGACGAAGTGGCGCGCGCCATGCGCTTTGCGCTCGAGGAGCTGCACCTGGTGGTCGAGCCCGGCGGCAGCGTGGCGCTGGCGGCTTTGCTGGCTGGCAAGCTGCGGCTTGAAGGGCGCAGCGCCGTGATCGTGCTGTCCGGCGGCAATGTCGACATGGCGCTGCTGCAGGCCGTGATGGCCAAGACCGATGCCTGAAGACCAGAACAACGAGGCCGGCGCCACCGCCCAGCGGTGCAGCCCGGCCCAGGAGACTGCAAACCCTGTGTTCACCGCGTTCCAGAAAGTCCCCAACATGTTGCGTTTTTCCTTTTCCTCCCTGCCTTCGCGCCGCCTGCTGCTCAAGAGCCTGGCCGCACCCCTGGCCGCGCTGGCACTGTGCGGCCATGCGCAGGCAGCGTTTCCCGACAAGCCGATCACGCTGATCGTGCCCTTCAACGCTGGCACGACGCCCGACATGGTCTCGCGCCTGCTGGCCGAGGCGGTGAGCCGCGACATCGGCCAGCCGGTGGTGGTGATGAACCGCGTGGGCGCCTCCGGCATCATCGGCACCCAGGCCGTGGCCAATGCGCCGGCCGACGGCTACACCATCGGCTTCGCCAATGTGGCGACGCTGGCCATCAACCAGTCTCTGTACAAGAAGCTGCCCTATGACGCCGACAAGCAGCTGGCGCCGGTGGCCCTGATCGGCTCGGTGCAGAACGTGCTGGCCGTGCGCAGCAGCCTGGGCGTGAAAGACGTCGCGGGGCTGGTGGCGCTGGCGAAGCAGCAGCCCGGCAAGCTGACGGTGGCCTCGGGCGGCAACGGCACGACGGGCCATCTGAGCGCGGAGATGTTCAAGAGCATGGCCGGGGTGTCCATCGTGCACATTCCCTACAAGGGCGGCCTCGAGGCCGACCTGGCGCTGCTGCGCGGGGAGGTGGATGTGGTGTTCGAGAACATCACTTCGATCGCGCCGCATCTCAAGGGCGACAAAGCCGTGGCGCTGGCCGTCACCGGCGCCATGCGCGACCCCCGGCTGCCGCATCTGCCCACGCTGGCCGAAAGCGGCCTGGCCAACTACCAGGCCGTGGCCTGGAACGGCTACGTTGCGCCGGCGGGTGTCGATGCGAAGGTGCTGGACTTCCTGAACGCGGCATTCAACAAGGCATTGTCTTCGCCTGCCGTCAAGCAGCAGCTCAATGCCCAGGCCTACGAGGTGCATGTGGGTCCGCGCCAGGCGCTGTTCGAGTTGGCAAAGAAAGAACGCCCGGTCTGGGCCGATGTCATCCGCCGCTCGGGCGCGACGCTGGATTGATCCAGGCGTGAAGCGGGATGGGCAGGGCGCATGCTGAATGGGGCGGCCGCCATGCCTGAACCAGCGGGCGCCATGCCGGCTTGGCCCGTGTGGTTGCCTGCGACGCTGTGCCAGGATAGCCTGGCACAGCGTGTTCCCAGTCCGGCATACCTCTATGAATGCAGCTTACATGCTAGGGGGTGGAGATGAAGTCCGGTTACAGTGGGGATTGACCTGGAGCGCCGGATGGCCTCGGACGGTTTCCAGGCACGCTGGCGGTAATCCGGACTTTGTCCGGCACCCCAGCCAGCGCGGCACTGCGGCTCGAAACAGGATTTTTTTGCATTTTTGCGCGATTTCGTTTCAAGCGCTTTTTTGCGATGCTATGATTGCGTTCATTGCAGGGGAGTCGCCAAGTTGGTTAAGGCACTGGATTTTGATTCCAGCATGCGAAGGTTCGAATCCTTCTTCCCCTGCCACCCTATTCGCCCCGGTTGCTTTCAGCAGCCGGGGCTTTTTCATTTTCGCTTCGAAAATGCATGTGCCGCATTAATTCGGGATTACCCTTATAGACCGCGTCATGTGCATGGCTGGTAGCACGCGAGCACAATCGCCCGTGTTCAGATGGTCGCCGTGCCTTCCGCATGGCGCGGACGGCCTCGTCTTTGGAAGCGGAGTGAAAATGGAAAACAACACAACTTCAAACCTGGGCAAGTGGCGCATATGGCTGTATGTGCTGGCCTTGGTGCTGCTGGCGGCCGGCCTGTATTTCGTGATTGGCGGCGGCGTGCTGATAGCGCGCGGCGGCAGCTGGTACTTCACGATCGCCGGCTTGTTTCTCGTGGCGGCGGGCGTGCAGATGGCCCGCGCGCGCGCTTCGGGCGCGTGGCTCTATCTGCTGGCGCTGGCGGGTACCGCGGTATGGGCGCTGGCCGAAGTCGGCCTCGACTTCTGGGGCCTGATCTCGCGCCTGCTGGCGCTGGTGTTCCTGGGCGTCGTCGTCGCGTTCACGTTGCCGCTGCTCAACCGTGCCGAGGGCCGCGCCGCGGCGCGCCGACCCGGCATCGTGATCGGCGCGGTGCTGGCCGTGCTGGGCCTGTGGGGCTTCGTAGGCATGTTCCAGAAGCACCCCGAAGTGGCGGCCCAGGCGCCCGCGGCGCAGCAGGTGCCGATCGCGCCCGGAGCGGAGCAGAAGGATTGGGCCCATTACGGCAATGATGCCGGCACGCAGCGCTTTGCCGCGCTGGACCAGATCAATGCCGAGAACGTCAGGGAGCTGGAAGTGGCCTGGACCTTCCAGCATGGCGACGTGCCGCAATCCACCGGTGCCGGCGCCGAAGACCAGCTCACGCCGATGCAGATCGGCGACAAGCTGTTCCTTTGCACGCCGCACAACAACGTGATCGCGCTCGATGTGGACACCGGCAAGCCATTGTGGCGCCGCGACTTCAACGCGTCGGTGGGCGGCGTCTGGGAACGCTGCCGCGGGCTGGCGTATTTCGACGTGAACGCCGCCATTGCCGCGCCGACGGTGCCAGGCTCGACCCCGGTCACGCCGGTGTCGCTGCCGGCTTCGGGCGGCTGCGAGCGCCGCGTGATCATGAACACCATCGATGCGCGCCTGGTGGCCATCAACGCCGACAACGGCGAGATGTGCGCCGAGTTCGGCAGCCAGGGCGTGGTGGATCTCAAGGCCCACATGGGCGCGGTGGCCAACCCGGCCTACTACACCATGACCTCGGCGCCCACGGTGGCCGGCACGACGATCGTCGTTGGCGGGCGCGTGGCGGACAATGTGCAGGTGGACATGCCCGGCGGCGTGATGCGCGGCTTCGACGTGGTCACCGGCCGCATGCGCTGGCACTTCGATCCGGGCATGAGCGACCCCAATGCGCCGCTGCAGGGCAACGAGAACTTCAAGCGTTCGACGCCCAATGTGTGGGCCGGCATCTCCTATGACCCGGCGATGAACACCGTGTTCCTGCCCGTGGGCTCGGCCTCGGTCGACCTGTACGGCGGCACGCGCACCGCGCTGGACCGCAAGTACGGCGCCTCGGTGCTGGCGCTCGACGCCGAGACCGGCAAGGAGAAGTGGGTCTACCAGACCGTGCACAACGACCTGTGGGACTTCGACGTGCCGATGGCGCCTTCGCTGATCGACTTTCCCAAGGCCGATGGCTCCAGGGTGCCGGCCGTCGCGGTGGCGACCAAGGCCGGCCAGATCTATGTGCTCGACCGCATGACGGGCCGGCCCCTGACCGAGGTGCAGGAAAAGGAGGTCAAGCCCGGGCGCATCGCCAATGAAGCCTATGCCAAGACCCAGCCGGTCTCGACGGGCATGCCGCAGATCGGCGCCTACACCCTGCGCGAAGCCGACATGTGGGGCGCCACGCCCTTCGACCAGCTGCTGTGCCGCATCGACTTCAAGGGCATGCGCTACGACGGGCTGTACACCGTGCCCGACACCGACAAGTCCCTGTCCTTCCCCGGCTCGCTGGGCGGCATGAACTGGGGCGGCATGTCCGTCGATCCCAACAACCAGCTGCTGTTCATCAACGACATGCGCCTGGGCCTGTGGGTGACGATGGTCGAGCAGAAGCAGGATGCCAAGCTGTCGGAGGGCGGCGAGTCGCCCAATGCCGGCATGGGCGAGGTGCCGCTGGGCGGCACGCCGTATTCGGTGGTGAAGAACCGCTTCCTGTCGCCGCTGCAGATTCCCTGCCAGAAGCCGCCTTTCGGTACCATGACCGCCGTCGATCTGAAGACGCAAAAAGTGGCCTGGCAGGTGCCGCTGGGCACGGTGCAGGACACCGGCCCCTATGGCATCAAGATGCTGCTGCCGATGGAAGTCGGCATGCCCACGCTGGGCGGCTCGGTGGCCACGCAGGGCGGCCTGGTGTTCTTTGCCGGCACGCAGGATTACTACCTGCGCGCGCTGGAGTCCGCCACCGGCAAGGAAGTCTGGAAGAAGCGCCTGCCCGTGGGCAGCCAGGGCACGCCCATCACCTACAAATCGCCCAAGACCGGCAAGCAGTATGTGGTGATCTCGGCCGGCGGCGCGCGCCAGTCGGTGGACCGCGGCGACTATGTGATTGCCTACGCGCTGCCCGACAAGCGCTGAGCCCAATGAACAGGGCCGGCAAGCCGGCCCTTGATCTCCAAAGCCACCTGCGGGTGGCTTTTTTCATGGTGCCCGCAGGGCTTACTGCTCCACCAGCAGCGAGCGCAGCATCCAGGCGGTCTGCTCGTGCACCGACAGGCGCTGCGTCAGAAGGTCGGCGGTGGGCTCGTCCGAAGCCTCGTCGACGATCGGCAGCATGGCGCGCGCCGTGCGCGCCACCGCTTCGTGGCCATTGACCAGGATGCGCACCATCTCCATTGCCGCGGGCGGCGTGGAGGGAGCGTCATCGAGCGAGGCCAGCGCGCCGTACTGGGCATACGACCCAGGCGCGACATGGCCGAGCGCGCGGATGCGCTCGGCAATCAGGTCGGCTGCGTTCCACAGTTCCGTGTACTGCTCCATGAACATCTGGTGCAGGCTGTTGAACATCGGGCCGGTGACGTTCCAGTGGAAGTTGTGCGTCGTCAGGTACAGCGTGTAGTTGTCGGCCAGCAGGCGCGACAGGCCTTCGGCGATGGCCTGGCGGTCCTCGGCCGAGATGCCGATGTTGATGGCATGCGATTGCGCTGTGGGGGAGACGGATTTCTTGGGCACGGCTGGCTCCTTTGCAAAGAGTGGATGAAATCGGCGCGCAGATGCGTAGACGCGACAGCGACCACTTTATCGCGTTCTGCGGCGTGCCGGCGTCTCACGGGGTCGGAGATTCCGCTGCGCTGGCGTGCGGCGCGGCCGCGCGTGCGCAGCCTTTGCCGGCATGCAGCGCGCGGGCGGCGGGCGGCAGGAAGCGAATGCGCGTGCGCTGCACCAGCTCCTCGTAGCTGATGGTCGGCAAAACCGTGGTGTCGGGGGCGTTGGCCAGCCAGTGGGCCCAGCTCCTGCCGCTGCAGGGGTCGTAGACCAGCTTGAACAGATGGCTGGGCACCTGCACCCGGCCGGCGCCGATGGTGGGCGCGTCGGCCGCAAACACCGGGCCGGTGTAGACGTAGACATCGGCCTGGGCGCGCAGCACGTACTGGCGCGTCTGCTGCTCGATCTGCGCCCAGGCGCCACCATTGAAGCGTTGGTCCTGCGGCACCATGTTGGCCAGGCTGAAGCTTTGCTTCATGGCCTCGCGGGTGCTCATGTCGCCGGCCGGCGCCATATGGCCGCGCGAATAGCCCGAGCCGCGGTAGTCGGTCAGCTCCGCACGCTCGGGGGGGGGCAGGCGCGTATCGGCAAAGAAGCGGTTGCTGCGCTTTTGCCCGCGCGCGGCGTCGATCGTGGCGCGGTCGAGGTGCTCGACGACGAACACCGGGGTCTTGGAGGTGCCGCTGTGCAGCACCGCAAAGGCGCTGTAGCACAGTTCGCGCTGCCCGGGCTCCGGCGGCACCCGGGGCGGGGCCTGTGCGGGAAAGAATTGCGGGCACTCGGCAAAGCGCGTGCTGTCGGGCGAGAACTGCGGCGCGGGCCGCAGCGCGCAGCCGGCCAGCAGCGCCAGCAGGCTGGCGGCGGCGCACTGGCGCCAGTATTCGGACATGCAAACCCACCGGCGCCGGGCAGGGGCTGCCCGCGGCGTCGGGCTGCATGGCAAGGCGGCGGTATCCGGCATGGCAGCACCCCTGGGTTCCTATGATAGGAAGCGAAGGGTTCGCAAAGAGAGAAACCATGCATCGGTATCCGATTCGCGGCGCCGCCTGCCTGCTGTCCGCAGCGCTGATGGCGGCCTGCACCCCGCAGCCCGTGCAGCCGCCGCGGCCGGCGGGGCTGGTCACTCCCGCCACTACCTTCTGCCATGCGCAGGGCGGCCGCACTTTGCTGGGCTACACGGCCGAGGGCCGCGAAACGCTGTGCTTCCTGCCCGACGGCTCGCTGGTCGACGAGTCGCAGCTGTACCGCCGCGAGCATCCCTGCAAATAACGCGCGCCGCCGGAAGCCCCTGTGGTCCAAGGGTCCGCGCCGGCCCCGCCACCTTACCATGACAGGCAGAATTCACCTTTGCGGCGGGCATGAAGCGCCTGCCGCGGTTTGTGAATGAGCGACATGAATACCGAGATTTTCTACACCGCCGCCGCCACCTTCGAGGCCGCGCGGCAACTGGGCGGGCTTGCGCCCGCGCACCCGGCAGGCCGCCTGCATGGACATGGCTTCAACGCACGCGTGCAGTGCACCATTCCCGCGGACTGGGCCGCGTTTCCCGGCGGCGAGGTCGAGCAGCTGCAGCAGCGGCTGGCGGCGGCCGTTGCCCGGCTCGATTACCGGAATCTGAATGATCTGCTGCCCGAGCCCAGTGATATCGAGCTGGCGCGCTGGATCGCGCAGCAGCTGGCTGACCCGGCACTGGGCCACCTGGAAGTCGGCGTGGACAGCACCGCACAGCAAGGCGCGGTGCTCGATGCCGCGGGCCAGGCCCAGTTCTGGCGCCGCTATGTATTTCAGTCGGCGCACCGCCTGCCGAATGTGCCCGCGGGCCACAAGTGCGGACGCATGCATGGCCATGGCTTCGAGGCCATCGTGCAGGCCGGCGGCCATGTCGATTACGACCAGCTCGACGCGCTCTGGGCGCCCCTGCAGCAGGAGCTGCACTATGCCTGCCTCAACGAGATCGAGGGGCTGGAGAACCCGACCAGCGAGATGCTCTCGGGCTGGATCTGGCGCCGGCTGAAGCCGCAGTTGCCGACGCTGTCGCAGGTCACGGTCTTCGAGACCGCCTCGTGCGGCGCGCGCCACGACGGCCAGCGCTATCGCATCTGGAAGGACATGACGCTCGACAGCGCGCGCCAGCTGCGCCGCGCGCCCGAGGGGAGCCTGCACCGGCGCCTGCAGGGCCACACCTATACGCTGCGCCTGCACCTGAGTGCGCCGCTGGACCAGATCATGGGCTGGACGGTGGATTTCGGCGATGTGAAGCAGCTGTTCAACCCGCTGTTCAAGGCGCTCGACCATCAGCCACTGCATGAAATCCCGGGTCTCGAGGACTGCGACACGGCAAGCCTGGCGCGATGGATCCTGGCGCAGGCGCGGCAGGACTTGCCGCAGCTCGATGGCGTGGAACTGTACGAGACGCGCGGCTGCGGCGCGCTGGTCTCGCTGGCCGGAGCCACGCAATGACCTATACCGTCAAGGAAATCTTCTACACGCTGCAAGGCGAGGGCGGCCAGGCCGGGCGCGCGGCAGTGTTCTGCCGCTTTGCCGGCTGCAATCTCTGGACCGGCCGCGAGAAGGACCGCGCCAAGGCGATCTGCCAGTTCTGCGACACCGATTTCGTCGGCACCGATGGCGAGGGCGGCGGCAAGTTCGCCACGGCCGAGGCGCTGGCGGCCAAGGTGCATTCGCTGTGGCCCGACTCGCCTTCGGGCCGCCCGCTGGTCGTGTGCACCGGCGGCGAGCCGCTGATGCAGCTGGACCAGGCACTGGTCGATGCGCTGCATGCCCAGGGCTTCGAGATTGCGGTGGAAACCAACGGCACCCAGCCGGCGCCCCGGGGACTGGACTGGATCTGCGTGAGCCCCAAAGCCGGCGCGCCGCTGGTGCTGACCGAGGGCTCGGAGCTCAAGCTGGTGTTTCCGCAGCCCGGCGCGATGCCGGAGCAGTTCGCGCATCTGGCGTTCACGCACCACTTCCTGCAGCCGATGGACGGGCCGCAGCAGCAGCGCAATACGCGGCTGGCGATCGAGTACTGCATGGCGCATCCGCAGTGGCGGCTGTCGATACAGACGCACAAGGTGGTTGGCATTGCGTAAGTAGCAACAGACGCGGCGCGGCCAAGCTTATCGCCGCGACCGGAAACGGATACGCTGGCTTCTTGCATCTTTTCGCCGGAAGGACTGGTGCGGCCGCCGCAACGCAGCGGCTTGCATCTGCAAGACCATGCTGCTAGCCTCCACAACCGCTTTCGCGCCACGCAGCGCCGAGCCCAACCCGCTGCGCGAGGCCATCGCCCGCGCCCAGGCGCTGACAGAACCCGAAACCGTTGCGCCGTTGCTGGCGCAGGCGCGTGTGCCTGACGCGCTGGAGCAGGCCATCGAGGCCACCGCGGCGCGGCTGACGCGTGGCCTGCGCGCGCGCAGCAACGGGTTCTCGGCAGGCATGGTGCAGGGCATGCTGCAGGAATTCTCCCTGGCATCCGAAGAGGGCATCGCGCTGATGTGCCTGGCCGAGGCGCTGCTGCGCATTCCCGATGCCGCCACGCGCGACGAGCTGATACGAGACAAGATCGGCGGGGGCGCATGGCAGGGCCATCTGGGCAAGAGTCCGCATCTTTTTGTCAATGCCACCGTGTGGGGCCTGTTGCTCACCGGGCGGCTGGTGGAGGCACCCGAGCCGTCGGGCATGAGCGCATCGCTGCACCGGCTGGGCGCAAAGGGGGCGGAGCCGCTGGTGCGCGCCGCGGTGGATGCTGCGGTGGGGCTGATGGCGCGGCAGTTCGTGGCCGGCGAGAGCATCGAGCAGGCGCTGGCCCGGGCACGCGCGCGCGAGGCCCAGGGCTTTCGCCATTCCTACGACATGCTGGGCGAAGCCGCGCTGACCGAAGCGCAGGCGCAGCACTATCTGGCGGCTTACTGCCATGCCATCGAAGCCGTGGGCCGCGCGGCATTGGGGCGCGGCATCCATGACGGGCCCGGGGTGTCGATCAAGCTGACGGCGCTGCATCCGCGCTACAGCCGGGCGCAGTACGCGCGTGTCATGTCCGAGCTCTATCCGCGCCTGCTCCGGCTGGCGCGCGCGGCGCGCAGCCATGGCATCGCGCTGCATATCGATGCCGAGGAATCCGAGCGGCTGGAGCTGTCGCTGGATCTGCTGGAAAAACTCTGCCAGGCGCCCGAGCTTGCAGGCTGGAACGGCCTGGGCTTCGTGCTGCAGGCCTACCAGAGGCGCTGCGCCAGCGCCATCGACTTCGTTATCGATCTGGCGCGCCGACACCAGCGCATGCTCCTGCTGCGGCTGGTCAAGGGCGCGTATTGGGACAGCGAGATCAAGCGCGCGCAGGTGCTGGGCCTCGACGGCTATCCGGTATTCACGCGCAAGGCCCATACCGATGTGTCATATATCGCCTGCGCGCGCCGACTGCTGGCCGCGCCCGATGCGGTGTACCCGCAGTTCGCCACGCACAACGCGCGCACGCTGGCAACCGTGTACCACCTGGCCGCGGCCGAGTTCCCGCAGGCGCGCTACGAATTCCAGTGCCTGCATGGCATGGGCGAGCCGCTGTACGAGCAGGTGGTGGGCAGTGCCGGACATGCTGGGCTGGGGCGCACCTGCCGCATCTATGCGCCCGTGGGCGGGCATGCGCATCTGCTGGGCTATCTGGTGCGGCGGCTGCTGGAAAACGGCGCCAATTCCTCCTTCGTGCACCAGGCGGCGGACACGGCGGTGGCCCTGCCAGCGCTACTGCATTCGCCGGTGGCGCGCATCGATGAGGCCGGCGAGATCGAAGGCGTGGCCGGGGCGGCCCATCCGAACATTCCCTTGCCTGCAGCGCTGTTTGGCGCGCGGCGCGCCAATTCGCGCGGCCTGGATCTGGCCGATGAATCCAGCGTGCAGGCCTTTGCCGCAGTGCTGGCACAGCAGCCGCGCCTGCTGGCCAAGCCATTGATCGCGCGGCCGCTGGAATCGACGCATGCGCCGCGGCCCGTGCACAACCCGGCGCGGCGCGAGGAGGTGGTGGGGCAGGTGCAGGAAGCCGATGCCGCACAGGTCGAGGCGGCGCTGGCCGAGGCCGGCGCCGGATTTGCCGCCTGGGGCCAGACGCCCGTGCCGCAGCGCGCCCAATGCCTGCTGCGCGCAGCCGATGCCTTCGAGCAGCAGATGCTGGAGCTGATGGCGCTGCTGGTGCGCGAGGGCGGCAAGACCGCGGCCAATGCGCTGGCCGAGGTGCGCGAGGCAGTGGACTTCCTGCGCTACTACGCCACGCAGGCTGCACGCGACTTCCACCCGGAAACGCACCGCGCGCTGGGGCCCGTGGCCTGCATCAGCCCCTGGAATTTCCCGCTGGCGATCTTCACGGGCCAGGTGGCGGCGGCGCTGGCCGCGGGCAATGCGGTACTGGCCAAGCCCGCGCGGCAGACTCCGCTGATCGCGGCGCACGCGGTTCGATTGCTGCATGCCGCGGGCGTGCCCCTGGCCGCGCTGCAGCTGCTGCCTGGCGCGGGGGCCGATGTCGGCTCGGCCTTGGTGGCCGATGCGCGCGTGATGGGCGTGGTGTTCACGGGATCGACGGAAGTCGCGCGGCAGCTGGCACAGGCGCTGAGCCACAGGCTGCGCCCCGATGGCCAGCCGGTGGTGCTGATTGCCGAAACCGGCGGGCTCAACGCCATGCTGGTGGATTCGACGGCGCTGGCCGAGCAGGCCGTGCCCGATATCCTGGCCTCGGCTTTCGACAGCGCGGGCCAGCGCTGCTCGGCGCTGCGCATCCTGTGCGTGCAGGAAGATTGCGCCGAGCCGCTGCTGCAGATGCTCGATGGCGCGATGCGGCAGCTGCAGGTGGGCGATCCGCGGCAGCTGGCCACCGATGTGGGCCCGGTGATCGACGCGCAGGCACAGGCCGGCATAGAGCAGCATGTCGAGGCGATGCGCGCCAAGGGATATGTGATGCGCCAGTGCGCGCTGCCTGCGGCTGCCGCGCAGGGCAGTTTCGTCGCGCCCACGGTGATCGAGATCGAACGCATGGGCGATCTCGAGCAGGAAGTCTTCGGGCCGGTGCTGCATGTGCTGCGCTATCCGCGCGCGCGCCTGGATGCGCTGCTGGGGCAAATCAACGGCACGGGCTATGGCCTGACCCAGGGGCTGCATTCACGGCTCACGGCAACCACGGCGCAGGTGACGGCCGCCTGCCGCGCCGGCAACCTGTATGTCAACCGCAATACCATTGGCGCCGTTGTCGGGGTGCAGCCCTTTGGCGGCGAGGGCCTGTCGGGCACCGGGCCCAAGGCCGGCGGGCCGCTGTACCTTCGCCGGCTGCTGGCAAGCCACCCGGCGGATGCGCGCGAAGTGCTGCTGCAGGAGGCGCTGGCGCCGCAGGATGCGCCCGGCCCGGCAATGCACCCGGCGCTGCAGGCGCTGCAGCGCTGGGCCGAGACCTCGATGCCGGCGCTGGCCGAGCGCTGCGCACTGTATGCGGGCCAGTCGCCGGCGGATCTGGAAGTGCTGTTGCCTGGCCCCACCGGGGAGCGCAACAGCTTGCGGCTGGTGGCGCGGCCGGCGACGCTGTGCCTGTCTTCCACCCCGGAAGGAGCGCTGTGGCTGCTGGCCGCGGTGCTGGCGGTGGGCGGCCATGCCGTCTGGCCCGCCGAGCTTGCCGCGCTGCATGCGCGCCTGCCGGCCCCGGTCGCCCGGCATCTGCTGCTGGTGAGCGATTGGGCACAGGCGCTGGCGGACCGGCGGGTGCGCGTCGATGCGGTGCTGCATGCGGGCCCGGCGGAATCCCTGCTGCCGTTGCAGCAGCGGCTTGCGGCGCGCGCTGGCGCGCTGCCGGCCTTGATCCATGTGGACGATGACGGGGCCCCCGTGCCGCTGGAGCGCTTGCTGATCGAGCGCGTGGTCAGCACCAATACGGCAGCGGCGGGAGGCAATGCTTCGCTGATGGCGCTGGGCGGGCATTGAGCTCGCTCAGGCTTTCGTTCAGGGCAGGGCCGCTGCGGCAACGAAGGCCTGCTCCACGGCATCGAGGCTGCGCATGCCGGCATCGGCCAGGCGCCGCACCATGCAGATCTGGCGCACCGGGGCGCCGCGCCCCAGCGGCAGCTCGCGCACGCCATAGGCATCGCGCAGCTGGTAGCGGATGCGCGGCAGCACCGATACCCCCAGGCCGGCCGCCACCATGGCGATGATGGCATCGATGCCCGGCACGTCGAGCAATGGCTGGCGCTGCGGCACCAGTTGGTTGACGAAGCGCGCCGCCATCTGGCCTGCGACCACCGAACGGTCCAGCCGTATCCAGGGCGAATGGCTGAGGATCTGCCGCGTGGTGCCGGGCGCCATGGCGGCAGGCACCACCAGCACGAATTCCTCGCGCAGCAGGGGCGTCCACAGCAGTCGGCTGGATCCGCCCGAGACCGGCCGCACGACGATGGCGGCATCGACGCGTCCGGCCTTGAGGCTGGTCAACAGGTCGGGTGTGGTGCCGCGGTCGATCTGCAGCGCAATGCCGGGCGCGTGGCGCTGCAACTGAGCAAAGGCCTGGGGCAGCAGGGTGGTCATGGCCGACTCGGTGATGCCCAGCCGCACATTGCCCGCGGGCGGCGCATCCGTGGCGTGGCGCATGGATTCCAGCTCGGCCAGATTGCGGTTCACCACGGCCGCCAACGCGATGGCAAAGGGCGTGGGCCGCGCATTGCGCGCCGAGCGGTCGAACAGCGGTTGGCCGAAATACTGTTCCAGCTGCTTCATCTGCAGGCTCACGGCGCTGGGCGTCAGGTTCACCTGCTCGGCGGCCTGGGCAAAGCTGCCGTGCTGCACGACCGCGGAGAGGGTCGCAAGCCATTGCATTTTCATGAGTTTTACTTTTGTATCGAACGACGAAACATCGAACATCCATGCGGCATTGTCTCCTAGCATCAAGGCACTTCCAACCCGCATACCCATCCATGACCGCCACTTTCCGCGTAGAGGATTACGCCGCGCCCAGCTCCTCGTCCCCCGCCAGCGCCGGCGTGCCCGCATTGCCGCGCCGCCTGCGCGGCATCCTGTCGCTCGATGATTTCGAATACGCCGCACGCGACTTCCTGCCCAAGCCGATCTTTGCCTATGTCTCCGGCGGTTGCGAAACCAACCGCTCGCTGCAGGCCAACCGCAGCGCCTTTGCCGACCATGCCTGGCAACCGCGCATGCTCACCGATACCTCGCGCCGCACGCTGGACACCACGCTGCTCGGTGAGACCTATGCCGCGCCCTTTGGCATCGCGCCCATGGGCATCAGCGCGCTGTCCGCCTACCGCGGCGACCTGGTGCAGGCGCAGGCGGCGGCCGCCGCCAACATTCCCATGATCCTCAGCGGTACCTCGCTGATTCCCATGGAGGAGGTCGTGCAGGCCAACCCCCGGGCCTGGTTCCAGGCCTATGTGCCAGGCGAGCCGGAGCGCATTCTTTTGCTGCTCGAGCGCGTGGAGCGCGCCGGTTTCGGCACGCTGGTGGTGACCGTCGATACGCCGGTGTCAGGCAACCGTGAGAACAACCTGCGCGCGGGATTTTCCACGCCGCTGCGCCCGAGCCTGCGCCTGGCATGGGAGGGAATCACCCACCCGGGCTGGCTGTGCGGCACCGCCTTGCGCACGCTGCTCAGGCACGGCATGCCGCATTTCGAGAACTCCCAGGCCAAGCGCGGCGCGCCCATTCTGTCATCGACCGTGACGCGCGACTTTGGCGCCCGCGACCATCTGAGCTGGGAGCATTTCGATCTGATACGCCGGCGCTGGAAGGGCCGGCTGGTGATCAAGGGCATCCTGCACAAGGACGACGCCATCCAAGCCCGCGATCACGGCGCCGACGGCATCATCCTCTCCAACCATGGCGGCCGCCAGCTCGATGGCGTGGTCTCGCCGCTGCGCGTGCTGCCGGGCATCGTGCAGGCGCTGGGCCCCGACTATCCGGTGATGATCGACAGCGGTTTCCGCCGCGGCAACGATGTGCTGCTGGCGCTGGCGCTGGGCGCGAAATTCGTGTTCGTGGGCCGGCCCTTCAACTACGCGGGCGCGGTGGCGGGCGCGGCCGGCGTGCGCCATGCCATTGCCATCCTGGGCTCGGAAGTCCTGCGCAACATGGCGCTGATCGGCGTTACCAGCCCGGCCGACCTGGGCCGCGAGCATCTCGCCTGAAGAAAAAACGCCGGCATCCAGTGGATACCGGCGCGTGGCGCCCCGAGCGCCAAGCCCTCACTCCAGCTTGATGCCAGCCTCGCGGATCAGGCTGCCCCATTTCGCATGTTCGGCCTTGATGAACGCGCCAAACTGCTGCGGCGTGCCGGTGACGGGAATATTGCCTTCGGAGGCCAGCTTGTCCTGCACGTCCTTGCGCGCCACCATGGCGACGACTTCCTTGTTGATGCGCGCCACGATGTCCGCGGGCATGCCGGCCGGCCCGACCAGCCCCAGCCAGGTGCTGGCGTCGAAGCCGGCAAAGCCCTGCTCGGCCACCGTCGGCACATCGCCCATCGCCGGCAGGCGCTGCGCGGAGCTCACGGCCAGCGCGCGCACCCGGCCCGCCGTCATCTGCGACATGACCGACACGCTGTTGCCGAAATACAGCTGCACCTGCCCGCCCAGCAGCTCGTTCATGGCCGGGCCCGCGCCCTTGTAGGGCACCTGCAGCACCTCGATGCCGGCGCGCCGCGCCAGCATCTCGCCGGCGAGATGGCCCACGGTGCCGTTGCCCGCATGGGCGATGCTGAGGCCGCCGGGCTTGGCCTTGGCGGCCTTGATGAAGTCGGCCAGCGTGCGAAAGGGCGAATCGGCGCGCACCACCAGCACCACCGGCTGCACCGCGATCTCGACGATGGGCGTGAAGTCCTTCAGGGGATCGAAGGGCATCTTGCTGTAGAGCGCCGGATTGATCGACAAATTCGAGGCTTGGCCCATGCCGATGGTGTAGCCGTCGGCCGGCGCCTTGGCCACCATGTCCAGGCCGATATTGCCGGCCGCGCCGGGGCGGTTCTCGACCACCACGGTCCATTGGTTGAGCACCGTCAGTTTCTCGGCGACCAGGCGCGAGTTGGCATCGGTGCCGCCGCCGGGAGGGAAGGGCACGATCAGCCGTATCGGCTTGGCGGGCCATTTGCCCTGCGCCCAGGTACCGGTGGCGGCAGTGGCCGCAAGGGCGGCACCGGATTGAAGAAAGTGACGTCGTTGCATGGTTTGTCTCCTGTTGTTGTGTTGTTTCTTCGAGGGCGCGGCCTAGATGGGCAAGCCCTTTTCGCGCAGCACCGCGTCGAAGCGCTCGGGGTCCGAGGTACCGCTGCGGTTGGCCTCGCGGATCTTTTCTTCCTTGACCAGATGCGCGCGGGTCTTGGCCAGCACCTCGGCAGCCTGATCGGCCGGCACGGCAATGACGCCATCGGCGTCGCCCACGATGAGGTCGCCGGGCATCACCACCAGGCCGGCGCAGGAGATCGGCACATTCACCTCGCCTGGGCCGTCCTTGCTCGGGCCGCGGTGCGTGTGGCCCTTGGCAAAGATCGGCATGCCGTCCTCGGCCCATTCGCACAGGTCGCGGATGGCGCCATCGATGACCAGGCCGCCCAGCCGCTTCGCCACGCAGGTAGTGCGCATCAGGCCGCCGACCAGCGCCTGGGAGACATCGCCTGCGCCGTCGATCACCAGCACGTCGCCCGGCTCGACCATCATCAGCGCCTTGTGGATCATCAGGTTGTCGCCGGGGCGCACGCGCACCGTGACGGCCGGGCCGCACAGCACGGTCTCGAGCCGGCGGTGGTACTGGCGCAGGCCCACAGTGCCGACGTTGCGGCTCATCGAGTCGCCGATGGCCGCCACGGGCATGTCTCTGAAAGCCGCGACGGTGTCGGCATCAGGGCCGGCGGCGCGCGGATTGATGCGATAGCCGGCGGGCCACGCGGTGTTGTTGCTCATGCAATGCTCCGGTTGTTTCGAATAAGCACCTGCGGGTTCACGCAGGAAGAGGGATCAGGGGCCCGGCCGCTCAGAAAGCCCAGCACGTTGTGCGCCGCGCCCGTGGCCATGCCTTCGAGCGCAGCGGCGGTGGAACCTCCGACATGGGGAGTGAGAACGACATTGGGCAAAGCGGCCAGCGCGCTGCCGGCGGGCAGGGGCTCGACGGCCATGGTGTCCAGCCCCGCGGCAAACAGGGCGCCGGAGCGCAGCGCTTCGACCAGCGCCGGCTCGTCGACCACTTCGCCGCGTGCCGTGTTGACGAGGATCGCGCCGCGCGGCAGCCGCGCCAGGCGCTGCGCATCGAACAGGCCGCGGGTATGGGCGTTGAGCGGAATGTGCAGGCTCAGCACATCGGCCAGCGGCAGCAGCGCATCGAGCGAGTCATGCAGCACCACGCCCTCGACGGGAGAGGGCCCGCTCAGTGCCGGATCAAACGCATGCACTTCCATGCCCAGCGCCAGCGCAACCTTGGCCACGCGCTGGCCGACCTGTCCAAATCCCACCAGCCCCAGGCGCCGGCCGCCGAGCTGCAGGCCGTCCTGCGCGCGCGTCCAGCGGCCGGCGCGCAGTTCGCCGTCGAGCCATGCCACCTTGCGCGCCGTGGCCAGCATCAGCCCCAGTGTCAACTCGGCCACCGACTGGGCATTCGCGCCGGGGGTCACATACACCGGAATGCCGGCCGCAGTGGCCGCGGCCACATCGATATTCGGCACGCCCACGCCATGCTTGGAAATGACCTTGAGGCTGGGGCAGGAGCGGATGGCCGCGGCAGACAGTTCAACGGTGCGCGAGATGACGGCATCGATGGCCTCGCTGGCCATCACGCCCTCGACTTCTGCGGCGCTGCTGCCATCGCGCATGAACAGCACGCGGCAGCCCGCGTCCTCCAGGATGCGCAGGCCCGCCGGGGCCAGCTTCGGGGCGGTGACGAAAATCGTGAATGCCATGTTCTCTCGTTGTGGATCTCTTGGAACGGGGATTTTGCGCACCCGCATTCATTCGGTCCATTCGATAATGTTCATTCATTCATTTCTTTTGGTGATCGATCGAGGCCTGCCATGGACCTGCATCTGCGCGATCTGCGCTATTTCGAGACCGCAGCCGAACTGGGTCACTTCGGCCAGGCTGCCGACCAGCTCGCGCGCAGCCAGCCGGCGCTCACCAAGTGCATCCAGCGGCTGGAGGAGGCGTTCGGCAGCCCGCTGTTCGTGCGCGAGGGGCGCGGTGTCAGGCTCACGCCCGTGGGCGAGATGCTGCTGGGGCGCGCGCGCCTGCTGCGCAACAACGCCGAGGAGCTGGTGCGCCAGGTCAACGAATTCGCGCAGGGCCAGGCGGGCCACGTGCGCGTGGGCAGCGGCCCTGTGGCGGCTGACCACCTGCTGCCGCAGCTGTGCGCGCTGGCGATGGAGGGCGGGCACAAGACCACCATCGGCATCGTCGTCGGCCCGAGCTGGGAGCTGCGCGAACAGCTGCGCGAGGGCCGTATCGACCTGCTGATCGGTCTCACCATCGATGGCGATCCGAACACGGTCTCCTATCCGATCGTGGAAGATGTGGTGGTCGTTGCCGCCAGCCGCACGCACCCGGTGTTCCGGGAGCCGCGCATCACGATGCAGACGCTGCTGGGCTACGCATGGGCCTTGCCCGCGCCCAACATTCCAAGCCGCGCATGGCTGGACATGGCTTTCTCCACCAAGGGCCTGGCCACGCCCGGCGTGCAGATCGAGGCCAGCTCGATCGCGCTGCTGCCGCGCATGATCGCGCGCACCCATCTGCTGAGCTTTGTCTCGCGGCATACGCTGGAGCTGCAGGGCGGTGGCGATCTGCGCGAAGTGCGGCTCAAGGCCACGACACTGCGGCGCAAGCTGGGTGTGACGGTGCGCGCCAGCGGCGAGCTGTCGCCCGCTGCCCGGCGCATCGTGGAGCTGCTGCGCAGCAGGGGCCGGGAAATTGCGGCGCACCACGCCGCCGACTGATCAGTATTGCGTCAGAAGATCCCCATCGCCAGCCCCTCGGCCAGCGCTTCGCCCAGCGCCCGGCATTGCTCCAGATCTGCCGCCGCGATCCGCTTGGGCGCCAGAATCGCTTCGGGCGTCTGCGCATGGGTGCAGACGATCAGCGGCTCGGCCACGGCCTTGAGCCGCCAGCCGGTGGCAATGCGCGCGATCTGCCGCGCGGCGTTGCTGCCGTCGCTGCCCGCGCAGACTAGGCTGGCATAGGGCCGGCCGTCGATGCGCCCGAGCGCCCCGTAATAGCTGCGGTCGAAGAAATCCTTGAGCTGGCCGCTGATGGCGGCGAGGTTCTCGGGCGTGGCGAAGACATACCCATCGGCCGCCAGCACGTCGTCGGCGCCTGCCGCGCTGGCATGCAGCAGCCGCACTTCGACGCTGCCTTGCGCTGCCGCGCCGTCATGCGCGGCCAGCGCCATCTGGCGCGTGCCATCGGTGAGGGAGTGATGGACGATCAGCAAGGACTTGCGGGACATGGGGACCAAGCATAGCGCCTGCGGGAAAGCACAGATTGAAACCCGTTAAATGCAGTAAGACTATTGAATGGTAAATTCATATAGTTAATTCAGATGAAAAATCTGTTGTCACTGCAGCTGTATCAGCTGTTCCGCCACCGCTTCATCCCCGGCGCTGCCGCCCTCCAGCACTACGGCGCCGACACCGGCGGCGCGCAGCGCGCGCTGTACGGGGCCGTCAGGATCTCGCAGCCACAGGAGGTCGCTGCCCTCATCGGCCTCGCGCGCTGCCATGGCCTGGCGCTCTGGCCCATCTGCGGCGGGCGGAATTTCGGCTACGGGACCGCGCTGCCTGTGCGAGATGGTGCGCTCATCGTCGATCTGTCCGGGCTGAAGGGGATGCAATTCCACGCCGAATCGCATACCGTCACCGTGGAAGCCGGGGTCACGCAAGGCGATCTCCAGCACTTCCTTGCATCGAACAGGCTGCCCTACCTGGTGCCGACGACCGGCGCCGGGCCGCATGGCAGCCTCATCGGCAATGCGCTCGATGGCGGCTACGGCATGACGCCGGTGCCGGACCATTTCGACGGCCTGAGCCACTTCCAGGGCTATTGGGGCAACGGCAGCCCCATGTCCGATCCGCTGGCGGAACTGGCAAGCCCCGACATGGCGCGCCGCTGGCCTGCGGGAATCGGCATGAACCCGCGCAGCCTGCTGCGCCAGGGCAACCTGGGCATCGTCACGGCCGCCACGCTGCAACTGGCGCCCAGGCAGCCGCATGCGCGCCTCATCGCCATTCGATGGGACTCCGAGCAGGCCTTCGAGAAAGGCATGGAGACGCTGGCCGGACTCCAGGAAGTCATCCCCGCGATGACCTCCGTCTATTCGGTCAACAAGGAGCGCCTGCAGGCGACGAATGGACAGCTCGCACTGCGCGACCCATCCATGCAGTGCGCAGCGCGCCACGAGGCCCAGCCCGCGCGCCAGGAATTCATCAGCATGGCGACCATCTTCGGGCCGCGGCACGCCACGGCCGGCGCTTGCAAGGACATCCGGCGCCAGCTCGAGGGCGCCCGGTTGCTGTGCCTGTCGAGAGGGCAGCTGGCACTGCTGGGCCGGCTTTGCGGCATGCTGCCTGCCGGCTTGCTGTCGCGCTCGGAGCGCCTGGCGCGCCTGCACCGCAATGCGCGCTCGCTGGCCTCTGCCCTTGCGCTGCTCGACGGCACGCCGTCCCATGAGTTCCTGAAGCTCGCGTACGCCGCCCGCCAGCCCGCGCCGCAGGTCCATGCCGGCAGCGACCCGGCAAAGGATGGCCAGGGCATCCTGTGGTTCGCACCGCTCATTCCGCTGACGCCATCCGGCGTGCGCGGCGGCATGGCGCTCATCCGGGGCATCCTGGTCAGGCATGGATTCGACGCGCTGCTGGCATTGACCATACGCAATCCGCGCGCGGGCATTGCCACCATCCCGCTCATCTTTCCAAAGACGCAGGAAAACGCACGCCGCGCGCACGCCTGCTACCAGGAACTGGTGACTGCCTGCACGCAGGCCGGCATGCCGCCGTACCGGCTGAACATCGAATCGATGGCGACGCTCGCGGGCCTGCGCGTGGCGGGGGAGCACCCGCGGCTGCACGCCTGCCTGAAGGCCGCGCTGGATCCAGACGACATCATCGCGCCGGGCCGTTACGGCTGAAGAAGCGGGCAGGGGCCGGACTGCAGCGCCAGCGGCTTTTCGGGTGCGCCGCGCGGGCACATGGCACTTCTGGCGCCAGTGCCGGGGCGTCGGGTGCTGCGGGTGCTGCGGGTGCTGCGGGTGCTGCGGGTGCTGCGGGTGCTGCGGGTGCTGCGGGTGCTGCGGGTGCTGCGGGTGCTGCGGGTGCTGCGGGTGCTGCGGGTGCTGCGGGTGCTGCGGGTGCTGCGGGTGCTGCGGGTGCTGCGGGTGCTGCGGGTGCTGCGGGTGCGCTGGCGCCAGCCCACCTCAATTTTTATTTAAGTCAAGCTTCGTAACATTTTGTTGATTTTGGTTCCATGTTTTTTTGTAACAAAGACCTGCATTTGTTGTCATGAGAGTGGTTCGTTAAATAACTTGAAGATACATTTCGAGCAACCTGCTCACATTTTTTCCGATGTTGTCCTACTCCCGCAATCTCAGTGTCTTGACCTGCTCGCTTGTCGGGCTGGCCGCTCCCATCGCCCATTCCCAGCAGTTGCCCGACGCGGGCACCCAGCTGCGGCAGATCGCTCCGGTGCCTCAGCCGCTGCGTCCGGCACCCGAGCTCCGTATCCAGTCTCCCGATGCCCAGGCGCCGGTTGGCGCCGAGGGCGGCGCGCGCATCGTGGTCTCTTCGGTTCAGATCGAAGGCGTCAATGCGTTCACGGCCAGCGAATTGCTGGCGCAGGCGGGTTTCGTGCCTGGATCCGAGCTCGACCTGTCGCAACTGCGCTCGCTGGCGGCGCGCATCACCGACTTCTACCGCAGCGCGGGCTACTTCGTCGCGCGCGCCTACCTGCCGGCGCAGGAGGTGCGTGACGGCCAGGTGACGATCTCGGTGGTGGAAGGCACTTACGGCAAGGTCGAGCCGCGCAACCAGTCGCGGCTGTCGCCGTCGGTGGCCCGCGGCCTGATGGGCGAGGTGGCGGCGGGCGAGACGGTGCGCAGCGCGCCGCTGGAAAGCAGCCTGCTGCTGCTGTCGGACCTTCCCGGCGTGGCGGTGCGCTCGACCCTGGCACCGGGCGTGGCCGTGGGCACTTCCGATCTGTTTGTCGACATCGTGCCTGGCGCGGCATTCAGCGGCAGCATCGATGCCGACAACCAGGGCAACCGCTACACCGGCCGCGAGCGGGTGGGCGCGATCCTGAACCTCAACAACCCGGCCGGCCTGGGCGACGTCGCCAGCCTGCGCCTGCTCACGGCGGGCGACGGCCTCAAGTACGCGCGCGCTTCCTACCAGGTGCAGGCCGGGCGCGGCAAGCTCGGCCTGGCCTATGCCCATCTCGATTACCGCCTGGGCAAGGAGTTCGCCAGCCTGCGGGCGCATGGTACGGCGAAGGTGGCGAGCGTGTTCGGCAGCTACCCGCTGCTGCGCAGCCGCAATGCCAGCCATTACCTGCAGTGGAGCTTCGACGACAAGCGCTTCGACGACCGCGTGGACTCCACCGGCGTGCAGAACGACAAGAAAAGCCGCCTGCTCACCGTCAATCTCAATGGCGACCAACGGGCGCTGTTTGGCGGCGAGTCGCTGAGCACCTACCAGCTGTCCCTGGGCCTGGGCCGCTTCGACCCGCAAAGCGCGCCGCTGCGCGCGGCCGACGCCGCCAGCGCGCGCACCGAGGGCAGCTTCTCCAAGCTGGGCTTCAGCCTGGGCCACCTGCAGGCCGTGGCGCCAAACACCTATCTTTCGGTGGCGCTGGGCGGGCAGTTCGCCTCGAAGAACCTCGATGCCTCCGAGAAGATGGCGCTGGGCGGCTCGTCCGCGGTGCGTGCCTATCCCGAAGGCGAGACCCAAGCCGACGAGGCCTATGTGCTCACCATCGAGGCGCGCCACAACCTGGGGCAACTGGCCGCCGCCGTGCCCGGGCAGCTGCAGCTGGTGGGCTTTGTCGATACCGGCGCCGCCCGCATCAGCAAGAACCCCTGGACCAGCGCCGACAACCGCCGCACGCTCAGCGGCGGCGGGATCGGCGTGAACTGGGTCGTGGACCGCAGCTTCGTCGTCAAGGCGTTCTACGCCCACACCATCGGCAGCGCGCAGGCCACGTCCGCGCCGCCGGCCAGCAGCCGCTTCTGGCTCCAGGGCGTCAAGTACTTCTGACCCCCGCAACGCACGCCTCTTCGGCCGCCCTGGCGGCCGCTTCCCTTTTTCCGATCGCCCGCCATGAATCACATCTACCGCTCCCTCTGGAATGAAAAGCTCGGCACCTATGTCGCCGTCGCCGAGACCGCAGTCAGCGCCGGCAAGAAGGTCTCATCGAGCCGCAGCGGCGCCGCGCATTTCGCGGTGACGGCGCTGGCGGCCGCGCTGTGCCTGGGCTGGGGCGGGGCGGCGCTGGCGAATCCGGTGGGCGGCGTGGTCACCGCCGGTTCGGCCGCCATCTCTTCCGCGCCCGGCAGCACCACCATCACGCAGGGCAGCCAGAACGCGGCCATCAACTGGCAGAGCTTCAATATCGGCGCCGGCGAGTCCGTGCGCTTCGTGCAGCCCAATGCCAACGCGGTGGCGCTCAATCGGGTCGTCGGCGGCGATCCTTCGAGCATCCTGGGCAGCCTGTCGGCCAACGGCAAGGTGTTCCTGGTCAACCCGAACGGCATCCTGTTCGGCCGCGGCGCATCGGTGAATGTCGGCGGCCTGGTGGCCTCGACGCTGAACATCACGGACAGCGACTTCATGGCCGGGCGCTATCGCTTCGCGGGCAGCGGCACGGCGGGCGTGAACAACCAGGGCCGCATCGATGCACCAGGCGGCTATGTGGCGCTGCTGGGCGCGAACGTGAGCAACACCGGCGTGATCGCCGCGCGCATGGGCAGCGTGGCGCTGGCGGCGGGCCAGGCGGTGACGCTGGATGTGGCGGGCGACGGCCTGCTCAATCTAAGCGTGGACCAGGGCGCGGTCAAGGGGCTGATCGACAACGGCGGACTGATCCAGGCCGATGGCGGCCAGGTGCTGATGACGGCGCAGGCGGCGGGCAATCTGCTGGACACCGTGGTCAACAACACCGGCGTGGTGCAGGCGCAGAGCATCGACAAGCGCGGCGGCACCATCAAGCTGCTGGGCGACATGCAGTCGGGCACCGTGAACGTCGGCGGCACCCTGGATGCCAGCGCGCCGCAGGGCGGCAACGGCGGCTTCATCGAAACCTCGGCGGCCAAGGTCAGGGACCAGGGCGCGCTGGTGACCACCGCCGCGCCGCACGGCATCACGGGCAGCTGGCTGATCGACCCGACCAATTACAACATCGCGGCGTCGGGCGGCGACATCACCGGCACCGATCTGGGCAACCGGCTCAAGACCACCAACGTGGTCATCGAAACGGTGGCCGCCGGCTCCGACGCCGGCAACATCACCGTCAACGACAACGTCTCCTGGGCCGCCAACAAGCTGACGCTGAAAGCGCACAACGACATCGTCATCAACCAGGCCATGCGCGGCTCCGGCAGCGCCAGCCTGGCGCTGCAGTACGGCCAGGCCAGCGCGGCCGGCACCGGCAGCGGCTACAAGGTCAACGCCGAGGTCGACCTGCCCAGCGGCATGAACTTCAGCACCCAGCAGGGAAGCACCGGCGCGGTGGTCAACTACCGGGTCATCAATGCCCTGGGCGCGCCGGGCAGCCAGACCGGAGCCGACCTCCAGGGCATCGATGGCAATCTGTCGGGCAACTATGTGCTGGGCAGCAATATCGATGCGCGGGCTACGGTCGGCTGGAACGGCGGGGCGGGGTGGAAGTCCATCGGCGCCGATGACCGGCCCTTCACGGGCCGCTTCGACGGCCTGGGGCATGAGATCCATGGACTGACCATCAACCGTAGCAGCGCGGGTGGCGCCGGCTACGGCGGGCCTGCCGGCGATTTCGGCATGTTCACACGCATCGGCAGCAGCGGCCAAGTGCGCAATCTAGGCCTGGTGAACATGTCGTTGAGCACGGGTGCGGCCATTTACGGCTACGGCAGCTCGGGAGGACTGGCGGGCGTCAACGAGGGCTCCATCGACAATGTCCGGGTCAGCGGCAGTTTCACGGCTTTCGACTACGGCAGGGTGGGGGGGCTGGTGGGTTACAACCTCGGCACCATCGACAACAGCCACAGCAGCGGTATGCTTACCGCCGAGGTGCGCACTCCTGGCCGCGATGGTTTCGTCTACGGTGCCGGCATCGCCGTCTACAACGGAACACAGTTTGGCGGCGCGACTCCGGCCTCCATCCGCAACAGCTCCAGCAGCATGAAGATCACGGCCAGCGCCGTGGGCGCCGGCCTCGTGGGGCAGAATTCGGGCGGCATCAGCAACAGCTTTGCCACCGGGGACGTCAGCGGCGGCCACCTCGCCGCTGGATTGGTCGCCTACAACGGCGGCACCGGCTCGATCGACAACAGCCACGCCACCGGCAATGTGGTGGGGGCCTACAACATGGCTGGCGGCCTGGTGGCCGACAACAGCGGCGGCTCGATCGACAACAGCTATTTCAGCGGCAACGTGAGCGGCGGCAGCCAGTACATCGGTGGCATCGCCGGTTACAGCTTCGGCGCCATCAGGAACAGCTATGTCACTGGCAATGTATCCGGAGCCGCCTACGCGGGTGGCATTGCCGGATACAGCACCACCGGCGGCAGGCTGGAGAACGTCTACAGCAGCGGTACGGTCCGCTCTTCGATGGCTGGCGGCGCAGGGGGTGTCGTGGGCACACTCAACAACAGCGTTGTCAGGAACACCTACTACAACTCGACGCTCAACCCAGGGATAAGCGCCTTTGCCCGCACGGACAACACCCCGAGCAACGGCGCCGGCGGCCCTCCCATGGGAGCCGGCCTGACCACGGCCCAGATGAAGCAGGCCTCGAGTTTTGCCGGTTTCAATTTCACCAATACCGGCGGTCTGGCCGGCAACAACTGGGTCATGGTGAACGCCGATGGCACGCTGGCGGCCAATGGCGGCACCGCGGCCGCGGGCACCATGCCCATGCTGGCGTCCGAATACAGCAAGACCATCCACTCCGCCCACCAGCTGCAGCTGATGGTCATGGACAAGAGCGCCAGCTATACCCTGGGTTCCAGCTTCAGCGCCGCAGGCACGGCCAGCACGGCCAAGGACATCTGGGGCAGTACCGGCTTCATTCCGGTGGGCAGCCTGATGAACGGCTTCACCGGCAAGCTCGATGGCACGGGGCACATCGTCTCCAACCTGAACATCTACCGGGCCGGCGCGACGGCCGTCGGCCTGTTCGGCGGGCTGGGCAATGGCGGCGCCGTTGCCAACATCGGCCTGGACGGCGGCAGCATCACCGGCGGCTCGACCACCGGCGCCCTGGTGGGCTACAACGCCCGCGGCACGGTTTCCAACAGCTTCAGCACCGCGGCGGTGAACGGCACTTCCAATGTGGGCGGGCTGGTGGGCGCCAATACCATCGCAGCGTCGGTCACCGACAGCTATGCGACCGGTACGGTGATCGGCTCCAGCGGCGTGGGAGGCCTGGTCGGCAGCAACAGCGGCACGGTGGTCAATTCCTATGCGGCGGGGATGGTGATGGGCAATCCTGGCCAGAGCGGCGGCCTGGTCGGCGTGGGCAACGTGGGCAGCGTCAACAACAGTTTCTGGAACATGTCGACCAGCGGCCAGCCCACCAGCGGCGCGGTCGATGGCAACCGCGGCATCGGCCTCGCGACGGCGGAACTGAACAAGCTCGCCAACTACAACAGCGCCACCGTTGCCAATGGCGCGGTCAATCCGAACTGGGACCTGACCAAGACATGGGTCGTGTATGACGGCCAATCCGCGCCGCTCCTGCGCGCCTTCATGAAGCCGCTGGTGGTCACCGTGGGATCCGGCACCAAGGTCTATGACGGCACCGCCTCGGGCGGCACCAATACCGTCTCCTACTCCAACGTGATCAACGGCGACGTGGCCGGCACGCTGCAGTACAGCACCGCAGGCGGCGTCAATGTCGGTACCTATGCGGCGTCGGCTAGCGGCCTGCATGCGCTGGGCGGGCAGACCGGCTACGCGATCAGCTACGTCGATGGCAGTATGACCGTGACGCAGCGCCAGGTCAGTCTCAACGCCACCAAGGTCTACGACGGCACGACGACGGCCAACCTGGCGGGCGCGACGCTCACGGGCCTGGTCGGCAATGAAACGCTGAACTTCTCCGGCGGCACCGCAGGCGATTACAGCGACAAGAACGTCGGCGCCGGCAAGGCCATCACAGTGACCGGTGTCACGCTGGCCGACGGCACGGGCGGCGGGCTGGCAAGCAACTATGTGTTCGCCGGGGGCACTGGCGAGATCACCGCCAAGGCGCTGACGGTGACCGGTGTGGCCGCCACTACCAAGACCTATGACGGCACCACCAGCGCCACGCTCACGGGCGGCACGCTCGCGGGCCTGGTTGCCGGCGAAACCCTGGGCCTGTCGGGCCTGAGCGGGACGTTCAACGACCAGCACGCTGGCAGCGGCAAGGCCGTGACCGTCACGGGCGTCGGCCTGGTCGACGGCACCGGCCTGGCGCGCAATTACACGGTCGGCAACCCCACCGGCGTCGTCGGCACCATCACGCCCAAGGCATTGACGGTCAGTGGCGTTTCGGCCAATAGCAAGACCTATGACGGCAACACCACCGCCACGCTGGCGGGCGGCACGCTCAATGGTTTGGTTGCCGGAGAGACACTGTTCCTGGGGGGGCTGAGCGCTGCGTTCAGCGATGCCAACGCGGGCTTTGGCAAGGCGGTGGTCGTGACCGGCGCTTCCCTGATCAACGGCACGGGCCGGTCGAGCAATTACACGGTGAGCGGCCCGGTGGGCCTGACGGCCAATATCAATCCCAAGATTCTGACCATCACCGGAGCGACGGCCCACAGCAAGACCTATGACGGCACGACGGCGGCAACGTTGTCGGGCGGCACGCTGCAGGGCCTGGTGGCCGGTGAAACGCTGACCCTGGCGGGCTTGAGCGGCAGGTTCGGCAATGCCAACGCAGGCGTCGGCAAGCTGGTGGACCTGTCGAGCTACGTACTGGTCAACGGCACGGGCCTGGCCAGCAACTACATCGTGAACTCCTATGTACCGGGCCTGGTGGCCAACATCAACGCCAAGGCCTTGACGGTCAGCGGCGTGACGGCGGCCAGCAAGACCTATGACGGCACCGACACGGCGATCCTCTCGGGCGGCACGCTCAACGGCCTGGTGGGCACGGAGACGCTGGTGCTGTCGGGCCAGTCCGGTGCCTTCGGCGACAAGAATGCCGGAGTCGGCAAGGCCGTGACGGTGACGGGCGCGACGCTCTCCAACGGCACGAACGGCGGCCTGGCCAGCAACTACACCGTGACGAACGCCACGGGCGTGACGGCCAATATCGACGCCAAGGCCCTGACGGTCAGCGGCGTGACGGCGGCCAGCAAGACCTATGACGGCAACGACGTCGCCACGCTGTCGGGCGGGACCCTGAATGGCCTGGTGGGCAGCGAAACACTGGGGCTTTCCGGCCAGACCGGCACCTTCAGCGACAAGAATGCCGGCTCCGGCAAGTCCGTCACGGTCACGGGCGCCACCCTGTCCAACGGCACGAATGGTGGCTTGGCCAGCAACTACACCGTGACGAACGCCACGGGCGTGACTGCCGATATCAACGCCAAGGCCCTGACGGTCAGCGGCATGACGGCGGCCAGCAAGACCTATGACGGCACGGATGCGGCGACTTTGTCGGGCGGCACGCTCGAGGGCCTGGTGGGCGGCGAAACGCTGGTGCTGTCGGGACAATCCGGCACGTTCGGCGACCGCAACGCCGGCAGTGGCAAGGCGGTGACCGTGACGGGCGCGACGCTGGGCAACGGCACGGGCCTGGCCAGCAATTACACGGTCGCCAACCCCACGGGCCTGACCGCCGATATCAACGCCAAGGCCCTGACCGTCAGCGGTGTGACGGCTGCCAGCAAGACCTATGACGGCACCACGACCGCCACGTTGTCGGGCGGCACGCTCGAAGGCCTGGTGGGTGCGGAGACGCTCGTGTTGTCCGGACAATCGGGCACCTTCGACGACAAGAACGCCGGCACCGGCAAGGCAGTGACGGTGACGGGCTCTACGCTGTCCAACGGCACGAACGGCGGCCTTGCCAGCAACTACACCGTGAGCAATCCCACCGGGGTCACCGGCAGCATCACGCCCAAGGCGCTCACGGTGAGCGGTGTCAGGGCGGACAACAAGGTCTACGACGGCAATGCCGCGGCAACCCTCAGCGGCGGCACGCTCGCCGGCATGGTCGCCGGGGAGACGCTGGGCCTGTCGGGCCTGAGCGGGACCTTCGACAACCGGAACGCCGGCAGCGGCAAGGCCGTCACCGTGACGGGCGCCAGCCTGATCGACGGCAGTGGCCTGGCCAGCAACTACACGGTAGGCAGCCCGGTCGGCATCACCGCGGATATCACCGCCAAGGCGTTGACAGTCGGCGGTGTCACGGTTGCAGACAAGAGCTATGACGGCACGACGGCGGCCAGCCTGTCGGGCGGCACGCTCGTTGGCCTGGTGGACAACGAGACGTTGACCCTGTCGGGCCAGACGGGTACCTTCGGCGACAAGAATGCCGGGACCGGCAAGGCCGTCACGGTAACCGGCGCGACGCTGGGCGATGGCACGGGGCTAGCCAGCAACTACACCGTGAGCAATCCCACCGGCGTCACCGGCAACATCACGCCCAAGGCGCTCACGGTGAGCGGGGTCCGGGCAGACAACAAGTTCTACGACGGCAATGCCACTGCGGCCCTCAGCGGCGGCACGCTCGCCGGCATGGTCGCTGGCGAAACGCTGGGTATGTCGGGCCTGAGCGGGACCTTCGACGACCGGAACGCCGGCACCGGCAAGGCTGTCACCGTCACGGGCGCCAGCCTGATCGACGGCACTGGCCTGGCCAGCAACTACACGGTAGCCAGCCCCGTCGGCATCACCGCGGATATCACCGCCAAGGCGCTGACGGTCAGCGGCGTCACAGCGGCAGACAAGACCTATGACGGCACGACGGCGGCAAGCCTGTCTGGCGGCACCCTCGTTGGCCTGGTGGGCAACGAGACCCTGACCCTGTCGGGCCAGACGGGCGCCTTCAGCGACCAGAACGTCGGGGCCGGCAAGGCCGTCACCGTAACCGGCGCCACGCTGGGCAATGGAACGGGCCTGGCCAGCAATTACACCGTCAGCAATGCCACGGGCGTGACTGCCGATATCACAGCCAAGGCATTGACGGTGACCGGAGTGACGGCCGCCAACAAGACCTATGACGGCACGACGGTGGCAACGCTGTCGGGCGGCACCCTCGACGGTTTGGTCGGCAACGAAACGCTGACCCTGTCGGGCCAGACCGGTGCCTTCAGCGACCAGAACGCCGGTGCAGGCAAAACCGTCACGGTGACCGGCGCCGCGCTGGGCAATGGAACGGGCTTGGCCAGCAATTACACCGTCAGCAATGCCACGGGCGTAACTGCGGACATCACCGCCAAGGCCTTGACAGTGACCGGCGTGACCGCCGCCAACAAGACCTACGACGGCACGACGGTGGCAACGCTGTCGGGCGGCACGCTGACCGGCCTGGTCGGCAATGAGACGCTGACCCTTTCTGGCCAGACCGGTGCCTTCAGCGACCAGAACGCCGGTGCAGGCAAAACCGTCACCGTGACCGGTGCCACGCTGGGCAATGGAACGGGCTTGGCCAGCAATTACACCGTCAGCAATGCCACGGGCGTAACTGCGGACATCACCGCCAAGGCCTTGACAGTGACCGGCGTGACCGCCGCCAACAAGACCTACGACGGCACGACGGTGGCAACGCTGTCGGGCGGCACGCTGACCGGCCTGGTCGGCAACGAAACGCTGACCCTGTCGGGCCAGACCGGTGCCTTCAGCGACCAGAATGTGGGAACCGGCAAGGCCGTAATGGTGACCGGCGCCACGCTGGGCAATGGCACGGGCCTCGCCAGCAACTACACGGTCAGCAACGCCACAGGCGTGACTGCGGACATCACCGCCAAGGCCTTGACGGTGACCGGCGTGACGGCCGCCAACAAGACCTATGACGGCACCACGGCGGCAACGCTGTCGGGCGGCACGCTCGACGGTTTGGTCGGCAACGAAACGCTGACCCTGTCGGGCCAGACCGGTGCCTTCAGCGACCAGAACGCCGGTGCAGGCAAAACCGTCACCGTGACCGGTGCCACGCTGGGCAATGGAACGGGCTTGGCCAGCAATTACACCGTCAGCAATGCCACGGGCGTAACTGCGGACATCACCGCCAAGGCCTTGACAGTGACCGGCGTGACCGCCGCCAACAAGACCTACGACGGCACGACGGTGGCAACGCTGTCGGGCGGCACGCTGACCGGCCTGGTCGGCAATGAGACGCTGACCCTTTCTGGCCAGACCGGTGCCTTCAGCGACCAGAACGCCGGTGCAGGCAAAACCGTCACCGTGACCGGTGCCACGCTGGGCAATGGAACGGGCTTGGCCAGCAATTACACCGTCAGCAATGCCACGGGCGTAGCGGCCGATATTACGGCCAAGGCCTTGACGGTGACTGGAGTGACCGCCGCCAACAAGACCTATGACGGCACGACGGTGGCAACGCTATCGGGCGGCACGCTGACCGGCCTGGTCGGCAACGAAACGCTGACCCTGTCGGGCCAGACCGGTGCCTTCAGCGACCAGAATGTGGGAACCGGCAAGGCCGTAATGGTGACCGGCGCCACGCTGGGCAATGGCACGGGCCTCGCCAGCAACTACACGGTCAGCAACGCCACAGGCGTGACTGCGGACATCACCGCCAAGGCCTTGACGGTGACCGGCGTGACGGCCGCCAACAAGACCTATGACGGCACCACGGCGGCAACGCTGTCGGGCGGCACGCTCGAAGGCCTGGTGGGCAACGAGACGCTGACCCTGGGCGGCCAGACGGGTGCCTTCGGCGACCAGAACGCAGGAACCGGTAAGGCCGTTATCGTGACCGGCGCCACGCTGGGCAACGGCACGGGCTTGGCCAGCAATTACACGGTGAGCAATGCCACGGGTGTGACAGCCGATATCACGGCCAAGGCCTTGACGGTGACCGGCGTGACCGCCGCCAACAAGACCTACGACGGCACGAAGGTGGCAACGCTGTCGGGCGGCACGCTGACCGGCCTGGTCGGCAACGAAACGCTGACCCTGTCGGGCCAGACCGGTGCCTTCAGCGACCAGAACGCCGGTGCAGGCAAGACCGTCACCGTGACCGGCGCCACGCTGGGCAATGGTACGGGCTTGGCCAGCAACTACACGGTCATCAACGCTACGGGCGTGACTGCCGATATCTCCGCCAAAGCCTTGACGGTGACCGGCGTGACCGCCGCCAACAAGACCTACGACGGCACCACGGTGGCAACGCTGTCGGGCGGCACGCTGAATGGTTTGGTCGGCAATGAAACGTTGACCCTGAGCGGCCAGACCGGTGCCTTCAGCGACCAGAACGTGGGAACCGGCAAGGCCGTGGCAGTGACCGGCGCCACGCTGGGCAATGGCACGGGCTTGGCCAGCAATTACACCGTCAGCAATGCCACGGGCGTGACTGCCGATATCACAGCCAAGGCCTTGACGGTGACCGGAGTGACGGCCGCCAACAAGACCTATGACGGCACGACGGTGGCAACGCTGTCGGGCGGCACGCTGACCGGCCTGGTCGGCAACGAAACGCTGACCCTGTCGGGCCAGACGGGCGCCTTCAGCGACCAGAACGCCGGTGCAGGCAAGACCGTCACCGTGACCGGTGCCACGCTGGGCAATGGAACGGGCCTGGCCAGTAATTACACCGTGAGCAACGCGACGGGCGTGACTGCCGATATCACAGCCAAGGCATTGACGGTGACCGGAGTGACGGCCGCCAACAAGACCTATGACGGCACGACGGTGGCAACGCTGTCGGGCGGCACGCTGACCGGCCTGGTCGGCAACGAAACGCTGACCCTGTCGGGCCTGACCGGTGCCTTCAGCGACCAGAACGCAGGAACCGGCAAGGCCGTGACGGTGACCGGCGCCACGCTGGGCAATGGCACGGGCCTGGCCAGCAACTACACCGTGAGCAACGCCACGGGCGTCACGGCCGACATCACGCCTAAAGTCTTGACCGTCACCGGCATGACCGCTCTGGACAAGACTGCCGACGGCAACGCCGTCGCCTCGCTGGCCGGCGGCGCGCTGAGCGGCCTGGTGGGCGCGGAAACATTGGGCTTTGCCGGGCAGACCGGACGTTTCGACAACGCTGACGCCGGCACGGCCAAACCCGTGACCGTCAGCGGCCTGACCCTGCTGGATGGCACGGGCCTGGCCAGCAACTACCGCGTGGAAAACCCCACGGGGCTTTCGGCCAGCATCATTGCGGCCGAAACACGGCCGGCTTCCGCCGCCAGCGATGCGATTGCCGCGGCCCAGTCCGTCGCGGCGCCGGTATCGCTGGGCGGCAACGTCGTGGCGCCCCAGATGGTGCTGGCACAGCAGCCCGCCACGCCCGATGGTGGTGCGCGGTCCGAGTCCGGCGGCACCGGCCCGGCCGTGCGCAACGACGTCGGCGTGCTGCCTTCGGCATTGCAGGGCATGGCGCTCGACGTGGTGGGCAGCGGCGTGAACCTGTCTGTTCTGCAGGCTCCTGCCGGTGGTGGCGCGCAGGAACAACGGTAAGAGGAAAGTCATGTCTTTCAACTTCGTCGGCATCACCGGTCTGCCGCGCGCCGGCTCCACCTTGCTGGGCCAGTTGCTGGCCCAGCATCCCGAAGTGCATTGCGAGGGCAACAGCTCGCCGCTGTGCTCCACGCTGCAGGGAATCCGGCGCCAGATCAGCCATGAGCCGTTTTTCCTGTCGCAGCTCGACGGCGGCTTCGACACCGCCTATGGGCACCTCGAGTCGGCCATGCAGGGCTTCCTGCGCGGCTGGTACCGGGATGTCGGCAAGCCGGTGGTGGTGGACAAGAGCCGGGCCTGGCTGAACTCCGTCGAAACGCTGCTGGCACTGGCACCCGAGGCGAAGCTCATCGTCTGCCTGCGCGAACTGGGGCAGGTCTATGGCTCGGTCGAGGCAAGGCACCAGAAAACGCCGCTGCTGGACTTCGTCGACCAGTTGGCCGATCTCGACCGCTTCGGCCGCGCCGACGCGCTGTTCGCCAAGGAGCGCACGATCGGCGCGCCGCTGGCGGCGCTGCAGGCCATCGACGATCTGCCGCTGGAGGTGCGCCAGCGCCTGTACTTCCTGCGTTTCGAGGATCTGATGGCCAACCCCGCGGCCTGCATGTCGCACCTGTTCGCCTGGCTCGGCATCGCGCCCTTTGCCATCGATCCGGAGAACCTGCCCATAGGCGCGCCGGAAAGCGACAGCCATTACCGCATGAAATACATGCACCGCCAGTCGGCGCGCATCTCCACGCCGCGCCCGCATGAGATCCCGGCGCGCATCCAGGCGCGCATCGAGCTGGCCTGCGCCTGGTACTACGAGCGCTATTACCCGGGTTTCACCGCCGCCGCGCCATCGGCGCATCAATGAATATGGCCGGCAGTTCCGGGCCATCCCCCAACGTCGTCTGGCAGCCCGGCCTGCTCGATGAAGCCACGCGCCAGCGGCGCAACGGCCACCGCGGCGCCGTGGTCTGGCTGACCGGCTTGCCCGGTTCGGGCAAGTCCACGCTGGCTTTTTCGGCCGAGTTGCAGCTGCATGCGCAGGGATTCCAGACCGCGGTGCTCGACGGCGACAACCTGCGCCACGGCCTGTGCGCCGACCTGGGTTTCTCGCTCGAGGACCGGCGCGAGAACATGCGCCGCGTGGGCGAAGTCGCCCGCCTCTTTGCCGCGCAGGGCAGCGTGGTCCTTGTGGCCCTGGTCTCGCCGCTGCGCGCCGCGCGCGACCTGATGCGGGCACGCATGCCTGCCGGTGGCTTCATCGAAGTGCATTGCGACTGCCCGCTGACAGTGTGCCGGCAGCGCGATCCCAAGGGCCTCTACGCCAAGGCTGCGCAAGGACTGATCTCGGATTTCACTGGAGTGAGCTCGCCCTACGAGGTGCCGCTGGCGCCGGAGCTGGTGCTGCATACGGCGCAGGAAGGGCATGAAGCTTCGGCGCAGCGGCTTGCGCTGTTTTTGCTGGAGCGCCTGCGCCAAGGCGCGCAGTAGCGCTGTCTTCCCATGCGGGCGGCAAACGCCCGCGGACGTTCAGAAATTGTGGCGTAGCCCGATCTCGTAACCCGTGACCTTCCTGCCGGCATTGGGCGTGCGGCTCAGCGAGGAGTCGAGCGCGCGTGCGGCCAGGGCGTCGTTGCGCATGTGCGCCACGGTGGTGTAGACCTCCGTGCGCTTGGACAGCTGGTAGCCATAGCCCAAGGCCAGGCGCTGCGAGTCCGCATCGCCGCGATTCTTGTCCTCGAACATGGAGTAGGCCGCGCGCAGCTCGCCCTGGCCCAGCGCCATCTTCAGGCCCACGCTGTACAGATCCACGCGGCTGCCGTCACCGCGCTCCGAGGCCACCAGCAGCATGGGGGTGAAGGCGCCAAGCTTATAGGACGCGCCGATATTGAAATTCCTGTAGTTCACGCCCGCCGCGGCCGTGCCGCCGCGCACGCTGCCGTAGGCGGCGCCCACGTCCAGCGCGCCCGCGGCATAGCCCAGGCGCACGGCGGTGCTGCTCGACAGGCGGCTGTCGTCCGCCTGCTCGCCGAAGCTGTGGGTCAGTTGGCCGTACACGCCATCCATCTTCGGCAGCAGGTAGCTCACGCTGTTGGACACCCGCTTGGGGTTCGAGCCATCGGGCGTGCCGGCGGCGGAGTCGTCGATCAGGTTGTGGCCGTTGACGGCGCCCAGGCCGGCGTCGGCAAACGGGTGGAAATGCTCCATGTTCAGGAAAGTCGGCGTCTTGTCGCGGCCCAGGCGCAACTCGCCGAAGGCGCCGCTCAGGCTGAGGGTCGAACGGCGGTCGAAGCCGAAACCCTCGGCATTGCCGTCATCGGGGTCCAAGCCGCCTTCGAGCCAGAAACCGGCCTTCAGGCCCGCGCCCAGATCCTCCTCGCCCCGGAAACCCAGGCGGCTGCTGGCGCTGCCGCCACTGGCCAGGCCGGAGACGCTCTTGCCGGCCGTGGAGACATGGCCCACGGAGACGTCCGCCACGCCGAAGAGGGTCACGCTGGAGCTTTGGGCCATGGCGCCGGCTGCGGCCGTGAGGGCGGCGAAGGCGAGGAATTGTCGTTTCATGCTGTTCACTGTGTGGATGGAATAAGTGCCTGCACCGGGACTTCGCCAAATGTGAGTCGCTTTCCGTGCGGGACGCAAGCCATGAGAGATGATGGGCGTGAACAATAGTTCCAAGGCGCAGGAAATAGATCCTTGGCTGGCTCGGCAACGGCAAAAGGAAAAAGCCCCTGATCCTTGCGAATCAGGGGCTTTCATTTGGTGCCGGAGAGATGAATCGAACACCCGACCTTCTCATTACGAATGAGCTGCTCTACCGACTGAGCTACACCGGCTGAAGCTCAAATTATATACCAGAATGGTAGCTGGTCACGCGATCGACTTCATTTTTCGAGCCGAGGATCACGCTCACGCGTTCGTGCAGCTGCGTGGGCTTGATGTCCAGGATGCGCTGCTTGCCGTTGGTGGCCGCGCCGCCGGCCTGCTCGATCAGCCAGCTCATGGGGTTGGCTTCGTACAGCAGGCGCAGCTTGCCGGGCTTGTTGGGCTCGCGCTGGTCCCAGGGGTACATGAAGATGCCGCCGCGCATCAGGATGCGGTGCACGTCGGCGACCATCGAGGCGATCCAGCGCATGTTGAAGTTCTTGCCGCGCGGGCCTTCCTCGCCGGCCAGGCATTCGTCGACGTAGCGCTTCACCGGGGCGTCCCAGTGGCGCATGTTCGACATGTTGATGGCGAATTCCTTGGTGTCCTCGGGAATGCGGATGTTCTCGCGCACCAGCACGAAGGAGCCCTGCTCGCGGTCGAGCGTGAACATGGCCACGCCGTCGCCCACGGTGAGCACCAGGGTGGTCTGCGGGCCGTAGATGCAATAGCCGGCCGCGACCTGTTCCGAGCCGCACTGCAGGAAGTCATCGTCATGCACGCCGGGGTGGCCTTCGGGCTTCTTGAGCACGCTGAAGATGGTGCCGATCGAGACGTTGACGTCGATGTTCGAGGAGCCGTCCAGCGGATCGAAGGTCAGCAGGTATTCGCCTTGCGGGTAGCGGTTGGGCACCACGTAGATGCCTTCCATTTCCTCGGAGGCCATGGCCGCCAGGTGGCCGCCCCATTCGTTGGCTTCGATCAGCACCTCGTTGGCGATGATGTCGAGCTTCTTCTGCACCTCTCCCTGCACGTTCTCGGAACCGGCCGAGCCCATGACATCGCCGAGCTCGCCCTTGTTGACGGCGAAGCTGATGCGCTTGCAGGCGCGGGCGACGACTTCCAGCAGCAGGCGCAGCTGGGGCGGGATGCGGCCGTCGACGCGTTGCTGCTCGACGAGATAGCGGGTGAAACTGGGGCGTTTGCTCATGGCGGGAATCCGTTGATATGAAAAAAGGGGAGGGCAGGCGCCGCAAAAAACCCGGGTGCAGGCATTGAAGCCTGCGCCCGGGTGGCGTCTGCGGATATTCAGTCGGCGAGGGCGCGTGTCACCACTTCGCGGACATCGTTGCTCAGGTCCGGGCGCGCTGCCACGCGGGCAATGGCTTCGCGCGCGGCGCTGCGGTAGGGCTCGGCCAGCTTCTTCCAGCGGTCGAGGGCGCGCGCCAGGCGCGCCGCGACCTGCGGGTTGATGGCATCGAGCTCGATCACGCGCTCGCACCAGAAGCGGTAGCCGCCGGCGTCGGCGCGGTGGAAGGCACCGGGGTTGCCATTGCAGAAGCTGAAGATCACGCTGCGCGCGCGGTTCGGGTTCTGCAGCTGGAAGTCGGGGTGCTGCATCAGCTGCTTGACGGCCGGCAGCACCTGGCCGCCGCGGTCGGTCGCGCCGGCCTGCAGCGCAAACCACTTGTCGAGCACCAGCGCCTCGGTCTTGAACAGCGCGTGGAAGCGCGCCAGCGCGTTGCTCGCCAGCGGGTGGCCGCTGTGCACCAGGGCCGACAGCGCATTGAGGCGGTCGGTCATGTTGGCCGCGTCCTTGAAGCTCTGGTAGGCGCGCGCGGGCCACACCGTGTCGCCGGTCTGGCGCGCGTCCAGGCACAGCATGTGCAGCGCCATGCCGGTCAGCGCGCGCCGGCCCGCGGACACCGGGTCGGGGCTGTAGGCACCCGTGTCCTGGTGGTTCTCGAAGGCCCAGACCCAGTCGTCGCGCAACGCGGCGGCCAGTTGCTGGCGCAGCGTCTCGCGCACCGCGTGCACGCGCTGCGGGTCCACTTCTTCCAGCTGTTCGGACAGATAGCTCTCCGAAGGCAGGCCCAGCACCAGCTCCTTGTAGGCCGCATCCAGCTCGGGATGGCGCAGCACGCTGCGCATGGCCTCGGCGAATCGCTCGGGCAGCAGGTTCTGGTCGATGGTGCCGTCGGCATGCATCACCACCGCCGGGTTGTTGATCGCGCCCAGCGCGATGCGCTGCGCCAATTGCTGGCCGGCTTCCCAACGGTTGAAGGCATCGCTGTCCTGCGCCAGCAGGGTCAGCAGCGCCTCTTCGCTGTAGTCGTAGTGCAGCGCCACCGGCGCCGTGAAGCCGCGCAGCAGCGAGGGCACGGGGGGCATTGAAACATTGGCGAACACGAAGGACTGCTCGGGCTCGCTCAGCACCAGCAGACGGCTGGCGGCCGGCTCGCCGGCGGCGCCTGCGGCATCGAGCAGCTGCACCGTCTGGGCCACGCCATCCTCGGTCAGCAGGCCGACCTCGACGGGAATGACGAAGGGCAGCTTCTCGGGCTGGCCCGGCGTGGGCGCGCAATGCTGGCGCAGCGTCAGCGTATAGGTCTGGGCCTCGGCGCTGTAGACGCCGCTGGCCGCCACCTGGGGCGTGCCGGCCTGGCTGTACCAGCGCTTGAATTGCTCGAGGCGCGCGCTCAGCTCGCTGTCCGGGTTGGCATCGGCGATGGCCTGGGCGAAATCGTCGCAGGTGACGGCCTGGCCGTCATGGCGCTCGAAGTACAGCGCCATGCCCTTGGCGAAGCCTTCGCGGCCGACCAGGGTGTGCATCATGCGCACGACTTCCGAGCCCTTCTCGTAGATCGTGACGGTGTAGAAGTTGTTGATCTCGAGGTAGCTGTCGGGGCGCACGGGGTGCGCCATGGGGCCCGCGTCCTCGGCGAACTGCACGGTGCGCAGCACGCGCACGTCCTCGATGCGCTTGACGGCGCGCGCCGAGGGCGTGCCGGCCAGGTCCATGCTGAACTCCTGGTCGCGGAACACCGTCAGGCCTTCCTTGAGGCTCAGCTGGAACCAGTCGCGGCAGGTGATGCGGTTGCCGGTCCAGTTGTGGAAGTATTCATGACCGACCACGCTCTCGATGTTGGCGTAGTCGACGTCGGTGGCGGTGGCCTGGTTGGCCAGAACGTACTTCGTGTTGAAGATGTTCAGGCCCTTGTTCTCCATCGCGCCCATGTTGAAGTCGCTGGTGGCGACGATCATGAAGCGGTCGAGGTCCAGCGGCAGGCCGAAGCGCGCTTCGTCCCAGGCCACGCTGGCCATCAGCGAGTTCATCGCGTGCTCGGTCTTTTCCAGGTCGCCCGGGCGCACGTAGACCTGCAGCAGATGTTCCTTGCCGGCGCGGCTGGTGATGCGCTGCTCGCGCGCCACGAGCTCGCCCGCCACCAGCGCGAACAGGTAGCAGGGCTTGCGGTGCGGGTCCACCCATTTGGCGTAATGCCGGCCCTCGTTGCCCGGGCCCTGCAGGTCGCCGCTCTCGACCAGGTTGCCGTTGGACAGCAACACCGGGAACAGCTTCTTGTCGGCGCGCAGCGTGACGCTGTACATCGCCATGACGTCCGGACGGTCGAGGAAGTAGGTGATGCGCCGGAAGCCCTCGGCTTCGCACTGCGTGAAGAACGTGCCCTCGCTCACGTACAGGCCCATGAGCTTGGTGTTCTTGGCCGGGGCGCAGGTGGTGAAGATCTCCAGCTCGACGGGCTCTTCGCCCGCCGGCAGGTTCTCCAGCACCAGCGCGCTGCCGTCCATCTTGAACGAGGTGCCTTCGCCGTTGACCATGACCCGCGCGAGGTTGAGCTCGTCGCCATCGAGGCGCAGCGGCTTGGCCGCCACGGCGGGGTTGCGGCGCACGCGCATGCGGTTGAGCACGCGGGTCTTGGCCGGGTCGAGATCGAAAGTCAGGTCCACGGTGTCGATCCACCAGGCCGGAGCCTGGTAGTCGGCGCGTTGTGTGGGTTTCGCTTGTCCTTCACGCAGCATGATGTTCCTCCCTTATATGCCCTGCTTGAGCGAGGCTTCGATGAACGCGTCGAGATCGCCGTCCAGCACCTTCTGGGTGGCCGAGATTTCGACGTTGGTGCGCAGGTCCTTGATGCGGCTGTTGTCCAGCACGTACGAGCGGATCTGGTGGCCCCAGCCGACGTCGGTCTTGGTGTCCTCGAGCTTTTGCTGCTCTTCCAGGCGCTTGCGCATCTCGAAGTCGTACAGGCGCGAGCGCAGGCGCTGCCAGGCCACGTCGCGGTTGCTGTGCTGGCTGCGGCCGTCTTGGCATTGCACCACGATGCCGGTCGGAATGTGTGTCAGACGCACGGCCGAGTCGGTCTTGTTGATGTGCTGGCCGCCCGCGCCCGAGGCCCGGTAGGTGTCGGTGCGCACGTCGGAGGGGTTGATCGTGATCTCGATCGAGTCGTCGATCTCGGGGTACACGAACAGCGAGGCAAAGCTGGTGTGGCGTCCGCCCGAGGAGTCGAAGGGGCTCTTGCGCACCAGGCGGTGCACGCCGGTTTCGGTGCGCAGCAGGCCGAACGCGTACTCGCCCTCGATGCGGATGGTCGCGCTCTTGATGCCGGCCACGTCGCCCGGGGTCTCTTCCTGGACCTCAGCCTTGAAGCCCTTGCGTTCGGCGTACTTGAGGTACTGGCGCAGCAGCATGCTGGCCCAGTCGCAGGCCTCGGTGCCGCCGGCGCCGGCCTGGATGTCGACGAAGCAGTTCAGCGGATCGGCCTCGTGGCGGAACATGCGGCGGAACTCGAGCTCCTCGACCAGCGGGCGCAGCTTCTCGGTCTCGGCCTCGATGGTGCGCAGGCCGTCCTCGTCGTCCTCCTCGCGGCTCATCTCGAACAGCTCGGTATTGTCCGCCAGTTCATTGGCCAGCTTCTCGAGCGTCAGCACGACGCCGTCGAGCAGCTTCTTCTCCTTGCCCAGTTCCTGGGCCTTCTTGGGATCGTTCCAGACGGCGGGGTCTTCCAGCGAGGCGTTGACGGTCCTCAGGCGTTCGTATTTGGCATCGTAGTCAAAGATACCTCCGTAAGTCGGCCGCGCGCTGCGTCAGGTCTTCGAGGGTGTTGCCGATGAGGTTGATGCGTTCTGCTTCCATGGTGCTTGTCCTGTGTGTTCTTGAGAATGAATCAGGGATTTTCTCATGCACAGCAGGCATCTGGAGGCAAAGCCCCGGGGCAGGGGCTTTTGGATGGAAAAAAGCGGGGCGCGGTGCGCCCCGCGGCAGCTCAGAAGCTTTCCCAGTCGCCGTCGCTGCCCGGCGCCTGCGAAGGGCGGGGTTTGACGGCGCGGGCGGGCGGGGCGGCAACCATCGGCGCGGCGGCCACGCCGGGGGCCGGTGCGGCGGCGGCAGCGGGGCGGGCAGGGGCCGCTTTGGGCGCCGGCGCAAGGGGGGCGTTGGCAGGCGCGGCGGCCAGTGCCGCTGCCTGTCCCAGGTCGAATACGCTCACCACCTTGGACAATGCCGCGGCCTGGCCCTGCAGCGCATCGGTCGCGGCGGCGGCTTCCTCGACCAGCGCGGCGTTCTGCTGCGTCATCTGGTCCATCTGGATGATGGCCTGGTTGACCTGTTCGATGCCGGTGGTCTGCTCGTGGCTGGCGGCGGTGATCTCGCCCATGATGTCCGTCACGCGGCGCACGCTGGTGACGATCTCCTCCATGGTCCGGCCGGCCTGCTCGACCTGCCCGTTGCCTTCCTCGACCTTGGTGACCGAGGCATCGATCAGCTGCTTGATCTCCTTGGCCGCCGAGGCCGAGCGCTGCGCCAGGGTGCGCACCTCGGAGGCCACCACGGCAAAGCCCCGGCCCTGGTCGCCGGCACGCGCGGCTTCCACCGCGGCGTTGAGCGCCAGGATGTTGGTCTGGAAGGCGATCGAGTCGATCACGCCGATGATGTCGACGATCCGGCGCGAGGAGGCATTGATGTCGGACATCGTCTGCACCACCTGCGACACGGCCGCGCCGCCGCGCACCGCGACCTGGGAGGCGGCGCTGGCCAGCTGGTTGGCCTGCTGCGCGTTGGCGGCGTTTTGCTTGACGGTGGCGGTGAGCTCCTCCATGGAGGCCGCGGTCTGCTCCAGCGAGCTGGCCTGCTCCTCGGTGCGCGCCGACAGGTCCTGGTTGCCCGAGGCGATCTGGCTGCTGGCCGTGGCCATCGAGTCCGTGCCCTGGCGCACCTGGCCGACGATCCGCTGCAGGCTGGCGTTCATGTCCTGCAGGGCCTGCAGCAATTGGCCGGTCTCATCGCGCGAATGCACCTCGATGCGGCTGGCGAGATTGCCCGCCGCCACCTGCTGCGCCAGCTTCACCGCGTTCTGCAGCGGGCGCGAAACGGCGCGCGCGATGCCCAGCGCCAGCGCAAAACCCAGCAGCACCGAGCCGGTCAGCAGGCCGATGATCCACCAGCGCGCAGCCTCGAACAGCTCGTCGCCACGGGCATTGATGGACTCGGTGCGGGCTTCGTTGATCTTGTCGAGCGCCTCCAGCTTGCTCTGGATGGCCAGCGTCACCTTCAGCGAATCGCCGCGCAGCTGGTAGGCCGCCTGCTCGCTTTGCACCTCGCGCGACAGCTGCAGGATCTGCGCCGCGTGGGTCGCATAGGCCTTCAGGTCGGTGGCGATGTCGGCCAGCAATTGCTGCTCCTCGGGCGTCTTGGCGAACGCGGCGTAGCCGGCGTGCTGCCTGTTCACGGCGTCCCACAGGACGGGCATGGTCTTCTCGTAGGTTTCGGCCTCGGCAGGCGTGGCGGCCAGCAGGTGCTGCGTGAGCTGCGCGCGGTGGCGCTGCAGCTGGTATTTCATGTCCTGCAGCGCGCGCGCCGCGGGCAGCGATTGGCGCGTCAGATCGGTGGCAGTCTGGTTGACGAGGTCGAGCTGGAGCAGGGCGAAGAGGCCGACGCTGGCGGACAGCAGCAGCAGGGCGGCAAAGGAAGCAAGCAGCTTGTTGGCAAGCTTCAGATTGTGAAAGAAGGTCATGGAGGCAGGCGAGAGTTCCGAAAGTGACGGGGGCGGCGCGAGCGTGTTCTCATGCATGCCCTGCGCCACTTCCCTGCCGGGGTTATCGGTGCGCCGGCGCAAACCCTGAGCTGAATCTGATGACGTTCGCAATCAGTTACATATCTGCTGGAAATCGCGTGAGGTCGCCATGCCCCCTGTGGGGGCCTGCCTGCGGCTCAGGCCCGGCTCTTGCGTGCAAAGGACCAGGCCAGTTCGGCCATGGGACGTGCGGTATCGCCTGCGGCTTTCGCCTGGTCGCTCGACGCCGTGCCGGCCTCGACGCGCTTGGCGATGCCCTGCAGGATGGCGGCGATGCGGAACAGGTTGTAGGCCAGATAGAAATTCCAGTCGGCCTGCAGCGCCTCGGGCATGGCGATGCCGGTGCGCTCGCAATAGCGGCGGATATAGCTTTGCTCGTCGGGAATGCCCAGCGCCGCGAGGTCGATGCCGCCGATGCCTCGGCCCATGGCCGCCGGAATGTGCCAGCCCATGCAGTGATAGCTGAAATCGGCCAGCGGGTGGCCCAGGGTCGACAGCTCCCAGTCGAGCACGGCGATCACGCGCGGCTCGCTCGGGTGGAACACCAGGTTGTCGAGGCGGAAGTCGCCATGCACTATGGAGACCTGCGCCGCATCGCATGCACTGGCCGGCATGTGCTGCGGCAGCCAGGCCATCAAGTGGTCCATCTCGGGAATGGGCTGGGTCACCGAGGCCAGGTATTGCTTGCTCCAGCGCGCGATCTGGCGCTCGAAGTAGTTGCCCGGCTTGCCGTAGTCGGCCAGGCCATGCTCGGCAAACTTCACCGCATGCAGCGCGGAGATCACGCGGTTCATCTCGTCGTAGACCGCGCCGCGCTCGGCAGGAGTCATGCCCGGCAGCGCCTGGTCCCACAGCACCCGGCCTTCCATGTACTCCATCACATAGAACGCGCGTCCCATGACCGATTCGTCCTCGCACAGCGCGTACATGCGCGGCACGGGCACGTCGGTGTCCTGCAGGCCGCACATCACGGCGAATTCGCGCTCGATGGCGTGCGCCGAGGGCAGCAGCTTGGCGACCGGCCCGGGCTTGGCGCGCAGCACATAGCTTTGCGTCGGCGTCACCAGCCTGTAGGTCGGGTTGGACTGTCCGCCCTTGAACATCTCGACGTTCAGCGGGCCTTCGAAGTCCTGGATGTTGCGCGCGAGCCAATCCGACAGCGCGGTGGTGTCGAACGCGTGCTGCTGCGGGAGGGGACGGGTGCCGACAAATTGGTCGAAGTCGTTCATGGCTCGGTGGCTCCTCGGGTTCACTGTTCGGTTTCGGCGATGCGCAGCAGCGTGGGGCGGTCGCGCACGACCAGCCCGCCCGGCTCGATGCGGATGGTGTTCTCGCGCTCCATGGACTTGAGTTCCTGGTTCACGCGCTGGCGCGAGGCGCCCAGCAGCTGCGCCAGCTCTTCCTGGGCCAACTGCAGCCCGATGCGGATCTCCTGCGCCTCGCTGAGGCTGGGCACGCCATAGCTGCGCACCAGGTGCAGCAGCTGCTTGGCCAGGCGCGCGCGCAGCGGCAGGGTGTTGAGGTCTTCGACCAGGCCGTAGAGCTGGCGGATGCGCCGCGCATGCAGGCGCAGCATGGCTTCGGAGAATTCGGCGTGCGCCGCGAGGATCTTCTTGAAGTCGGCCTTGGACACGCACAGGATGGTGGTCTCGCCATGGGCATAGGCGTCATGCGTGCGCCGGTCGCCGTCGAGGATCGCGACATCGCCGAACCAGATGCCCGGCTCCACATAGGTCAGGGTGATGAGCTTGCCGGAGATCGACGTCGAGCTCACGCGCACGGCGCCCCGGGCGCAGGCGATCCACTCCTCCGGCGGCTCGCCGCGCGCGCTGATCAGTGCCCCGTCCTTGTAGCGCTTGACATAGGCGCAGCGCAGGATGTCGTGCCGCAGCGAGGGAGAAAGCGATGTGAACCAGCGTCCGGAGTTGATCGCTTCGCGTTCTTCGATGGTGAGAATCGGATCGTCCATGCCTGTCTTTTCCATGACTGATGACTTTGCGATTGTCGCGTGCGCGAGCGCGGCGCCCGCGGCGGGCGGCTTACGTGATAACCCTGAAGCCGCGCCGGTCCTGCGCTGCCCGGCTGCAAGCAAATGCGTTGTCCTGTTGGGCGCGCCATCCTTGTATGCCAAAATTCATGTCCAGGGAGAGCTGCTTGTGAAAATTTACTCTACGGTAGGCGGGGTAGGACTGTTCGCGCTGTCACTGACCGCGTCGGCGTTGTCTCTGGGTCAAAGCCAAGGCCAGGCCGTACTGGGCGCCCCGCTGGATCTCGTGTTCCAACTGGAGCCGGATGCGGGCCTGGATGCGGCTGCTTCCTGTGTGGCTGCCGAGGTGATGATGGGCGATCGCCGCGTCGACGGCAGCCGCGTGCGCGTCACGCCGCTGTCCACGCGTGCCGGCCAGCCTGCGGCGGTGCGCGTGCGCGCGTCGGTGATGGTCGACGAGCCAGTGGTCACCGTGCGCCTGTCCGCCGGTTGCGTGGGCCAGATGTCGCGCAGCTATACCTTCTTCGCGGAACTGCCTGAAACGGTGGAGCGCAGCGCCATGCCGCTGGATATCGCGCAGTTCGGTGCGGCGTCCGCGGCCAGCGCCGCAGCCGCGCCCGCGCGCCGGGAAAGGCCGGCTTTGCGCGATGCCGCCGCCGTTCCCCGGGTCCGCACCGACAACGCCAGCGCCCGGCCGGCACCGCCACCGCGCCCGCGCAAGCCCGCCGCCAGGCCGCCTCAGGTGGCGCCGGCGCCGGCACAGCCGCAGGAAGGCGCCGCGCCAGGTGAATCGCGCCTGCGCATGGAGCCGCTCAATACCTGGCTGGGCACCCCTGCCGGTGTCACGGGTGCAGCTGGCAGCGGCGCTGCGGCGGGTGCGTCAGGCGCGGCCGCAGGCGCAGCCGCTCCCGTGCCTGTCCCTCCCGCACCCGCACCCGCTGCGCCGGCTGTCGCGGCTGCCCCTCCATCCGCTGCCACGGCGCCCGCGCCGGCACCCGCAGCGGTGGCCGAGGCGCCCGTGGCGGCGGCCGGCCCCGCCGAAGCCGATCCGCGAATTCTGGCGCTCGAGGCCGAATTGCAGGCGCTCAGGGCGCGCGATGCACGCTACGCCGCCAGCCTCGCCGAAATGCGCAGCCAGCTCGAGGCCATGCAGACCGACCAGGGCAGCCCCTGGACCCTGCCACTGCTGATGGCGCTGGCCGTCGCGCTTGCCGTGCTGGCCTGGCTGCTGCTGCGGTTGCGCAGCCTGACACAGGCGCCGCCCGCCAACGCCTGGCTGCATTCCCTGGGCGACGCATCGCGCATGGACGACCCGGCGTTTGCCGCAGGCGTCGCCCCGGCGGGTCCCGCGTCGGCCTCGCTGCCGCCGCTGGGGCGTGCGACCGCCGGCGCTGCTCCGGTCTCCGGATTCGGCCCCTCCACGCTGCGCACTTCGATGGTCTTCGATCCGGATGCGATGCCCGTGCACGGGCCGCGCGAACTGGTCAAGCCGGAGGACCTGTTCGACGTGCGCCAGCAGGCCGAGTTCTTCACCTCGGTGGGCGAATACGAGCAGGCCATCGCGGTGCTGCGCAAGCACATCGACGAGCACGAGGACTCGTCGCCGTTGGCCTACCTGGAGTTGCTCGGCCTGTTCTATCAGCTCAGCCGGCGCGCCGAATATGACGCGCTGCGCCAGCAGTTCGAGCAGCATTTCGCAGTGCGCGTGCCCGAGATGGCGCAGTTCGCCCAGCGCGGCCAGTCGCTCGAGCATTCACCGGAGCTGCTGGCGCGCATCGAGGCGCTGTGGCCCACCGACCATGTCTGCGAGCTGATCGAGGGCGCCTTGTTCCGCGCGCCGGGCCAGGGCAGCGAGCTGCTGTTCGATCTGGAAGCCTTCGACGACCTGCTGCTGCTGCAGGCCGTGGCGCGCACCACGCCGGCAGACATGCGCGGCGTGGTGGCCGGCCGCGTGCGCACCACGCCCGCAGCAGGCCCCGTGCACGCGCCCGCCTCGGTCCCCGAACCCACGCCGGTGGCCGCTGCCGCCATGGCGGCGACCGCGGGTGCGGCGGCCTTCGATGCCTCGGCCCCGGATATGCCCACGGTGCTGGTGCCTGACGCGCCGGGGCTCGATGCGCTGGTTCCCGGCGTATCGACGCCCGGCGTATCGACGCCCGGCGTATCGACGCCCGGGGACCAGCCCTGGGCCACGCTCGAGCGGGCCGGCCTGCCCACGCTGATGCCGCTGCCGCCGGTGCTGGAGCAGCCGCCGCTGTCGCTGGACATGCCGCTGGATTTCGAAGCACCGCCTGGCGTGTTCGCGCGCTCCGAGCCGCTGGCGCCGGACAGTGCCGACAGCAGCCTGCCGGCAATGCCGCCGCTGCTGGACATCGACCTGAGCGACGTGGGCCGCGCGCAGCCGCTGGATCTGCCCGCCGTGGAGTCGCTGCCTTTCGATCTGGAGGAATTCCCAACGCGGCCGATCGTCGGCTCGGGCGTGGACCAGACAGTGGGCTTCAATCCCATCGATCCGCGTCTGCCCCTGCCCGACGATCTGGAGCTCACGCCCTGGGACATGGAGGATTCTCCCGACAGCATCCTCTCGGCCTTCAACGCAGCCCGCACCGACCGGGTGATCGCCAAGCCGCCCGCCGAAGACAGTGGCAAGGACAAGCCTGGGGAAGGGCGCGGCTGAAGCCGCGCCGGCAGCTTATCGCCAGGCGGCTCGCAGCGCCTGCGCCTGGCCTTCGGGGTCCTCGGCCGCGACCAGCGCGCGCACCACGGCAATCGAGCCCGCGCCGGTGGCCAGCACCTCGGCAAACTGCTGCGCGCCGATGCCGCCGATCGCCACCAGCGGGTACTGGCGCATCAGCCGCACATAGGCCGCCAGCCGCGCCACGCCCTGCGGCGCGGTGGCCATGCGCTTGAGCGTCGTCGGGAAAACAGCGCCCAGCGCCACATAGCTGGGCCGCACGGCCTGGGCCCGCAGCATCTCGGCGTAGCCATGGGTGCTGACCCCCAGCCGCAGGCCGGCCGCGCGGATCTTCTCCAGGTCTTCGGCGCGCATCCCATCCAGGTCTTCCTGCCCCACATGCACGCCATAGGCACCGGCGTCGATGGCCGCCTGCCAGTGGTCGTTGATGAACAGCAGTGCTGGCGTTCCCTGAACCGCCGCCACCGCCGCGCGCACCTCGCGCTCGATGGCCTGCGGGTCCTCAGACTTGAAGCGCAGTTGCACCGTCGGCACGCCGGCGCGCGCCATGCGGCCCACCCACTGCGCATCGGGCAGCACGGCATACAGGCCCAGCGACTGCGGGCAGCTGGCAAAGGCCGGAGGCAGGGCGGCATCGGCCGGGATCAGGCCGAAGTCGCGCGCGTCGTCGGGCCAGTGCGCGGCATCGAACTGCCCGGTGCGTTCGGTCTGCGCCTGCCAGGCGCGCGCCAGGCATTCGGCATCCTGGGCAATGAAGCCGAGCGCGCTGCACGCCCGCAGCGCCGCCAGGTAGGCCGGCTGCGACTGGGTCGCCCGCGGCACGGGCTGGGGCGGCAGCGCGCTGTTGTCGCCGCCTTCGGGGGCAAAGACCGGCGCGTGGTGCCGGACGATGGCCTGGGCCATTGAGGCCTGGGCCATGGAAGCCTGGGCCAGGGCATCGATATCGGTGGAGCTCATGGTGCGTGCGCTTTCAGGGGCCGTCATGGTGCCAGAAGGGCGTGCCCAGCACCGGCGTGCTGGGCTGGGCGGACTGCTGCTCGGCCATCGCGCCCGCATGCCAGGCGGCGCGCCCCGCGTGCGTGGCGTCGGCAAAGGCGCCGGCCATGGCAACGGGGTCCTGCGACAGCGCCACCGCGGTGTTCAGCAGCACGCCGTCGAAGCCCCATTCCATCACCTGGCAGGCATGCGACGGGCGGCCCAGGCCGGCATCGATGATCATCGGCACCGGCAGGCGCTCGCGCAGCGTCTGCAGCGCGTAGGGGTTGACCGGGCCGCGGCCGGTGCCGATCGGCGCGGCCCAAGGCATGACCGCCTGGCAGCCGACATCGACCAGGCGCTGGCACAGCACCAGGTCCTCGGTGCAGTAGGGCAGCACCAGGAAGCCATCCTTGATCAGGATCGACGCCGCCTCGACCAGGTTCAACGTGTCGGGCTGCAGCGTGTAGTCGTCGCCGATCAGCTCGAGCTTGATCCAGGGCGTGTCGAAGACCTCGCGCGCCATCTGCGCCGTCGTCACCGCCTCCTGGATGCTCAGGCACCCGGCGGTGTTGGGCAGCACCGGCACGTCGAGGCGGCGCAGCAGCTCCCAGAAGCTGGCGCCGGTCTCGGCCGCATTGCTGCCCTGGCGGCGCAGCGAGGCGGTGAGCATGGCCGGGCGCGCGCGCTCCACGGCGGCTTCGAGCACTGCGGGCGAGGGGTAGCGCGAGGTGCCCAGCAACAGCCGGCTGGCAAAGCTGTGGCCATACAGGACCAGCGGGTCGGAGATGGGGGTGGTGGTGTTCATGGGAGGCAGATTCCTTGGTGCGGGCAGCTCAGCCGCCGGTGACGGGCGACACGACCTCGACGCGGTCGCCCTCGGACAGCAGCCACTGCGCATACTGCGCGCGCGGCACGAACTGGGTATTGACGGCCACCGCATAGGGCGGGCGCAGCGCCTGCAGCGCCAGCGCATCGGCCAGGCTCGCGCCCTCGGGCAGCGGAAGCGACTTTTGGTTGAGAAGAATGTTCATGCAAAGCTCATCAAGGGGCAGGGGCCGTGTGCACGGCCACATCGAAACGGCGCGCGAGCTGGGAGTCTCCGGTGGCCAGCAGCTCCAGTACCACGTCCAGCATCGCCGGCGAGATCATGAAGCCATGGCGGTAGAGGCCATTGACCTCGATCACGCGCTCGGACAGGCGCCGCACGGCGGGCAGGTTGTCCGGCAGGGTCGGGCGGCACTGGGTGGAGATTTCCACGATGCGCGCCTCGGCAAAGCCCGAATGCACGGTGTAGGCAGCGCTCAGCAGCTCGAGCGTGGAACGCACGCTGGGGGCGGACATGTCGTCGGACTCGATCTCGGTCGCGCCGATGACGAACAGATGGTCCTCCTTGGGCGCGATGTACAGCGGATAGCGCGGATGCACCAGCCGCGTCGGCCGCAGCAAGCGGACCTCGGGCGCATGCACGCGCAGCACCTCGCCGCGCACGCCGCGCAACTGGCGCCAGGCGCCGCGCGCGCCCAGGCCGCGGCAGTCCAGCACCCAGTCGGGCTGGCCCGCAGTGCCGGGCGCGAAGTCGCCCATTTCGCGCGGGGTGTTCCAGTGCATCTCCACATTCAGGCGCGTGAGCGTGGCACGCAGCGCGTCGAGCAGCTGGCGGTTGTCCAGCTGGCCTTCGCCGGGCAGATACACGCCCTGGTTGAAACGGTGCGTGGTGGCCGGCTCGATCTCGTGCAGCGCGCTGCCCGACAGGTTCTGCAGCGCCGGCAGCGTCGGGTTGATGCGGCGGTTCTTCTCGAACAGTGCGCACAGGCGCTGCGCGTCCCCCGCATCCTGGCGGTGCCAGAGCACCAGCGTGCCGTTTTGCTGGAAGAACACTGGCTGGTCCAGGCCGGCGATCAGCTGCGGCCAGCGCTCGAGCGCGTACTGGCCCATGCGCACCACGCCCGGTTCGGTCACGGCCGATTCGGCCAGCGGCGCCAGCATGGCCGCGGCCACGCGCGCCGCCGCGCCGCCGGCCTCGGGGCCCTGGGCGTCATACAGCGCGATGCGGTGGCCCTGGCGCGCGAGCTGGCAGGCCAGCAGGCGGCCCATGAGTCCCGCGCCCAGGATGGCAACGCGCGAGGAAGGTTGAAGGCAAGGCATGGAATGGAGTCGATCGGTCCCGTCAATACGGCAGGACAAACAGGCGCGGCCACGCCCTGGGAAACTCCCCACGCCAGTATGACCTGGATCGGGTGTCGGGGCGGGCAGCGCCAAGGCGCCGCCGGGCGCCTGGCGCCCAGCCCCAGGGTGTTTCTCAGTCGCGCATCGCGTGGCGGCTGCTCAGCCGCTGGCGATGGGACACCCCTGTTTCGTCCGTTGAAGCTTCGATTACAGCACAAGCCGGGCAGCTGCGTGGCTTCGAGGGCGGCTTGGGTCGGGAATCCGCCGCGCGCGCTGCGCCCGTGCGCCTAAGATGATGACTCCATCCGCTGCATCAGGTTCAGAGCCCATGCCCGTTTACCACCAAACCATTGGCGTGCGCCGCCATGTCTTCGACGGATTGGCGCAGTTGCTGGCACGGGCCTCGCCCGAGCGCTCGGGCGACCAACTGGCCGGCGTCGCGGCGCACTCGGCCGAGGAGCGGGTGGCGGCGCAGATGGCGCTTGCCGATGTGCCGCTGGCGCAGTTCCTTCGGGAAGCCATCGTGCCTTATGAGTCCGACGAGGTCACGCGCCTGATCCTCGACGGCCACGATGCGCAGGCCTTCGCACCCGTGGCCCATCTGAGCGTTGGCGGATTTCGCGACTGGCTGCTGTCCGATGCGGTCGACAGCGCCACGCTGGCGGCGCTCGCGCCCGGGCTGACGCCCGAGATGGCGGCCGCGGTATCGAAGCTGATGCGCCACCAGGACCTGATCCAGGTGGCGCGCAAGTGCCAGGTGACGACGCGCTTTCGCAACACCATCGGCCTGCCGGGGCGGCTGTCGACGCGGCTGCAGCCCAACCATCCGACGGATGCGGCCGCGGGCGTGGCCGCCAGCGTGGTGGACGGCCTGATGCATGGCTCGGGCGATGCGACCATCGGCATCAACCCGGCCACGGACAATGTGCCCCGGGTCATGCGCCTGCTGGAGATGCTGGACGCGGTGATCCAGCAATACGGCATTCCCACCCAGTCCTGCGTGCTGACCCATGTCACGAACACGCTGCAGGCGATGGAGCGCGGCGCGCCCGTGGACCTGGTGTTCCAGTCCATTGGCGGCACCGAAGCCACCAACCGCAGCTTCGGCATCGACCTGGCGCTCCTGGGCGAGGCGCAGGCGGCGGCCCTGTCGCTGCAGCGTGGCAGCCTGTTCGGGGATGGGCAGCGCGGGCGCAACGTGATGTATTTCGAGACCGGGCAGGGCAGCGCGCTTTCGGCCCATGCGCACCACGGCTGCGACCAGCAGACCATCGAGGCGCGTGCCTATGCCGTGGCACGGCGCTTCGAGCCGCTGCTGGTCAACACGGTGGTGGGATTCATCGGTCCCGAATATCTGTTCGACGGCCGGCAGATCATCCGCGCCGGGCTCGAGGACCATTTCTGCGGCAAGCTGCTGGGCCTGCCGATGGGCTGCGACATCTGCTACACCAACCATGCCGAGGCCGATCAGAACGACATGGACGTGCTGCTGACGCTGCTGGGCGTGGCCGGCTGCACCTTCGTGATGGGCATTCCGGGCTCGGACGACGTCATGCTCAACTACCAGAGCACCTCCTTCCACGACGCGCTCTATGCGCGGCGCGTGCTGGGGCTGCGGCCCGCACCTGAATTCGAGGCCTGGCTCGAGCGCACGGGCATCTTTTTGCCCGGCGGCGCTGCGCGGCTCGCGCAGGCCGGCGCGGGTCCGTTTGGGCATTTGCTGCCATGAAGGAGGAACCCGCCATGGATGCCTGGGAGCAGCTGCGCCGCTATACGCCGGCGCGCATCGCGCTGGGCCGCAGCGGCATCAGCCTGCCCACCGCGCAGCAGCTGGCCTTCCAGCTGGCCCATGCGCAGGCGCGCGACGCGGTGCACCGGGCGCTCGACATGGATGCCACCGCCGCGGCCATCGAAGCGCTGGGCATGCCCACGCTGCGCGCGCACAGCGCGGCGGCCGATCGCGCCAGCTACCTGCAGCGGCCGGATCTGGGGCGCCAGCTGGACGAAGGGTCGACGCTGGCGCTGCAGTCGGCCGGTATGTGCGAGGCGCCGGACCTGTGCATCGTCGTGGCCGATGGATTGTCGGCGCTGGCGATCGAGAGGCATGCGGCGCCATTCCTGGCGGCATTGCTGGCCCGGCTGCGGCAGGATGCGCCGGCGTGGCGCCTGACCCCGGCGGTGCTGGTCCGGCAGGCGCGCGTGGCCATTGGCGACGGGATCGGCGCCCTGCTGGGCGCGCAGCTGGTGCTGGTGCTGATCGGCGAGCGCCCGGGGCTGAGCTCGCCCGACAGCCTGGGCCTGTACCTGACCTGGACTCCGCGGCGCGGGCGCACGGATGCCGAGCGCAACTGCGTCTCCAACGTGCGCCCCGCGGGCCTGGACTATCCGGAGGCCGCGGCGCGCACCGCCTGGCTGCTGCGCGCGGCGCGCGAGCGCGGCCTCACCGGCGTGGCGCTCAAGGATGAAAGCGCGCCGCTGCCGCGCCTTGAAATGGACCGGGGCGAGGATTTCACTTTGACGCGGCCAGCTTGATCCGGCGCCGCGCAGGGTATGGGATGAACCCTAAAATGCGCCCATGACAAACCCTCTCCCGGCGGACTTCGCCCAGGTGCCCGGCGCGGCGCCTGCTCCCGTGCGCGTTGCGCGCTACCTGCGCGTACTCTCCATTGCCGGCTCCGACAGCGGCGGCGGCGCGGGCATCCAGGCCGACCTGAAGACCTTCAGCGCGCTGGGCTGCTATGGCATGACGGCCATTGCCGCGATCACCGCGCAGAACACCTGCGGCGTGCGCGCGATCCACGCGGTGCCGGCCGAGATGCTCAAGGCGCAGATCGATGCCGTGGTGCAGGACATCGGCGTCGATGCCGTGAAGATCGGCATGCTGGCCACCCCCGACACGGTGCGCGTCGTGGCCGACGCCATCCGCGAATACCAGTTGCCGCACGTGGTGCTGGACCCGGTGATGGTGGCCACCAGCGGCGACCGCCTGGTGGCGGCCGAGACCGCCGATGCGCTGGTGCGCGAGCTGTTTCCACTGGTGGAGCTGATCACGCCGAACCTCGACGAGGGCGGCTGGCTGCTGGGCCAGTCCATCGACGGCCCCACGGCGCTCGAAGCCGCCGCGCGCCAGCTGCTGGCGCTGGGCGCGCCGGCCGTGCTGCTCAAGGGCGGGCATCTGCCCGGCAACTGGGTCGTGGACCAGCTGGTGGAGCGCAGCGGCGCGGGCCAGCGTTTCGAGTCCGAGCGCATTGCCACGCACAACGGCCACGGCACGGGCTGCACCCTGTCATCGGCCATTGCCTGCGAACTCGCGGCTGGCGCGGCGCTGCCCGAAGCCGTGGCGCGCGCGCGCGCCTATATCCTGGGGGCCATTGCCGCTGGCGCCCAGGTGCGCACCGGCAGCGGCCATGGACCGCTCAACCATGGCTACGCGCCGCTGGCGCAAAGGATCGTGCGGAGATAGGCCGCTTACCAGCCCCAGCCCAGGCTCTTTGCGATCCAGCCCTGCTGGCCGTTGTCGCGCCGCACCTGGGCCCAGCTGCCGGATTTCTTCAGCGTGCGCACCACCTCGTGCTGCTCGAGCCTTGCCACGCGCTTGAACTTCGTGCCGGGCCCAGAGCGCAGATTGGCGCTGCGCGCGGTGATCACCATGTGCGGTGTCTTGGCCGTCAACGGCGAGTGCACCCAGCCCAGGCTCGATTCGAAGTCGCGAACCTTGAGCCACTGGCCCTGGCGCTGCGTCACCTGCAATGGATAGCCCCGGCCCAGCTCCCACAGCGTGGCCGAACGGGTGTTGGGTTTCTCGCGCACATTCACCGACTCTCCCCGGATGCTCACGAAGTGGGGGGCGGCACTTGCCAGGGTGGGGGCCAGGGCGCCCAGGGCCAGGCTGGCGGCGGCAAGGAAATGCGGGAAGCGGCGGGGCATGGACAGCACGGAAGAGGCTCCTGTTCAAACGTCGAGATTGAAAAAAAGCCTGTGTGAGTCCAGCCCCGGAAGTGAAGTTCCGGAGCGTGGCGAAAAGAATTGCAAACCCCTTCGGCCTGCGCCGTTGCCGCAGGCCGAAGGCAGTATCCCTCAATGCCCAAGCTGCGGCAAAGGCCTGATCGTGGTGCTATCAGTCACTATTGTTACTTGATTTGCGCTTGCCCTGCCAACATCGCCGCACCCCATTCCAAGTGAGGTCCAAAGCCCGTCAGGCGGGCTCTCGATCCGGTCTGGGATCCTGGATCGGAGGCGCCGTTCCAGGGGCTGCCGGTGGGTCTCCAATGGGCATTTCCTCTGGCTGTTCAGAAGGCAGTGGCGACGGGACGGGTGGATCGTTCGGTTGTGGTCGGTGCATTTCGTTCCTCGATGGCTGATTGAACCATGGAGACGATACAAGCTGTTGAGTGAATTCAACTTGTAAGTGAAACCGGTTGAAACTTACTTCCGGGTTACGCGAGTTGGCGAGCCCGTCTGTTAGAACTGACGCATTGACGACTATTCGTAACCTGTTTGGACGAAATCGGCTTACAGACAAGGAGCTCAAATTGTTTTACGAGTTTGAACGCCGTGCAGTCGCCTTCCTGAAGCGCGTTGAAGGCATGGAGCCCTGTGCTTCCCGCCAGCAGGCCTATGACAGCCTGCTGCGCCACTGGCACGCGGTCGAGTCCAGCTACCACGACGACAAGGCGTATCTCGATGCCTTGCTGAAGAAGAAGATGTCGGAAGACAACGACTGGCACTGCCTTGATGGCGATCCCTGCTACTGGCAGAGCCCCAAGGTACCGCAGCTGCGCATCTACATCCATGACGACGGGGCGATCGTCATCCAGCGCCTGGGCGGCTCGCGCGAGGGCCGCATCCTGTTTGCGTCGACGTCTGCCCAGCCTGCGTTCCATCCACCAAGGCCGGCAGACGCAAAGGAGCCCATCCAGGGCTTCGCCAGCGCCGTCCAATCCGCGGCGACTTCCAAGCCGGAGCAGTCGCTGTCGAAGATGTGAGCGTTCCGGGCCTTGTCTCCCCATGGCCTACGTGGCTGCGGCCTGTGCACCGGCCCCGCGCCTCGGCCCGAGCAGTTAATTTTGAAGCTTTCTTTCATCGCCTCAAGGAGCACTGCCATGGAAAAGAGCGTCAAGGATTGCGTCCACGAAATGATCAGCTATGACGATGCGCGCGTCAGCGCGCCGTATGAACATGAAACCACGGCCTTGCTCGGTCTGGGCCTGCTGATGTGTGCCCTGCGTGCCCCGGGCCGCGGCCGCGCCGTGCTGCATGCCACCCTGGCCGGCATCCTGTTCGCGCGCGCCGCGTCCGGCACCGACGGCCTGCGCAAGTGGGCCAACGTGCCGCGTCCCTGAGGCGCCGGCGCCGCCGCACGGCGGTGCCAGCACACAGAACGAAAAAAGCGGCCGAGGCCGCTTTTTCCATGCCGTGGCGCCCATCCAGGCGCCATCCGGATCACTCCACCTTGGCCTTGGCGCGCAGGCCTTCCTGGAACTGGATCAGCTTCTGCTGCTCCAGCTGCTGGGCCACCTGGGGTTTGACGTCCTCCAGCTTGGGCAGCTCGGCCTGGCGGGTATCGTCCAGGCGAATGACGTGCCAGCCGAACTGGCTCTTGACGGGCGTCTGGGTGTAGCTGCCCTTTTGCAGCTTGACCATGGCTTCGGTGAACTCGGGCACGAAGCTGTTGGCGTTGGCCCAGTCCAGGTCGCCGCCGCGCGCGCCCGATCCCGGGTCCTTGGATTGCTTCTTGGCGATCTCGGCGAAGTTGCCGCCCTGCTTGAGCGAGGCGATGATGGCCTTGGCTTCTTCTTCGGTCTGCACCAGGATGTGGCTGGCGCGGTATTCCTGGCCCTGGTTGGCGGCCACGAACTTGTCGTATTCCGCCTTGATCTCGGCATCGGTCACCGGGTTCTTCTTGCGGAAGTCCTCGAACAGCTCGCGGATCAGCACGGTCTGGCGGGCCAGTTCCATCTGCGACTTGTACTCGGGGGAAGCCTCGAGGCCGCGGCGGCGTGCTTCCTGCATGAAGACTTCGCGCGCAATGACTTCTTCCTTGATCTGGCTTTCGATCTCGGGAGACATGGGACGGCCCGAGCGTTCGATCTGCTGCTTGAGCACTTCCACGCGTTCCTTGGGAACGGGCTTGCCGTTGACGATGGCCAGGTTTTGGGCCGAAGCACCCAGGGCAGTGCCGCCCAGAACGGCAGCCGTCACCAGGCTGGACAAGAACTGTTTATTCATGCGAATTTCCGAAAGAAAGGTAGGGAACCGTGGAGGCTCCACGTTGCCAGGCCCCGAAAGGCAGGCCTGTAGTCAAAGCACTTCAATGGCGATGGCATGAACACCCTGGTCAATGAAGTCTTGCAGCGCATCATACACAAGGCGATGGCGTGCCACGCGCGCGCGCCCGGCAAATTCCGGGGCCGCGATGCGCACCCTGAAATGGGTGCCGAAACCCGTGCCGTTGGCACCCGCATGGCCCGCATGCTGGTGGCTTTCATCGATGACTTGCAGCACCGTGGGCGCCAGGCGCGCGCGCAGTGCAGCCTCCATGGCTTCGGCGCTTATCGCGGGCAGCGCGCTCATGGCAGTTCCTTGGGCGCGGCGGCGGCTTCGGCGCCGTCTTCCTTCAGGTAGCGGCTCAGATACAGCGCCTGCGCCACCACGAACACCAGCATCAGGCCCATGCCGCCAAACAGCTTGAAGTTGACCCAGGTGTCGGTGTTGAAGTGGTAGGCGATCCACAGGTTGAGCGCGCCCATGCCGGCGAAGAACGCAGCCCAGGCCCAGTTGAGCCTGAGCCAGACGGCCTCGGGCAGCTGCAGCTGGGCGCCCATGACCGAGCGCAGCAGGTTCTTCTTGAACAGCAACTGGCCGCCCAGCAGCGCGCCGCCCATGAGCCAGTACAGCACGGTGGGTTTCCACTTGATGAAGGTTTCGCTCTCCGCCAGCAGCGTGGCGCCGCCAAACAGCACGATGACGCCCAGGCTCACCCATTGCATGGGTTCGACCCGGCCGTTGCGCAGGCGCAGATAGGCGATCTGCACCACCGTGGCCGCGATAGCCACGGCCGTGGCCGCATAGATGCCCCAGACCTTGAAGGCCACGAAGAACAGGATGATGGGGAAGAAGTCGATCAGGAGTTTCATGGGGCTCGCGGGCCAAGGGGCAATAGGGCACGGCCGTTGCGGCGGGCGGCGGCCGTGTGGGTCAGGACGTGCTGGGCGAGAAGTCCAGCGACGCCGAGTTCATGCAGTAGCGCAGGCCCGTGGGCTGCGGGCCGTCTTCGAACACATGGCCCAGGTGCGCGCCGCATTGCGCGCAGACGGTTTCGGTGCGCGTCATGCCATGGCTGTGATCGACGATCTCGCGGATGGTTCCGGGAAGGGCCTGCGAAAAACTCGGCCAGCCGCAGCCGGCATCGAACTTGGTGCCGGAGGCAAACAGCTTGGCGCCGCAGCAGATGCAGTGGTAGCTGCCGTCTGCCCAGTGCTGCTCGTACTTGCCGGTGTAGGGGCGCTCGGTGGCCGCGTGGCGCGTGATCTGGTAGGCGCCGGGCTCGGCACCCTTTTCCTGCAGCACGGCGTGCCACTCGGCGTCGGTTTTCTGTGTGGGAAAGCTCATGATGAACAGCTGATGGCGATGGAAGAAGCCCATTCTGGCGCAAATCCGGACCATTGCGCATGTTCCGGATGGGTATCGTAAGGTCGTTGCAGCACCTGCTGCAGCTGGTGCAGCACGCTGAAATCGCCTTCGCTGGCGGCGCGGATCGCCAGTTCGCCCAGGTGGTTGCGCAGCACGAAGCGTGGGTTGGTGCGGCGCATCAGCGCGGCGGCACTGGCGCCATCGGACTGCACCAGGCGCGCGGAGTAGCCGACCAGCCAGCCGTCCCAGCCCTCGCGGTCGAGGAAGAGGTCGCGCACCGGCGTGAAATCGCCCGATTCCACGGCCTCGGTCAGGCGCAGCCAGAACACCGTGTAGTCGACGCGGTTGGCTGCCAGCAGCGCCAGCAGCTGTTCGATCAGCGTGCCGTCGCTGTCGCTGCGCTGCACGTCGTCCTGGGCCTGCGCCAGGCCCAGCTTGGCGCGCATGCGCGTGAGAAAGGCCTGCGCGAACACCGCCTTGTAGGTGGACAGGGCAGCCACTGCCGGCTCTTCCGTCTCGATCAGCGGCATCAGCGCCTGCGCCAGGCAGAACAGGTTCCAGTAGGCGACCTGGGGCTGGCGGTTGAAGGCATAGCGGCCCTGCACGTCGCTGTGGTTGCAGATGTGGCCCGGGTCGAAGGTGTCGAGGAACTGGAACGGGCCGTAGTCGATGGTGAGCCCGAGGATGCTCATGTTGTCGGTGTTCATGACGCCATGGCAAAAGCCCACGGATTGCCACAGGGCCAGCAGTTCGGCGGTGCGCTCGCTCACGGCCTGCAAAAGCGCGGCCGCGGGGTTGGCGGCCTTGCGGCAGGCGGGGTAGTAGCGGTCGATCACGTAATCGGTCAATGCGCGCAGCTCGGGCTGCATGTCGCGCGCGGCGAAATGCTCGAAATGCCCGAAGCGGATGAAGCTGGGCGCCAGGCGCGTGACCACGGCCGCGGTCTCGCGCGTCTCGCGCTGCACCGCCAGCGGCGAGCCGGTGACGGCCAGCGCGCGCGTGGTCGGGATGCCCAGCGCATGCATGGCCTCGCTGCACAGGAACTCGCGGATGCTCGAGCGCAGGACGGCACGGCCGTCGCCGCCGCGCGAATAGGGCGTGCGGCCCGCTCCCTTGAGCTGGATCTCGGTGTTGCCGAAGGTCTCGCCCAGCAGGATGGCGCGCCCGTCGCCAAGCTGGCCGGCCCAGACGCCGAACTGGTGGCCGCTGTAGACCGTGGCCATGGGCTGGCTGCCGGGCAGCAGCTGGTTGCCGCTGAGCGCCTGCAGCGCCTCGTCGCTTTGCAGCCAGTCCGGCGGCAGCGCCAGGGTGTTGGCGGCATCCTGGCTCACGGCCACCCAGTAGGGCGCGGGCACGGGCGTGGGTTGCAGCGCGGTGAAGAATGCCGGGCCCAGCGCGGCAAAGCCGGGTTGCCAGCCCCAGACGGGGCCGCCGGCAGGATCGGGGCGGGTGGGGTCGAGCGGGTTCATGGCGTTGATTGTGACCCACCGCGGGCGACCTGGGCCAATGTCGGGCCATCCGTTACCTTGGTGACAGTCCGCTGACCGCGGCGCGCAATCGCGCGTTAGGATGGATGGATAAAACATCTGGGAACAAGGAGACCATTCATGCTGGGATTGATGCAAAGCCAACCGCTGCTGATTTCGTCGCTGATCGATTTCGCGGCCCGCCACCATGGCGATGCCGAGATCGTCTCGCGCCGCGTGGAGGGCGACGTCCACCGCTATACCTACCGTGAGCTGTCGGCGCGTTCCAAGCAGTTGGCCAACGCCCTGGGCGCGCTGGAGCTGGCGCATGGCGACCGCGTGGCGAGCCTGGCATGGAATGGCTACCGCCACATGGAGATGTATTTCGGCGTCAGCGGCTCGGGCCGCGTGCTGCACACCATCAATCCGCGCCTGCACCCGGATCAGGTGGCCTGGATCGTGGGCCATGCCGAAGACCGCGTGCTGTGCTTCGATCTCAGCTTCCTGCCGCTGGTGCAGGCCATCCATGCCAGGTGCCCGACGGTGCGCAAATGGGTGGCGCTGTGCGACGCCGACCGGCTGCCCGCGGACAGCGGCATTCCCGGCCTGTGCAGCTATGAGGAGTGGATCGGCGCGCATTCGGCCGACTACGACTGGCCGCAGTTCGACGAGAACACCGCTTCGAGCATGTGCTACACCAGCGGCACCACGGGCAACCCCAAGGCCGCGCTCTACAGCCACCGCTCGACCACGCTGCATGCCTATGCGGCCGCGCTGCCCGACGTCATGGGCATCTCGGCGCGCGATGCGGTGCTGCCGGTGGTGCCGATGTTCCACGTCAACGCCTGGGGCGTGCCGTATTCGGCCGCGCTCACGGGCGCAAAGGTGGTGTTTCCCGGCCCGGCGCTCGACGGCAAGTCGCTCTACGAGCTGATCGAGGCCGAGGGCGTGACCTATGCCGCGGGCGTGCCGACGATCTGGCAGATGCTTCTGGGCTACATGCAGCCCCATGGCCTGCGCTTCAGTTCGCTCAAGCGCACGGTGATCGGCGGCTCGGCCTGCCCACCGGCCATGATCACCACCTTCCAAGACTACGGCGTCGAGGTGCTGCATGCCTGGGGCATGACCGAGATGAGCCCGCTGGGCACGCTCTGCACGCTCAAGAACAAGCACCTCGATATGCCCGGGGACGAGAAGATGAAGATCCTGCAGAAGCAGGGCCGGGCGATCTACGGCGTGGACATGAAGATCGTCGGCCATGACGGCCAGGAGCAACCCTGGGACGGCAAGACCTATGGCGACTTGCTGGTGCGCGGGCCATGGATCATCGACAGCTATTACAAGGGCGAGGGCAGCCCGCTGGTCTATGACGAACAGGGCCGCGGCTGGTTTCCCACGGGCGATGTCGCCACCATCGACGCCGACGGTTTCATGCAGATCACCGACCGCAGCAAGGATGTGATCAAGTCCGGCGGCGAATGGATCAGTTCCATCGACATCGAGAACATCGCCATGGCGCACCCGGCCGTGGCGATGGCGGCATGCATCGGCATGCCGCACCCGAAATGGGACGAGCGCCCGATCGTCGCCGTGGCGCTCAAGCCCGGCGCGCAGCTGGGGCGCGAGGAGCTGCTGCGCTTCTACGAGGGCAAGACGGCCAAGTGGCAGATTCCCGATGATGTCGTGTTCGTCGATGCAATTCCGCTGGGGGCCACGGGGAAGATGCTGAAGACGCGGTTGCGGGAGCAGTTGAGGGATTACCGGTTGCCGGGGGTTTGAGTTTGGGTGTCTGCCCGGTAGCGGGCGGGTATGGGTGTTTGTAGGGCTGGCCATCCATGCTTCGACAGGCTCAGCATGAATGGTTGTCGACGGGCCCGGCACGAACGGAAACTACCGTTCGCCCTGAGCCTGTAGAAGGGTGAACGGCCCACCTACAAACACAAAGCACAGATCTTGCGCCATGCACTGCCTCAGTGCATGGCGCTTCTTCATTCTCATCGGAAATACCCAGTCACCTGCGCGATACCCGCTAGGGCAATCCCCATCCCAAGCTCGAAGGTCAAGCCGCTACGCTGCATTTGCTTATCCACCATAAGGAGACAGACAAATGAAGTTCGCTTTAAAGGCAGTGGCGGCAGCGGTTGTTCTGGCAGGCACGGGCGGCGCTATGGCCCAGCAGGGCGAGACGGTGAAGATCGCCTGGCTCGATCCGCTGTCCGGGCTGATGGCGGCGCTGGGATCGAACCAGCTCAAGAGCTTCCAGTTCCTGGCCGAGGAGTTCAGCAAGAAGAACCCGGCGGGGGTCAAGTTCGAGGTGATAGGCATCGACAACAAGCTCAGCCCGCAGGAGACCACCAGCGCGCTGCGCTCTGCCATGGACCAGGGCGCGCGCTATGTCGTGCAGGGCAACGGCTCCGGCCCGGCGCTGGCGATCATGGATGCGCTGGAAAAGCACAACGCGCGCAACAAGGGCAAGGAGGTCGTCTACCTCAACTACGCGGCGGTGGACCCGGACCTGACGAACAGCAAGTGCAGCTACTGGCACTTTCGCCTCGACGCCGACACCTCGATGAAGATGGAGGCGCTCACCACCTACATGAAGGACCTTCCCGACGTGAAGAAGGTCTACCTCATCAACCAGAACTACGCGCACGGCCACCAGGTCGCGAAGTATGCCAAGGACATGCTGGCCAGGAAGCGCCCCGACGTGCAGATCGTCGGCGACGACCTCGCGCCGCTGGCGCAGGTGCGCGACTTCTCACCCTATATCGCCAAGATCAAGCAGTCGGGCGCCGACTCGGTGATCACCGGCAACTGGGGCTCGGACCTGGCGCTGCTGATCAAGGCGGCGAACGACGCGGGCCTGAACAACGTCAAGTTCTACACCTATTACGCGATTGCCACGGGCGCTCCCACGGCCATGGGCGCGAATGCCGCGGGCAAGGTGTACATGGTCGGCTACGGCCACCTGAACCTGCCCGGCGAGATCGGCCGCATCGTCACCGACTTCAAGAAGCGCTTCAACGAGGACATGTACACCGCCTCGGTGTTCAACGCCTTCGCGATGCTGACCGAGGCCTTCCAGCGCACCAAGTCCACCGACCCGGTCAAGGTCGCGGCGGCCATGGAGGGAATGAAGTTCAAGGGCTTCAATGGCGAGGTCGAGATGCGCAAGAGCGACCACCAGCTGCAGCAGGGCCTGTACATCAGCCGCTGGGAAAAGGCCGGCGGCAAGTATCCGATCGACTCGGAAAACACCGGCTATACGCTGGCGCCCGTCAAATACTTCGAGCCCTATGTGGCCAGCACGCCGACCTCGTGCCAGATGAAACGCCCGTCTTGATCTCCTGGGCCAAGTGACGCCGAGGGGGCACGCGCCCCCTCCCTTTGACGGCTTTCTCTTCCGGGTCTCCAGATGACTGCTGAATTCTTGACGATCTCGCTGCTCAACGGCGTGAGCTACGGGCTGCTGCTGTTCATGCTCAGCTCGGGGCTGACGCTGATCTTCAGCATGATGGGCGTGCTCAACTTCGCCCACACCAGCTTCTACATGCTGGGCGCCTATTTCGCCTACACGCTCAGCGGCGTGGTGGGCTACTGGCCGGCGCTGTTCATCGCGCCGCTGCTGGTGGGGGCGCTGGGGGCGCTGTTCGAGCGCTACAGCCTGCGCCGGGTGCACCGGTTCGGCCATGTGCCCGAGTTGCTGGTCACCTTTGGCCTGTCCTATCTGATCCTGGAGATCGTGCAACTGGTCTGGGGCCGGGGCACGGTGCCTTACGCGCTGCCGCCGCAACTGCAGGGCCCGCTGTTCACGCTCTACGGCACGCAGTTCCCCAAGTCGCGCTCCTTCGTGATGCTGGTGGCGCTGCTGATGCTGCTGGCCGTGTGGCTGATGCTCACGCGCACGCGCATCGGCCTGGTCATCCAGGCCGCGCTCAAGCACCCGGAGATGGCGCAGGCGCTGGGCCACAACGTGCCGCGCGTGTTCATGCTGGTGTTCGGCGGCGGCTGCGCGCTGGCCGGCCTGGCGGGCGTGATCGGCGGCAACACCTATGTGACCGAGCCGGCCATGGCGATGTCGGTGGGCTCGATCATCTTCGTGGTGGTGGTCGTGGGCGGCATGGGCTCGCTGGCCGGAGCCTTCCTCGCCTCGCTGCTGATCGGCATCGTGCAGAGCTTTGCGGTGGCGCTGGACTATTCGATGGTGAATTTCCTCAGCGCGCTGGGCACCAGGGTGACCGAGCAGAGCTTCGGCTATCCCGTGCTGAAGCTGACCATTTCGCAGATGGCGCCGATCCTGCCCTATCTGTTTCTGGTGCTGATACTGATTTTCCGGCCCAAGGGCCTGCTTGGCACCCGCGAGGATTGACCATGAACACTTCCACCCCCACCTTGGCGGCCGGCAAGGCCGGGCCCGCGGGCGCGGTGCGGCCTGCCGCTGCGGCGGCAGCCTACCGTTTCAAGCCCCTGAATATCGGCCGCTTCATCCTCTGGACGCTGTTCGCGCTGGCGCTGGCCGTGGCGCCGCATCTGTTCACCAGCAGCCTGGCGCTCACGATGCTCAGCCAGATCGGCTACCTGATCATCATCTGCCTGTCGTACAACATCCTGCTGGGGCAGGGCGGCATGCTGAGCTTCGGGCATGCGGTGTATACCGGCATGGGCTCGTTCATTGCGATCCATGCAATGAACAGGATCGGCGGCGTGGAGATCCCGCTGGTGCTGATCCCGGTGGTCGGCGGGCTGGGCGGCATGTTCTTTGCCGTGCTGCTGGGCTATGTGACCACGCGCAAGTCCGGCACCACCTTTGCCATGATCACGCTGGGCATCGGCGAGCTGGTGGCGTCGATGGCGCTGATGTTTCCCGAGTTCTTTGGCGGCGAGGGCGGCATCACCACCGACCGCGTCTACGGGCAGCCCTTCCTGGGCATGGATTTCGGCCCGGCGATCGAGGTCTACTACCTCATAGCCGTCTATTGCTTCGTCTGCACCGCGCTGATGTTCGCCTTCACCGGCACGCCGCTCGGGCGCATGCTCAACGCGGTGCGCGACAACCCCGAGCGCGTGGAGTTCGTGGGTTACAACACCCAGCGCGTGCGCTGGTTCTCGTTCATCATCGCGGGCTTCTTTGCCGGCATCGGCGGGGGGCTGGCGGCCATCAACTTCGAGATCATCACCGCCGCCGACAGCGTGAGCGTGATGCGCTCGGGCAGCTACCTGCTGTTCACCTTCCTCGGCGGCGCGACCTTCTTCTTCGGGCCGATCATCGGCGCGGTGCTGCTGGTGTTCGCCTCGATCCTGCTGTCGGAGCTGTCCAAGGCCTGGCTGCTGTACCTGGGCCTGGTGTTCCTGTTCATGGTGATGTATGCGCCCGGCGGCGTGGCCAGCCTGATCATGATGAATCTGCGCGTGGCGAAGTTCGGCCGGCTCGGGCGGCTGCTGCCCGGCTACGCGCTGCTGGCGGCGTGCGCGCTGGCGGGCGTCGCGGGCCTGGCGGCGGTGGTCGAGATGATCTACCACCTGCAGCTCAATGCCGCTTTGGGCGACCAGCTGCGCTTCATGGGCCTGTTGCTCGACACGCGCAGCAGCGCGAGCTGGACAGGGGCCATTGCCTTGCTGTTGCTCGGCGGTGGCGCTTTCGAGCTGGTGCGCCGGCGCTTCGTGCGCCAGTGGAGCCAGGTCCAGGAAGAAATCGAAGGGCAGATCAAACGCGGGGAGGCACAGCCATGACACAGACCACCTATGCACTGGAACTCAGGGACCTGCACAAGCGCTTCGGCAAGACCGACATCATCCGCGGGGTGAACCTTGCCGTCACAGCCGGCGAACGCGTGGCGATCATCGGCCCGAACGGCGCCGGCAAGTCCACGCTGTTCAACCTGATCAGCGGGCGCTTTGCTCCCAGCAGCGGCGAGGTGCTGCTGCATGGCCAGCGCATCGACGGCAGGAAGCCCTTCGAGATCAACCGCATGGGGTTGTCGCGCAGCTTCCAGATCACCAACATCTTCCCCAAGCTCAGCGTGTTCGAGAACCTGCGCTGCGGCGTGCTGTGGAGCATGGGCTACGGCTACAGCTTCTGGCGCTTCCTGTCGCGGCTGCACGATGCGAACGCGCGCGCCGCGCAGCTGATGCAGATGATCCAGCTCGAGAGCAAGCGCGACGTGCTGGCCATGAACCTGACGTACGCCGAGCAGCGCGCGCTGGAGATCGGCATCACGATCGCGGGCGGGGCCAGCGTGATCCTGCTGGACGAACCCACGGCCGGCATGAGCAACAGCGAGACCGCGCGCTTCATCCAGCTGATCAAGCAGGTGACCGAAGGGCGCACGCTGCTCACCGTGGAGCACGACATGGGCGTGGTGTTCGGCCTGGCCGACAAGATCGCGGTGGTGGTCTATGGCGAGGTGATTGCCTTCGACACCCCCGACAAGGTGCGCGCCAATGCGCGCGTGCAGGAGGCTTATCTGGGATCGGCCGTGGCCGATCAGCAGGCGGGAGCGCACTGAAGATGCTGAAGATCGCCAATCTGCATGCCTATTACGGCAAGAGCCATGTGCTGCACGGCGTGGATTTCGAGGTGCGCCCCGGCGAGATCGTCGCGCTGCTCGGGCGCAACGGCTCGGGCCGCTCGACCACGGCCAAGGCGGTGATGGGACTGGTGGACTGGGAGGGCACCCTCGAATGGAAGGGCAGGCCGCTGGCTGGCTGCAAGGCCTACGAGATCGCGCACCTCGGCATCGGCTATGTGCCCGAGAGCCGCGATGTCTTCCCCAACCTCACGGTGCACCAGAACCTGCTGCTGGGCCGCAAGGGCAACGGCCGCGGCAGCCGCTGGAGCTTCGACGACATGTACGCGATGTTCCCGCGCCTCAAGGAGCGCCAGCACACCGAGGCCGGCGTGATGTCGGGCGGCGAGCAGCAGATGCTGACCCTGTGCCGCACGCTGATGGGCGACCCGGACCTGATCATCATCGACGAGCCCACCGAGGGCCTGGCGCCGAAGATCGTGGAACTGGTCGGCGAATATCTCCAGACCATCAAGTCGCGTGGTGTGGCGGTGCTTCTGATCGAACAGAAGCTGACGATTGCCATGCGCATCTCGGACCGGGCGCTGGTGATGGGGCATGGGGCGATCGTGTTCGATGGGACGCCCGAGGGGTTGCGGGCCGATGATCGGGTGCGCAGGGAATGGCTGGAGGTGTGAGGGGAGGGCCGTGCTGCTCGGGAAGGGCGTGCCTGGGCCCGAGGGCAGGCCGTCCATGGTTCGACGGGCTCACCACGAACGGTGAGGCGTGAGCGCAGCGCCTATTTATCCATTCGTCCTGAGCCTGTCGAAGGATGAACTATCCGTTCGTCCTGAGCCTGTCGAAGGATGAACTATCCGTTCGTCCTGAGCCTGTCAAAGGATGAACTATCCGTTCGTCCTGAGCCTGTCGAAGGATGAACGTCCTGTCCTCGAGTTGCTGCGGATTCCTTGCCCTGTCGGACAGTCAGGAAAGTGCCTCGTCTGGCACCACCCCGGCGCCCCGGCCTTGTCCCTGGCGAGACAAACCCCCCCTGTTCATCTCCCCCCAACTTCCTACAATAAATCGCACGATCGTTCTTTTCCATTCCACAAGGGACCTCCGCATGAGCGCTGACTACCAGAAGGACGGGCAGATTGCCGTCATCACGCTGAACAATCCGCCGGTCAACGGCCTGGGCCTGGCGACGCGCCGGGCCGTGGTCGAGGCGCTGAACCAGGCCAATGCCGATGCCGAGGTCCAGGCCATCGTCATCACCGGCGCGGGCAAGGCGTTCTCGGGCGGGGCCGACATCACCGAATTCGGCACCGAGCGCGCGACGCAGGAGCCGCACCTGCTGTCGGTGATCGGCGCCATCGAGCAATCGGCCAAGCCGGTGGTCGCGGCCATCCATTCGGTGTGCATGGGCGGGGGGCTGGAGCTGGCGCTGGGCTGCCATTACCGCGTGGTGGCGCCGGGCACCTCGGTGGCGCTGCCCGAGGTCAAGCTGGGCCTGCTGCCCGGCGCCGGCGGCACGCAGCGCCTGCCGCGCGTGCTGGGGCTGGAGACGGCGCTGAACATGATCGTCAGCGGCGAGACGGTGAAAAGCGAACTGCTGGCCCAGATTCCCGGCCAGAAGCTGTTCGATGTGGTGGCGGCCTCGGCCGACAGCCTGCGCGCCGAAGCCCTGGAGTTTGCGCGCGGGATTGCGGACCGGCGCCCGCTGCCGCTGGTGCGCGAGCTGCCCTGCAAGCATCCGCAGGCCGAGGCCTATCTGCAGTTTGCGCGCAATATGGTCAAGGGGATGTCGAAGAACCTCCCCGCGCCGCTCAAATGCGTCGATGCCGTTGCGGCCGCCGCACAGCGCAAGTTCGAGGCCGGCATGCAGCTCGAGCGCGAACTGTTCACGCAGCTGATGTTCACGCCCGAGTCGCGCGCGCTGCGCCATCTGTTCCTGGCCGAGCGCGCGGCATCGAAGATTGCCGATGTGCCCGCGGACACCCCGGTGCGCGAGATCCGCACGGTGGGCGTGATCGGCGCCGGCACCATGGGCGGCGGCATTGCCATGAACTTCCTCAACGCCGGCATCCCGGTCACCATTCTGGAGACCAGGCAGGAGGCGCTGGACCGAGGCCTGGCGACGATTCGCAAGAACTATGAGGCGCAGGTCAAGAAGGGCAAGCTCAAGCAGGACAAATACGAGGAGCGCATGGGGCTGCTCACGCCCACGCTGTCCTATGACGATCTCAAGCACGCCGATCTGATCATCGAGGCCGTGTTCGAGGAGCTGGGCGTGAAGGAGCAGGTGTTCAGGCAGCTCGATGCCGTGGCCAAACCCGGCGCGATCCTGGCTTCCAACACCTCGACGCTCGATGTCGACAGGATCGCGGCGTTCACCCAGCGCCCGCAGGATGTGGTGGGCATGCACTTCTTCAGCCCGGCCAATGTGATGAAGCTGCTGGAGGTGGTGCGCGGCCGGGAAACGGCCAAGGAGGTGCTGGCCACCGTCATGCAGCTGGCGAAGAAGATCAGGAAGACGGCGGTGGTGTCGGGCGTGTGCGACGGCTTCATCGGCAACCGCATGATCGAGCAATACAGCCGCCAGGCCGGCTTTCTGCTCGACGAGGGCGCCACGCCCCAGCAAGTGGACCAGGCGATAGAGAAGTTCGGCTTTGCCATGGGGCCGTTCCGCATGGGCGATCTGGCGGGCAACGACATCGGCTGGGCGATCCGCAAGCGCCGCGCCGTGGAGCAGCCGGACATGAAATACAGCGCCACGGCCGACCGGCTTTGCGAGCTGGGCCGCTTCGGCCAGAAGACCGGCGCCGGCTGGTACGACTATGCCCCCGGCAAGCGCGATGCCATCCCCTCCGAACTGGTCAACGAGATGATCGCGCAGCACCGCAAGGACCAGGGCATCACGCCGCGCAGGATCTCCGACGAGGAAATCGTGCAGCGGCTGGTGTTCTCGCTGGTCAACGAGGGCGCGCACATCCTCGAGGACGGCATCGCGGGCAAGTCCGGCGATATCGACATGGTCTATCTGACGGGCTACGGCTTCCCGATCCACCGCGGCGGGCCCATGCATTACGCGGGCGAAGTGGGCTTGATCAACGTGGTGCAGGCCATGCAGCGCTTCGCGCAGAACCCGCATGACGACGCGCGGTTCTGGCAGCCCGCGCCGCTGCTGGCGCGCCTGGCGGCCGAAGGCAAGAGCTTCAGCTGATGCCCCGCTCCGAAACGAACTGAATCCAAGGATATCGAATGACCTCCGCAGTGATTGTCTCCACCGCCCGCACGCCTCTCACAAAAAGCTGGAAGGGCGCCTTCAACATGACCCATGGCGCGACGCTGGGCGGCCATGCCGTGAAGCACGCCGTGCAGCGTGCCGGCATCGACCCGGCTGCTGTCGATGACGTGCTGATGGGCTGCGCCAACCCCGAGGGCGCGACCGGCGCGAACATCGCACGCCAGATCGCGCTGGCCGCAGGCCTGCCCGTGACGACTTCGGGCATGACCATCAACCGTTTCTGCTCCTCTGGCCTGCAGACCATTGCCACCGCGGCGCAGCGCATCATCGCCGGCGAGGGCGAGGTCTACGTGGCCGGCGGCGTCGAGTCGATTTCCTGCGTGCAGCAGGAGATGAACAAGCACATGCTGCAGGACCCGGCGCTGCTGCGCAGCAAGCCCGAGATCTACTGGAGCATGCTGCAGACCGCCGAGAACGTGGCGCAGCGCTATGGCATCGGGCGCGACGCGATGGATGAATATGGCGCGGCCAGCCAGCAAAGGGCCTGCGCGGCGCAGGCCGCGGGCCTGTTCGACGCGGAGATCGCGCCGATCACCGTCACCGCCGGCGTGGTGGACAAGGTGCGCGGCCTGATCACGCAGCAGCTCACCGTGTCGAAGGACGAAGGCACGCGCGAGGGCACGACCAGGGAAGGCATCAGCGGCCTGCGCAGCGCCTTGCCCGGCGGGCTGATCTCGGCCGGCAATGCCAGCCAGTTCTCGGATGGCGCGGGTGCCTGCGTGGTGGTCAGCGAGGAGTATGCGGGGCGCAGCGGCCTGACGCCCATGGGCCGCTTCCTGGGCTTTGCGGTGGCCGGCTGCGAGCCCGACGAGATGGGGATCGGCCCGGTGTTCGCGGTGCCCAAGGTGCTCGGGAAACTGGGCCTGACGGTGCAGGACATCGATCTGTGGGAGCTCAACGAGGCCTTTGCGGTGCAGGTGCTCTATTGCCGCGACCGGCTGGGCATTCCCGCCGACCGCCTGAACGTCAACGGCGGCGCGATTGCGCTGGGCCATCCCTATGGCGTGTCGGGCCAGCGGCTCACGGGCCATGCGCTGATCGAAGGCAAGCGCCGTGGCGCCAGGCGCGTGTGCGTGACGATGTGCATTGGCGGGGGCATGGGCGCGGCCGGCATCTTCGAGGTGCTGTAAGCGTCTGTGCGTCTGTTTCCGGGCCGCGGCGTGCGGCCTTTTTCGGCATCGAGGAGTGGCCATGGCTTTGCGCGCGACGCTGGATTTCCTGTTGTATGACTGGCTGCAGGTGCAGTCGCTGACGGCACGCGGGCGCTTTGCCGACCATTCGCGCGAGACCTTCGACGCGGTGCTCGACACCTGCGAGCGCATCGCTCGCGAGAAATACGCGCCCTTCAACCGCACCGTCGATACCCAGGAGCCGCGCCTCGATGGCGAGAAGGTGGTCCTGCCCGAATGTACCCGTGCGGCGCGGCTGGCCTATGCCGAGTCGGGCATGCTGGGCGCTGCGCAGGACTATGCCATCGGCGGCATGCAGCTGCCCTATGTGCTGGAAGCGGCGGCCAACAGCTTCTTTGCCGCGGCCTCCATCAGCATCAGCGCGCACCTGCTCACGACGGGCAGCGCCAGCGCCCTGATGGCGCATGGCAGCGCGCTGCAGAAAGAGGTCTTTGCGCACAATGAATTCAATGGCCGCTGGGCCGGCACCATGTGCCTGTCCGAGCCGCAGGCGGGGTCCTCGCTGTCGGATATCACGACGCGCGCAACGCCGGATGGGGACGATCCGCTGGGCCCGCGCTACCGGCTGACGGGCAACAAGATGTGGATCTCCGCGGGCGACCATGAGATCACCGAGAACATCGTGCATCTGGTGCTGGCGAAGATTCCCGGCGATGACGGCAGGCTGCCTGCGGGCGTCAAGGGCATCTCGCTGTTCATCGTGCCCAAGCATCTGGTGGACGTCCACGGCGCGCTGACGGGCGAGCGCAACGATGTGGCGCTGGCCGGGCTGAACCACAAGCTGGGCTGGCGCGGCACCACCAATACGCTGCTGAATTTCGGCGAGGGCAGGTACCCCGTGCGCGGCGCGGCCGGTGCCATTGGCTACCGCGTGGGCGAGCCAGGCCGCGGGCTGCAGTACATGTTCCACATGATGAACGAGGCGCGCATCGCCATCGGCATGGCCGCCACCATGCTGGGGCTGGCCGGCTATTACGCCAGCCTCGATTACGCGCGCAGCCGCCCGCAGGGCCGGCCGATGGAAGCCGGCGGCAAGGATGCGACCCAGCCCCAGGTGCGCATCATCGAGCATGCCGATGTCAAGCGCATGCTGCTGGCGCAGAAGGCCTATGGCGAGGGCGCGCTGGCGCTGAACCTGTACTGCGCGCGGCTGGTGGACGAGCAGCACACCGGGGGGCCGCAAGCCGCTGATGAGGCGCGGCTGCTGCTGGAGGTGCTTACGCCCATTGCCAAGAGCTGGCCCAGCGAATTCTGCCTGGAGGCCAATTCCCTGGCCATCCAGATCCACGGTGGCTACGGCTACACGCGCGAATTTCCCGTGGAGCAGTACTGGCGCGACAACCGGCTCAACATGATCCACGAAGGCACGCATGGCATCCAGGCGCTGGACCTGCTGGGGCGCAAGGTGCGCATGGAGGGCGGGCGCGGCCTGCAGCTGCTGGCCGGGCGCATCGAGGCGTGCATCGAGGCAGCGGCCGGCACGGAGCTGGCGGATGCCGCCGCGCAGCTGGCTGGCGCGCTGCGGCAGGCGCTGCAAGCGACCGAAGCCGCGTGGGCCACGGGCCGGCCGGCCGAGGCGCTGGCCAATGCCGTGCCCTATATGCAGGCGCTGGGCCATGTCGTGCTGGCGTGGATGTGGCTGGACGTGGCGCAGGCCACGCTGCGCGCCGATGCGCAGTCGCCCGCCAACGTGGGCCGACGCGCGGCGGCGCGCTATTTCTTCCATTACGAGTTGCCGCGCATCGGCGCCTGGCTGCGGGTGGTGCGCGAACGCGACATGACCTGCGCGGAAATGGACGAAGCCGGCTTCTGAATCAGATTCGCTTCATCTTTGTGCGTTAGGGTCGGGGCATGCGCATACTCCTGATCGAAGACGACCCCTCCCTTGGCAGCTCGCTGCAGTCCTGGCTGCAGCTCGATGGCTATGCCGTGGACTGGCTGCAGCGCGGCGACCAGGCCGCGGCGGCGCTGGCCACGCACAGCTACCAGTGCGTGCTGCTCGACCGCGGCCTGCCGGGGCTCGATGGCGACGCCGTGCTGCGCGCGCTGCGTGCGGCCGGCGCGCCCGGCGCCCAGCTGCCGGTGATCATGATCACCGCGCGCGACACGCTGGCCGAGCGCGTGCAGGGGCTGGACCTGGGCGCCGATGACTATCTGGTCAAGCCCTTCGATCTCGAGGAACTGTCGGCGCGCGTGCGCGCGGCATTGCGCCGCGGCACCCCTCAGCAGACACCCGAGCTGCGCCATGGCGCGGTGGCGCTGGACCCGGCCGCCAAGCGCGTGACGCTCGATGGCGCGCCGCTCACGCTCACCGCACGCGAATTCGCGCTGCTGCAGGCGCTGATGCGCCACCCCACGCATATCCTCAGCCGTGCGCAGCTGGAGGAGGCGCTCTACGGCTGGGGCGAGGAGGTCGAGAGCAATGCCATCGAGGCGCATGTCTACAACCTGCGCAAGAAGCTGGGCAGCGGCTTCATCGTGACGGTGCGCAACCAGGGCTACGGGCTGGCGGCGCCATGAAATTCGCTTCGTGGCAGCCCTGGCGCCGCAACGAGACCGCGGGCTGGTCGCTGCGCCGGCGCCTGCTGCTGATGGTGATGGGCAGCAGCCTCACGCTGTCGCTGGTCAGCCTGGCGATCGTCATCGGCGTCGCCTGGTTCGCCACCAGCGAAGTCTTCGACGAGGCGCTGGAGGAGGGCTCGCGCCTGGTGCTGCAGCTGGGCTCCGAGGCCGATGCCGCGGCCGGGCGGCAGGAGCTGCACGACAGCCACGGCAAGGCCATGAAGCTGCGCATGTACTACCAGATCGTCGCGCCCGACGGCCGCGTCATGCTGCGCGGCGAGGACACGCCGGACACGCCCTTCGTGGGCGAAAGCGTGAAAGCCAAGGAATGGGCCAATGTCTGGGCCGATGGCGAGCTCTGGCGCGTGCATCTGCGCCGCGCCGCAGATGGCAGCGTGGCGCAGGTGGCGCAGCCGGTCGAGGAGCGGCTGGAGCTGTTGGCCGACATGGCCGAAAGCCTGGCTTGGCCCGCGCTGGCACTGCTGGTGCTGCTGGGCCTGGTGAGCTGGGTGCTGATCCGCCGGCTGCTGCGGCCGCTGGAAGACGCGGCGCTGCGCATTGGCGCGCGCACGCCCGGCGATCTGGCGCCGGTGGCCGTGCCCGACCCGCCGCGCGAGCTGCAGACCATACTCGACGCGCTCAACGCGCTGTTGGCGCAGCTGGGCACGGCGCTCGACAGCGAACGGCGCTTCACCAGCGACGCGGCGCACGAGCTGCGCACGCCGCTCGCCGCGCTGCGCATGCGCGTGCAGCTCATCGAGCGCGAACTGAAGCTGCCGGGCCACCACCTGCAGCAGCTGCGCGCCGACCTGGACCGCTGCACCGGGTTGATAGAAAGCCTGCTGGCGCTGGCGCGCCTGGAGCCCCAGGCCGAGCCGCTGCCGCGCGAGGCGGTGGACCTGGCGGCGCTGATCGATACGCTGGACCCGGCACCGGCACGCGCCAAGGGCATGCGCCTCGAACGCGCATTGGCGGTGCCGGCGCTGCAGGCCACGCCCGCGCTGCTGGCCAGCGCGCTGCGCAATCTGGTGGACAACGCGGTGCGCTATGGCGGCGAAGGCGGGCGGGTGCGCATCGAATCCGCGCGGCTTGCCGGCGGCGGCGTGCGGCTGGCGGTGCGCGATGATGGCCCGGGCGTGGCGCCGGCCGAACGCCAGCGGCTGGGCGAGCGCTTCTTCCGCGTGCTGGGCACGGGGCAGCCGGGCAATGGGCTGGGCCTGTCGATCGTGGCGCGCATCGCGGCGCTGCATGGCGCGGCGCTGCACTTCGAGGAGGGGCTGGAGCGGCGCGGCCTGGGCGTGGTGCTGGATTTCCCGCAGTCTTGAGGTGGCATCAGATTGCCTTCAGCTTCGCGCTATCCAATACATACATACCGCAGCACGCGGCCCTTCGATCCACCAAAGGAGTGACACTATGCGTACCATTGCTTCCACCCTGACCCTGTCCGCACTGCTGGCCCTGGGCACGGCCGCGGCCACCGCCCAGCCCGCGGGCTACACCGGCCCGAGCAATGCGGCCAAGCCCGCAGCCCAGGGCAGCTACAGCGGCCCGAGCAATGTGCCGCTGCTGACCGTCAAGCAGCTGCTCGATACCGGCAAGGACGACCAGCATGCGCGGCTGCAGGGCCGCATCGTCTCGCACGATGGCGGCGACCGCTATACCTTCGAAGACGCCAGCGGCCGCATCAGCATCGAGATCGACGACGAGGACTTCCCCGCGGGCCAGACCATCGGCGCCGACCAGCGCGTCGAACTGCTGGGCGAATTCGACAAGGGCCTGCGCAAGACCGAGTTCGAGGTCGACCGCATCACGGTGCTGCGCTGAGCGGCTGGCAGCAGGCGGTTCGCGGGATACGCGGCATGCGGCGCCATCGGCCCGCGTTCCCCGCTCCTTCGGACCGCCGGGCAGCGCACCCTGAAAACGACCTGTGGATGTGGAAAACACTTCTCTCCCGATGCCTCGATGCCGCAGGCCGGCAGGCGCATGCTGCGGCGCATGGCCCTGAAGCGGCGCCCGCGCCAGGCATGCATGCTCCGCATGCGCTGCTGCGCGCCGCCACGCGCGGCGACCTGGCAAGGGTCGAGGCGCTGCTGAAAACCGGCTTGGACCTCGAAGCCCGCGACCGCGGGGGCATGACGGCGCTGATGCTTGCCGCGCAGAGCGGGCATGCGGCCGTGGTGCATGCCCTGCTGGCGGCGGGCGCCGATCTCGATGCCAGGGACGCCAGAAACTGGTCGGCGCTCATGATTGCCGCGCAGGCAGGGCAGCCGTCCATCGTGCGGGCCCTGGCGGACGCAGGCGTGGGCCTCGGGGCGCCGTGCTGAGGCAGGGCCATTGCCGCGGCCCTGCCGGCAAGCTCACCCCATGCGCCGGCGCAGCCGGGCGCTGGCATGGTCCACGGCCATCGACAGCAGCAGCATGGCGCAGATCACCGTGGCCGCCTGCGCGTAGTGGAACAGCGAAAGCTCGAAATACAGCAGCTGCCCCAGGCCGCCCGCGCCCACGAAGCCCAGGATCGCCGCCATGCGGATGTTCATTTCCCAGCGATAGAGCGTGTAGGCCGCGAGCTGCGGTGCGGCGCCGGGCAGCGTGCCGAACACAAAGGCCAGGCCCCGCCCCGCGCCGCTCAGGCGCAGCGCCGTGGCCGGTGCGCGCGGCGCGTTCTCGAGCGCCTGCGCATACAGCCGCCCCAGCACCCCGCCGGTGTGCAGCGCCAGCGCCAGGGCCCCGGCAAAGGGCCCCAGGCCCACCGCCAGCGCGGTGATGGTGGCCCATACCAGCTCCGGCACCGAGCGCAGCAGATTCAGCAGGAAGTGGCTCGCGGGCCGCATCGGCGCCAGCGCCAGCAGCAGGCCCAGCACGGCCGCCAGCAGCGTGCCGACCACCGAGATCGCCAGCGTCTCCCAGGTGCCCAGGGCCACGCGGCGCAGCCAATCGGCGCTCAGATCCATGGGGAAGAAGCTGGCGATGAACTGGCCCATGGCGCCGGCCGATTCGCGCGAGAACAGCGCCGCGAAGTCCATGTCCAGCAGCCTGAAGCTGGCCCAGACCGCCAGCAGCAGCGCCAGCAGTCCGCCGGCGCTGCGCCAGCCCCAGGGTGAACGCTGCGCGCCGGGCGCGGCATCGAGCGCGCGGCGCAGCAGATGCGACAGGGCATCGGCGGCGAATACCAGCGCCAGGAAGGTGATCAGGATGCTGGAGGCTTCGCCGCCATTGAGCATCTTCATCGACTGGTCCATCAGCTGGCCCAGCCCGCCCGCGCCGACGAAGCCCATCACCACCGAGGCGCGGACCGCGCATTCCCAGCGGTAGACGGTATATGACACCAGCTCCTTCGCCGCCTGCGGCACCAGCCCGTAGAGAATGGCCAGCGGCCGGCGCGCGCCGCTGTGCAGCAGCGCGCGCGCGGGGGCGGGGTCGGCGGATTCGAGGATTTCGGCGTAGACCTTGGCCAGCATGCCGCCATAGGTCAGCCCCAGCGCCAGCACGCCCGCGGCCGGCCCCAGCCCGAACACGCGCACGAACACCAGCGCCCACACCAGCTCCGGAATGCCGCGCAGCACCGTGAGCAAGCCGCGCACCAGCGGGTTCAGCGGGCGCCGCTCGCGCCCCGCGGCGCTGGCCAGATAGGCCAGCGGCACGCCCAGCGCGCAGGCCAGCACCATGCCGGCCGTGGCAATCGCCAGCGTCTGCAGCGTGGCCTGGCCCAGATAGCCCAGGAACTCGCCGCCCGTGGCCGGCGGCAGGAAGGCGCCGAGGAAACTGCCGATGACCTGCAGGTTGCCGGCCTCGAACAGCGCGCCCGGGCGCACCTGCGCCGCCTCGAACAGCGGCCAGAGAATGCACAGCGCCAGCAGCGCCTGCGCCAGGCGTCCGCGGCTGGCGGGGTCGCGCGTTGCGGGATCTAGCGGCATGCGTTCATGGGCAACGGCGTGGCTGCAAGCGGCAGCAGTGCAGGCAGCTGCTGGCCTTCGCCGGCATACAGCGCCTGCAGCTGCGTTTCGCTCACCTGGTCCGCGGGCAGGTCGAAGGCGATGCGCCCGGCCTGGATGCCGACGATGCGCGCGAAGCAGCCCAGCGCGAGATCGACCGCATGCAGGCTCGCCACGAGCGTTGCGTCGCGCGCGCGCGCATCGTCGACCAGCAGCCGTATGGTCGCCAGCGCCAGCGCCGGGTCCAGCGCCGACACCGGTTCATCGGCCAGCACCAGCGCGGGCTGCTGGTACAGCACGCGCGCGATGCCGGCGCGCTGCAGCTGCCCGCCCGAGAGCTGGTCGCAGCGCGCGAACAGCTTGCCCTCGAGTTCGACACGCGCCAGCGCGGCGCGCGCGCCGGGGATATCCATGGGATAGGCGAGCGAAGCCAGCGCCTTCCACGCCGGCCATTGGCCCAGCCGGCCCGCCAGCACGCTGGTGACGACGCGCTGGCGCGCGGGCAGGGGCGGTGCCTGGTGTACGGTGCCGATGCGCGCGCGCAGCCCGCGCAGCGCATGGGCGTTCAGCGCCTGCAGGTCATTGCCCAGCACCTGGACCGAGCCGCGCAGCCGCTGCGGCTGCGCCGCCCACGCCGTGCCCAGCACCGACAGCAGCGAGGTCTTGCCCGCGCCCGAGGGGCCGATCAGCGCAATGCTCTCGCCCTGCGCCGCCGCCAGCCGGATATCGGCCAGCGCCGTGCTGCCCTGCCCGTGGGTCAGGCCCACGCCGTCCAACGCAAAGCTCATGCGGCGCGTGTCTTATTTCAGCAGGCCGGCCGACTTGGCGGCGTCTTCGATGCCGACGTAGTTCTTCGCCTCGGTCGGGATGAACTTCGAGGCGCGCTGCAGGGCCAGGATCTCCTTGTGCTGCGGATTGGCCGGATCGAGCTGCAGGAAGGCCTGGGTGAGCTTGCTGACCAGCGCCGGGTCCAGGTCGCCGCGCACCGTCCAGTTGTAGTCGAAATAGGGCGGCGTGGTGGCAAAGACGCGCACCTTGCCGGTGTCGACCTTCTTTTCCTCGACCAGCTTGTCCCAGACCGAGGCGTTGAGCACGCCGGCCTCGGCGCGGCCCGCGGCAACGAAGGCCACCGTGGCGTCATGCGCGCCGGAGAAGGCGACGTTGCGGAAGTCCTTTTCGGGGTTCAGGCCCGCCTGCTGCAGGAAAAAGCGCGGCATCAGGCTGCCGGAGGTCGAGGAGGGCGCGCCAAAGGCAAAGCTCTTGCCCTTGAGGTCGGCGAGTGCCTTGACCTGCGGATTGGCGGTGATGAACTTGGAGGTGAAGCGCGCATCTTCCTCGCGCTGCACGATCGGAATGGCGGTGCCGTTGGTGCGGATCTTGGCCTGCACGAAGGTGAAGCCGCCGAGCCACGCCAGGTCGAGCTTGCGCGTGGCCAGCGATTCGACGACGGTGGCGTAGTCGGTGACAGGGGTGAAGACCACCTTCATGCCGGTCTGCGCTTCCAGATACTTGCCCAGCGGCGCGAACTTGCGCTGCAGCTCGGTGGGGGCCTCGTCGGGAATGGCCGACACCCGCAGCACATTGTCGGCGGCCAGGGCGGGCAGAGCACCCAGGGACGAGGCGGCAATGACGCAAGATAGCGCTGAGCTCAGCGCAAGGCGGCGGGTGGTGGTGTGACGCATGGGGGTTCCGGTTCGGTTGCAGCCGCCCCGCGCGGATGGCAGGGCAGCCGGATCTATACCAGACGCGGCTTCGATGCCTGCCGCGTCCTGGCGCTCGCGGTGCATTGTAGTGACGGCCGCTGCCCCGTGCTGCCGTCTGCGTTGTATCCTACTGCGCTTGCGCCATCTCAGCTGAAGCGCACCTCGAAGAAGCTGCTTTCTCCGTCGCCCAGCCCCTGCATGCCGGCCTGGGCCGCGGCGCTGCTGGCCTTGGTCCAGCGCGCGAACACCGCCTTGGCCTCCTCGGTGATTTCCTCAGGCGGTGTTTCCTCCAGGCCCAGCACGCATTCCAGCGCCAGCGCCACCTGTTCGGCACCGCCGAGCTGGCGTTCCATCACGCGCGCATAGCGCGCCTCGGCACGCTGGCGCTCCTGTTCGGGCAGGCCGGGGTAATCGCACAGAGAGACGGTATAGAAGGTTTCCACAGTGTCCATGATCGGTCGGATGAAAGAGTTGACTGGAGGAATGTACAGTGGATTGTAGCCATCGACTGTTGTTTTTTACAGGTCTTTTTCTCTTGCGAGGCATTGTGCCGGGGGCCTGCGTGCACCGCGATGGCTCGGTTGCGCGATCGAGATGACCGCAGCGCTCCAAGGCACGCGCCGCCCCGTATCCTTTTGCAGGCAGAGCATGGCGCGATGGCACCGTCGCTCCATAATCGCCGGCTCCCGCTCCGGTTTCATCATGACGACGGCATATGCGGGTGCAGCCCGAGCCAGGAAAGCCATGCAGGAAATCGCCCAGAAGCCGCAGCCCACGCTGCGCGAAGAAACCACCGTCGCCGCCGTCGACGGATTGCCCGCGGGCCAGCGCGGCCGCTCGATGCTCGTGATCGTGCTCGGTCTGGCGGTGGTGGTGCTCGACAGCAGCCTGCTCAACCTGGCGCTGCCGACCATTGCGCGCGGCTTCGAGGCCGCCGCGTCGCAGACGATCTGGGTGGTCAATGCCTATCAGATCGCCTCGCTGGTGCTGCTGCTGCCGCTGGCCGCCGTGGGCGAGCGCATCGGCTACCGGCGCGTGTACCTGTTTGGCATGGCGCTGTTCGCGATGGCCTCGCTGGGCGCGATCTTCGCGCCCACGCTGGGCGCGCTGATCGCGGCGCGCGGGCTGCAGGGCCTGGGGGCGGCCGGCGTGATGAGCGTCAATGCGGTACTGGTGCGGCTCACTTTCCCGCGCGCGCTGCTGGGCAAGGGCCTGGCCTACAACTCCATGGTGGTGGCGGGCGCATCCGTGGCCGGGCCCGCGGTGGCTGCGGGCATCCTGTCGGTTGCTTCATGGCACTGGCTGCTGGCGCTGAATGTGCCGCTGGGCCTGCTCACGCTGTGGCTGGGCAGCAAGGCGCTGCCGCACAACCCGGTCGTGTCGGGCGAACGCACCGCCAGGACCTTCTCGGCGCTCGATCTGCTGCTGAACATGGCGATGTTCACGCTGGTGTTCCTGGGCGCCGATGCGCTGGGCGTGGCGCGCAAGGAAGAGGGCGGTTCGCCGCTCGCGGGCTCGCTGATGCTCGGCGCCGGCCTGGCCGTCGGCATCTGGCACCTGCGGCGCCAGAGCCGCCAGGCGCGGCCGCTGTTTCCCGTCGACCTGCTGCGCATTCCGGTGTTCGCGCTGTCCATGGCATCTTCGGTCAATGCGTTCTGCGCGCAGACGCTGGCCTTCCTGGCCATGCCCTTCCTGCTGCTGGAAACCTATGGCCACACGGCGCTCGAAGCCGGGCTGCTGCTGACGGCCTGGCCCGCGGCCATCGTCACCGTCGCGCCGCTGGCCGGGCGGCTGATCGGACGCTACCCCGACGGCCTGCTCGGCGGCGTGGGCATGGCGGTGTTTGCCAGCGGGCTGTGGCTGCTGGCGCTGCTGCCGGCCCACCCCGCGGATATCGATGTGGTCTGGCGCCTGGCACTGTGCGGCGCGGGCTTCGCGCTGTTCCAGTCGCCCAACAACCACACCATCGTCACCTCCACGCCGCTGGCGCGCAGCGGCGCGGGCAGCGCGATGCTGGGCACGGCGCGCCTGACGGGCCAGACCCTGGGGGCCATCATTCTCGCCACGCTGTTTGCCATCTGGCCGGGCCATGGCGGCAGGGCCGAGATGGTGGCCCTGGTGGCGGCAGGCATCTTCGCGCTGGTGGCCGGCACCTGCAGCAGCCTGCGCGTGCGCCAGCCACGGCACTAGTGCCAAGATGCGCCCGGCGACGCGCTACGCGACGCGCTGGCGACACGCGCGCGCCGGGCGCCATCGCACAATGCTGCAGTGGCCCTGTACGGCCACCCATGACATCAGCAAGAGGAGACAGCGACATGACGCGCAAGGTGCAGGAACTGTTTGATCTGGGCGGCAAGACAGCCCTCGTGACCGGCGGCTCGCGCGGCCTGGGCCTGCAGATGGCGCAGGCGCTGGGCGAGGCCGGCGCGCGGATCGTGCTGAGCTCGCGCAAGGCCACCGACCTCGAGCAGGCCGCGGCCGCGCTGCGCGCCGGCGGCATCGACGCGCAGTGGATCGCGGCCGATTGCGGGCGCGAGGAGGACATCGCGCGCCTGGCCGACGAGACGCTGGCGCGGGTGGGCGTTGTCGACATACTGGTCAACAACGCCGGCGCCAGCTGGGGCGCGCCCGCCGAGGAGCACCCGACCGAAGCCTGGGACAAGGTGATGAACCTGAATGTGCGCGGCTACTTCCTGCTCAGCCGCGAGATCGCGCGGCGCAGCATGATCCCGCGGCGCGCAGGGCGCATCATCAATATCGCCTCGATCGCCGGCCTCAATGGCAACCCGATAGAGATGAAGACCATCGCCTACAACACCTCCAAGGGCGCTGTGATCAATTTCACGCGCGCGCTGGCGGCCGAATGGGGCGTGCACGGCATCAACGTCAACGCGATCTGCCCGGGCTTCTTCAAGACCAAGATGGCCACGGTGCTGATCGAGACGCTGGGCGAGGAAAAGATGGCGGCGCACGCGCCGCTGCGCCGCCTGGGCGACGACGAGGATCTCAAGGGCATCACGCTGCTCTATGCCTCGGCGGCCGGAAAGCACATCACGGGGCAGTGGCTGGCGGTGGATGGCGGCGTCAGCGTGGTGACGGGCTGAGCCGCCCCGACTGCCCCGACAATAGCGCTGCCGCGGCGCGTCCAGCGCCCGGCCCCTGCGGGCGGGCGCTGCCCCCGAATGAAGAAAGGCCGATCCGGTGTTGAGTTTCGAAGCAGACATTCCCTTTGTATCCGAGCTGGGCTTCACGCTGCACAGGCGTGCCGGCGGCGAGTCGGAGCTGCATTACACGCCGCGTGCCGAGCACCTGAATTCCTTCGGCGTGACCCATGGCGGCGCGCTGATGGCGCTGCTCGACGTGACCATGGCGCAGGCTGCCAGCAGCGTGCTGCCCAATACCGGCGGCGTGACCATCGAGATGAAGACCTCGTTCATGCACCCGGCGCGCGGCGCGCTGGTGGCCAAGGGGCAGTTGCTGCACAAGACCCATGGCGGCATGGCCTACGCCGAGGGTTCGGTGTACGACGCCGAGGGCCGCCTGTGCTGCAAGGCTTCTGGCACCTTCAAACTCAAGCAGCGCGATCCGGCTTGACGACAGGCCGGCGCCCGAGGGGCGAGGGCGCCCGCGCGACGTAGGCTTGCATGGCATTTCACATATCCAAGGGAGACCGTTCATGACCGTGAATCAGCAGATTATTCTCGACAGCCGCCCGCAGGGCGAAGCCAGCGAAGGCAATTTCCGGCTGGTCCAGGCGGAGGTGCCGGCGCTGCGGGACGGCGAGGTGCTGGTGCGCCACCATTACCTCAGCCTGGATCCCTACATGCGCGGGCGCATGAACGACAGCAAGAGCTATGCGGCCAGCCAGCCGCTGGGCGAGGTGATGATCGGCGGCACCGTCGGCGAAGTGGTCGAGAGCCGCCACCCGAAGTTTGCCGCGGGCGATCAGGTCGTGGGCATGGGCGGCTGGCAGGAATACAGCGTGGTGGACGGCAACGCGCCCGGCATGCTGCGCAAGGTGGACACCACCCATGTGCCGCTGTCGCACTACCTGGGCGCCGTCGGCATGCCCGGCGTCACGGCCTGGTACGGGCTGGTGAAGATCATTGCGCCCAAGGCCGGCGAGACCGTCGTTGTCAGCGCCGCCACCGGCGCCGTGGGCAGCGCCTTCGGGGCGCTGGCCAAGGCGCGCGGGCTGCGCGTGGTGGGCATTGCGGGCGGGCCCGAGAAATGCCGCTATGCCACCGAGGAACTGGGCTTCGACGAATGCATCGACTACCGCGTGCATGGCGATGTCAAGTCCATGTCCCAGGCACTGAAGCAGGCCTGCCCCGACGGCATCGACGGCTATTACGAGAATGTCGGCGGCTATATCCTCGACGCCGTGCTGCTGCGCACCAATGCCTTTGCGCGCATCGCGGTCTGCGGAATGATTGCCGGCTACGACGGCCAGCCGCTGCCGCTGCAGAACCCGGCGCTGATCCTGATCAACCGCCTGAAGATCGAGGGCTTCATCGTCAGCGAGCACATGGAAGTCTGGCCCGAGGCGCTCAAGGAACTGGGCACGCTGGTGGGCTCGGGCAAGCTGCGCCCGCGCGAGACCGTCGCCCAGGGTCTGGCCGCCGCGCCCGCGGCGTTCCTGGGGTTGCTCAAAGGCAAGAACTTTGGCAAGCAACTGGTGAAGCTCGTCTGAACGCGCCCGGGAGGCCGCCATGATCGAAGATTTCCAAGGCAAGACAGCCGTGCTGACCGGCGCCGGTTCGGGCTTCGGCCTGGAATGCGCGCGCATCGGTGCGCGGCTGGGCATGAATCTGGTGCTGGTGGACGTGCAGCGCGAGGCGCTCGACGCGGCTGCCGAGGAGATGCGCGCCGCGGGCGCCGAGGTGCTGGTGCAGCGCGTCGATGTCTCCAACCGCATGCAGATGGAGGTGCTCGCGCGCAGCGTGCAGGAGAGCTTCGGCGCGCCGCACCTGGTGTTCAACAACGCCGGCGTGGGCGCGGGCGGGCTGGTCTGGGAGAACTCCGTCGCCGACTGGGAGTGGGTGCTGGGCGTGAACGTCTGGGGCGTGATCCACGGCCTGCGGCTGTTCATGCCGATGATGCTGGAGGCCGCCAAGGCCGACCCTGCGTACCGCGGCCATATGGTCAACACCGCCAGCATGGCCGGGCTGGTCACGCCGCCCAACATGGGTATCTACAACGTCAGCAAGCATGCGGTGGTGAGCCTGACCGAGACGCTCTACCAGGATCTGTCGCTGGTCACCGACCAGGTGCATGCGAGCCTGCTGTGCCCGTATTTCGTGCCCACGGGCATCCACCAGAGCGAGCGCAACCGGCCCGCGGGCCAGGGCGGCGCGCCGCTGACGGCCAGCCAGAAGATCGGCCAGGCCATGACGGACAAGGCGGTGTCCTCGGGCAAGGTCAGCGCCGCCGAGGTCGCGCAGAAGGTGTTCGATGCGGTGGCGGCCAACCAGTTCTATGTCTTCAGCCATCCCCAGGCGCTGGGAGCGGTGCAAAGCCGCATGGAGGACGTGATGCAGGCGCGCAATCCCTCCGATCCCTTCGCGCACAAGCCGGAGCTGGGCGCCAGCCTGCGCGCCGCGCTGCGCGATCCGGGCTGAAGGGCCGCAATGCTGATTTCCGGGCCGTTTCGACGGCCCTTTTTCTTGGTGATTGCAAAGCGGGCGCAGCGCCACAGGCCGCCTGGGCAAAATGGAAGGTGCACGAAGGGGCATGACAGAGAGGGGGTGGCGTTGGCCGAAATGGCTGCGCTGGCCACCCACAACGATGCATGCCAGCGCAAGCTGTAAATAACCGTCGCATACAAGTTGAATTGGCCTTGCGCGAATGTAACGAGTCGCTACCTGGTGGCATGATCCTCCTGCCCGAATGAAATGCGAATCGGCATTTTCGAAAGGCAGCCGCGCACCCCACGCCCCGGGTTTGCCGGCTTTACAAAAAGTAAATATTAGGCTTGCACAATGGTGCCTGCCTTCCAATTTCATTTGCACCCCATGACGTCTGCCCTGTCTCTTTCGCTGCGTGCGCGCCTGCTGTCCCAGTGGCTTTCCCGGACTCCCAGTGCACGCATCCCGGCATGGCGCATGGCGGCATGCGCCGCGGCGGTGGCGGCGGTGACGGCCGGCTGCTCGCCCAAGGAGGCGCCAGCGCCCGCGCCCAAGGCCCCGACCAAGGTCGGCGTGGTGACGCTGGCCACGCAGAGCCAGCAGCTCGATGCCAGCCTGCCGGGCCGCACGCGCGCGTTCATGACCGCCGAGGTCCGGCCCCAGGTGTCGGGCATCGTGCAAAAGCGCCTGTTCACAGAGGGCGCGACCGTGAAGGCCGGGCAGCCGCTCTACCAGATCGATTCCGCCTCGCTGCGCGCCACCTTGGCCAGCGCCGAGGCCGCGCTGGCCAAGGTGCGCGCCAGCCAGCGCACGCTGCAGGCCACGGCGGCGCGCAACGCCGAGCTGGTGAAGATCGATGCCATCAGCCGCCAGGCCAACGAGGAAAGCCAGGCCGCGGTGGCGCAGTCGGCCGCCGACGTGGCGGCGGCGCAGGCGGCGCTGGAGAACGCGCGCATCAACCTGCGCTACAGCAGCATCCAGGCGCCGATCAGCGGCCAGACCAGCCTGTCCACCGTCACTCCCGGCGCACTGGTCACCGCCAACCAGGCCGAAGCGCTCACGACCATCGTGCAGCTCGACCCGATGTATGTGGATTTCACCCAGTCGAGCACCGAGCTGCTGCAGCTCAAGCGCGACATCCAGGAGGGGCGCTTCCAGAAGCTCGAGCGCGATGCCATGACGGTGCAGCTGCGGCTCGAAGACGGCCGCGCCTACCCCCATCCCGGCAAGCTGCAGTTCGCCGGCGTGATCGTGAACCCCAGCACCGGCGTGGTGACGCTGCGCGCGGTGGTGCCCAACCCCGAAGGCGTGCTGATGCCGGGCATGTATGTGCAGGCGGCACTGCCCACGGGCATCGCGCCCGAGGCGCTGCTCGTGCCGCAGCAGGCGGTGACGCGCGACATTGCCGGCAAGGCCAGCGTGCTGGTGATCGACGCCGAAAGCAAGGCCCAGCGCCGCCCCATCGAGATCGACCGTGCCGTGGGCAGCCGCTGGATGGTGACTTCGGGCCTGGCGGCCGGCGACAAGGTGGTGGTCGACGGCTTCCAGCGCGTCAAGGCCGGCGACAGGGTCGATCCGCAGGAGGTGGACCTGCGCGCCAAGGCCCGCGTGGCCGAGGCCGCGACCGCGCAGGCCAATGGCGCGCCATCGGCAGGCGCGCCGGGCGCCGCTGCGCCGGGCGCCGCCGCGCCGGCCAACGCCCCCGCAGCCCAGCGCTGAGAGATCCGCAGCCATGGCACAGTTCTTCATCAACCGGCCCATCTTCGCCTGGGTCATCTCCATCGTCATCATGCTCGCGGGCGCGATGTCGATCTTCACGCTGCCGCTCGAGCAGTACCCCGACATCGCGCCGCCGCGCGTGACCATCAACGCCACCTATACCGGCGCCTCGGCCGAGACCGTCGAGAACTCGGTCACCCAGCTCATCGAGCAGCAGCTCAAGGGCATCGACAACCTGCTCTACATGGGCTCGTCCAGCGACCAGTCGGGACGTTCGCGCACCACGCTGACCTTTGCCCCCGGCACCGACATCGACGTGGCGCAGGTGCAGGTGCAGAACAAGCTGCAGTCGGCCATGAACCGCCTGCCCGAGGCCGTCAAGAGCCGCGGCGTGTTCGTCAACAAGGGCGGCAACGACTTCCTGACCACCTACAGCTTCACCTCGCCCGATCCGAATGTCAGCCAGGTGGACATCGGCGACTACCTGACCAGCAATGTGGTCGATGTGATCGGCCGCGTCGACGGCGTGGGCGACATCCAGGTGTTCGGCACCGGCTATGCGATGCGCATCTGGCTCGATCCCGCCAAGCTGCAGAAGTACGCGCTGATGCCCTCGGACGTGATCACGGCGCTGAACAACCAGAACGCGCAGGTCTCGGCCGGCCAGCTGGGCGCGCTGCCGGCGGTGGCCGACCAGCAGCTCAACGCCACCATCACCGCGCGCACCAAGCTCAAGACGGTGGACGAGTTCGAGGCCATCCTGCTCAAGTCTTCGCCCGATGGCGCGGCGGTGCTGCTCAAGGACGTGGCCCGGGTCGAGCTGGGCGCGGACAACCTGAGCATCACCTCGCGCCTCAATGGCCGCCCCGGCGCAGGCATGGGCATCGTGCTGGCCGACGGCGCCAACGCCACGGCCGTGTCCGACGCCGTCAACGCCAAGCTGGCGGAGATGCAGCCCTTCTTCCCCAATGACCTGAAGGTCACCATCAGCTCGGACTCGACGCCCTTCGTGCGCGCCTCCATCGAGGAGGTGGTCAAGGCGCTGTTCGAGGCGATGCTGCTGGTCGTGGTTGTCATGTTCCTGTTCCTGCAGAACCTGCGCGCCACGCTGATTCCGGCAATTGCCGTGCCGGTGGTGCTGCTGGGCACCTTCGGCGTGCTGTCGGTGGCCGGGTTCTCGATCAACACGCTGACCATGTTCGGCCTGGTGCTGGCGATCGGCCTGCTGGTCGACGATGCGATCGTGGTGGTGGAGAACGTCGAACGCGTGATGAGCGAGGAGGGCCTGTCGCCCAAGGAGGCCACGCGCAAGTCGATGGCCGAGATCACGCCGGCGCTGATCGGCATCACGCTGACGCTGTCGGCGGTGTTCATCCCCATGGCTTTCTTCGGTGGCTCGACGGGCGTGATCTACCGCCAGTTCTCGATCACCATCGTCTCGGCCATGGTGCTGTCGGTGTTCGTGGCGCTGACGCTCACGCCGGCGCTCTGCGCGACGCTGCTCAAGCCGGTGGAAAAGGGCCATGGCCACGGCCACGCCGGCCCGCCGCGCAGCGGGTTGCGCGGCGGCATGGATCGCTTCTTCGTGGCCTTCAACCGCGGCTTCGACTACAGCTCCGACAAGGCACAGAGCACAGTAGGCCGGTTGCTCTCGCGCAGCAAACGCATGGCGCTGGTGTTCCTGCTGATCTGCGCGGGCACCGCCTTCCTGTTCACCAAGCTGCCCACCTCCTTCCTGCCGACCGAGGACCAGGGCTACATGCAGGTGCAGATCACGCTGCCCTCGGGTGGCACCGACGCGCGGCTGCAGGCGGTGATGAGCGAGGTGCAGAAGTACTTCGCCGAGCAGCCTGACGTGGTGAGCTTCAACTCGATCACGGGTCTCAGCGGCGACCAGGCCTCGGCGCGCGGCTTCGTGCTGCTGCGCAACTGGGCCGAGCGCAAGGGCGAGGGGCAGAGCGCCGACGCCATCGCGCGCAAGGCCACCAAGGACCTGAGCCGGTTGCGCGACGCGCGCATCTTCGTCATGCTGCCGCCCGCGGTGCGCGGCCTGGGCTCGAACGCCGGTTTCAACTTCCAGCTCAAGGACCTCAACGGCCTGGGCCACGATGCGCTGGTCGCCGCCCGCGACCAGGTGCTGGCGCTGGCGCAGGGCGAATCCCTGGTGCAGAACGTGCGCACCAACAACCTCGACGATACCTCGCAGCTGGGCGTGACCATCGACGACCGCAAGGCGGCGGCGCTGGGCGTGAGCACGGCGAACATCAACAGCGTACTGTCGGCGGCGATGGGCGGGGTCTATGTCAACGACTTCCTCAACAACGGCCGCGTCAAGCGCGTGTATGTGCAGGGCGACGCGCCCTACCGCATGCTGCCGCAGGACATAGGCCAGTGGACGGTACGCAACGACAAGGGCGAGATGGTGCCGTTCTCGGCCTTCTCCTCGACCAGCTGGACCTATGGCTCGCCGCAGCTGCAGCGCTACAACGGCAGCCCCAGCTATGAATTCGTCGGCGACGCCGCCCCCGGCGTGAGCTCCGGCGACGCCATGGATGCGATCGAGCGCATCATGCAGCAGATGCCGGTGGGCATCGGCTACGAATGGACCGGCGCCTCCTACCAGGAGCGGCTGTCGGGCGCGCAGGCGCCGCTGCTGTATGCCATCTCGGTGCTGTTCGTGTTCCTGTGCCTGGCCGCGCTCTATGAAAGCTGGACGGTGCCGCTGGCGGTGATCCTGGCCGTGCCGCTGGGCGTGGTGGGGGCGCTGGCCTTCACCGGCCTGCGCGGCATGAGCAACGACGTGTACTTCCAGGTGGGGCTGCTGACCACGGTGGGGCTGGCGTCGAAGAACGCGATCCTGATCGTGGAATTCGCCACCCAGCTGCAGGAGCAGGGGCGCAACCTGCGCGACGCCACCGTCGAGGCGGTGCGCCTGCGGCTGCGGCCCATCCTGATGACCTCGCTGGCCTTTGGCTTCGGCGTGCTGCCGCTGGCCATCGGCTCGGGCGCCGGCGCGGGCGGCCGCCAGGCGATCGGCACGGCGGTGCTGGGCGGCACGGTGTTCTCCACGGTACTGGGCATCTTCTTCGTGCCGGTGTTCTTCCTGCTGGTGCGCAGCTGGTTCAAGTCGCGCGGGCGTGGGACGGAAACTGCCGCCAGCGGCGAAGAAAGCAATGTGAAGGGCGCGGCATGACGATGGCAAACAAGAACCTGCGCCGGCTGCATGGCCTGGCTTGCGCCGCCGCAGTGGCTGCTGCGCTGACGGGCTGCGCGAATTTCGCGCCGCCCCATGCGACGCCCGCCGGCATGGTGCCTGCCGAGGTGGGCCTGGGCGGCGCGCCCGCCCAGGCCACGCCCGCGGCGCTCGATGCGGCGCAGGCACTGGCCTGGGTGCAGTCGCCCGGGCTGCGCGAGGCGCTGGCGCTGGCGCTGTCGAACAACCGCGATCTGCGCGTGGCCGTGGCCAATATCGAGCGCGCACGTGCGCAGTACGGCGTTGCCCAGGCGGATCTGCTGCCCAGCGTCAGCGCCAATGCGCAGGCCAATCGCAACCGCACCGCGGCCGATCTGACGAATACCGGGCGTTCCGCCACGAACACGCAGTACACCGCGCAGCTGGCGATGACCAGCTACGAAATCGATTTCTGGGGCCGGGTGCGCAATCTCAACGAAGCCGCGCTGCAGGCCTTCCTGCAGACGGGCGAGAACCAGCGCAACGTGCAGCTGACGCTGATGGCCGACGTTGCCAATGCCTGGCTGACGCTGGCCGCCGACCAGGCGCGGCTTTCGCTTGCCGAGCAGACGCTGGGCGCGCGCCGCCAGTCGTTTGCGCTGACCGAGCGCATGCATGAGCTGGGCTCGACCTCGGGGCTGGTGCTGGAGCAGAACCGCACGACGGTCGATGCCGCGCGCGCCGATGTCGCCAGCTTCAACAGCCAGGTGGAGCGCGACCGCAATCTGCTGCAGCTGCTGGTGGGCGGGCCGCTGCCGGCTTCCGCCTTGCCCGCGCCGCTGCAGCTCACCTCCACAACCCCGGCGGCGGCGCTGCTGCCGCTGCCCGTGCCGTTGCCTTCGAGCGTGCTGCTAGAGCGCCCCGATGTGCGCGCCGCCGAAATGCAGCTGCGCGCCGCCAACGCCAATATCGGCGCGGCGCGCGCGGCGCTGTTTCCCACCATCAGCCTGACGGCTTCGGTGGGCACGGGCAGCAACGAGCTGTCGGGCCTGTTCGGCAGCGGCAACGGCACCTGGAGCTTCGTGCCGCTGGTGCGCCTGCCGATCTTCGATGGCGGGCGCAACCGCGCCAACGTGGCGGTGGCCGAAGCCAGCCAGCAGGTGGCGCTGGCGCAGTACGAGAAGGCGGTGCAGACGGCCTTCCGGGAAACCGCCGACGCGCTGGCCGACCGCGCGCAGTGGGCCGAACGGCTCGATGCCCAGGCTTCGCTGGTGGCTTCCACGCGCCGCACCTTCGAGCTGTCGGATGCGCGCTTCCGGTCAGGCGTGGACAACTACCTGTCGGTGCTCGATGCGCAGCGCAGCCTGTATGCGGCGCAGCAGACGCAGATCAGCCTGCAGCTGCAGGAACAGATCAACCGCGTGACGCTGGTGAAGGTGCTGGGCGGAGCGGCGGCCGTCGCCGCGCCCGCGGCGCCGGTCAGCCCCTGACGCCGGCGCCGCCTTCGAGCACCGCCTCGGCCAGCAACGCGATCGAGCGCGGCGCGCAGCCCTCGGCATCGTTGCTCACGGTGACATAGGCGCGCTGTCCGGCTCCCGTGACGCCGGCAATGGTGCGCGCCAGCAGCGCGCGCGTGTGCGGGTCGGGCGAGACGATCTGGTTGAAGGGCGCATGCGCCTTTTGCGCATCCTCATAGCCATAGGGGCCGAAGCGCCGGTTCAGGTTCCAGCGGCACACCAGCGGGCCAGGCCACAGCGAGCGCAGCAGCGGCAGCTGTTCCTCGATGGGCGGCATCTTGCCGTGCAGCCCCAGGCAGAACGTGGCGCCCGCGGCGCGCAGCACCTGGGCGAATGCCGGCACCAGCAGCTCCGGATCGCGCACCTCGACGGCAACGATGACTTGCGGATGCTGCGCCAGCTGCAGGCGCACGCGCTCAAGCAGTGCCTGCAGCCGCGCAAACAGGTCCGTGGGCCGTGTCAGCCAGTCCCAGGTCAATGGGCTGAGCTGGAACACCAGCACGCCCAGCTTGCCGCCCAGGCCTTCGAGCGCGGGCTCGACAAACGAGGCGACGGCCAGCTCGGCGTCGAGAAAGGCGGGGTTGGTCTCGCGCCCACGGCCGTCTTCGGCGCGCACCAGTGCGTCGGTGACGACGGAGGGGCATTTGACGACGAAGCTGAAGTCCGCGGGCGACTGGCCTGCATAGCCTGCGTATTGGCTCACGGTGAGCGGGCGCCAGAAGCTGCGGTCGATGCAGACCGTGCGCAGCAGCGGATGCTGCGCATAGGCCGTGAGCCCGTTCTTGGCCAGCACGCTCGGGTCATAGGGGCCGTCCCACACCAGGCCCTCCCACCCCGGATAGGACCAGGTCGAGCCGCCCATGCGCAGCAGGGGCGGCAGGGCGGCGGCCATTTCCACCAGCTGCCCGGGCACCGGCGCAGCGCCCGGCACGGTGGCGCCGGCGTGGGCCGGGCCGGCCGCGGCCCTGGCCGGCGGCGTCGGGGCGGGGGGCAGATCGTCGAACAGCGAATCTTGCATAGGCTCCAGCGGTGTTTGTCCGGATTGTAGGAACTTCACGCCGCCGATGCGCCTTCGGACAGGTGGCGGCAGCAACGGAGGATGGAACTTTTGTTGCGTGATGTTACTAACCAGCGTCTCCTGCCTTTCCACCAAACCATGGAACCCTGCCATGAGCCTTGACCGCTATCACTCGTTGCTTCATGCCTATGGCTGCGGAAGCGGGGCGGAGGTGACGCAGGTCATGGTGGGTACGCAGCTTATCCATCTTCACTATGCCGCGGATGACGAGGACGTGCAGGATGACTGCCTCATGGCACGCACCGATGTGCTGTTTCTGCCGCACGCGCCCACGGCGCGGGTTTGCCGGACGCTGCTGCAGGCCAATGCCTTCTGGTCGGGAATCCAGGGCGGAGCGCTGGGCCTGCGCGGCAGCCAGGTCGTCATGCTGAGCGTATCGCAGTACCTGAGGGCATTGAATGCCGACAGCCTGGCGCTGCTGCTGCAGGACATGGCGGAGGACGCGCGGCGCTGGGCGGTCGTCCTGCAGATGCCGGACAGCGCCAAGCCGCGCGCGCCGTGGGACCCTGGCGTACTGGCATGAACACCGCAGAAGTTTCTCCCATGCCTGCGCTTGAATCCTATGCATTGCTGCTGCAGGGCCTCGCGGCGCAGGCGGGGCTCGATGCCGGCCAACTGCTGGCCAGCGAGGAAATCGTCATCGACGGCGTGGCCGTCGCCCTGTCGCAGGCAGGCGCCTGCCTGCAGTGCGTCTGCGAAGTGGCGCAACTGCCGCTCGAGCCGCCGCAGGAATTGCTGCATTTGCTGCTGCAAGCCAATACGTTGGGGGCGCCCACGCGGGGCGCGACCCTGGGCCTGCTGGCAAGCCGCGATGCCCTGGTGCTGGCCAGGCGGATTCCGCTCGATTCCTCGGCGCAGCTCGCGGCCCGCACCTGCCGCGATCTGGCCGCCATGTCGGTGCTGTGGGCGGCAGTGCTGCCGCAAACCTGAGCCGCGCCGGTCCGATTGACTTGTTGGTTACAGGAATTCGATGAACCTTCCCATTCAGCGCCAGGGGCCCAGCAGTGCGTGGAGCGGCGTTCGCGTCGAGGCAGGCGACACGCCGGCCAGATCCGCAGCAGCTGCCGGCCCGGGCGATATATCCGCCACAGACCGAGCCATAGCGCACGGCTTCTTCGTCGCAGTGGGAGACGGCACGCAAAAGCAGGCCTTGGCGCGGGAGGCGGCAGCCTGCCGCGAAGCCATGACGTCAGCACTTGGTGCCGCCTTGCTGGCCGCCGAGCGCTCGGGCCATCGTCCGGCCGAGACGGACGCCAAGAAAACTCCGGGGACGCGACCACAGGCCACGCCAGCGGTGGTGGCAGCCGAAGTCGCGCGCCAGGAAAAATCGCTGGCTGCGGTTTTGAAGTCGGCTTTCGGCAAGGTCGCTGATCGGGCCGGCGACGAAATGCGCAGATCATGGCCGAAGCTGATGGAGAAGGGCGTGGAATTCGGGCTGCGGAAGATGACCAGCGTGGCATTGCAGCTCGGTCCAGGCGTGGAGCCGCAAATCGCCGATGAACTCGCCAAAATAGCGCTGCCTTGGGTGGTCTCTGGCGCAGTCAACGTGGGCATGGCCATGAAATCGCATATCGAAGGTCTGCTGGAGCGCGCCGCGCCGTCAGCATCCCCGACGCGATAACAGGCCGCAGCGGCGACGCGTGTCGGTTGCGCTTCGACACAATTTCGGTCACCGGTACGGCTATTGCATCAAAGGCGCTTACACGCTCTCGCGCTGGCCGCTTCGGCCGCTCGCGGTAGGAGCATGCAACACGGCGTCGCGAACGAAAATCCTGGTGCAGACATCCATTTCAACGAAACGGAAGCAGATATGAGCATTGCTCCTTTAAGCAAGGCATTGACAGCGGCAGGCGCCCATCAGATTTCCAGCGAAAGTCTGTTCAAGCCGTTGAAGACGACGCTCGACAAAATAATCAATGTGATCACGCTAGGCATCTATGGTGCTTACAAGAATGACGTTGCTTCGGAGACGAAAAATGCACTTCTTGATCTGGGAAAGGCTCTTGTCAAGTGGAATCCTGATGCTCCGGATATTCCTGTGGAGCTGAAGATCGACAACAGAGATTACGAAATATCCGACATGCCCAATGGCGGATTGCGACTGGTGGATTGCGCCAGCGGAGAAAAAATCGAGATTGACGGCGTGAGCCTGGCCTCGATGCGAGACATGATCTTGTCAGATCTCATGAACCATCCCGATTTTTCGCAAGCCATGGAGCAGCGGTTCTATGAGGATGCGACGGTGCATGTGGACTTCGTCGGACTGAAGCAGGAGCGCGCCAACGCCTGCGGCGAAGCCAGCCGGAACATGATCCTTGCCTACCATGGCGTCGATTACGCGCCAGCCACGAATTCACGCAATATATTTGCTGGTATCGATAAGGACGAACTGGTCCTGGAAATGCGCGGCAAAGGATTGACCAGCTTGCCTTTGCACGCCAACGAACATGATGGCTACACCTCCGAACAGATACGGGCGGGGCTGAAAAACGGACCATTGCTGTGTGAACTCACCGGTCATTTCGTGATCGTTCATGGCGTCAACACGATGTTCGATCGCGTCGATATATTTTGTCCTTTGCTGGGAAACCGTTCGGCCAGTTTGGCGGATTTCAATTCCCACCTGGATTGGGCGCAGGATGTCGGCAAGGCGCCGTTGACCGCTTTCAGGAAAACCGATGCGCATGCTGACGACACGGCCGGTGGTTTCGGGAAAAGGCATGATGCAGATTCGTCGTCCGGCATCATCGACAGATTGGGTGTCGGCTTGCTTGCCACGGGTTTCGCCATCGGCAACAGTTGGCTCAAGAGCCTCGAGGATTTCGCCGATACGATGTGATCGGCGGAGCGTGGCCGGCGGCGATGGCACCTGCTTGCCCCAGCGGTCGCAGGCGCAAGGCTTGCGGCCGTAGTGGCCCGGCTGTCTGGTCGCTGGTGCTGCCTCCTATGGCACACTCGAAGGCTTTACTTGATCCATCGCCGCGGGGCGGGTAGCGCATGCAGAAAATCATCGGGCAAATTGCCGCAGAAATCAAAGTCAGCCAGCAGCAGGTCGTCGCAGCCGTTGAACTGCTCGATTCCGGGGCCACGGTGCCGTTCATAGCGCGCTACCGCAAGGAGGCCACGGGCGGCCTGGACGACGTGCAGCTGCGCGAGCTCGAAGCCCGGCTGTCCTATCTGCGCGAGCTCGAAGACCGGCGCCTGTCGGTGCTCAAGAGCATCGACGAACAGGGCAAGCTGACCGATGCGCTGCGCGCGGCGATTGCCGCCGCACCGACCAAGCAGGAGCTTGAGGACATCTACCTGCCCTTCAAGCAAAAGCGCCGCACCAAGGGCCAGATCGCGCGCGAGTTCGGCATCGAGCCGCTGGCCGACAAGCTGTTTGCCGATCCCACGCTCGACCCCCATGCCGAAGCCCAGGCCTATTGCCGCCCGGCGACGCTGCTGGACGACGGCAAGCCCGGCCCGGATTTCTCGCACACGCTGGCGGTGCTCGACGGCGTGCGCGACATCCTCTCCGAACGCTGGGCCGAGGATGCGCAGCTGGTGCAGTCGCTGCGCGAGTGGCTCTGGGAAGAGGGCCTGCTGCGCAGCAAGAAGGTCGAGAGCAAGGACGAGAACGACCCCGAGGTGGCGAAGTTCCGCGATTATTTCGACTATGACGAGCCCATCGGCCGCGTGCCCTCGCACCGCGCGCTGGCGGTGTTCCGTGGCCGCGCGCTCGAGATCCTCGAAGCCAAGCTGGTGCTGCCCGTGGAGCCCGAGCCCGGCCAGCCGAGCCTGGCCGAGGGCCGGATCGCGCTGCACCTGGGCTGGAGCCACGCCAAGCGGCCGGCCGACGACCTGCTGCGCAAGTGCGTGGCCTGGACCTGGCGCGTGAAGCTGAGCCTGTCGACCGAGCGCGACCTGTTCTCGCGGCTGCGCGAGGAGGCCGAGAAGGTCGCGATCAAGGTGTTCGGCGACAACCTGCGCGACCTGCTGCTGGCCGCGCCCGCGGGCGCGCGCACCGTCATGGGGCTGGACCCGGGCATCCGCACCGGCGTCAAGGTGGCCGTGGTCGATGCCAACGGCAAGCTGGTCGACACCGCCACCGTCTACCCGCACGAGCCGCGCCGGGACTGGGACGGCGCGCTGCACACGTTGGCGAAGCTGTGCGACAAGCATGGCGTGAACCTGATCGCCATTGGCAACGGCACCGCCAGCCGCGAGACCGACAAGCTCGCCGGCGAGCTCATCAAGCTGATGGCCAAGGCCGAGCGCAGCATCCAGAAGGTGGTCGTGAGCGAGGCCGGGGCCTCGGTCTACTCCGCCAGTGAATTCGCCTCGCAGGAAATGCCCGATGTGGACGTGAGCCTGCGCGGCGCGGCCTCCATCGCGCGGCGCCTGCAGGACCCGCTGGCCGAGCTGGTGAAGATCGACCCCAAGAGCATCGGCGTGGGCCAGTACCAGCATGACGTCAACCAGAGCGAGCTGGCGCGCACGCTTGACACCGTGGTCGAGGATTGCGTGAATTCGGTCGGCGTGGACCTGAACACCGCCAGCGCGCCGCTGCTGGCGCGCGTGTCGGGCCTGTCGGGCAGCGTGGCCAAGTCGGTGGTGCGCTGGCGCGATGCCAACGGCAGTTTCAGGAGCCGCAGGCAGCTGCTGGAAGTCAGCGGCCTGGGCGCCAAGACCTTCGAGCAAAGCGCGGGTTTCCTGCGCATCCGCGGCGGCGACAACCCGCTGGACATGACCGGCGTGCACCCCGAGACCTATCCGGTCGTGGAAAGCATCATCGCCACCACCGGCAAGCCGGTGACGGAACTCATGGGCCGCGCCGACACGCTCAAGACGCTCAAGCCCGAGCTGTTCGCCAATGAACAGTTCGGCGCGATCACGGTGCGCGACATCCTGGGCGAGCTGGAGAAGCCGGGGCGCGACCCGCGCCCGGACTTCGTCGTGGCGCGCTTCAACGAGGGCGTCGACGACATCAAGGACCTCAAGGAGGGCATGACGCTCGAGGGCACCGTGAGCAACGTCGCGCAGTTCGGCGCCTTCGTCGATCTGGGCGTGCACCAGGACGGGCTGGTGCACGTGAGCCAGATGAGCCACAAGTACATCGGCGATGCGCGCGAGGTCGTCAAGACCGGCCAGATCGTCAAGGTCAAGGTGCTCGAGGTCGATGTGGTGCGCAAGCGCATCAGCCTGACCATGAAGCTCGACGCCGCGCCCGCGCGGCGCGACGGCCCGCGCGACAACCGCTTCGAGGGCGCGGCCCGCGGCTACGCCGCGCCGCGGCGCAGCGAGCCGGCGCCGCAAGGCGCGATGGCTTCGGCGTTTGCCAAGCTGCAGCCGGGCCGCGGCAAGTAATACGAGCGCCCTGGAGGCCCTCCATAATGGCCCCATCCTTTCATTGCCACCACGCCATGGATCCGAAGGACCTGCTGGCCACGCCGCCTGCCTTGCCAAGCCTGCCGCGCGCGGTGGCGCTGCTGAGCGCCGAGCTGGCGGCGCCGGCGCCGCGCCTGCGCCGGCTGGCGCAGCTGTTCGCCACCGACCCGCAGCTCGCCGCGCAGCTGCTGCGCGAGGCCAATGCGCCGCTGTACCAGTTGCCTGGCCGCATCGGCGGCATTGCCGAGGCGCTGGTGGTGGTGGCGCCGGCGCGCCTGCAGTCGCTGGTGGCCGCGGCGCGGCGCGGCGGCGGCGCGCGCGCCGTGCCCGGCATCGACCTGGCGCAGTTCTGGCGCTACAGCCTCGAGACCGCGCGCATGGCACGCGCGCTGGCGGCCATGGTGCGCTACAGCCCCTCGCATGCCTACGCTGCCGGGCTGGTGCATGCGCTGGGGCTGTGCGTCATCCATCTGCGCGCGCCGCAGCAGGCGGCGGCGCTGCAGGTGCGCTGCGCGCCCCTGGCGCCCGAGCGTGCCTTCGAGGAGCAGGCGGCCTGGGGCCTGAACCATGCGCAGGTGACGGCGGCCCTGGCACGGCAGTGGCACTGGCCGGCAGCGCTGGCCGATGGCTTGGCGCAGATGCACCAGCCGCTGCAGGGCGCGGCCAGCGAGCCCCTGGCCGGGCTGCTGCACCTGGCGGTGTGGCGCGCGCGCGCAGGCCTGGCGGCGCTTGGCGAGCGCGAGCTCGCGGTGAGCTTTCCCGCGGAAACCGCGCTGGCGCTGGGGCTGGACATCGACATGGTGCTGCAGCAGGAGCCCATCGACTGGTCGCAGCCGGGCATGCAGGCCGAGGCACACTGAACGCGCGGCGCGGGGCTGGCCTGCCGGCTCCCCTGCGCCGGCCCCCGGTCGTAGAGCGGCGTCGGGTCGCGGGTGAAGCCGCGCAGCATCTCGGCTCCATCGTGCAGGAGGCCGTCAGCAATGTGCTGCGGCACGCCCGGGCCACGGCATGGCAGCTCACGCTGAAGCAGAGGGTTTGCAGGGCATGGCCTAGCATGCGGCGCGTGTCGGCGCGCGGCTGGCGTACGCCCCGGGCCTGCCTGGCCGGGGCGTGTGCGTACACGTGCATTGGCCCGTGCCCCCGCCCAGGCGCTGAGGGCTGCCTGGCGCCGGCGCGGGCCTGGCGAGGCGTTTCGCGGTGCCGGCTGACAGGCAGCTCGGGTGCTTTGGGATGCAATGGCGCTTGGCGCGTCCTCCCTCCACCAGTTTCCCACCCATGCCCGACAAATTCCCCGAGCCTGCAGCAGCTCCCTCACGGCCGGCGCCCGGCCTGCAGCCAGGCAACAGGCGCGCCGAGCCGCAGACCACCACGGTGGAGGCGCCGGTCTTCGCCCAGCTGGCGGCCATGCTGCCGGCGTTGCGCATGCTGGTAGGCATGCTGATCGCGGCGCTGGTCATCGTCGCGCTGTTCTTCGGACGCGACTTGCTGGTGCCGCTGGCCCTGGCCATGCTGCTGGGTTTCCTGCTCGATCCAGCCGTGAGCCGGCTCAAGCGCTGGGGCCTGTCGCGCATGGGCGCGACGCTGGTGGTGGTGGCCATCACGCTGTGCGCGCTGGGCGGCATGGGCGCCTACCTCACCAACCAGGTCAGCCAGCTCAGTGCCGATCTGCCGACCTACCAGAGCACCATCCGCACCAAGCTGCGCGAGCTGCATAAGTACGTCAGCGGCCCCAGCGTCTGGGACGGCGCGCGCAAGACCTACGACGCGGTGGAGAAGGAAATCGTCGGCCCCAGCGGGCGCCAGCCCGCGCCGCGCGTGCAACGCGTCGAGATCCAGCCCACCGAGCTCAAGCCGCTGGCGCAGTTCACGGCCTGGCTGGACCGGGTCAGCGAACCGGTGCTGATGGCCGGCATCGTGCTGCTGTTCGTGGTGCTGATCCTGCTCGACCGCGACGACCTGCGCGACCGGCTGATACGGCTGATGGGCGGCAACCTGCACCTGGCGACCAATGCGCTCGACGAGGCGTCGCAGCGCATCGGCCGTTACCTGCGCATGCAGTTCATCGTCAACGCCAGCTATGGCGTTCCCATGGCCGTCGGCCTGTGGTTCATCGGCGTGCCCGGGGCCATCCTGTGGGGCGTGGTGGCAGCGATCATGCGTTTTGTGCCCTATGTGGGGCCGATGATCTCGGCGTTGTTCCCGCTGGCGCTGGCCTTTGCCGTCGATCCGGGCTGGAACATGTTTCTCTGGACGCTGGGTCTGATCCTGCTGCTGGAGCTGATCAGCAACAACGTGATCGAGCCCTGGCTCTATGGCACCAGCACCGGCCTGTCGACGATCTCGATCATCGTGTCGGCCACGTTCTGGACCGCGCTGTGGGGCCCGGTGGGGCTGATGCTGTCCACTCCGCTCACGGTGTGCCTGCTGGTGCTCGGGCGCTACCTGCCGGCGCTGCAGTTCATGGAGGTGCTGCTGGGCAACGCCCCGGTGCTGGACGCGCCGCATCGGCTGTACCAGCGCCTGCTCGGAGGCGACGTGGAGGAGGCCATCGAGCTGTGCACCGATACCGTGGAGGCGCTGGTGCCGGCCAAGTCCACCCCGGGGCAGGTGAGCGACGCGGTGACGCGGCTGTACGACGACGTGGTGATGCCGGCCCTGCGCGTGGCCACCAGCCACCACACCGGCGCGGCCACGGCGGCGCACCGCCTGCGGCTGGCCCAGGGCATGGACCTGCTGCTGGGCGAGCTGGCCGAACAATATCCGGCGCGCGCCGCCGAACCCGCGCCCGCGCCGGCACGGCGCGCCCGCGTGCACTGCGTGGGCGCGCGCTGGGAAGTCGACGCGCTGGCGGCCACCGCCATGGCGCATGCGCTGGCGCTGGGCGGCCAGGCCGTGAGCCATTCGCCGCATGCGCTGACGGCGCGCATGCAGGCGCCGGAGGAGCGCAACTGGCAGGACACGGAGCTGCTGTGCCTGTCCGTCTTCACGCCCCAGCCCCAGGCCCAGGTGCGCCAGATCTGCCGGCGGCTGCGCCGGCGCTGGCCCGGCCTGCGCATCGTGCTGGCGCTTTGGAATGCCCCGCCCGAGCTGCTGGCCGAGAACGCGGCGCAGCAGCTGGGTGTGGATGCCATCGCCACCAGCGTGCGCGAGCTGCTGCTGCGCTGCGATGCGCTGCTGGCGCCAACGCCTGGCGGCCCGCGCGCGGCGCCGGTGGGCGAGGGCGACGCGGCACGCGTGGTGGCGCTCAAGGCCAGCGGCTGGCTGGAGCCGAGCCACACGGAGGACATCCACGAGATGGTGGTGCAGGCGGCCAATGCCTTCCACGTGCCCTTTGCCCAGGTCTCGCTGGTCGATGCCGACTGGGTCCACACCCCCGGCACGCTGCTGCCGCCGGCAGGGGGCGCCGGCGAAGCCAACGGCCTGGAGCGCGCGCTGTCGGTGTGCTCGTATGTGGTGCATCAGGACAACGACCTGCAGGTCGAGGACATCGCGCGCGATCCGCGCTTCGCCGACAACCCGATGCTGCAGGCGGCGCAGGTGCGCTTCTATGCCGGCGTGCCGCTGCGCGACCGCCACGGCATGGTGCTGGGCAGCTTCTGCATCATGGACACCCAGCCGCGCAGCCTGGCCGCCAGCGAGTTCGCGCTGCTGCACGACATGGCGCGCCAGCTGCAGGCCACGCTCTCGACCAGCGCCGAGGTGCCGCCGCCGCCCGACTCGGGCACCCGGCATGAGGCCGACGGGCAGCCGTCCGGCCCGTTGCTCGGCCCCTCGCCCGGCCCGGCGCTGGTCTGAGCGGCTGCACAGCTGTTGCACAGGGCGCACGGCCCGGCAACTGCCGCGCCATGGCCCGCAATCCGCGCGCCATGTCCTGGGCCAGGGGAGGGCGTCCTGCAAACGGCTTTCCCGTGCACGCGCGGCGCCAACCCATGCCAATGCCGGCAACAGTTCTTTTTCTCCCCCGGAGGTTGGGGCTTCCCATACTCCAGATGACGCCCGCGCGTCAAGCCAAGTCCAGTTTCCTGACTCCAAGGAGAAAAAGATATGCAAACGAAACTTCGCCATCTCGCGGTGGCGCTGGTGGGTGCGGCCGCCACGCTGGCGACGGCCTCCAGCATCGCCTGCACCATTGCGCCGACCAATCCCAACCGCATCAAGCAGCTGATGGCCAACGAGATCGCCCACCGGCTGGGCATGCGGCCGCACCAGATCTCGCTCGATGCCATCACCACGCCCAAGCTGCAGACGCCGCTGGGCATCGGCGTGGATTGCAGCGGGCTCGGGGCCTATCACCACACGGCCGGATTCCGCATCTGGGACAGTTCGCGGCCGCCCGGTTCAGGCCCCGGCCCCTGGCCCAAGCCCGAGCCCGGCCCGGGGCCCGGCCCGGCTCCCGAATGGCCGCCGCGGCCGTTTCCGGGCACCGGGCCCACCCCTGACCCCGATCCCGATCCCGACCACCTCCCCCTACCCGGATTCGGGCCCCGGCCCGGGTTCGATCCGCGGCCGGATCTCGATCCCCGCCCTGGCGCCGATCCACGTCCGGGCTTCGGCGGACCCCGTCCCTTCCCGCGGCCTGGCTACAGTCCGCGCGATCGGTGCGTCTACGAAGGCGTTGCCGTCGTGCTGGGCCACGGCTATTCCAGCCCGGTAGCGGTGAATTTCGAGCGCCGCTGCCGCTGAAGAGGCTGCCGCGTTGCCGCGCAGGCAGCGCGGCTTCGGGCATGATGGCGGGCGACTCCGTTGCCCAGGCCGGCGCCGGTGGGCTTTGCCAAGCCGCCGCCGGCCGCCACCATGCCGATCGTGAATTCCGACCCTTCCTCCCTTCTGACCGCGCAGATGCGCGATGTGATTCGCCGCATGGAGCGCGCCGCGCGCCCGCCCCTGCACAGCCTTTCGCCCGAAGCCGCGCGCGCCGCCTATGCCGCCGGCGCCGGGGTGCTTGAAATCGCCAAACCCGCGCTGGCGCGGGTGCAGGAACTGCGGGTGCCGGCGCGCGACGGCCACCCCATGCCCGCGCGGCTGTATGCGCCCGCGCCCGCGTCCGAAGGCCCGCTGCCGGCGCTGCTGTACCTGCATGGCGGGGGCTTCACCATCGGCAGCATCGAGACCCACGACGTGCTGTGCCGCGAACTTGCGCGCCAGGCCGGCTGCATGGTGGTCTCGCTGGACTACCGGCTCGCGCCCGAACACCGTTTTCCCACCGCCAGCAACGACGCCTGGGACGCGCTGCAATGGCTGGCCGCGAACGCCGCGGCGCTGGGCGCCGATCGCGCGCGCCTGGCCGTGGGCGGCGACAGCGCCGGCGGCACGCTGGCTGCCGTGAACGCCCTCCTGGCGCGCGATGCCGGCCTGGCACTGGCGCTGCAGCTGCTGATCTATCCGGGCACCACCGCGCACCAGGACACCGATTCCCACCGCCGCTTTGCCCACGGCATGGTGCTGGAGGCCCACAGCATCGACTGGTTCTTCGGCAACTATGTGCGCAGCCCCGAGGACCGCGAGGACTGGCGTTTCGCGCCATTGAACGCGCCCGATCTGGAGGGCGTGGCGCCGGCCTTCGTCTGCCTGGCAGAATGCGATCCGCTGGTCGACGAGGGCGTGGCCTATGCCGACTTGCTGCGCGCCGCCGGGGTGCCGGTGGACCTGGAGATCTACCGCGGTGTGACGCATGAATTCATCAAGATGGGCCGCGCGATTCCCGAGGCGCGCCAGGCCCATGCGGACTGCGCGCGCGCCCTGCGCCTGGCTTTCGACATGGAGAACTGATTGATGCTGCGCCTGGAATCCTTTCGCTGCTTCGACCGCATGCGCGTGCGCTGGGCCGAGGTCGACGCCCAGAAGATTGTGTTCAATGCACATTACATGATGTATGCCGATACGGCCATCAGCGCCTATTGGCGTGCCCTGGCCGTGCCCTATGACACCGGCTTCGCGCGCCTGAATGGCGAGCTGTATGTCAAGAAGGCCACCGTGGAATACCACGCGTCGGCGCGCTACGGCGATGTGCTCGACGTCGGCGTGCGCTGCGCCGGCATCGGCAATTCATCGCTGCGCTTCGAGATCGGCATCTGGAACGGGCAGGCATTGCTCAGCAGTGTCGAACTGGTCTATGTCTTTGCCGACCCGGCCACGCAGACTTCACGGCCCGTGCCCCAGGCCCTGCGCACCCTGATCGAAGACTACGAAGCCGGCCGCGCGATCGGCGAGGTGCGTACCGGCGACTGGAACCTGCTGGGCCGCGATGCGATGCGGCTGCGCATGGAGGTGTTCGTGCGCGAGCAGGGCATCGATCCGGCCCTCGAGATCGACGGCCGCGACGAGGCCGCGCGCCACGTGGTGCTCTACAACCGCCTGGGCATGCCTGTGGCCACCGGCCGGCTGATCACCGATTCACCCGGCGTGGGCCGCATCGGCCGCATGGCCGTGGAAAAGGACCTGCGCGGCAGCACGCTGGGCCGCCAGGTGCTGGACGCGCTGGTCGCGGCCTCGCAGGCGCGCGGCGACCGCGAGGTGCAGCTGCACGCCCAGCGCAGCGCCGAGGGCTTCTACCGGCGTGCAGGGTTTGAAGTGCAGGGCGAGCCTTACGAGGAGGCGGGCATCGCGCATATCACGATGGTGCGCAGCTTCTGAGCCGCCGCGCGGCGCGCCCTGCCTGCAGGCTCAGATATCTTCCAGCAGCACGTAGGGCAGGGGCTGCACTGTCAGCGCCGGCCCGCCGGCACTGCCCGCATGCAGCGCCTCGCCCGCCGAAGCGATCTGCATCGACACCAGCCCCGCCCACCCGCCATCGGGCGCCGGCGCGGCCTGCACCACCGTCCCCGTGGGCTGCTCCGCATCGCTGGCCGCAAACACTTCCATGCCCGGCTCCAAGGCCGCATCGGCCTGCACCAGATAAGCCCGGCGCTTGAGCGTGCCGCGGAACTGGCTGCGGGCCACGACTTCCTGGCCCGGGTAGCAGCCCTTCTTGAAATTCACGCCGCCCACGGATTCGTAGTTCAGCATCTGCGGAACGAACAGCTCGAACAGCGGCGCGCTCAACGTGGCAACGCCGCTTTGCACCTCGCTCCATAGCCAGGCCTCGGCTGGCAGCGCGGGCGCCTGGGGGATCGGCGTGCCCTGCGGGGCGACCCACAGCGCGCGTGGCTGGCCGACGGCGGGGTAGAGGTGCACCAGGCTGGCTTCGCCCAGATCCTGCTTGTCCCAGGGTTGGGCCTGGGGCGTGCCACCGGCCGCAGCCACGGCATCGCCGATCAGACCATGCAAGCTGAACTCGGCCGTGGCGTCGGTGAGCTTGGCCTTGGAACGCAGCACGAACATCGACAGCCGCTTGAGAGTGTTCGGCAGCAGATCGAGGCTGCAGACCAGCAGCACTTCGCTGGCGCTGCGCTTGAAGCCGATGAAGCTTGCCTGCATCCGCCCCTTGGCGGACAGGAACGCCGCCAGGCGCGCGTGCTGCAGATCCAGCAGCGCAAAGTCCTGCGTCAGCTGGTTGTGCAAGAAACTGGCGGCGTCATCGCCTTGCACGCGGATCACGCCAAGATGGGAAATGGGGGCTATGCCATGGAAGGACTGGGTCATGCGTGAATTATGATGCCCGGTCATTCTCATGGGGCGCTGAAGGTTGTGCGTAGATTTTTCAAAGGACTGCTTTTCCTGCTGCTGATGGCGCTGCTGGCCGGTGGCGTGGCCGCCTGGTGGCTGCTCAATCCACTGCCGCAGAGCGCGCCCGTGCTGGAGCTGGAGATCGAGCCCGGCACGACGCCGCGTGCCATTGCGCGCAATGTGGTGCAGGCCGGCGTGCAGACCGATGCGCGGCTGCTCTACGCCTGGTTCCGCGTCTCGGGCAAGGACCGCCTGATCAAGGCCGGCAACTACGAGATTCCCGCAGGCACCACCCCTTACAGCCTGCTGCAGAAGCTCGCGCGCGGCGAGGAGTCGCTGCGCGCGCTGACGCTGGTCGAAGGCTGGAACTGGCGCCAGGTGCGCGCGGCGCTGGCGCGCGAGGAATTCCTGCGTCCGGACAGCGCCGCGCTGAGCGACGAGGCGCTGATGGCCGAGCTGGGCCGCCCCGGCATCGCGCCCGAGGGACGCTTCTTCCCCGACACCTATACCTACGCCAAGGGCAGCAGCGACATTGCCGTGCTGCGCCGCGCGCTGCATTCCATGGACCGGCGCCTGCAGCAGGTCTGGGAGATGCGCGCCTCCGACCTGCCGCTGAAAGCACCGGACGATCTGCTGGTGCTCGCCAGCATCGTGGAAAAGGAAACCGGGCGTGCGGGCGACCGCGCGGAAATCGCCGGCGTGTTCATCAACCGCCTGCGCATCGGCATGCCGCTGCAGACCGATCCCACGGTGATCTACGGCCTGGGCGAGGCCTTCGATGGCAACCTGCGCCGCAGCCACCTGCGCGCCGACACGCCGTGGAACACCTACACCCGTGCCGGCCTGCCGCCCACGCCGATCGCAATGCCCGGCAAGGCCTCGATGATCGCGGCCGTGCAGCCCGCGGCCACCAAGGCGCTGTATTTCGTTTCCCGCGGCGACGGCAGCAGCCATTTCAGCGAATCCCTTGACGAGCACAATAGGGCCGTGAACCGTTACCAGCGCGGGCGCTGAGCCAGCGCCCGCCGATCGAGGAAGTTTGATGAGCCTTACCGGCCTGTTTGTTTCATTTGAAGGCATCGATGGCGCGGGCAAGTCCTCGCACATCAGCGCCCTGGCCGATGCATTTGCCGCCCAGGGCCGCCAGGTGGTGCTCACGCGCGAGCCCGGCGGCACGCCGCTGGCCGAGAAGCTGCGCGCGCTGCTGCTGGGCGATGCCATGGACCCGCTGACCGAAGCGCTGCTGGCCTTCGCCGGCCGGCGCGACCATCTGGTCCAGGTCATCGAGCCGGCGCTGGCGCGCGGCGAGGTAGTGCTGTGCGACCGCTTCACCGATGCCACCTTTGCCTACCAGGGCGCGGGCCGCGGCTTCGACACGGCGCAGCTGGCGCAGCTCGAACGCCTGGTGCAGACCGGCGTCGCGCCCGATCCGCTGCAGCTGCGCGAACCCGATCTCACCGTGTGGTTCGACCTGCCGGCCGAAGTCGCGGCCGAGCGTCTGTCGCACGCGCGGCTGCCCGATCGCTTCGAGGCCCAGCCACTGGACTTCTTTCGTCGGGTTGCGCAGGGCTATGCCGACCGCGCCGCAGCCGCGCCGCAGCGCTTCGCGCGCATCGATGCCAATCACCCGCGTACGCTGGTGTGGCAAGAGCTGCAGGCAGTGTTCGAAGGCCGCGGCTGGCTGCCCTGTGCCCCCGGCGGCGACAAGGACGGCGCATGAGCGCCGCAGTCGCACCCTGGATCGCGGCGCAGCGCCAGGCGCTGCTGGCCCAGCGCGGCCACGCCTGGCTGCTGCAGGGGCCCTCGGGCCTGGGGCAGTACGCACTGGGGCTCGAGCTGGTGCGCGCCTGGCTCTGCGAGAGCCCCATCGACGGCCATGCCTGTGGGCAGTGCCGCAGCTGCCATGCCATCGAGGTGCGCGCCCATGCCGACCTGTGCGTGCTGATGCCCGAAACCGAGATGCTGGCGCTGGGCTGGCCGCTGTCCGAGAAGGCCCAGGCCGAGATCGACGACAAGAAGCGCAAGCCCAGCCGCGAGATCCGCGTCGATGCGATGCGCGACGCGGTGGAATTCACCCAGCGCACCAGCGCGCGCGGGCGCGGCAAGGCGGTGCTGGTGTATCCGGCCGAGCAGATGAATGCCATCACCGCCAACGCGCTGCTCAAGACGCTGGAGGAGCCACCGGGCGACGTGCGCTTCGTGCTGGCGAGCGAATCGGCGCACCAGCTGCTGCCCACCATCCGCAGCCGCTGCCTGATCCACACCATGGCCTGGCCGCAAGAAGGCGCGATGCGCGACTGGCTGCAGTCCCAGGGCCTGGAGCCCGCCGCTGCCGAGGCCTTCCTCAGGGCGTCGGGCGGCCGCCCCGAAGATGCATTGGCGCTGGCGCGCAGCGGCAAGCCGGCGCAGGCCTGGAGTCGGATGCCGCGTGCGCTGGCGCAGGGCGATGCAACGGCGTTTGCCGATCTCGCACCGGGGCAGGTCATTGCCGTGCTGCAGAAGATCTGCCACGACCAGATGGCGCGCGCCAGCGGCGCCGCGCCGCGCTATTTCGCCGCGGCCGATCTGCCCGCCCCGCCAGCGCTGGCGCAGCTCGCAGCCTGGAGCCGGGAGCTGACGGCCGCGCAGCGCACGGCGGAACATCCCTTCAACGCCGGCCTGATGCTCGAGGCGCTTGTCGCACGCGGCCGAAGCGTCCTAAACTCCAGGGCATGAGCTTGTGCATCCCGCGGCTCCAGGCCCCATTGAACCATCCCTTCCCATGAGCCAGACCACCACCACGCCGCGCCCCAGCGTCATGCAGCTGGCCATCAAGGAGAAGGCCGCCCTGTACGCGGCCTATATCCCGATCTTCGCCGGGGGCGGCATCTTCGTGCCCACGCCGCGCGAGTACCGGCTGGGCGACGACGTCTATGTGCTGCTGACGCTGCCCGAAGACCCGCAGCGCTATCCCATTGCCGGCAAGGTGGCCTGGGTCACGCCCGCGCGCGCCGCGGGCAACCGAACGCAGGGCATAGGCATCCAGTTTCCCGCGGACGAGAAATCCAGCCAGCTGCGGGCCCGTATCGAGCAGATCCTGGGCAGTGCCCTGGCCTGGGACAAGGCCACGCAGACGGTGTGACGCTGCGCCTTGCCCGCATGCCGATCCGCTGCGCCATGGCCGTGGATCGGCATTCTTGTTTTGAGAGCTTTCGATGTTTACCGATTCCCACTGCCACCTGAACTACCCCGCGCTGGCCCAGAACCTGCCGTCCATCCGCGCCGCCATGGCCGAAGCCCGGGTGGACCGCGCGCTGTGCATCTGCACGACCATGGAGGAGTTCGGCGAGGTGCATGCGCTGGCCACCGCCTATGACAACTTCTGGTGCACGGTGGGCGTGCATCCCGACACCGAGGACATGACCGAGCCCAGCGTGCAGGACCTGCTCGAACGCGCCGCCCTGCCGCGCGTGGTGGCGATTGGCGAGACGGGCCTCGACTACTACGGCATGGAGGACCGCAAGGGCGGGCGATCTGTGGCCGACCTCGAGTGGCAGCGCGAGCGCTTTCGCGTGCACATCCGCGCGGCGCGCGCCTGCGCCAAGCCGCTGGTGATCCACACGCGCAGCGCCTCCGACGATACCCTGGCCATCCTGCGCGAGGAGGGTGAGGACGGCGCAGGCAACCAGGCCGGCGGCGTGCTGCACTGCTTCACCGAGACCGCCGAGGTCGCGCGCGCGGCGCTGGACCTGGGCTATTACATCTCGTTTTCCGGCATCGTCACCTTCAAGAACGCACAGTACCTGCGCGACGTGGCAGCCTTCGTGCCGCTGGACCGGATGCTGATCGAGACGGACAGCCCCTATCTCGCCCCCATGCCCTACCGCGGCAAGACCAACAGCCCGGCCTATGTGCCCTTCGTGGCGCAGCAGATCGCGGCCGTGCGCGGCCTGCCGGTCGAGGAAATCGCTGCGCTGACCAGCGCCAACTTCAACACCTTGTTCAAGGGGGTGGTTTCATGATCCAGACGCATACCCGACGCCGCTGCCTTCGAGCCGCGGCCGAGCTGGCCGCCGCCGCGCTGCTGCCGGGCCTGGCACATGCCGATGTCGAGGTCGACTTCGAGCGCGCCGTGATCCGCGACAACCCCAAGGCCATGCTCGAGTTGCTGCTGCGCGGCGCAGACCCCAATACGCGTGATTCGCGCGGGCGCCCGGGCATGGTGGCCGCGCTGCACCGCGATTCGCTGCGCGTGTTCGAGGTGCTGATGCTGGCGCCCGGCATCCGGCTGGATGAAGCCAGCGCCCAGGGCGAGAATGCGTTGATGATGGCGGCGCTCAAGGGCCATCTGAACATCGCGCGCCGGCTGCTCGAGCGCGGCGCCGCGGTGCACAAGGAAGGCTGGAACGCGCTTCATTACGCCACCTCGGCGGCGCTGCCCGACAGCCTGGCGATCGTGCAGCTGCTGGTGCGCCGCGGCGCTCCTGTCGACGCGCCGTCGCCCAACGGCACGACGGCGCTGATGATGGCGGCGCAGTACAGCTCGGAAGAGGTCGTGGCCCAGCTGCTGCAGTACGGGGCCGATCCGCTGGCCAGGAATCAGCGCGGCTGGACGCCGGTGGATTTCGCGCGCCAGGCCTCGCGCGACTATATGGTCGAGACCCTGACGCGGGCCCAGCAGCGCAAGCGCATCGCGCAGCCAAGGCCCGAGCGCCGGCCGGGCTGGTGATCGGTCGCCGGCGCCTGGTGCGCTGCCTGCTTATTCGGGCGCGATGTCGGGCTCGTTGTCTGGCGAGAAGGGCGGATGGGGCGGATCGTCGCCATTTTCCGGCGCCGTGGCGGCCTGGTCCTGATAGGGCTGGCCGACGGGGTCCATATCCTCGTCTTCGGGCAGCGATGCGGGCGTCTTCGGGTTGCTCATGGGTCGTCCTTGCGTGGCGGGTTGATACCGGGGGCCGGCTGCTGCATGCAGCAGTGCAGGCCATCCAACGCAAGCGTGGCGCAAGACACGCGCCGCCGCTGTAGGAGCGGGGCCAAGCTTGGCGAAAAAGCTGCCGTGGCCGGCGAGGCGCGGCCGGCGAGGCGCGACCGGCAAGGCGCGGCCGGCGAGGCGCGGCCGGCAAGGCGGCTTCTAGTCCAGGTATTCGATGGCGAAGCGGATCGGTGGAATACCGTCCTGCCCGCCCAGCGGCATCATCTGCGTGACGGGCCCGGGCTCGGCAACCACCCGGTAATTGCGCAGGCCCGCCTGCTGCGCATAGGCATGTGCCTCTTCCTCGGTCTGGAACGATTCGGTGTGGGACATGGCGCTTTTGCTTTTCAGTCGCGGGTGGGCATATGGATGCCCTTGAGCAGCTGGCGCATCGAATCCTCGACCTGACCTGCAGCGGGCTGGCGTCCACGGGCGATCAGGCGCTCCACCACCAGCAGCAGCGATTCGAATTCAATGGGCTTGACCAGGAAGGCATCGTAGCCCTTGAACACGCGGCGCACCACATCCTGGCTGGTGGCGCTCATGAAGACAAAAGGGATGTCGCGCAGCGCTTCGTCCTGGCTCAAGGCCTGGCCGAATTCGCCGCCGTTCATGATCGGCATCATGAAGTCCGACAATATCAGCGCAGGCTTTTCGCCCTCCATGAGGATCTGCAGCGCATGCTGGCCATTGGACGCCACGGCAACCCGGTAGCCTTCGGCTTCCAGCAGCAGCTGCAGGATCTCGGCGTTTCCATATTCGTCTTCGACGACAAGAACCAGTTTCATCGAGACGGTCTTTCTTGCAGGCAATAAAGGGCTCAAGCGCCCTGGGGGAGCGAAACGGCGATGTCCACCGAGGACTTCAGGGCTGCGCCGCCGCGAATTTTTGCAACCCTAAGGATACGCTGATTAACGAGCCTGTCGCTCGCTGGCGTCGCATCGAAGACAAACAGGTTGTCGAACCAGCCCACCAGGCCATCGGCCAGCGGCGCGCCCGCTGCCACCGCCAATGCCTCGGGATCCATCGTGAACAGGCACGTGACCCCGCGCCGGCGCAGTTCCACCAGCAGGCGCCCCAGGAAGCGGTAGCCGCGGTCCTTGAATGCCAGCGTATCGGCAAGGCCTGCCACGCCATCCACCACCAGCCGGCGGATCTTGAATTCATCGACCAGGCGCAGCAGCTGATGGCCCATTTCATCCATGGACTCGTCTTCCTGGCCCAGATTCCTGATCATCAGCTCGCCGCGGAAAAGCGCTGCCTCGACGCCCAATCCCAGCTCGGTGCTGAGCCGGCGCAGATCGCTGGCAAGTTCCGTGCAGGAAAGCACCAGCGCGGTGCCATCGGCGCCCGAAGCCGCGGCAAAGGCCAGCGCCAGGGTGGTCTTGCCGGTTCCGCTGTCTCCCACGACTAGCGACGCGCTGCCCGAGAGGAAGCCGCCGCCGCGCAGCGCAGCGTCCAACACGCGCCAGCCGGTGGGGACGATGTCCGGGCCCATCCTGGCGCTGGCATCGACCAGCGGCAGGCTCTCCAGCCGCGGAAAGAACTGCACCCCCTTCGAGGAGAGGCAGAAGGTGTGCTGGCCGCGAAGGACCATGCTGCCGCGGAACTTGCGCACCTGCATGCGGCGCTCGGCGCGCCAATGGAAGCCATGGTCCTCAAAGGCAAAGATGCCGTCGACCATGGTCTGCTCCGCGCTCAGCGAATTGCTGTTGCCGCTGGTGAGGATCAGGCAGGTGCAGGACATGGCGCTCACCAGGCTCTGCAGCTCGTGCACGAACTGGCGCACCGCATCGTTGGTCGTGGTGCTGAGGCTGTCGACGACCAGGCCATCGAGCACCAGCAGCGAGGCTCGGTGCCTTATCAGCTCGCCGCGCAGCAGGCCCACCACGGCCTTGAGCCCGCCTTGCTCCAGCTCGCGGTAGCCGCTGACGTAGAACACCGTCGCACTGACTTCCTGCTGGTCGAAGAAGATCTGCTGCTCCATGTGCTGGAGCATGCGTGCGTGCGACTCCGCCAGCATGGTGACGTACAGCGTGCGAATCTCCCGCCGTGCCAGGGTGTAGGCGATCTGGTTGGCCAACGTGGTCTTGCCCACGCCCGGAGGCCCCTCGAAAATGTAGACACCACCCTCGAACAACCCACCGTTGAGAATATCGTCCAGGCCTTCGACAAGAGTCGGCAATCTTTTCATTTTCTGAATGCAAATATCAAGTGGGAGCGGATCCACTGAGCCGCTCCGGACGTCGCGCGCAGGAGCGCCGCGGAAAGCTTTGATTCTAGGGCTCGCCGGGCAGTGCGGCTGCAAACACGCGCAAAGATGGGCGATCGATCAAGGCACCATCTGGATTGCGCTGGCACTGGCACCAACCCCAGGGTGGCGGACCAAGTCGTTCGCAGAAAAGAAAAAGGAGCCCGCAGGCTCCTTTTTTTCAACCGTCAACGGTCTGGTGCAGGGTCCGCGGACCCCGCACGGCGCACTCAAAGCGCTTGCATCTCGGTATTTGCATTGCGGGATGCAGGCGCTGCCGGGGAAGGCGTCGCCGGGGCCGCAGCCGCGGCTGCGGCAGCGCCCTGGGCACCCACCGGCACCTCGATGTAGGGCAGGCCCAGCGCCTGGCTCGTCTGCGTGCGGATCTCGTTGGTCAGCGCGGCGCTCTCGTTGATCTTGCGGCCGTAGGACGGAACGATGTCCTTGAGCTTGGTTTCCCATCCAGCCGCCATTTCCTGGGGAAAGGCCTGGGCCAGCAGGTTCAGCATGATCGGAGGAGAGGTCGACGCACCCGGCGAGGCGCCCAGCAGGGCAGCAATGGTCTTGTCCTTGTCCGTCACGATCTCGGTGCCGAACTGCAGCAGCGGGCCCTTTTCGGGATCGTTCTTGATGATCTGCACGCGCTGGCCGGCGGTGATCAGCTCCCAGTCCTCGCGCTTGGCGTTGGGGTAGTACTTGAGCAGTTCGGCATGCCGGTCTTCGTCGGTCAGCTTGGCCTGCTGCATCAGATACTTCACCAGGTCCAGGTTCTCGCTGCCCACCTTCAGCATGCCGCCCACGTTGTCATGGGTGACGGACGAGAACAGATCGAACCACGAACCTTCCTTCAGGAACTTGGTGCTGAACAGCGCGAAAGGGCCAAACAGCACCACCGGCTTGTCGTCGAGCTTGCGGGCATCGATGTGTGGCACCGACATCGGCGGCGAGCCGGTTTCCGCCATGCCGTAGACCTTGACCTTGTGGCGCTCGGCCAGGGCCGGGGCCTTGAAGGCCAGGAACTGGCCGCCCACGGGGAAGCCGGCGTAGTTCTTCGCTTCGGGAATGCCGGACATCTGCAGCAGCTTCACGGCAGCGCCGCCGGCGCCGATGAACACGAAACGCGACTTGACGGTGCGTTCCGTGCCATTCTTGAGGTCCTTGACGGTGACGTTCCAGATCTTGTCGTCGCCCTGGCGCAGCGCCGTGACTTCATGCTGCACCTGCAGCTGGAAGTTGGGGTTGCGCTGCAGGCCGCGGGTCAGCTGGTTGGTGATGACGCCGAAGTTGACGTCGGTGCCCAGCGGCATATAGGTCGCAGCCACCTTCTGGGCGGGGTCGCGCCCTTCCATCACCAGCGGTGCCCATTGCTTGATCTGCGCGGGGTCCGTGGAGAACTGCATGCCGTAGAACAGCGGATTCCTGGACAGCGCCTCGTAGCGTTTGCGCAGGTATTCGACGCGGTCCTCGCCCCAGACGAAGCTCATGTGAGGCGTTGGATTGATGAAGTCCGAAGGCTGCGACAGACGGCCTTCCTTGACCTGATGCGACCAGAACTGGCGCGAGATCTCGAACTGTTCGGCAATGCCGACCGCGCGCTTGGTCTCGATCGAGCCGTCCGGCAGTTCCGGCGTGTAGTTCAGCTCGGCAAACGCCGAGTGGCCGGTGCCGGCGTTGTTCCAGCCGTTGGAGCTCTCCAGCGCCACGCCGTCGAGGCGTTCGAACAGCTGCACCTTCAGGTCGGGCTGCAGTTCCTGCAGATAGGTGGCCAGCGTGATGCTCATGATGCCGCCGCCGACCAGGACGACGTCCACAGGCTTGTCGTTCTCGGCAGCGGGCACCGAACGCTGATGCAGTGGCCAGTAGAGGAACAGGACCCCCACGATTGCTAGAAGGGCCAGCAGGCTGATGCCCCATATCTTGAATTTACGCATGGAATACTCCATACCGTTGGCGAATCGGTTTCAATAGAAAAAAACTGCGCAAGGCTTGACGCTCTCTCCAGGCGGCGCTCGATCAAGGACCGACCACACGCCTGGCTGCCCTGCGCAAACAGGTCATAAAAAAATCCCCGCAGCTCCCTTTCCGCTCTGACGTGGCGGCATAGGAAAAGCTGCGGGGCTGGGCGGCTGCAACGGCTTGTTCCCCGCAGGTGACCGCGTACGCTGGTACAGCGATGGTCCGTGCGGCAGCAACCAGTGCGTGCCGACTCGGCAATCGTCTCTGCAGTGATGCCAAACGGAGCCAGCGATTCCCGCCGATCTCGCCATTGCGTCACGCCCACCGGCCGTGCCCGGCAGATGGCTTCCGAGGGATGCAATCCGGACCGGGCATGGCGGCTTCAGTTGGCGCTGATCCATGCTCCATGCCGGCACATCGCTTGAGTGCATGTCACCCGCCTGGAGCTCGATCAGCCCACGTGGGGTCGGATTGTGCCGAGTCGGAAAGCAATAGGTGGTTTCACTATGTAAATGCCGTCAGGATGGCATGGTCATGCAGTGCAGTGACGGGCACCGGCTGGTTCTTCAACATTGACAGCATTGCGGGCACCAGTGATGCGTGGATCACGCGCAAGGTGATAGCGCTGGAGCCATGGGGGGCAGGCTGCCGAGACAAAAGATCAAAGCACAGGTATTTGCGAGTATAAAAACAAAAACCCGCTATCCAAAAGATAGCGGGTTTTCCTTGTGTGCCTTGGTGGGTCGTGCGTGATTCGAACACGCGACCTACGGATTAAAAGTCCGCTGCTCTACCGACTGAGCTAACGACCCCACCTGCTTCACGAAACCATTGTTCCGATCAGCGAAGAACACGATTCTAGCACGGAATTCAAGCCACTTTTGGCTTGATGGCCGCAATTTGATCCAGCACCCAGCCGGCCGCGCATTGGCCGAAGGTCGCCGTCACGGCGACGACCGAGCCGTAACCATGGCAGTTGAGCGTGCCGTCGGCGCTGTCGATGGCGCAGGAGGCATCGGGCTGGGCCACGGGCTCGCGGCTGAAGACGCAGGCCACGCCCATCTTCTTGCCGTCGCGCGGAGCGCGGTGTTCGCGGCGCAGGCGGTAGCGCAGCTGGGCCAGCAGCGGGTCGTGGGTGGTCTGGCTCAGGTCGTCGATGTCGACCTTGTGCGCATGGCGTTTGCCGCCGGCAGCACCTGCGCTGATGAAAAGCAGCTTGTTGCGCCGTGCGTGCGCCGCCATGGCGGTCTTGGCCTTGACCTGGTCGCAGGCATCGATGACGGCCGTGACGCCCGCGGGCAGCAGTGCCGGCCAGTTCTCCGGCTCGACGAAATCCTCGATGCACTGCACTTCGCAATCCGGATGGATCTGCGCAATGCGTTCGCGCATGGCGTCCACCTTGGCCTGGCCGACGGTGGAGCTGAGGGCGTGGATCTGGCGGTTGATGTTCGACTCGGACACCTGGTCCAGGTCGATCAGAGTGATGCGGCCGACGCCGCTGCGCGCCAGCGCCTCGGCGGCCCAGGAGCCGACCCCGCCGATGCCGACCACGGCCACATGCGCCGCGCGGATGCGCGCTGCCCCCTCGACGCCATAGAGGCGCTCCAGGCCGCCGAAGCGGCGCTGGTTGTCCGGAAGCAGGGGGGTATCGCCGGGCGCAGTGCTCTGCGTGGACGTCATTTCAGGCGGGACAGCTGGTCTTTGGCGGCCACTGCGGCTTCGCTGCGCGGATAGGTCTTGACCAGATCCTCAAGCGTCTTGCGCGCGGCGCGCGTGTCCTTGAGCTCGATCTGGCAGTTGGCGATGGACAGTGCCGCTTCGGGCGCGCGGCCGTGCTCGGGGGTTGCCGTGAGCAGCGACCTGAAGTTGGCGATGGCCTCCTTGTAGTCGCGCTCGGCGTACTGGGCATTGCCCAGCCAGAAGCGTGCCGAGGGCAGGTAGCCGCTGCGCGGGTACTGGCGGATGAAGGCGCTGAAGGATTTGTTCGCGTCGGCGAAACGCCCGGCGCGGAAGACCTCGAGCGCGGCTTCGAAGTCGCGTTTCTCGGCCGGATCGGCCGTGAACTGCTGGCCGTCGACCGTGACGGCCACCGGCTCGAATTGCTTGAGCCGTTCTTCCACACCCTGGGCAATGTCCTTTTGCCGGCGCTGCAGTTCCGAGGACTGCTGCACCAGCTGTTCGTTTTGCCCGCGCAGCCGTGCCTGGTCCTGGCGCAGCGTCTCGATCTGCGCCTGCAGGTCGAGCAGGCTGCGCCGCAGCTGCGCCGTGTCTTCGCTCGCACGCTGGTTCGACTGCTGCATGGCATCGAGGCGCTGGCGCAACTCGAGAATCGCGCGGCGCGCCTCGTCATCGCCGAACAGGGCGGCCTGGCTGGCGGTGGCAAAGGATGCGGTGCAGGCCAAAGCCAGCACCATTCGGGCAACGGAAGTGGTGCGGAAAAACGGCATTGTCATCAACGGTAGGACAGTTCAGCGCGGCGGTTCTGCGCGAAAGCTTCTTCGGTGAAGCCCTGCATGGCGGGCTTTTCCTTGCCGAAGCTCACGGCTTCGACCTGGGAGTCGGGCACGCCCAGCAGGCCCAGCGAGCGGCGCACGGCTTCGGCGCGCTTCTGGCCCAGTGCCAGGTTGTATTCGCGGCCACCGCGCTCGTCGGTGTGGCCTTCGATGACGACACGGCGGTTGGGCGAAGCCTTGATGAAACGGGCATGGGCTTCGATCTGGGCCTGTGCATCGGCCTTGATGACGAACGAGTCGTAGTCGAAATACACGATGCGGCTCACGCCTTGGGGGCCGGCCTGGTTGCTGCCCGACTGGGTCAGGTCGACGCCGGAAACGCCGCTTTGGGCCGTGCCGCCGCCGTTGGCGCCGGCGCCAGCGCCGCTGCTCAGCGCGGAGCCGTCGGTGACGGGCTTGTCATCGAGCTTGACGCCCGAGCTGCAACCCGCCATCAGGGCGGCGACGGTCAGGGCGATGGAAAGGCGTTTGAAGGTGATCATGTGGACTCCAGCGTGTGGCAGTACGAATGCGCAAGTAACGTTTATGAAAAGAAAAGCAAAACTCAATGTTTGAGGAACGGGCCCCAGTCCGGCTCGCGAATGTCGCCACCCTGGCCTGCCAGACGCGCCTTGATCTTGCCGTCCAGCGTCGTGGTCATCAGCGATTCGCGCCCCTGCTGCAGCGTCGCGTAGACGATCAGGCGGCTGTTGGGCGCAAAACTCGGATTCTCATCGGCCGTGGTGTCGGTAATCGCGGTCACGGTGCCTGCACTCAGGTCCATCACATGCAGCTTGAAGCCCCCGCCCACGCGCGAAATATACGCGAGCCAGCGGCCGTCCGGACTCACGCTGGGAGAAATGTTGTAGCTGCCGCTGAAAGTCACGCGCTCGGCGTTGCCGCCGCTGGCCGAGACCTTGTAGATCTGCGGCGCACCGCCGCGGTCGCTGACGAAGAAGATCGTGCGGCCGTCGCTGGAAAACGCCGGTTCGGTATCGATGCCGCTGCTTTGCATCAGGCGGCGCGGCTCGCCGCCCTCGGCGCTGATCATGTACAGCTGCGAGCCGCCATCGCGCGTGAGCGTGACGGCCAGCTGCTCGCCATTGGGCGACCAGGCCGGCGCGCTGTTGGAGCCGCGGAAGTTCGCCACCAGCCGGCGCCGGCCGCTGGACACGTCGTGCACGTAGACCACGGGCTTGCGCGACTCGAAGGATACATAGGCCACCTGCCGGCCGTTGGGCGACCATGCCGGCGAGATGATGGGCTCGGCGCTCGACAGCGCCGATTGCGCGTTCTCGCCATCGGCATCGGCAATCCACAGCCGGTAGTTTCTGCCGGCTTTGGTGACATAGGCAATGCGTGTCGAGAAGATGCCGCGCTCGCCGGTGAGCTTCTCATAGACGTAGTCGGCAATGCGGTGGGCCACCAGGCGCAGGTCGCCGGTGGTGACGGCAAAGCCCTGGCCGCCCAGGTCCTCGCCGCGCACCACGTCCCACAGGCGAAAGCGCACGTCGAAACGGCCGTCGGCCAGGCGCGTCACGCTGCCCGTGACCAGCGAGTCGGCCATCTTCTGCTTCCACAGCGCGACGTCGGGGCGCGAGGTTTCATCGAGCTGCGTGCCCGAGGCGTCGACGCCGCGGAACTGGCCGCTGCGCTCGAGATCGGCCTGCACGATGGCGGCGAGCTTCTGCGGCGACTGGGCCTCGCCGCGGAACGGGGCAATGGCGATCGGCAACTGCGTCAGGCCCACGCCCGTGACTTCGACACGGAACTGCGCAAGGGCTGGCAGGGCAGGCGTGGAGGCCAGGGCCGCGAGAAAGCCGCGGCGCATCGTGAGCGGCGCCGCCGCGGAAGAAAGGGTGGATGGAGTTCGGTCAATAGTCATTGGCAACCATCATAGTGCGGGTTTGTCCCGGTGCTTAACGAGCGGATGTTACACACTACCGCGCAGCCGATATGTAAGACGATGATTACGCAGGCTGTGGGGGCCGTAGAATCCGCGTCACATGCAAGCCACCCCCTCCGCCCCCGAAGCCGCCAGCGCCGTGTCCGCGCCGCCCCGAAGCATGCGCCAGCGTCTCAAGCGCCTGGCACCGTATTTCGGCGGCCGCCGCTGGACCTGGGTGCTGGCCGTGCTTGCCATGCTGGTCGGGGCGGCCACCGAGCCGATGATCCCCGCGCTGCTCAAGCCCCTGCTGGACAGCGGCTTCACCGATGGCAGCTTGCAGCTGTGGCTGGTGCCCTTATCCATCATGGGCGTGTTCCTGCTGCGCGGCATCGCCCAGTTCGTCGGCCAGTACGCGCTGGCGCGCATCGCCAACGAGGGCATGCTGAGCCTGCGCCATGCGCTGTTCGACCGGTTGCTGGCGGCGGACATGGCGCTGTTTTCGCGCCAGTCGGCCAGCAGCCTGTCGAACACCGTGGTGTATGAAGTGCAGACCGGCTCGACGCTGCTGGTGCAGGCCATGATGGGCCTGTCGCGCGACAGCTTCACGCTGATCGCGCTGCTGGGCTATCTGCTGTATCTCAACTGGCAATTGACGCTGGTGGTGGGGCTGGTCGTGCCCGGTGTCGCGTGGATCATGAAAACGCTGTCGCGGCGGCTGTACCGCATCACCAAGGCCAGCCAGGAGGCCACCGATTCGCTGGCCTATGTGGTCGAGGAAAACGTGCTGGCCCACCGCATGGTGCGGCTGCACGGCGCGCAGCAGGAGCAGCAGGGGCGCTTCGGCTCCCTGAGCCAGCGCCTGCGCCATCTGGCCGTCAAGTCCACCATCGCTTCGGCGGCGATGACCCCGCTGACCCAGTTGCTGGCCGCGGCCGCGCTGTCGGCGGTGATCTGCATCGCGCTGTGGCAAAGCCGCCAGGCCCTGCGCGCCGACGATGTCACGGTGGGCGGCTTCGTGTCGTTCATCACCGCGATGCTGATGCTGGTGGCGCCCATCCGCCGGCTGGCCGATGTCGCCAACCCGATCACGCGCGGCGTGGCCGCACTCGAGCGCGGGCTGGCGCTGCTGGACAGCACGCAGGCGGAGCAGGGCGGCACGCACCGGACGGCGCGCGCGCGCGGCGCGCTCGAGCTGCGCGATGTGGGCGTGGCCTTTGGCGAGGACCACGCGCCGGCGCTGGCGCAGGTCAACCTGCGCGTGCAGCCGGGCGAGGTCGTGGCGCTGGTCGGGCCCTCGGGGGCGGGCAAGACCACGCTGGTCAATCTGCTGCCGCGCTTCCTGGCGCCCACGCAGGGCGAGGTGCTGCTTGACGGCCGGCCTCTGGGCGACTGGGACCTGTCCAGCCTGCGCCGGCAGTTCGCGATGGTCAGCCAGGATGTGGTGATGTTCAACGACAGCGTGGCGGCCAACGTCGCGCTGGGCGCTCGGATCGATGAGGCCAAGGTCTGGGCCAGCCTCGAAGCCGCCAATCTGGGCGAGCATGTGCGCCGCATGCCCCAGGGCCTGCAGACCCTGGTGGGACACAACGCCGCCCAGCTGTCGGGCGGACAGCGCCAGCGCCTGGCGATCGCGCGCGCCATCTATAAGGACGCGCCGATCCTGATTCTGGACGAGGCCACCTCGGCGCTCGACACCGAGTCCGAACGCCTGGTGCAGGAGGCGCTGCAGCGGCTGATGCAGGGCCGCACGACGCTGGTCATCGCGCACCGGCTTTCCACCATCGAGCATGCCGACCGCGTGGTGGTCATGGAGCGCGGCCACATTGTCGAGCAGGGCTCGCATGCGCAACTGATTGCGCAGGGCGGGCTCTATGCGCGGCTGCAGGCGCGGCCCGCAGCGCACTAGTTTGCGCGGGCGGCGCCTGCAATCCGTCGATGGGCAGGAGCCGCCGGGCGCGATTCACTCCGGATTTGCCAGCTGCGTGCCGAACTGGAACAACGCCGATGCAGTTGCCACATGGGGCACACGGTCGAGCCGACATTGAGCAGCAGTTTGGTGCCGGAGTGCATGGCGACTGGTAATTGCCGGCCTGGGCGCCGCGCCTCAGTACGTCACGATGACCCGCGAATCGCCAGCGTCCATGCGGCCGACGACGGCAGCCTGCGCAAACCCCTGGGCCGCAAACAGCTCGAGCACCTGCTGCACGCTGTCGGCGGAGCAGGACACCAACAGCCCGCCCGAAGTCTGCGGGTCGGTCAGCAGGGCCTGCAAGGATGGCGGCAACTGCTTGTCCATCTCGATCTGCTCGCCATAGGCTGCCCAGTTGCGCCCCGATGCGCCCGTGACCACGCCGCGCTCGGCAAAGTCCTGCACCGTGGGCAGCAGCGGCAGCGCGCGGCCGTCGATGTGCGCCGTGAGACCCGCGCCGCGCGCCAGCTCCAGTGCATGGCCCAGCAGGCCGAAGCCGGTGACATCGGTCAGCGCATGCACGCCTTCGATCCGCGCCAGCGCCGCGCCCGGACGGTTGAGCTGCGTGGTGGTCTCCACCATGGCGCGGTAGCCGGCTTCATCGAGCAGGTTCTTCTTCAGCGCCGCAGACAGGATGCCCACGCCCAGGGGCTTGCCCAGCACCAGCACGTCGCCCTCACGCGCATCGGCATTGCGCTTCATGTGCCTGGGGTTGACGATGCCGATGCCCACCAACCCATAGATCGGCTCGACCGAGTCGATCGAATGCCCGCCGGCCAGCGGAATGCCGGCTTCGCGGCAGATCGATTCGCCGCCTTCGAGCACCTTGGCGATGGTCGCGTGCGGCAGCACGTTGATCGGCATGCCGACGATGGCCAGCGCCATCAGCGGCGTGCCGCCCATCGCATAGATGTCCGACAGCGCATTGGCCGCGGCAATGCGGCCGAAGTCGTACGGATCGTCCACGATGGGCATGAAGAAATCGGTGGTCGCGACGATCGCCTGCTCGTCGTTGATGCGGTAGACGGCCGCATCGTCGGCGGTCTCGTTGCCCACCAGCAGGTCGGGGAAGAACTGCTTGGGCAGCGCGCTCTGCCCGATCAGCTGTGCCAGCACGCCCGGCGCGATCTTGCAGCCGCAGCCGCCGCCGTGGGACAGGGAAGTGAGACGCGGGGCCGTGGGCGGCTGGAGGGCGGTGTGGTTCATGGGCTGGATCGGGCTCTTGGCGGATGCGTGGGCAAAGAGGGCGGAAAGCAGCAGGAGTCGAACCTACCCAGGAGCGGCTGACGCCCCTCACCGGGTTTGAAGCCCGGCCACACCACCGGGTGTGCATGCCTTCCATCTGCGCCCGGCGCCAGGGCGGCGCGGGCAAGCATCGCTATTGTAACGGCGCCGCGGCATCCTGCCAGCGGGCGTCGGGGCGCAGCAGGTGCGCGTCGCGCAGCCGGCGCGTGTAGCCGACGCGGTCGAAGAACTCGAGGATCTGGATGGCGCGCTTGCGCCCCAGGCCCGTGGCGTCGCGAAAGGCACGCGCTTCGACTTCGGCGCGCGCATGCGCTCCCGCCAGCTCCTGCACCAGCTGCGCCAGCGCCTGCATGCGCGCGGCGCCGTAGTACAGGTCCTTGACCACAGGGAACACCTGTCCGCGGCGCGCCAGCTTGCGCAGCAGCTGGCGCACGCTGTCCTCACCGGCGCCCGTGGTGGCCGCCAGGTCGCGCACCCAGGGCGGGTCGTAGCGGCCGGCATCGATCAGCGGCAGCAGCTGTCTGGCAAGAACATCTTCCTGCGCGCTCAGCTGTACCGCATGCCCGGGCAGATGCAGCCAGGCGCCACTGGCAGCGATCTGCGCATCGCGCAGCAAACCGTCGATCAGCGCGCGCCACAGCGCATCGTGCGTGCCTTGCACCAGCCCCGGCCAGGCCATGCGGCGCAGGCGCGCGGCGTTCAGGCCGGGCTCGTCGGGGTGCTTCTCGTGGAATTGCGCGAGCGTCGCCAGCACCTGCGCACGCAGCTGTTGCCAGCGCGCCGCGGGCAGCAGCAGGGTGTCGCCGGCCAGCGGCAGCTGTAGGCAGTCGGCGGGCAGGTCTTGCGCGTCCCAGCGCCGGCCGGACAGCCGCACCAGCTGCGACAGCGGCAGGCCCTGCGGCGACCGGGCCAGCAGCTGCTCGGCGCGGCCCGTGCCGACGAGCGTCTGCAGCGCCTGCAGATAGGCGATGCGCTCGGGACTGCGGCGCTTGCGCGCGGGGGCGTAGGGATCGATGACGCTGCCGCCGGCAATGGTGCGGCTGGCCTGGGCATTGCGCAGGATCAAACGGTCGCCGGGCAGGCAGAACACCGGTGCATCCAGCACCAGCTGGGCGCGCACGCAGCTGCCCGGCTCGATGCGCTCGCCTTCGAGCAGCGCCACATGGGCCGTGCAATGCGCCGTGCCCAGGTGCAGGTGCACGGGCGTCCACTGGCGCAGCTCGGTCGCCGTGGCCAGCAGCTGCAGCTGCACGTCGATGCGCTCGGTGGCCTGCAGCAGCGCGCCATCGGCAATCCAGTCGCCGCGCTGGATGTCGTCCTTGCCCAGCCCTGCGAGGTTGAGCGCGCAGCGCTGCCCCGCCACGGCGCGCTCGCTGGCCTGGTTCTGCGCGTGGATGCTGCGCACGCGCAGGTCCTGGCCGGTGCGCGAATGCACCAGGGTATCGCCCGTGGCCACGGCGCCGCCGAACACCGTGCCAGTGACCACCGTGCCCTGGCCCGCCAGGCTGAAGCTGCGGTCCACGGCCAGGCGGAACAATCCGCCCTGCGCGCGCGCGGGCATGCGCTGGGCCAGGGTGTGCAGATGGCTGCGCAGCGCGGCCACGCCCGGGTCCTCCGGGCGGCTGGCCGCGGTTTCGAAGACCGGCGCCCCCGCGAAGGGCGTGGCGCCCAGCAGATCGGCCAGTTGGGCCCGGGCCGCGCCGACCTGCGCCGCGCTGGCGCGGTCCACCTTGGTCAAGGCAATGCTGGCCTGGGTGACGCCCAGCAGCTGCAGGATATCGAGGTGCTCGCGCGTCTGCGGCATCACGCCGTCGTCGGCCGCCACGACCAGCAGCGCATGGTCTATGCCGACCGCGCCGGCGGCCATGGTGTGCACGAATTTCTCGTGCCCCGGCACGTCGATGATGCCCAGCACGTCGCCATTGGGCAGCGGCGCATAGGCATAACCCAGCGCGATCGAGATGCCGCGCGCCTTCTCTTCCTTGAGGCGGTCCGTGTCCACGCCGGTGAGCGCGCGCACCAGCGTGGTCTTGCCATGGTCGATATGGCCTGCGGTGCCGATGATCATGGCCGGCTGCCAGCGATGTTGGCCGCCAGCAGCGGCAATTGCGCGGCAAACAGCGCCTGCTGCGGCGCCTCCAGGCAGCGCAGATCCAGCCACAGCGCATCGGCCTGCACGCGCCCGATCACCGGGCGGGGCAGGGCGCGCAACGCGGCTTCGAGCTGCAGCAGCTGGCGTCCGGCCTGGCGGCCCGAGGCCGGGTGGATGCGCAGGCCGTGGCTCGGCAGCGATTCAACGGGCAGCGCGCCGCTGCCGATCTGGCTGGCCATGGCCGCGGTTTCGACCACATAGGCGCTGCCCAGCGCGGCCTGCAGCTGCGGCGCGAGCGCCTGGGCCTGGGCCTGCATCTCGGTTTCCTGGCGCGTGAACAGCCGCAGCGTGGTCAGGCGCTCGGCCAATTGTTCGGGGTGCAGGTACAGCCGCAGCACCGGCTCAAGCGCCGCCAGCGTCAGCTTGCCCACGCGCATCGCGCGCTTGAGCGGGTTTTTCTTGATGCGCGCAATCAGGTGCCTGCGCCCGACGATCAGCCCGGCCTGCGGGCCGCCCAGCAGCTTGTCGCCGCTGAAGGTGACGATGTCGGCGCCCGCGGCGAGGGTCTCGCGCACGGTGACCTCGTGCGGCAGGCCCCACTGGCGCATGTCGACCAGCGTGCCGCTGCCCAGGTCCACCACCATGTTCAGGCCCTGCGCGTGGGCGATGGCCGCCACTTCCTGGTCGCTGACGCTCTTGGTGAAGCCCGTCACCTCGTAGTTGCTGCAATGCACCTTCATCAGCAGGCCGGTGTCGGCGCCAAGGGCCTCGCGGTAGTCGCTCGCATGGGTGCGGTTGGTGGTGCCGACCTCGACCAGCCGGGCGCCGGCGCGCGCCATGATGTCGGGAATGCGGAAGGCGCCGCCGATCTCGACCAGTTCGCCGCGCGAGACGATCACCTCCTTGCCCACGGCCAGCGTGCCCAGCGTGAGCAGCACGGCAGCGGCATTGTTGTTGACCACCGTGGCGGCCTCGGCGCCGGTGAGCTCGCAGATGAGTTCCTCGATCAGGTCGTCGCGGTCGCCGCGCCCACCGGTTGCCAGGTCGTATTCGAGGTTTGCGGGATTCAGCATCGCCTCGATCACTGCATCCACTGCCTCCTGCGGCAGCAGCGCGCGGCCCAGGTTGGTGTGCAGTACGGTGCCGGTGAGGTTGAACACCGCCTGCAGGCGCGGCGCGAAGCGCGCGGCCAGGCGCTCGCCGGCCGCCGCGGCAATACCCTCGAAGCTGGTGGCGTCTGGGGCCGGCGCGGCGCCCGCGCGCAACTCGCCGCGAAGCGCATCGAGCGTGTCGCGCAGCGCCTGGGTGCAGGCCTGGCGGCCATGGCGGTCAAGCCAGGGCGCCAGCGCGGGGCTGCCGAGCAGCCGGTCCACGGAGGGCAGGGGGGAGCGGGGGGAGGATGCGCTGGCGTCGGTTCTCATCCCGCTATTTTGAGCTCATTCCGCAGCCGGATCGACCAAAGCCTGGTCGCCCTCGCTTCGCTCCTCGGCAAAGGCCACGTACAGCAGCGGGTTGGTGCTGGCGCGCTTGAACTGCGTCTCGCCCATCAACAGATCCAGCATCAGCGATGCGAGATCGTCCGCCAGGGGCTCGGCCAGCGGGTCCTTCTCCTGGTTGACCACCTTGCGGTAGCAGCCGCATTCGCTGCAGGTCTCGGCCGTCACCACCTCGCCCTGGCCTTCGATGCCCTGGTACTGGACTCCCTTGGTGGATTCGCAGTGCGAGCACTTGACGCGCACCATGTGCCACTCGGTGCAGCAGATGCCGCAGTGCAGGTAGCGGTGGCCGTTGGCCTTGCCGCCGATGCGCAGCACGCTGGCCACGGGCTCGCTGGCGCAGACCGGGCAGATCGACGCAGGCTCGGTGTAGGGCACGTCGCCCACGGCCAGATGCGCCGCGCGCTGGGTGAACACCACCTGCAGCGCGGCCATGACGAAGGGCGCCATGCCCACGTCGCGCGCCGCCACTTCCTTTTGCAGCAGGCGCTTGGCGACGGCTTCGCGCTCGGCCTGCGGCATCCCGCGCAGCGCGCCGATCAGCGGCTGCAGCGGCTCTGGCAGGCCCTGCGCGCCCTCGAGGCGGTCGAGCATGGTGTCGAGCACCTGCAGCCAGGCCGGGTCCAGATGGTCGGCGGCGGGCAGCAGCGGCATCGAATGCTGCTGGGCCAGCGCGATGGCGGCGGCCGGCAGCTCGGGTGCCGGCAGGGTGGCCAGCGCATGGTGCTGGGCGTCGACGATGCTGGCGACAAACAGGATGTAGTCGCCGATGGGGTTGCCCTGGGCCAGCTGGCGCAGGCGCGCGGCGCGCTCGGCAAACAGGCTGCCGGCCTCGGGCAGGCGGATGCGCGGGAAGTTGATCTGGTCGATCGACTCGATCTCGCCGCGTTGGAGAATGCGTTGCATGGGGTATTTCCAAATAAGTGCCGCCGGCATGCCTGGGAGGCGTGCCGGCGGCGGTGATCTGAAAACCGTTCGTGGTGAGCCTGTCGAACCATGAACGGCCTACGCTCAAAACTTGACCGCAGGCCCTTCATCCTTCGACAAGCTCAGGACGAACGGTCTTGAAAGTGCGCCCTGGGCTTAACTGGTTGAAGCAAGACGAAGCCTGTCAGTCCTTCTCGCCCGTCATGCGCCGATACCACAGCGGATGATGGTACTTCGCCCAGGCCCGGTTCACCGTCCCATACACCATCGCACGGATCGTGCCGCGGGTCCAGATGGCGGCGTAGATGTGCATGATGATCAGGCCGAAGAGCACCGTGGCGGACACCGCGTGCAGCACGGCGCTGGCGCGCACGATGTCCACCGGCAGGTTCCACCAGGCGCGCCACATCAGCACGCCCGACAGCGTCAGGCCCAGCATCGAGGCGATCAGCAGCCAGAACAGCACCTTCTGGCCGCCGTTGTACTTGTCCTGTTCGGGCATCACATGGTGCTCCTCGGTGACGAGTTTGGGCGCTTCCTTGAGCCACTGGATGTCGTTGGCGCGGATGATGTTCAGCCGCCAGAAGCTGAACACCATCAGCACGAAGCCCAGCGCCATCACCACCCCGATATAGGGGTGCAGGATGCGCGCCCAGGTGCCGCTGCCGAACAGCTGGACCAGCGGGTAGAAGGCCGGGTGGAAGAAAGCCAGGCCCGACGCCGCCAGCAGCACGAAGGTGATCGCCACCAGCCAGTGGTTGGCGCGCTCGCCTGCGCCGTAGCGCTTGAGGTCACGGGGGCTGCGTTTCATTTTGCGTCCTCCTTGTCCAGCATCTGCTGCTCCAGCCGTTCTTCCATGCGTTCCTCCTCGCGCTCGAGTTCCGCGGGCACCTCGTGCGGGCCCTTGGTCACGTAGTGGAAGAAGCTGCCCACGGCGGCCGCGCCCAGCGCCGCCAGCGCCAGCGGCTTGGCCACGCCCTTCCACAGCGACACCATCGGGCTGATCTTCGGATCATCCGGCAGGCCCTTGTACAGCGACGGCTTGTCCGCATGGTGCAGCACGTACATGACGTGCGTGCCGCCCACGCCGGCCGGGTCGTACAGGCCGGCCTTGTCGAAGCCTCGGCGGTTCAGGTCCTGGATCCGGTGCTCGGCATGCTCCTTCATCGCCTGCTTGGTGCCGAACTGGATGGCACCCGTGGGGCAGGTCTTGACGCAGGCGGGCTCGCGTCCCACGGCCACGCGGTCGGAACACAGGGTGCACTTGTACGCCTTGTGGTCCTTCTTCGAGATGCGCGGGATGTTGAACGGGCAGCCGGTCACGCAGTAGCCGCAGCCGATGCAGTTCTCCTGCTGGAAGTCCACGATGCCGTTGCTGTACTGCAGGATCGCGCCCGGCGAGGGGCAGGCCTTGAGGCAGCCCGGGTCCTCGCAGTGCATGCAGCCGTCCTTGCGGATCAGCCACTCCAGGTTGCCCGTGGCCTCGTTTTCGTACTCGGTGAAACGCATCACGGTCCACGACGCGGCGGTCAGGTCGGTGGGGTTGTCATAGACCCCCGCCGCCGCCGTGCCGATGTCGTCGCGCAGATCGTTCCACTCCATGCAGGCGGTCTGGCAGGCCTTGCAGCCAATGCACTTGGAGACGTCGATCAGCTTGGCCACCTCGCCGGAATGCGTTTCCCGCATGCTGGGCGAGGGGGTGGTGGTCGCCGAACGGCGCTTGATATCGAGAGAATGTGTAGAAGACATCAGCTACTCCTTAGGCCTTTTCCACCTTCACGAGGAAGGTCTTGGATTCTGGTGTGTTGCTGTTGCCGTCACCAATCGATGCCGTGAGATTGTTGGCCATGTGGCCCTTGCGCCCGGTCGTGGCAAAGCCCCAGTGGATGGGAATGCCGACATGGTGCACGGTCTTGCCTTCGATCTGCATGGGCTTGAGGCGCTTGGTCACCACCGCCGCGGCGCGCACGTAGCCGCGCTTGGAAGTGACCCTGACCTGCTGTCCGGTGGCAATGCCCAGCTCCTGCGCCAGCGCCTCCCCGATCTCGACGAACTGCTCCGGCTGAACGATGTTGTTCAGCTGGACATGCTTGGTCCAGTAGTGGAAGTGCTCGGTCAGGCGGTAGGTCGTGCCCACGTGCGGGAACTCGGCGGCCGTGCCGGCAGTGCCCTTGGTCGACTCGAGAATCCGCACCGCGGGGTTGATGACCGCGAGCTTGTTCTGCGGGTACATCGGGTTGTAGCCCAGCGGATTGTCGAAGGCCTCGTAGTGCGTCGGCAGCGGTCCCTCGTTCATGCCCTTGCGCGCGAAGAAGCGCGCCACGCCCTCGGGGTTCATGATGAACGGGCCCACGGTGGCCGGGTCCATGTTCAACCCCATGTCCGGCACGTCGGGGCCCGCCCAGGCCTTGCCGTTCCACTCGATGAGCTTGCGGTTCGGGTTGAAGGGCTTGCCCTGCAGGTCGCACGAGGCGCGGTTGTACAGGATGCGGCGGTTGAGCGGCCAGGCCCAGGCCCAGTTCAGCGTGTTGCCCACGCCGGTCGGGTCGGAGTTGTCGCGGCGCGCCATCTGGTTGCCCGAGGAGGTCCAGCAGCCGGTGTAGATCCAGCAGCCGCTGAGCGTGCTGCCGTCGTCGCGCAGCTCGGCGAAGCTGCTCAGCTGTTCGCCGGCGCGGCGCAGCAGCTTGGTCGGATCCTTGGGGTCGAACAGGTCGACCAGCGCGCGGCCGTTGTACTCCTTGGCCACCTCTTCGGAGGTCGGGTGCGCCGGCTCGACGTAGGGCCAGTAGAGATTGGCGATCGGGTCGGGGAACTTGCCGCCGTCCTTGGCGTAGGCCGCCTTGAGGCGCAGATGCAGCGCCGACATGATGGCGATGTCGGTCTTGGCCTCGCCCGGCGGCTCGGCCGCCTTCCAGTGCCACTGCAGCACGCGCGAGGAACTCACCACCGCGCCGTCTTCCTCGGCGAAACAGGTCGTCGGCAGGCGGAACACCTCGGTCTGGATCGATGCGGTGTCGACGTCGTTGAACTCGCCGTGGTTCTTCCAGAACTCGGAGGTCTCGGTGACCAGCGGATCCATGATGACCAGGAACTTGAGCTTGGACAGGCCGGTGCGCACGCGGTTGCTGTTGGCCAGCGAGGCCAGCGGGTTGAAGCCCTGCGCCAGGTAGCCGTTGATCTTGCCTTCGTTCATCATGTCGAAGACCTGCAGCATGTCGTACTGGCGGTCGAGCTTGGGCAGGTAGTCGAAGGCCCAGTTGTTCTCGGCCGTCGCCGCGGGTCCATACCAGGCCTTCATCAGGCTGATGTGGAACTTGGGCGTGTTCGACCAGTAGTTCATCTGGCCCGGACGCATGGCCTTCGGGGTGCGTGCCTCGAGGTACTTGCCGTAGTCCTGCTCGCCCTCGTTGGGCAGCGACAGGTAGCCCGGCAGGCCCGCCGTCAGCAGGCCCAGATCGGTCAGCCCCTGGATGTTCGAGTGCCCGCGCAGCGCGTTCATGCCGCCGCCCGAGATGCCGATGTTGCCCAGCAGCAGCTGGATCATCGCGCCGGTGCGCAGGATCTGCGCGCCCGTCGTGTGCTGGGTCCAGCCCAGCGCGTAGAGGATCGTGGCCGCGCGTCCCGGCTGCGCCGTCGAGGCCAGCTGCTCGCAGACATGCAGGAATTTGGCCTTGGGCGTGCCGCAGATGCTCTCGACCTTTTCCGCGGTGTAGCCGGCGTAGTGGCGCTTGAGCCACTGGTACACGCAGCGCGGGTGCTCCAGCGTCGGGTCGGTCTTCACATAGCCGTCGGCGTCGAGCTCGTAGTCCCACGAGGTCTTGTCGTAGCTGCGCGTCTGCGGGTCGTAGCCGGCGAAGATGCCCTCGTCGAAGGCGAAGTCCTCGCGCACGATATACGTGAAGTCGGTGTAGTTCCTCACGTATTCGTGATGGATCTTGTTGTTCGTCAGCAGATAGTTGATGACGGCGCCCAGGAACACGATGTCGCTGCCCGAACGGATGGGGGCATAGAAATCGGCCACCGATGCGGATCGGTTGAAGCGCGGGTCGACCACCATGAAGTGCGCATTGTTGTGCTCCTTCGCCTCGGTCACCCATTTGAAGCCGCAGGGATGGGCTTCGGCGGCATTGCCGCCCATGATCAAAATAACGTCCGCGTTCTTGATGTCGACCCAATGGTTCGTCATCGCTCCACGGCCAAACGTCGGGGCAAGACCTGCCACCGTCGGGCCGTGTCAGACACGTGCTTGGTTGTCGAATGCAAGAAGGCCCCAGGAACGGGCCACTTTGTGCGTGATGTAGCCGGCTTCGTTGCTGGCGGCCGAGGCGGCGAGCATGCCGGTGGTGAGCCAGCGGTTCACCGTCTGGCCCTTGTCGTTCTTCTCGACGAAGTTCGCGTCGCGGTCGTCCTTGAGCAGCTTGGTGATGCGGGTCAGCGCTTCGTCCCAGGACATGCGCTTCCACTCGTTGGAGCCGGGCGCGCGGTATTCGGGGTATTTGAGGCGGTTCGGGCTGTGCACGAAGTCCAGCAGCGACGCGCCCTTGGGGCACAGCGTGCCGCGGTTGACCGGATGGTCCGGGTCGCCTTCGACGTGGATCACCGACAGCTTGGCGTTCTTCGCGCCGTCGCCGAGCGAATACATCAGGATGCCGCAGCCTACCGAGCAGTAGGTACAGGTCTGGCGCGTGACCGTAGTCGCGGCCAGCTTGAACTGGCGCACCTCAGCGAGCGCGGCGGTGGGCGAGAAGCCCATCACCGCAAGGCTGGATGCCGCCAGACTGGAACCAGTCACTTTCATGAACTGGCGTCTGGAGAATTGCACCATGGGGGGTACCTTTTTTAAATGACGCTTGTGACTCGATTCTAGAAGTAAGCACTGAATCAAGTTTCATCCGCACCACTATCACCCATCCCAGGTCGGGTTCTCCGCCAGTTCATGCCCCTATCATTTGAGAGGCGAGAAGGGTTATTGACCGCTCGAAGCCGTTTTTTCGTCCCGCGAGAGTAGGTGTTTACCCTTGTTGCTGCACAATCCTGCGCTCATTGCTTGGGCGGCAAGACCGTCGTCGACACGTCCGCACCGGCGTGATGGTCCTGGCCGAACAGGTCCCAGATGGCGATGAACAGTGCCGCGATCAGTGGACCGACGACGAAGCCCGTCAGGCCGAACAGCGCCATGCCGCCCAGCGTGGAGATCAGCACGATGTAGTCCGGCATCTTCGTGTCCTTGCCCACCAGCAGCGGCCGCAGCACGTTGTCGACCAGCCCGATCACCAGCACGCCATAGGCCGCGAGGACACTGCCCTTGACGATGTCGCCGGTTGCGAGGAAGTAGATCGCCACCGGCCCCCAGATCAGCGCAGCGCCGACGGCTGGCAGCAGCGACAGGAAGGCCATCACCACGCCCCAGAGCACCGGGCCCTGGATGTCGAGGATCCAGAAGATCAAGCCACCCAGCGCGCCCTGGGCCATGGCCACGACCATGTTGCCCTTGATGGTGGCGCGCACCACGGTGGTGAACTTGCTGGCCAGCGCGGTCTTGTGCGCCGGCTCGAGCGGAAACGCATAGCGGATGCGGCTTGCCAACTGGGCGCCGTCGCGCAGCAGGAAGAACAGCAGGTAGAGCATGACGCCGAAGCCGACGATGAAGCCCATGGTGTTCTGCCCGATGCCCACGGCCTGCGAGGCCGCGACCTTGCTGGCCTGCACGGCGATGCTCGAGAGCCGCTCCTGGATTTCGGCGACCGAGGTCAGGCCCACGCTGTCGAGCGTGCGCGTGGCCCAGGAGGGCAGGGCCGACATGATCTGCTGGTAATACGCCCCGAAGTTGAGCTCGCCTGTGTTGAGGTTCTCGTAGATCAGCGTCGCCTCGCGCACCAGCGAGGCGCCGATCAGCACCAGCGGCAGGATCACGATCACCAGGCAGATGGCCAGCGTGGCCAGTGCCGCGAGGTTGCGCCGTTGCGGCATGCGCGCCAGCAGCCGCTGGTGCAGCGGCGCGAACAGCACGGCCAGCACCACTCCCCAGAAAACGGCGCCCCAGAACGGCCACAGGATGACCAGGAATCCGGCGGTGACGATGCACAGCAGCAGCAGGAAGACGCGATGGTGGAGGGTGGTGCTTTTCATGTGCAGGTGGATTAAATATAGTTGCAAATGTAATCCACCCCGGCCGGCCCGGTCGGGGTGTCCCTGTCGGTTCAGTGGCACAATGGTGGTCGCAACAAGGCCCTTCCCATGCCACCGTCGCATCCGCCAATCGGTACAGCCGTGTCGCGGAAGGTCTACCCACCAGCTAATGCTTTCTCCAGGAAAGCGGAGGTCAGCGAGATATGAGCGATCAGACAACCGTCTATCAAGCCTACCAAGGCAATACCCATCTCTTCGGCGGCAATGCGCCGTATGTCGAAGAGATGTACGAGAACTACCTTGCCAATCCCGGCAGCGTGCCCGATTCGTGGCGCGAGTATTTCGATGCACTGCAGCACGTGCCCGCGGTCGACGGCTCCAATGCCCGCGACGTGCCCCACCTGCCGGTCGTCAACGCCTTTGCCGAGCGTGCCAAGCAGGGCTGCACCCAGGTCGTCGTCGCTTCGGGCGCCGACTCCGAGCTGGGCCGCAAGCGCACCGCCGTGCAGCAACTGATCGCCGCGTACCGCAATGTCGGCCAGCGCTGGGCCGATCTCGACCCGCTCAAGCGCACCGAGCGCCCCCAGATTCCCGAACTCGAGCCTTCCTTCTATGGCTTCGGCGACGCCGACCAGGAAATCGTGTTCAACGTGGGCAACACCTTCTTCGGCAAGGAAACCATGCCCCTGCGCGAGTTGCTCAACTCGCTCAATGAAACCTACTGCGGCGCCATCGGCGCCGAGTACATGTATGCCACCGACCAGAACCAGAAGCGCTGGTGGCAGCAAAAGCTCGAAACCATCCGCAGCAAGCCGCAGTTCGACGCGCAGAAGAAGCAGCGCATCCTCGACCGCCTGACGGCTGCCGAAGGCCTCGAGCGCTTCCTGCACACCAAGTACGTCGGCCAGAAGCGCTTCTCGCTCGAAGGCGGCGAGAGCTTCATCGTCGCGATGGACGAGCTGATCCAGTCGGCCGGCTCCAAGGGCGTGCAGGAAATCGTCATCGGCATGGCCCACCGCGGCCGCCTGAACGTGCTGGTCAACACGCTGGGCAAGACCCCGCGCGACCTGTTTGCCGAGTTCGACCACACGGCCCCCGAAGACCTGCCCTCGGGCGACGTCAAGTACCACCAGGGCTTCAGCTCCGACGTGTCGACGGCCGGCGGCCCGGTGCACCTGTCGCTGGCCTTCAACCCCTCGCACCTGGAAATCGTCAACCCCGTGGTCGAAGGTTCGGTGCGCGCACGCATGGACCGCCGTGGCGACCCGCAGGGCAAGCAGGTGCTGCCGGTGCTGGTGCACGGCGACGCGGCCTTTGCCGGCCAGGGCGTGAACCAGGAAACGCTGGCGCTGGCCCAGACCCGCGGCTACACCACGGGCGGCACGGTCCACATCATCATCAACAACCAGATCGGCTTCACGACCTCCGATCCGCGCGACACGCGCTCGACGCTGTACTGCACCGACATCGTGAAGATGATCGAGTCGCCGGTCCTGCACGTCAACGGCGATGATCCCGAAGCCGTGGCCCTGGCCGTGCAGCTGGCGCTGGAATTCCGCATGGAGTTCGCCAAGGACGTGGTCGTGGACATCATCTGCTTCCGCAAGCTGGGCCACAACGAGCAGGACACTCCCGCGCTGACGCAGCCGCTGATGTACAAGAAGATCGCGGCCCACCCCGGCACGCGCAAGCTCTACGCCGACAAGCTGGCGGCCCAGGGCCTGGGCGAGACGCTGGGCGACGACATGGCCAAGGCCTACCGCGCGGCGCTCGACGAAGGCCGCCACACGGCCGACCCGGTGCTGACCAACTTCAAGAGCCAGTACGCGGTCGACTGGAGCCCCTTCCTGGGCAAACCCTGGACCGATGCCGGCGACACCGCGATTCCGCTGACCGAATGGAAGCGCCTGGCCGAGAAGATCTCGACCATCCCCGAGACCGTCGCGCCGCACGCGCTGGTCAAGAAGGTCTATGACGACCGCGCCGCCATGGGCCGCGGCGACATCAATGTCGACTGGGGCATGGGCGAGCACATGGCTTTCGCCTCGCTGGTCGCTTCGGGCTACCCCGTGCGCCTGTCGGGCGAGGACTGTGGCCGCGGCACCTTCACGCACCGCCATGCCGTCATCCATGACCAGAAGCGCGAGAAGTGGGACACCGGAACGTACGTGCCGCTGCAGAACGTCGCCGACAACCAGGCGCCGTTCGTCGTGATCGACTCGCTGCTGTCGGAAGAGGCCGTTCTGGGCTTCGAATACGGCTACGCCTCGAACGACCCGAACACCATGGTCATCTGGGAAGCCCAGTTCGGCGACTTCGCCAACGGCGCCCAGGTCGTCATCGACCAGTTCATCGCCTCCGGCGAAGTCAAGTGGGGCCGCATCAACGGCCTGACGCTGATGCTGCCGCACGGCTACGAAGGCCAGGGCCCCGAGCACAGCTCGGCACGCCTGGAACGCTTCATGCAGCTGGCCGCGGACACCAACATGCAGATCGTGCAGCCGACCACGGCCAGCCAGATCTTCCACGTGCTGCGCCGCCAGATGGTGCGCAACCTGCGCAAGCCGCTGGTGATCATGACGCCGAAGTCGCTGCTGCGCAACAAGGACGCGACCTCGCCGCTGTCCGAGTTCACCGCCGGTGCCTTCCAGACCGTCATCCCCGAGCAGGATGCCAAGATCGCCGACAACGCCGCCAAGGTCAAGCGCGTCATTGCCTGCTCCGGCAAGGTGTACTACGACCTGGTGAAGAAGCGTGCCGAGCGCGAGGACGACAGCGTGGCCATCATCCGCGTGGAACAGCTCTATCCGTTCCCGCACAAGGCCTTTGCCGCCGAGCTCAAGAAGTACCCCCAGGCCACCGACATCGTGTGGTGCCAGGACGAGCCGCAAAACCAGGGCGCGTGGTTCTTCATCCAGCACAACATCCACGAGAACATGCTCGAAGGACAGAAGCTGGGCTACTCCGGCCGCGCGGCTTCCGCCTCGCCGGCAGTGGGCTACTCGCACCTGCACCAGGAACAGCAGAAGGCGCTGGTCGACGGCGCATTTGCCAAGCTCAAGGGTTTTGTCCTGACCAAGTAAGGCCAAGAGACCCCTCACTCAGTACAAACACCTTTTGAAAGAAACACCATGGCAATCGTAGAAGTCAAAGTCCCCCAGCTGTCCGAATCCATCGCCGAAGCCACCATGCTGACCTGGAAGAAGAAGGTCGGCGAAGCAGTGGCGGTCGATGAAATCCTGATCGAGATCGAGACCGACAAGGTCGTGCTGGAAGTGCCCGCACCGTCGGCCGGCGTCATCACCGAGATCGTGCAGGGCGACGGCGCCACCGTCACCGCCGAGCAGCTGATCGCCAAGATCGACACCGAAGCCGTTGCCGGCGCCGCCGCTCCCGCAGCTGCAGCTCCTGCACCCGCTGCCGCCGCTCCCGCTGCTGCACCCGCTGCGCCCGCAGCCACCGGCGGCAACAAGGGCGATGTCGCCATGCCCGCCGCCGCCAAGCTGCTGGCCGAGAACAACCTGTCGGCCGCCAACGTGGCAGGCTCCGGCAAGGACGGCCGCGTGACTAAGGGCGACGCCCTGAACGCCATCAAGGGCGGCGTGCAATCGACGGCTGCCGTCATCCCCACCGGCGTGCCCGCCAAGTCGCTGCCCCAGGTGTCCGCACCTGCGGGCAAGCAAGACCTGGGCGAGCGTCCCGAGCAGCGCGTGCCGATGACCCGCCTGCGCGCGCGCGTCGCCGAGCGCCTGCTGCAGTCGCAGTCGACCAACGCCATCCTGACGACCTTCAACGAAGTGAACATGGCGCCCGTCATGGCCATGCGCAAGAAGTTCCAGGACGACTTCACCAAGGAACACGGCGTGAAGATGGGCTTCATGTCCTTCTTCGTGAAGGCCGCGGTGCACGCGCTGAAGAAGTACCCGGTGCTGAACGCTTCCGTGGACGGCAACGACATCGTCTACCACGGCTACTTCGACATCGGTATCGCCGTCGGCTCGCCGCGCGGCCTGGTGGTGCCCATCCTGCGCAACGCCGACCAGATGAGCTTTGCCGAGATCGAGAAGAAGATCGCCGAGTTCGGCCAGAAGGCCAAGGACGGCAAGCTGGGCATCGACGACATGACCGGTGGCACCTTCTCCATCTCCAACGGCGGCACCTTCGGCTCGATGATGTCCACCCCCATCATCAACCCGCCCCAGTCGGCGATCCTGGGCGTGCACGCGACCAAGGACCGCGCCGTGGTCGAGAACGGCCAGGTCGTGGTGCGTCCAATGAACTACTTCGCCATGTCCTATGACCACCGCATCATCGATGGCCGCGAAGCCGTGCTGGGCCTGGTGGCCATGAAGGACGCGCTGGAAGATCCCGCACGCCTGCTGTTCGACCTGTAAATCCCCTGCGGTCAGGTCCACTGTTCCAATGAAACCCACCCCAGCGGCGCGATGCCCGGCGGTGGGTTTCTTCCAAATGCATTGAGAGAGATTGAGACATGAGCAAGCAATTTGACGTCATCGTGATCGGCGCCGGCCCCGGCGGCTACATCGCCGCGATCCGCGCCGCCCAGCTGGGCTTCAACGTCGCCTGTATCGACGAGTGGAAGAACGAAAACGGCGGCCCCGCACCCGGCGGCACCTGCACCAACGTCGGCTGCATTCCCTCCAAGGCGCTGCTGCAGTCGTCCGAGCATTTCGAGCATGCCCGCCTGCACTTTGCCGACCACGGCATCTCCACTGGCGAAGTGGCGATGGACGTGCAGAAGATGATCGCCCGCAAGGACGCGATCGTGAAGCAGAACAACGACGGCATCCTGTACCTGTTCAAGAAGAACAAGGTCACGTTCTTCCATGGCCGCGGCTCCTTCGTCAAGGCGGCTGACGGCGGTTACGAGATCCGCGTTGCCGGCAAGGAAGAGCAAACGCTGACGGCCAAGCAGATCGTCATCGCCACGGGCTCGAACGCGCGTGCGCTGCCCGGCGTGCCCTTCGACGAAGTCAACGTGCTGTCCAACGACGGCGCGCTGCGCGTGGGCGCCACCCCCAAGAAGCTGGGCCTGATCGGCGCCGGCGTCATCGGCCTGGAAATGGGCTCGGTCTGGCGCCGCCTGGGCGCGGAAGTCACTGTGCTCGAGGGCATGGACAAGTTCCTGGCCGCGGTGGACGAACAGATCGCCAAGGAAGCCAAGAAGGCCTTCGACAAGCAGGGCCTGAAGATCGAGATGGGCGTCAAGATCGGCGAAGTCCAGGTCAGCGACCAGGGCGTGAACGTGAACTACACGGATGCCAAGGGCGAAGCGCAGACGCTGTCCGTGGACAAGCTCATCGTGTCCATCGGCCGCACCGCCAACACCATCGGCCTGAACGCCGAAGCCGTGGGCCTGGCGCTGGACGAGCGCGGCGCGATCGTCGTCGACGATGACTGCAAGACCAACCTGCCTGGCGTCTGGGCAGTGGGCGACGTGGTGCGCGGCCCGATGCTGGCGCACAAGGCCGAGGAAGAGGGCGTGGCCGTGGCCGAGCGCATCGCCGGCCAGCACGGCCATGTGAACTTCGCCACTGTGCCGTGGGTCATCTACACCAGCCCCGAGATCGCATGGGTCGGCCGCACCGAGCAGCAGCTCAAGGCCGATGGCGTGAAGTACAAGGCCGGCACCTTCCCGTTCCTGGCCAACGGCCGTGCGCGCGCGCTGGGCGACACGACCGGCATGGTCAAGTTCCTGGCCGACGCCGAGACCGACGAGATCCTGGGCGTGCACATGGTCGGCCCGGTCGTTTCGGAACTGATCTCCGAAGCCGTGGTGGCAATGGAGTTCAAGGCATCGAGCGAAGACATCGCACGCATCTGCCACGCCCATCCTTCGCTGTCCGAAGCAACCAAGGAAGCGGCACTGGCCGTGGACAAGCGCACGCTGAACTTCTGATCAGCCTGCTCTTGAGCGGCGGTGAGCACACCGCCGCATCCGCCGAAAGTGCCTGGGTATCGGGCGCTTTCGGCTTTTGTCTTTTCACACCAGCACCGTGAGCCCGCATGTCCCAGTCCGTCCGTGAGGCCTATGAGGCCGAATTGCTTGCCAAAGGCTTTCAAAGCGATCCCGCGCAGCTGCGCGCCGTCGAGGCCCTGCAGCGCTGCGCCGACGAATGGGCGGTCTACAAGAGCAAGCGCTCGAACGCGCTGAAGAAGCTGATCAACCGTCCCGAGATTCCCAAGGGCGTCTATATGTATGGCGGCGTGGGCCGCGGCAAGAGCTTCCTGATGGAGTGCTTCTTCAACGCCGTGCCACTCAAGCGCAAGGTGCGCCTGCACTTCCACGAGTTCATGCGCGAGGTGCACCGCGAACTGGCGACGCTGCAGGGCGTGCAGGACCCGCTCGAAGTGCTGGGCGCGAGCATCGCCAGGAAATACAAGCTCATCTGCTTCGACGAGTTCCACGTCGCGGACATCACGGACGCGATGATCCTGCACCGTTTGCTGGTGGCGCTGTTCGACAACGGCGTGGGTTTCGTCACGACATCGAACTTCACGCCCGATGGCCTCTACCCCAACGGCCTGCACCGCGACCGCATCCTGCCGGCCATCGACCTGCTCAATGAGCGCATGGAAGTCGTCAACGTCGACAACGGCACCGACTACCGCCGCCGCACCCTGGAGATGGTCAAGCTCTACCATACGCCGCTGGGCCCGGAGGCCGATGCGGCCATGGAGGAAGCCTTCGACCGGCTGGCGGAGGTGCACGACGAGGACCCGGTGCTGCATATCGAGGCCCGCGAGATCCGCGCGCGCCGGCGCGCCGGCGGTGTGGTGTGGTTCGATTTCAAGACGTTGTGCGGCGGCCCGCGCTCGCAAAACGATTACCTGGAGATCGCCACGCAGTTCCACACCGTGCTGCTGTCCGACGTGCCCTTCATGCCGGTCAACATGGCCTCGCCCGCGCGGCGCTTCACCTGGCTGATCGATGTGCTCTATGACCGCAGGGTCAAGCTGATCCTGTCGGCTGCGGTGCCCCCCGAGCAGCTCTACACTGAAGGTCCCCTGGCCCACGAATTCCCGCGCACCGTCTCGCGTCTCAACGAGATGCAGTCGCAGGAATTCCTGTCGCTCGAGCACCGCTTGGTGGATACCAGCCTGACCTGAGGCCCTTGCCCATGCACCGTGTGTCTTTCCTTTTTCCCACCACCGCGCTGTGGCCGCGTGCCGGCGCACTGGCGCTGGCCTTGCCGTTGCTGTCGGGCTTGGTCCACGCGCAGCCTGCAGCCGCCGATACCCAGGTCGTGTCAGATGCAGTGAAGGCCGAGCGCGCCGCAACGCGCAAGCGTATTGCTGCCGAACGCGCGGCCATCGCCCAGCGGCGCAGCGAGGAAGAGACCGCGTGCTACCAGCGTTTCGCGGTCGAGGATTGCCTGAACGCGGCGCGCACCCGCGCGCGCCTGGCCGACAACGCGCTGCGCGCTGAGGAAAGCGCCATCAACAGTGCCGAGCGGCGCGAGAAATCGGCCGAGCAGTTGCGTGCCGTGGAGCGCAAGGTCGAGGAGAAAAGGCGGCAGGCTCCCGACGCATCCAGTGGCATGGAAGGCAAAATACGCACTGCCCCGCAGCCCAGGCCCAGGGCGACCGAGGCGCCCACCGCCCAGGACCTGGTCGAAGTCCAGGCCGCGCGCGCCCGGGAGGCACGAGAACGCGCCCAGGCCCAGTCGCAGCGCCAGCAGGCCCATGCTGCCGAGCAAGCCCGCAAGCAGGCCAAGGACGCAGAGGATCGCGCGGCAGCGCGCCAGCGCTATGAGAAAAAACAGCGCGAAGCCGCGGAACGGCGCGAGCGCCAGCGCGCCAAGGCGGCGGAATCCACCAAGAAGGCGGCTCCATTGCCGCCGCTTGCGCCCTGACGTGGCTCGGCCGAACGGCTGCGGTCTCGACCAATCAAGACATACTTCGATAGGCTCAGGCCAAACGGGCGCCAAGCCCATGGCCCGTCCGTCCCGAGCTTGTCGAAGGATGAATGTCTCCGGCTCTTGACTGAAGACGCACTTCGACAGGCCGGGTGTGAACGCAAGGACCTTGCGACCCGCGAAGGCTTTGCAGTCATCGCCAAAATGCGCGAGAAGCCTGGTCCAAGCCAGTAGGCCGCTTGCGGCTTGGAAGCAAAGGCGTCTGGTTTGGACGGGGAGGGATGGCGCGGCGTGCAGTCAACTCGATGCCTGATACAAGCCTGGCCGGCCGCGCCTGGCCGGCCCCGCCTGGCATCGGGCGCAGCGTCTCGAGAGCATCCTCGCCGATGACAGGGTGCGGCCGGCCAGGTAGAGCAGGTTTGCGAATAAGAGAATGGGTTTGCAGCGATTGCGCCACTGTGCACGACGGAGATGTGAATGCTGCCAAAAACATTCTCGCGGCGGGGCATCGCCGTCTTGCAGAAGGAATAAGCGTCTCGTCAAGGCGGCGAGGGTGTCAACCGCAAGCGTACTCATTGAACTCCATTCGGTTGAGCGCCGCACACACATCCGCCATGCGCCCAGACATCAGCAGCCGGCCGCCCTGGGTCTGGCCTTCGTTGCGCAGGATGCGCACACCACTGTGCACGGGCAGGCCGGCCTGCGGCAGGCTGGCTGGACGCGGGGCAGGGCGCTTGGACGCGACACGGGTCAAAGGCAGGGAAGGAAAGTCCAGCGCCGCCGGGGATTGCCCGAAAAGCATGTCGTTCTGGGCATGGCGCGAGTAAGGCAGGGCCTGCAAAGCGAATTGCATGTGGTAACTCCAGCAAAGTGATAAGACAGCCGCACACATTCGGGCGCAGCCGTGCTTCAGCCCGAAAGGCCGAGGGTGCAATGCATGGGCCAGAGGCCCTGCGGGGAAAGCGAGGCCTGTTACATGAACAGGGTGTTGCGGATCAGGCCGACGGCCAGGCCCTCGATGGCAAAGGGTTCATCGGGCTGGACATGGATGACCGGGAAGTCCGGGTTCTCCGGAAGCAGCTCGATGCCGCTGCGCGTGCGGCGCAGGCGCTTGACGGTGACTTCGTCGCCTAGGCGCGCGACTACAATCTGCCCGTCGCGCGCTTCCTTGCTGGCCTGTACTGCCAGCAGGTCGCCGTCCATGATGCCGGCATCGCGCATCGACATGCCGCGCACCTTCAGCAGGTAGTCGGGCTTGGCCTGGAACAGGCTGGGCTCGACGGCATAGGTCTGGTCGATATGCTCCTGGGCCAGGATGGGCGAGCCGGCGGCAACGCGGCCGACCAACGGCAGCACCAGCGAGGCGATTGCCGTGATGGGCGAGCCAAAGCTTGCGCCGCGTGCGGCGTTGATGTTGCGCACGGTGTCGTGGCGTAGGCGGATGCCGCGCGAGGTGCCGCTGACCAGCTCGATGACGCCCTTGCGCGCCAGGGCCTTCAAGTGCTCTTCGGCAGCGTTGGCGGAACGGAAACCCAGCGTGCCGGCAATTTCGGCCCGGGTCGGGGGCGCCCCGGTACGTTCGATGGCGGACTGGATCAGATCCAGGATTTGCTGCTGTCGCGGCGTGAGCTTCGGATGGTCGAGCATGGCAGTCCTTCAATGGGTGTCAGCGGCAGGCTGAATTCTCTATGTTTTTTTATACAGTGGCTGTATTTTTCACCAGTTTTCAAGGGGCCGCAAGTGGGCAATTCAAATAGTGTGGTGATATTGGCCACAGGCGGAACGATCGCGGGCACGGCTGCGGATGCTTCGCAGACGGTAGGCTATACGGCAGCGCAGCTGGGCGTGGATCAACTGCTGGCTGCGGTGCCCGATCTCGCGCAGGTGGCGGGTGGCGATCTGCTGGCCGAGCAGGTGGCACAGCTCGACAGCAAGGATATGGACAGCGCCACCTGGACCACGCTTGCCCACCGCTGCATGCATTGGCTGGCACAGGACGAGGTGGGTGCGCTCGTGATCACCCACGGGACGGACACGCTGGAAGAGACCGCCTGGTTCCTGCATCTCGTGCTGCCTCCAGGCAAGCCGGTGGTGCTGACCTGCGCGATGCGGCCGGCCACGGCCTTGCTGGCCGACGGCCCGCAGAATCTGCGCGATGCCGTGACATGCGCGGTGGATGCGCAAGCGCGGGGCGTGCTGGTGGTGGCTGCGGGGCAGGTGCACAGCGCGCGCGCCGTGCGCAAGTTCCATCCCTACAGGGTCGATGCCTTCACATCGGACGATAAAGGCGTGCTGGGCTGGGTCGAGGAGGGCCGGGTGCGCTGGCAGCGGCCGCCCGAGCCGGTGGATGCGCAGCGCGGGGCATTTGCCGCACTGCTGCGGCGCCTGCCGGATCCAGCGGCATGGCCATGGGTCGAACTGGTCAGCAGCCATGCGGGCTGCGATGGTCGCGCGGTCGATGCACTGCTGGCACAGGGCGTGCAGGGATTCGTGGTGGCCGCGACGGGCAATGGCACGCTGCATCGAACGCTCGAGCCGGCGCTTCAGCGCGCGTTGAGCGCGGGCGTGCCGGTTCGGGTCGGCACCCGTTGCAGCGAAGGGCAGCTGGTGGCGGCACAGGACGCGCCGCCAGCCGATGTGCCGATGCAGCCCCGCCCCGTGGATCTGCCGCCGCTCAAGGCGCGCATCCTGTTGCAGCTGGAACTGCTGGCCGCGCAGCACTAGCGCACGACGCAAAAAGGCCGCGGTCCGAAGACGCGGCCTGAAGTCGTTCCTTGACCCGGCGCCGCAGGCAGCGCCGGTCAAGCCAGTCAGCTTTCCAGAGCGGCGAAGGCGCGCGCAGTGATTTCTTCCACCGTGCCCATGCCGCTGATCGCACGGTATTGGGGCGCCTGGGCCGCATCCTGCAGTGCCCAGTTGCGGTAGTAATCGACCAGCGGACGGGTCTGGTCGCTGTAGACCTGCAGGCGCTTCTGCACGGTTTCTTCCTTGTCGTCCTCGCGCTGCACCAGGTCTTCACCGGTCTCGTCGTCCTTGCCGGCCACCTTGGGCGGGTTGAACTTCACGTGGTAGGTGCGGCCCGAAGCCGGGTGCGAGCGGCGGCCGCTCATGCGCTCGACGATGGCCTCGAAGGGCACATCGATCTCCAGCACGAAGTCGAGCTTGACGCCCGCGGTCTTCAGGGCGTCGGCCTGCGGAATGGTGCGCGGGAAGCCATCGAACAGGAAGCCGTTGGCGCAGTCTTCCTGCTGGATGCGTTCCTTGACCAGGCCGATGATGAGGTCGTCGCTGACCAGCTGGCCCGCGTCCATCACGGCCTTGGCCTGCTGGCCCAGCGGGGTGCCGGCCTTGACGGCGGCGCGCAGCATGTCGCCGGTCGAAATCTGCGGGATGCCGTACTTCTGGCAGATGAAAGCAGCCTGTGTGCCTTTGCCGGCGCCGGGCGCGCCCAACAAGATCAGTTTCATGGAGATCCTCGAAGAGTTGAAATTCTTTTGGACAACAAAGGAGCCGGCGGGCAGCGCGCCGGCCGGCTCCATGTCGCGTTTTTTCGCGGCAAGGATAGCACGCGTGCACCCTTGTGGGGACCTACACCGTGATGGTTTCGTGACAGTCGCGCAACCGGCTTCATCGGCCGGATGGCGTTTCCTTGCCTGTAATATTTCCTATTTTCTGTTATTTCAGAAATAACTGTTCTTCTTGGCCGAGAGCCCGAAGCGGCGCGCGGGCTTGTCCCGCGAGGCGCCCGCAAGAAGCTTGCTCCTCAGCCCAGCAAGGCGCGCACGCGTTCGAGATCGGCTGGCGTGTCGACTCCCGCTCCGGGCGCATCGTGCGTGACATGCACCGCGATGCGGTGCCCATGCCAGAGCGCGCGCAGCTGCTCCAGCGCCTCCAGCGCCTCGGTGGGCGCCGGCGCGAGCTTCGGGAACTGGCGCAGGAAACCCGCGCGGTAGCTGTAGATGCCCACATGGCGCAGCGGCGCGAAGCCCGCGTGGCCGGCCAGCGCCGCCGGGTCGTTCCACCATGGCTGGCCGGCATGGTCGCGGGCGAAAGGAATCGGTGCCCGGCTGAAGTACTGCGCCAGGCCCTGCGCATCGCAGACCACCTTCACCACATTGGGGTTGTGTAGGTCTTCGAGGCCCCCGATGGGATGGGCGGCGGTGCCCATGCTGGCTTCGGGCACGTTGCCCAGCAGCGCGGCCACGGCGTCGATCAGCTGCGGGTCGATCAGCGGCTCGTCTCCCTGGACATTGACCACGCAGTCGCCGCCATCCAGGCCAAGCTGCCCGCAGGCCTCGGCCAGCCGGTCGCTGCCGCTGGCATGGTCGGGACGGGTGAGCAGCGCCTGCACGCCGTGGGCCTCGCAGGCTTCGATGATGCGCGCATCGTCCGCGGCCACCACGACGCGCGCAGCCCGGCTCAGCAGCGCGCGCTGCGCCACGCGCACCACCATCGGCAGCCCCGCGATATCGGCCAGCGGCTTGTTCGGCAGGCGGCTCGAAGCCATGCGCGCAGGAATCAGCACCGTGAAGCCGCTGCTGGCGAACAGCGCGGGCGCGGCGTGGGTTGGCGCGGCGGCAGTCACGCCTCGAGCTCCTCGTCGCTCAGGGTACGGGCCTCGTTTTCCAGCAATACCGGCATGCCGTCGCGCACCGGATAGGCCAGGCGGGCGTTGCGCGACACCAGTTCCTGGCGCTCGCGGTCATAGGTCAGAGGGCCCTTGGTCACGGGGCAGACGAGCAGTTCGAGGAATTTGGCGTCCATGGCAATAGCGAAGTGAGAGTCAGTGTTTCGATGATAGTGAGAGTGCCTGCGCGAGTGCCGGAAAGAATCCCTCGGCAATGGAGATTTCCAGGGGCACGGCCCAGGCTTCGGGGTGGCGGGTCCACAGCTTCACGGCGTCTTTCTCCGTGCAGACCAGCGCGCTTGCGGCGCCGTCCATTCCGCCCCAGCTCTCAAAATTATAGTGATCGGGCAGGGCCTCGGCGCGCGCCAGCGTCAGCCCCTGGGCCCGCAGCATGGCAAAGAAGTCCGCCGGCCGTGCCACGGCCGCCAGCGCATGCAGGGGCTGGCCGCGCAATGCCGCCAGCGGCACCCGCTCGCCGCGCGCGTTGTGCGCCTGGCGCGCCAGCTGGCGCCGCAGCGCATAGGCCGGCGCCGTGCCGGACGGACGCGCTCCCGCATGCAGCACCAGATCGACCTTGCGCGGCCAGGGCTCGCGCAGCGGGCCTGCGGGCAGCAGGAAGCCGTTGCCGGTGCCCTCGTCGTTGAACACGCACAGCTCCACATCGCGCGCCAGGGCCAAATGCTGCAAGCCGTCATCGCAGACGATGACCTGGGTGGCGGGGTAGGCGGCGCGCAATGCGCGCACCGCGTCGATGCGCGCACGCGCGACGAAGACCGGCGCGCCGCTGCTGCGCGCCAGCAGCGCGGGCTCGTCACCCACGCTGTCGGCGCGGCTGTCGGGTTTGGCCTCGCGGCAGTCATCGGTGCTGCGGCCATATCCGCGCGAGACGATTCCCACGGCCAGGCCGCGTTGCTGCAGATCGCGCACCACGGCCAGCGTGACGGGCGTCTTGCCTGCGCCGCCGGCAATCACGTTGCCCACCACCACGACGGGAATGCCCGCATGCTGCCGGCGCAGCAGGCCCGCGGCATAGAGCAGCCGGCGCAGGCGCACCAGCGCGCCATACAGCAGCGACACCGGCCACAGCGCCCAGGCCAGCGCGCCGCGCCGCCGCCAGGCGCTGCGCAGCGAAGAGGAACTCATGCGGGGAAGGCGGCGCGTGCGCTCAGCGACGCGCTGCCTCCGACGCCTGGGTGGCGAAGGTGATCTGCGACAGGCCCGAGCGGCGCGCCGCTTCCATGACCGAGATCACCGCCTGGTGCGGCGCCGTGGCATCGGCGCTGATGATCAGCACGCTGTCGGGGCGGCCCTGCGCCAGCACCGCCAGGCCCTGGGTCAGCGCGGCCACTCCGGTATCGGCCAGCGCGGCCTTGTTGATGGAATAGCGCCCGTCCGCGGCCACGGAAACGATGATTTCCTGTGGGCGGTTGCGCTGCTGCTCGACGTTGGCGACCGGCAGAGTGAGCTGGATCTCGGTGAACTTGCTGTAGGTGGTGGACAGCATCAGGAAGATCAGGATCACCAGCAGCACGTCAATGAACGGGATCAGGTTGATCTCGGGCTCGTCGCGGTGGCGGGGACGGAAGTTCATCGGGCCGGCCCTGCCTGTCACTTGCGCAGGCGCGACAGATGGCGCACGAACTGTTCTGCCGACAACTCCAGCGCCAACAGGTATTCATCGACCCGTCCGCGGAAGTAGCGCCAGAAGATCAGCGCCGGAATGGCCACGATCAATCCGAAGGCGGTGTTGTAGAGCGCGATCGAGATGCCGTGCGCGAGCTGCGCCGGGTCGCCCGTGCCCGTGGTCGAGGCGCCTTGCGAGCCGAAGATCTCGATCATGCCGATCACCGTGCCCAGCAGTCCCAGCAGCGGCGCGGCCGAGGCGATCGTGGCCAGCGCGCTCAGGTATCTCTCCAGCCTGTGCGCCGCGGCGCGGCCCGCGCCCTCGACGGACGCGCGCAGTTCTTCCTCGGAGGCGTTGGGGTGCACGTGCAGCGTGCGCAGGCCGGTGGCCAGCACCTCGCCGAGCACCGAGCTTTGCGCCAGTTGCTGCACCACGTCGGGCGCGGGCACGCCGCGCGATGAAACGGCCAGCGCCTCACTGAGCAGCTGCGGCGGTGCGACGCGCGCCGTCTTGAGCGCCATGAAACGTTCGAAAACCAGCGCCAGCGCCAGGATGGAGCAGGCAATCAGCGGCCAGATGGGCCAGCCTGCGGCTTGTATGATCGACAGCAATTACTCTCTCCACGCGATGGTTGCAGCCCGGGATTATGGCCTAGCGTGCGCCGCGCGCGTGCGGGTATCTTTAGAAAGCGTCTTGCCGTATGTATGATTTTTCCGAGCTGCCGCCACGGCCCACCGTCTGGGGCGTGGGTGCGCTGTGCCGGGCCGTGGCCGATGCGCTGCAGGCGCGCTTCAACCCCGTCACGGTGCGCGGCGAGATCACCGGCTTCTCGCGCGCCGCCAGCGGGCACTGCTATTTCAGCATCAAGGATGCGCAGGGCCAGATCCGCTGCGCGATGTTCAAGCGCGCGGCGCAGCAGCTCGACTTCTCGCCGCGCGATGGCGAGCTCGTCGAGCTGCGCGGCAAGCTGGGCATCTACGAGCAGCGCGGCGACCTGCAGCTGATCGTCGACAGCCTGCAGCGCGCTGGGCAGGGCGCCTGGTTCGAGCAGTTCCTGCGCCTGAAGGCCCAGCTGCAGGCCGAGGGCCTGTTCGATGCCGAACGCAAGCGCCCGCTGCCGGCCATGCCGCGCGGCATCGGCCTCGTCACCTCGCCGGGCGCGGCGGCGCTGCACGACGTGGTGACGGCGCTGCGCCGGCGCGTGCCGCACATTCCCGTGGTGCTGGTGCCGGCGCTGGTGCAGGGCGCACAGGCGCCGCAGTCGCTGCGCGAGGCGCTGGCGCAGCTCTACCGCATGGCGCAGGAGGAGCCGACCGGGCAAAGACCGGCGATCGATGTGATCCTGCTGGTGCGCGGCGGCGGCTCGATCGAGGACCTGTGGGCCTTCAACGACGAACAGCTCGCGCGCCTGATCGTGCAGAGCCCGGTGCCGCTGGTCAGCGGCGTGGGGCACGAGACCGATTTCACCATTGCCGATTTCTGTGCCGATCTGCGCGCGCCCACACCCACGGCGGCGGCCGAGATGGTCTCGCTGCCGCGCGACAGCTGGCTGGCCGAGCTGGCGCAGCAGGCGCGGCGCCTGCAGGCCGCGGCGCAGCGCCATCTCGACCGCCACCAGCAGCGCCTGGACCATGCCACGCAGCGCCTGGGCCGCCCCTCCGGGCAGATCGGCCGCAACCAGCTGCAGCTCGCGCGCAGCGCCCAGCGCCTGCGCCATGCGCTGCAGCTGCGGCTGCAGCAGCAGGACCACCAGCTGGCGCAGCGCGCGCAGCAGCTGCCCCAGGGCCTGCTGCGCGGGCTGGAAAGCCAGCGGCGCCGGCTGGAGCGCGCGGCGCTGCGCCTGGAGCTGCTCGATCCGCGCCATGCGCTGCAGCGCGGCTATGCATTGCTCACGGATGCCAACGGGCAGGCCGTGACGCGCGTGGCGCAGGCCCGCCCGGGCGACGCGCTGCGCGCGATGCTCACAGATGGCGACATCGATCTCACGGTGGTCCAGCCGCGGCTGCTCTGAGGAAGCCGCACCACAAAAAACGCGCTGCCGGTGCCGGACTCCTGCGAAACATGCGGGCGCCCCGGCAAATGCGCTCCGGTTCTTTCTACAATGGCTGTTGCGGCACCGCACCCTGCAGTGCAGCGGCCCGTGCCCATCAGCCGTGCGAGCGGCCAGGCCCGGCCTGGCATGCGAGAAATTCAAACCACCACAAGGAACCACGATGGAACATACCCTGCCACCCCTGCCTTACGCGATCGACGCCCTGGCACCGCACTACAGCCAGGAAACGCTGGAGTACCACCACGGCAAGCACCACAACGCCTATGTGGTGAACCTGAACAACCTGCAAAAGGGCACCGAGTTCGAGACCATGACGCTCGAGGAGATCATCAAGCGCTCGTCCGGCGGCATCTACAACAACGCGGCCCAGATCTGGAACCACACCTTCTTCTGGAACTGCATGACGCCCAACGGCGGCGGCGAGCCCACCGGCGCGCTGGCCGATGCCATCAACCAGAAGTGGGGCAGCTACGCCGCCTTCAAGGAATCTTTCGTGAAGTCGGCCGTGGGCAACTTCGGCTCGGGCTGGACCTGGCTGGTGAAGAAGGCCGACGGCTCGGTCGACATCGTCAACACCGGCGCCGCCGGCACGCCCCTGACGACCGACGACAAGGCGCTGCTCACAGTGGACGTCTGGGAACACGCCTACTACATCGACTACCGCAACCTGCGCCCCAAGTTCGTCGAAACCTTCCTCGACAAGCTGGTGAACTGGAAGTTCGCGCAAGCCAACTTCGCCTGATTGCGACCGGCAGCGCAGGCTGCCGCTGCCATTCGAAGGCCCGAGCGCCAAGCGCCGGGCCTTTTTTGCGTCCGCTGCTGCGGAGGATGCCGGAAATACCCAAGTCTTATACAAGACATGGCAAAAAAACAGTTGGCTCAGGTTAGAATTTTTGCATTGTGGGAACCAGTTGCAAAATATTTTTGGAACAGTTTTCGCAGGACGCGCACAATGCCCAAGGTTTGGCGCCAGGCCGGCGGCCCGACCACCCTTTTCACTACCCCTGAGACAAGAGATGAGCACCCAGCAATCCACCATCATCTACACGCTGACCGATGAGGCGCCGCGCCTGGCCACCAGCGCTTTCCTGCCGATCGTGCGTACCTTCACCGCACCCGCGGGCGTCAACGTCGAGACCAGCGACATCTCGGTGGCGGCACGCATCCTGGGCGAGTTCCCCGATTTCCTGACCGACGAGCAGAAGGTTCCGAACAACCTCGCCGAGCTGGGCCGCCTCACGCTGCTGCCGGACACCAACATCATCAAGCTGCCCAACATCAGCGCCTCGGTGCACCAGCTGGTCAGCGCGATCAAGGAACTGCAGGGCAAGGGCTACGCCGTGCCCGACTATCCCGAAGATCCCAAGACGGAAGAGGAAAAGGCCATCCGCCAGCGCTACTCCAAGTGCCTGGGCTCGGCCGTGAACCCGGTGCTGCGCGAAGGCAATTCGGACCGCCGCGCGCCTGCCGCCGTGAAGAACTACGCGCGCAAGAACCCGCACAGCATGGGCGAGTGGAGCATGGCTTCGCGCACCCACGTGGCGCACATGACCAAGGGCGACTTCTACCATGGCGAGAAGTCGATGACGCTGGCCAAGGCCTGCGACGTCAAGATGGAACTGGTCACCGCCAGCGGCAAGACGCTGGTGCTCAAGCCCAAGGTGTCGCTGCTGGCCGGCGAGATCATCGACAGCATGTTCATGAGCAAGGCCGCGCTGTGCGACTTCTATGAGAAGCAATTCGAAGACGCACGCAAGACCGGCGTCATGCTGTCGCTGCACGTCAAGGCGACGATGATGAAGGTCTCGCACCCGATCGTCTTCGGCCACGCCGTGCGCATCTTCTACAAGGAAGCCTTTGCCAAGCACGGCAAGCTGTTCGACGAGCTGGGCGTGAACGTCAACAACGGCATGGTCAATCTCTACGACAAGATCGAGTCGCTGCCGACCTCGAAGAAGGAGGAGATCATCCGCGACCTGCATGCCTGCCACGAGCACCGTCCGGAGCTGGCCATGGTCGATTCGGCCAAGGGCATCACCAACCTGCACGCACCCAACGACGTGATCGTCGATGCCTCGATGCCGGCCATGATCCGCATCGGCGGCAAGATGTGGGGCGCCGACGGCAAGCCCAAGGACACCAAGGCGGTCATTCCCGAGTCGACCTTTGCCCGTATCTACCAGGAAGTCATCAACTTCTGCAAGACCAACGGCAACTTCGATCCCGTGACCATGGGCACCGTGCCCAACGTGGGCCTGATGGCGCAGCAGGCCGAGGAATACGGCTCGCACGACAAGACCTTCGAGATCAGCGAAGCCGGCGTGGCCAACATCGTCGACCTGGCGACGGGCGAAGTGCTGCTGTCGCAGAACGTCGAAGCCGGCGACATCTGGCGCATGTGCCAGGTCAAGGACGCCGCGATCCGCGACTGGGTCAAGCTGGCCGTGACGCGCGCGCGCAACTCGGGCATGCCGGCCGTGTTCTGGCTCGACCCCTACCGCCCGCACGAAGCCGAGATGATCAAGAAGGTCGAGGCCTACCTCAAGGACCACGACACCAAGGGCCTCGACATCCAGATCATGTCGCAGGTGCGCGCCATGCGCTACACCCTCGAGCGCGTGATCCGCGGCCAGGACACCATCTCGGTGACCGGCAACATCCTGCGCGACTACCTGACCGACCTGTTCCCGATCATGGAACTGGGCACCAGCGCCAAGATGCTGTCCATCGTGCCGCTGATGGCCGGTGGCGGCATGTACGAGACCGGCGCCGGCGGCTCGGCTCCCAAGCACGTGCAGCAGCTGGTGGAGGAGAACCACCTGCGCTGGGATTCGCTGGGCGAGTTCCTGGCGCTGGCCGTGTCGCTGGAAGATCTGGGCATCAAGAACGGCAACGCCAAGGCCAAGCTGGTCGCCAAGACCCTAGACGAAGCCACGGGCAAGCTGCTGGACAACAACAAGAACCCTCGTCCCAAGTCCGGCGAGCTCGACAACCGCGGCAGCCAGTTCTACCTGGCGCTGTACTGGGCCCAGGCCCTGGCCGAGCAGACCGAAGACGCCGAGCTGGCCGCGCATTTCGCGCCGCTGGCCAAGCAGCTGGCCGAGAACGAGGAGGCCATCGTGCAGGAGCTGCTGGAAGTGCAGGGCAAGCCGGTGGACATCGGCGGCTACTACCAGCCCGAGCTGGACAAGCTGGATGCCGTCATGCGCCCGAGCCAGACCTTCAACAAGGCGCTGGAATCTGCACAGGCCTGATGCCTGACGCCCCGCCTGGCGCGGGGCCATTTGAAAAGGCCGGAGCTCCCTTGGGGGGGGGGGCTGCGGCCTTTTGCGTTGGCGGTCAGCGGCTGACGAAAGGTGCGCCCGTGAGCCTGGCGCCGGCGCCGATCTTCTTCTGCGCGAACCAGCCCTGGTTCATCTCCAGCACATAGCGCACCGGCTTGGCCGAGCAATGCGACTGCTCGCTCTGCGGCTGCATGTCGGCCAGGTTGACGATGGTGCCGTCGTCGGCGACGAAGGCCGCCGTGAGTGGCAGCAGCGTGTTCTTCATCCAGAAGCACTGGCGCCCGGGCTGCTCGAACACGAACAGCATGCCTTCGTGCGCGGGCATCTGCCGGCGATGCATCAGCCCGGTCTGGCGCTCGCCGAAGGACTGTGCCACCTGGGCGTCGATGCGGTACATGCCGGCGCGCAGCTCGGTGCGCGGCAGATGCAGCTGCGGCGCACCCTCCAGCGCATGGGCCGAAGCGCCGCCGCCCAGCCATGCCGCCAGGCACAGGGCGGCAAGGGAAAGCGCCGCGCGGCGCGGGCGCTGCGTGCGCAGCAGGGGAAGGCGGGCAGTGGAAGCAGGCATGGTTTAGAGGGTCCGGACGATGCAGGGGAGGGCGCATGTGCGAGGCAGCGCGCCGGCTTCGAGCTTAGCGCAGTCTCATCGACCCTGCAGCGCAGGAATTCGGCCGGCTGTCCTGCGCCGAGATGGTGCAAACGGGCTTGGCTCTGTCGTTAGAATCATCGGGCCATTTCCGCTGAACGCCCTCAGCCCCATGACCGGAGAAATTTGCCCATGACCAGCTACCAGCATATCCAGGTGCCCGCCCGAGGCCAGAAGATCACGGTCAACGCCGACATGTCGCTGAACGTGCCGGACGAGCCCATCATTCCCTATATCGAGGGCGACGGCACGGGGCAGGACATCACGCCGGTGATGCTCAAGGTGGTGGACGCGGCCGTGGCCAAGGCCTATGGCGGAGCCCGGAAGATCCAGTGGATGGAGGTGTTCGCGGGCGAGAAGTCCACGCGCATCTACGGCCCCGATGTCTGGCTGCCCGACGAGACGCTGCAGGTGCTGCGCGAGTATGTGGTCTCGATCAAGGGGCCGCTCACCACGCCCGTGGGTGGCGGCATCCGCTCGCTCAACGTGGCGCTGCGCCAGGAGCTCGACCTCTATGTCTGCCTGCGTCCGGTGCAGTACTTCAAGGGCGTGCCTTCGCCGCTGAAGGAGCCGGAGAAGACCAACATGGTGATCTTCCGCGAGAACTCCGAAGACATCTACGCCGGCATCGAATACGAGGCCTGCAGCGACAAGGCGAAAAAGCTCATCGATTTCCTGGTGCAGGAGATGGGCGTCAAGAAGATCCGCTTTCCCGAGACTTCGGGCATCGGCGTCAAGCCGGTGTCGATCGAGGGCACCGAGCGGCTGGTGCGCAAGGCGATCCAGTACGCCATCGACAACGACAAGCCCAGCGTGACCATCGTGCACAAGGGCAACATCATGAAGTTCACCGAGGGCGGTTTCCGCGACTGGGCCTATGCGCTGGCGCAGAAGGAGTTCGGCGCGCAGCCCATCGACGGCGGGCCGTGGTGCAAGTTCACTAATCCGAAGACCGGCAAGGACATCGTGATCAAGGATTCCATTGCCGACGCCTTCCTGCAGCAGATCCTGCTGCGCCCGGCGGAGTATTCGGTGGTGGCGACGCTCAACCTCAACGGCGACTACATCTCCGATGCGCTGGCGGCACAGGTCGGCGGCATCGGCATCGCGCCTGGCGCCAACATGTCGGATTCGGTCGCGTGTTTCGAAGCCACCCATGGCACCGCGCCCAAGTATGCGGGCAAGGACTATGTGAACCCGGGCTCGGAAATCCTCTCGGCGGAGATGATGCTGCGCCACATGGGCTGGACCGAGGCCGCCGATCTGGTGATCCGTTCGCTGGAAAGAGCCATCCTGAGCAAGCAGGTGACCTATGACTTCGCGCGGCTGATGGAGGGGGCGATCCAGGTATCGTGCTCCGGGTTTGGCGAGGTGATGATCGCGCAGATGGATTGATGCCACGCCGCGGCGTGCCGAAAGAAGTTTTGCCTGCCAACGCGCCAACAGCCTTTTTGTTTCGCGCAGGGCGCGAGCTGCGCAAAGTCTGTGCTACAATTCCTCCATCGACGCAGGGTTTGCAGTGATGCTTCCCCGGCGTGAAGAATTACCGCGCGATGGAGCAGTCTGGTAGCTCGTTGGGCTCATAACCCAAAGGTCGGAGGTTCAAATCCTCCTCGCGCAACCAACCTGATTCGGCTTCGGCCGGAACCCAAAAAGCCCAGCTTTGCTGGGCTTTTTGCATTGCGGCATCGGGCGCTTGCCCGATGGCTTGCAGATCACTCCGCCGGATCGGGTGCCTTGGGCGACCTGCCGGCGTTGAACCGCTGCCTGAAACCCGCGCCCGCGGGATAGGCCGGGCGGCGCACGCGCATGATCGAGCCGATCGGCCGATGGGCTTCAAGGCCGCGCCAGGGGTTGAAGGACAATTCGTTGTCCTCGGCGGGCGAGCGCGCGTTGTCCCAGGAGGCCTGCGCCGGCACGGTAAGAATCGCTACGGGCACATGCGGCGAGAGCCCCTCGGACCATTCGACCGAGGCATCCTCGATGGGCATTTGCTGCAGGTCCACGCACAGCTGCGCGCGCAGCTCCCAAGTGCCGCCCTGCGCGGCAAAGTAGCTGCTGACGGCATCACGCAGCGCGTGGGTGCTCTGCGACAGGTCCACGGGCGCACCCTTCAGCGCGGTGAGCTGCGGCGCCGCGGGCGCCAGCGACAGCTTGGCCATGTAGGGTCCCATCAGCAGCGGCACCTGCGTGAAATAGGTCTCGCCCAGCGGGTTCGTCGCCGGGTGGCCGCCCATGGCCTTGAGCGTGGCGCTCTCGCCGCCGGCTTTCTCCACCACGGTCTCGATGGCGCGCAGCGCGGCCGACAGCAGCTTCTTGGCGTTGGGCGCCTTGTCGGTGGTGGCCGCCAGCAGCTTCAGGCTCTTGAGGAATTTCCTGGCCGTCGGCGCGTTGAAGACCGGGCCGTTGACCATCAGGAAATCCTGCTCCTGCAGCCCATCGGCCGGGTCCAGGCGCGCGCCTTCGGTCTTCAGGATCTTGAGAGCCACACCGCGCGGCGTCGAGACCTTGTCGTCGAGCAGATCGCCGGGCGTGCTGGACATGCGCAGCGTCACGGGATGCGTGCCGGGCCTGGCGAACAGGCCCTGCGCGAAGGTGTCGGGCAGGGGCAGTATCTCCAGCGTGCCGTGCAGGATGCCGTGCGTCTTGGCGTGCACGCTGCGAAAGGCGTGCCCTTCGTCCCTGGCCACGGTCTCCCTGATGCGCTGCATGGCCTCCATCAGTTCCCGGGTGGTCTGCGCCTCGTCGTCTTCGAGGGATTCATACTCCGGACGGTAGGCCAGGGGCTGGCGGGGTGCGGTGGTTTCGTTCATGGCGGCTTTCGTAGGGCGGGGGGATCAGGCCACGGCGCTTTTGACGCGCACGGGAATGTTCTTGGCCGCGGGCACGTGGCTCCCGTGCGCATGGTGCTGCAGCGGCAGCAAGGGGTTGCACTCGGGAAAATAGCCGCCGACGCTGCCGCGCGGCAGGTCGTAGGGCACCACGCGCAGGCCTGCCAGCTCGCGCCGGTGGCCGTCGTGTGCGACCGTCGTCACGTGCGCCATGTCGCCTTCGGCCAGGCCGCGCGCGCGCATGTCGTGGGGATGCATGAAGAGCACCCGGCGCGTGCCCCAGACGTTGCGGAAGCGGTCGTCGAGGCTGTAGATGCTGGTGTTGAACTGGTCGTCGCTGCGCAGCGTCATCAGCCGCAGCACGCTGGGATCGCTCTCGTGCTCGGTGGGTGGCGGCACGATGAATTGCGCCTTGCCGCTGTCGGTTTCCCACCTGCGTTCGCGCGCCGCGTTGGGTTTGGGCAGGCCGCCGGGGTCGCGAAAGCGCTGGTTGAAGCCCTGGAACACATCGGGCCAGGTGGCTTCGATGGCGTCGCGCACCTTGGCGTAGTCGGCTACCCAGTCGTTCCATGGCACCCGTGGGTTGGGTGGCAGGCAGGCCTGGGCGATGGCGGCGACGATCGCGGCCTCGGAGCGCAGGGTGGGCACGGCAGGCTCGGCCACGCCATCGGAGGCATGGAAGCACCCGGTGGAATCCTCCACCGCGACGGTCTGCGCGCCACCGGCCTGTTGGTCTATTTCGATGCGGCCAAGGCAGGGCAGCAGATAGGATTCGCGCCCTGGCACCACATGCGTGAAGTTCAGCCGCGTGGCCACATGCACCGTGAGATCCAGGCCGGCCCAGGCAGCCGCCAGGCGCTGGCTGTCCGGCGCGGCGCGCAGGAAGTTGCCGCCCAGGCCGACGAAGGCACGCACCGAGCCGTCGATCACGCCCTCGCAGGTGGCGACCGTGTCGCGGCCCCTCTCGCGCGGCGGCTCGAAGGCATAGAGCTCGGCCAGCCTGTCGAGCGGCGCCAGCTCGGGCTTCTCGGTGATGCCCACGCTGCGCTGGCCCTGGACGTTGGAGTGGCCGCGCACCGGGCAGATGCCCGCGCCGGGCCGGCCGATGTTGCCGCGCAGCAGCAGCAGATTGCTCAGCATCTGGACGTTGGCCACGCCTTCGCGGTGCTGGGTCAGGCCCATGCCATAGATGCCCAACACCGCCGTGGCATGGGCATAGGTCTTTGCAGCGCGCTCGAGCGCGTCGCGCGGCAGGCCGCTTCCGCGCTCGATGGCGCTCCAGTCGGCGGCGCGCATGGCTTGCGCAAAGGCCCCGAAACCCTGCGTATGTTCCGCGATGAAGGCCGCGTCCAGCACGCGCGCGCCGCCCCGGGCCTGCGCGATGTCGTCAGCTTCGATCAGCCATTTGCACAGGCCGGTGAGGGCGGCGAGGTCGCCGCCGTTGCGCACCTGCAGGTACTGGGTGCTGATGGTGGTCTCGCCCGGCGTGAGCATCTGCGCGGGCGACTGCGGATTGGCGAAATGCACCAGGCCCACTTCCTTGAGCGGATTGAAGGTGACGATGGGCACGCCGCGCTGGCGTGCCTCCTGCAGCTGGTGCAGCATGCGCGGGCTGCTCACGCCGACGTTCTGGCCGAAGAAGAAGATGGCATCCGTCTGTTCGAAGTCGTCGAGCCGCACCGTGCCCACGGGCACGCCAATGGTCTCGGGCAGCGCCACCGAGGTGCTCTCGTGGCACATGTTGGAGCTGTCGGGCAGGTTGTTGTTGCCATACAGGCGCGCCAGCAGCTGGTACATGTAACTGGCCTCCAGCGAGGCACGGCCCGAGGCGTAGAACACCGTGGCACGCGGGTCGGCGGCGCGTTGCGCGGCCAGCGCCCGGCCGATGCCGGCAATGGCTTCGTCCCAGCTCACGGGCAGGTAGCGGTCGCTGTCCGCGTCGTAGCGCAGCGGCTCGGTGAGTCGCCCCGCACCCTCGAGCTCCAGCTCGCTCCAGCCGCGCAGCTCGGCCAGCGAGTGCCTGGCGAAGAATTCGGGTGTGGCGCGCTTGTCGGTCAGCTCCCAGGCCGTGGCCTTGGCGCCGTTCTCGCAGAACTCGGCCAGATGGGGTTTCGCCGGCTTGGCCCACGCACAGCCCACGCAGGCAAAGCCACCTGGCTTGTTCTGCTTGCGCAATGCACTGGCGGTCGCCAGCGGCGCGCCGTCGCGCATGAGGCTGATGCCCAGCGCCTTCACGGATCCCCAGCCGCCGGCGGGATGCGGGTAGGGCGGCACAGGCGACGTGGGCGTTTTGGCGTTCATGTTGTGTGAAAGTGAGATAAAGACAAGCAAATGTCCATGGCTTCTCACACAGGAGCCGTCGTCCTCGCCTGCCGGGTAGCGTAGGAGACCGCGCCTTTGCGCGCTTTCAATTCTCGCCGGGCAGCCAGTCGAGCGTATAGAAAAAGCGCTTCCACGCCGGATCGGTGCTGAGCGCCGCCTGGCGCACCTGCTGCCTGAAAAGATCGATGAACAGCGCGGCGGCATGGCTGGCCGACTCGTGCGCGCGCCGCACGATGCCCACCTCGTGGTGTGCGAAGCGCTCCTGCAGGTTCAACGCAATGAAGTCGCCATTGAAGTTCTCGGTTTCCAGCAGCGGCCAGGGCCAGAAGCTCAACATGTCCACACGCTTCATCAGCGACAGCGCCAGCCAGCCCGAATGCGCCAGCTGGATGCGCTCGTGCGGCGGTGTCAGGCCATGCTTGCCAAACAGGTCCTGCATGACGCTTTCGTTTTCCAGCTGGCCGTGGCTGAGTATCCAGTCGCTTTGCAGCAGCTGCGCCAGCGAGCGCGCGTGGGCCTGGGGATGCTGCGCCCGCGCCACCACCGTCATCTCGTAGCGGAACAGCGCTTCGGCCTGCAGCCCCTGCATGGTGTGCGCCGGGCCGATGCGGCCGATCATCAGGTCCAGTGTGCCTTCGCGCAGCCGCGGGTAGGTGAGAGCGGCAAAGCCGTCGACGAATTCCAGTCCCACATGCGGCAGCGCCTTCCTGAAAGCCGAAACGACCGGCGCCAGCAGCGTTTGGCCGACCCAGGGCGTGACTCCCACCGCCAGCCGGCGCTCGGCGCCGGCCTGCCGGTGGCGCTCCAGGTTTTCCTGCGCCCGGCCCACCTGCCCGACGATGCTCCTGGCCTGCTCCAGCAGTTCCTTGCCGGCCGCCGTGAACTGCACGCCGCGGCCCCGGCGCTCGAGCAGCATGACTCCGGTGCCAGCCTGCAGTTCCCCCAGCCCCTGCGTGACCGTGGCCTGCGCCAGGCCCAGCGAGCGCGCTGCGGCCCGGATGCTGCCTTCGGCGCCCAGCGCCACCAGATAGCGCAATTGAGTGAGTGTCATGAGGCGACCTTATCACCGCGGTAGACAACTGAATGGTGGTTCCTGTCATTGAACGGCTTTGCCTATCTATAGCAAACAAGCATCGATGCATACACTTAAAACATGCATCCCCTACCTGAATTCGCACTGGCAGACAAAGTCCTGCCGGCCATCCAAGACACCGCCGCCGAGATGGTGCGCTTGCGCCATGACATCCATGCCCACCCGGAGCTGGCTTTCGAGGAGTTCCGCACCGCCGATCTGGTCGCTGAGAATCTGGCCCGCTGGGGCTTCAGCGTGCACCGCGGGCTTGGCGGCACCGGTGTCGTCGGGACGCTGAAGCGCGGCACGAGCCCGCGTGCCATTGGCATCCGCGCCGATATGGATGCGCTGCCGGTCCACGAGGAAACGGGCCTGCCCTATGCCAGCCGTAATGCGGGCAAGATGCATGCATGCGGCCATGACGGCCATACCGCCATTCTGCTGTCCGCTGCGCGCGTGATCGCCCAGTCGACGGATTTCGACGGCACCGTGCATTTGATCTTCCAGCCCGCAGAGGAAGGGCTTGGCGGCGGCCGGCATATGGTCGAGGACGGCCTGTTCGAGAAATTCCCCTGCGACATGGTCTTCGCGCTGCACAACATGCCGGGTTTCCCGGTGGGCAGGTTCGGCTTTCTCGGCGGCTCGTTCATGGCGTCTTCCGACTCCGTGACGGTGACCGTGCAGGGCCAGGGCGGGCATGGCTCTGCGCCGCACCAGGCGGCCGACCCGGTCGTGGCCGCGGCCTATATCGTGGTGGCGCTGCAGACCATCGTTTCCAGGAACACCGACCCACGCGAGATGGCGGTGGTGAGCGTGGGCGCGATCCACGGCGGCAATGCCCCGAACGTGATCCCCGATAGCGTGCAGATGCGCCTGACGGTGCGCGCCTACCGCCCCGAGGTGCGCCAGCGGCTGCGCGAGCGCATCACCGAGGTGGTCCAGGCGCAGGCCGTGACGCTCGGGGTGCGTGCGGAAGTCGACTACCACTGGCGCTATCCGGCGCTGATCAACGACCACGCCGCCACGGAGCTTGCGCGCAGCGTGGCCGCCGACTGGCTGGGCGAGGAGGCCTTGATCCCGGACATGCAGCCGCTCACCGGCAGCGAGGATTTCTCCTTCATGCTGGAGCAGGTGCCCGGCTGCTACCTGATCGTCGGCAACGGCGAGGGCGGCCATCACAGCACCGGCGGCTGCATGGTGCACAACCCCGGCTACGACTTCAACGACGCGATCCTGCCCATTGCCTCGAGCTACTGGGTGCAGCTGGTGCGGAGCTTCCTCGCGCCTGCCGCCTGATCCCTTTCTTCCTTGGTGACCCCATGAACCTCACACGACGCACCCTGCTTGGCGCCCTGGCTGCCAGTCCCCTGGCCCTGCATGCCCAGACCGCGTGGCCCGCGGGCCGGCCCATCAACATGGTGGTGGGCTATGCGCCCGGCGGCTCCGTGGATCTCGCCTGCCGCGCGACGGCCGATTACCTCGCAGCCAAGCTGCCGGGCGCGATCGTCACCGTGGAAAACGTCTCCGGAGCGGCCGGCGTCATTGCCGCGCAGCGCGTGTCGCAGGCGCCGGCCGACGGCTACACGCTGATGGTCGGCTCGAGCAACGAGTTCTGCGCCACGGCGCATGTCAACCCGGCGCAGAAATACGATCCCGTCAAAGGCTTCACCCATATCGGCATGGTGTGCGATTCGCCGGTGCTGTTCGTCGCCAGCCCCAAGCTGGGCGTGAGGAACATGGACGAGTTCCTGGCGCTGGTGAGGAAGCACCCGGGCAAATACAGCTACGGCAGCTCGGGCGTGGGCTCCACGCTGCATTTCGCCGGCGAGCTGCTGAAAAAGCGCGGCAACCTTTTCATGAGCCATATCCCCTACCGCGGCACCGCGCCGCTGCTGACCGATCTGGTGGGTGGAAATCTGGACTTCGCGATGATCACGACCACGGCCGCCAATTCCTTTGTCGCCAATGGCCGCCTGGTGGCATTGGGTGTCACATCGGCGAAGCGCAGCCCGGCGGCGCCCAATGTGCCGGCCATTGCCGAGCATCCCGCGCTTTCCGGCTACGAATTGACCGGATGGCTCTCGCTGGCCGCGCCGCGCGGCCTGACGGAGGAGATTGCCGAGCGGCTGCGCATTGCCCTGCGCGCCCGGCTGCAGGATCCGGCCTACCGCCGCCGGCTCGAGGACGGCGGCCTGGTGCCTGCGACGGGCAACGAGGATATCTCCGCCGTCATCCAGCAGGATGGAAAGAAGTATGCGGAGCTGGTGAAATTCGCCAATATCAAGGATTGATGGGGAGAGGCGACAGCCTGGGCAGGGCCTGCGCCTGACGCCGCTTCAGTGGGCCGGCGACTCCACGTGCACGCCGATGCCCACCAGGCGATCACTTTCTCTGAATTCCGAAACTGCGGAGTGACAAGCTGCTGCAAGTGGCGACATACGCCTAGGACCACTGTGGCATAGGGGTGCTGCGCACATGCCATTCATGCATATGCATCGGCGCACCGGCCGTCTGGCTGACAGCCACCGAACCGGGAGCGAAGTCGCGCAGTGCGACCTGGGACTGGGTTTGCCATGCCCCCAGGCCCGTGGCAATGTGCGTGTCCAGGCCTTGCAAGGAAATGGCGCAGGGTGGAAGTGGCGATGCGTGTTGGAAGTCCATGACCGGCTATGCAGGGAATGTGATCCTGCAAGTGTCCGCTTTTCATCCTGTTGCCGACGTCATCCGGTACTCCCGGCCGCTGTAGGAGCCTGCGCCATTGCAGTCCGGCTGATCTGGCGCGACAGGCGGCGCGCCAGTCGCACTGTGCTTCAGCCGTGCTGCGCGCGCAGCCAGTGGTTGTCCAACTGGATCGTACCCAGTTCGGCGGGTGCCAGGCTTGCAAGCTGCCCTGCAGCGTCGAGCCCTTCGGCCTGATCGCCACCACCGACCCACAGCTGCGGGCCCGTGGGCGACGCCGCCAGCGCGTAGGCGCCCGGCAGCGCATGCAGCCCTTGCCAGGCAATCTGCGCCCCCGGCGCACCGGGGCCGAACAGCGCCACGCCATCGACGCGCGGGCAGCTGACGGCAAAGCCGCGGCCGGTGAAGGCGATATCGCCGCCATAGCCATTGAGCGCTTGCGGCGCCGGCACCGCGCGCAGCGCCTCGCCGTCGAACACCGCCAGCACCGGCGCCTGGCGCTTGGCTTCGGCATCATCGTGCTCGGCCTGCAGCGCCACGCCGAGCCAGCGCCGCGCCGCGCCCGGGCGCAGCGCCTTGCCCCAGGCCAGATGGCGCAGGCTCAGGCGCGGATCGTCCAGCTTCCACAGGCCCAGCGTTTCGCCCTGCGATTGCGGCGCGAGGCGTACCACAGAGGAGTCCATGTGGTCCAGACGCAGCTTGCGCCGGCCGGTCTCGGGCTGGGTCGGAATGCCGCCATTGGCCACGATCAGGCTGCCGTCGCCGTCGAGCAGCAGCTGGTGCGGGTCCATGCCGCCGGTGCGCCATTCGGCCACCTTCTCCAGGCTGCGTGCGTCGCGCACGCCGATCAGGCCCTGGCTGTCGGCGAGATCGGTTTCGGTGGTGTAGATGTGGCGCCCGTCGGCACTGGCCAGCACATGGCCGTTGAAGACGCGGTCGGCTTCGATCCACAGCCACTGCGGCTCCTGGCCGGGATGCCAGCGCACCAGCCAGTCGCCGGGCCGGCGCGCCACGGAGACGATCGCGCCCGATGGCTCCTGCAGCAGGGCATGGGCGCGCGTGGGCACTTCCAGGGTGTGCAGCGGGCGCAGTTGCGGCTTGCTGGCGGTAGCGCTTGACCAGGCCAGCTGGCCGATATGCTGCTGGCCGCTGGCTTGCCAGGCGGCAATGAAGCGGGGCAATGTTGAATTGTCGGCGCGGATCTGCGCGCTCGCGGCCAGCGGGAACGCTGGCAGCATCGACCAGCCCAGTGCCTGCAGCAGCCACTGCCTGCGGTGCATCGATTCACCCATGGCTCAATCTCCGTCGGCGTCGGAAAAGCCGATATTGACTTCAAGCGCCGGCGCCACCTGGTCCTGCATCTGCTGCTTGACCTGATTCAGCGCACGCACCGCCTTCAGCACCGCCTCGCTGTCGGTCGAGGCCAGCTGCGCCATCGCCTGGTCCGCGGCCTGCACTGCATCGACCCACTGCTGGGCCAGATCGTTGAGCCCGCGGCCGCGCAGATAGAGTTCGATGGGCACGATATCCTTGCCCGGCACGGGCACGGCACCCGCGCGGTGCACCGCCAGCGCCTGCAGCGCCGCCCATTGCGCGCGCCATGATTGCAGGCTGGTCTGGCTGGCGCTGCGCGCGAAGTCGGGGGCTGCGGACTTGCCCTGGCTGCGCACCGGCTTTTCCATCTGTGCCCAGCGCAGGCGCTCGAGTCCGCCGATCCACTGGTTGATGAACTCGGCCATCAGCGTCGGCGCGGCTGTGGAGTCCTCCTCGTCCCAGGGCGTTTGCGCCAGCCGGGTAAAGGCCTGCTGCAGCGCCTGCGCTTCCGACTGGACTTCGCGCGCTGCCATCAGCGCGTAGCTGCAGGCGGGCGTGTTGGGCGCCGCCGGTTCGGTCCACAGCAGCCATTCCAGCGCCGGGAAACCCTTGGCCGGCGCACCCACGCGCTCCATGCCGCGCAGGTCCGTGGGGGCGGTGGCGATGGCCTTGCGCACGGCCGCCGGACGCAGCGGCTGGAAGTCCAGCAGACGCATCGAGCGGCGTTCGACCAGCGGCCCCAGGGCGACCGCCGACAGCCGCTCCCAGTCGGTGGCGGCGGCGCGCCAGCGCTGCTGCACGGCGCCGATCGAACCCTGGCCCGCGCAGTACTGCTGCCAGCCTTCGACCAGTGCCTGGGCGCTGCCGGCAAACGCGGCGGCGTTGGCGTTGTACCACTGGCTGGTGAGCCCGGCGCTCAGGTGCACGGGAGTGTAGAAGGGCAGCGCCACCTCGGCATAGGCCGCAGGGATGCCCTGCGCCGCGGCGGGCGCAAGCGTGGCGGCCGCGAGGGCCAGCGAGGTGCAGGCCCAGGCCAGCGGGCGGAGGGCGGTATGCAGCTTGTGGTTCATGGGATTGCGGTTCAAAGCGATTCGAGAAAGCGCACCAGCGCGTCGCGCTCCTGCGCATTGAGTTGCAGCACCGCGTCGCGCGAGGCGCTGGCCTCGCCGCCGTGCCAGAGCACGGCTTCGAGCATGTCGCGCGCGCGGCCGTCGTGCAGCAGCCGGCTGTGGCCGTTGACGGCCTTGATCAGCCCCAGGCCCCACAGCGGCGGCGTGCGCCACTGGTTGCCGTCGGCCAGGAAGTCGGGCCGGCCGTCGGCCAGATCGGGGCCCATGTCGTGCAGCAGCATGTCGGTGTAGGGAAAGATGACCTGCCCCGACAGCGCCGGGCTGCTCAGGCGCGGAAAAAGCGGCTCGCCGGTGACATAGCTGGGGCGGTGGCAGGCCGCGCACTGCGCGCGCTCGAAGATCTTCTGGCCCTGCAGCACCTGCGGATCGGTGGGGTCGCGGCGCGCCGGCGGCGCCAGGGTGCTCTGGTAGAAGATCACATCGTCCAGCGTCTTGTCGTCGATCTCCACGGCCTGGCCCTTGGCGCCGCGCGGCGCTTCCAGGCAGTCCTTCTGGGGAGCGGTGCAGGATTCGTTGGGGAACAGCCGCGAGGTGATGCCGATGTCACCCTGGAACGCCGAAGCCGTCTGGTGCGCCAGGCTGGCGACATTGGCCTTCCAGCCGAAGCGACCGGGCAGCATGGCATTGGCATAGCTGTCCCAGACCAGGTTGACCTTGCCGCGCACCGGGCCGCCCGCAGCCTCCTGCGCGCGCGCGTTGGCCTCGAGTTCGGCCGCGGGAATGGCTTCGAGCAGGCCCAGGCCGATCACCTGCGGCGCGATGCGCGGGCTGAACTGCGCGTCGGGCGCCAGCGGACCATAGCCCAGCTCGCGCACTGAATAGATGGGTTTCTCCAGTTCGTAGGGCGTGCCGTCGGCGAACTTGCCCTTGATGGTCTCGTAGCGGATGTGCAGCCGGCCCTCGGCGCGCACGCCGTCGACGGCCTGGTCGTTGAGCTGGTCTCCATAGGTGGGCTCGAGCGCCGGCCCGCCCAGCGGATTCTTGCCGGGCACCGAAACGCGCATCAGCAGCCCGGCCACGTTGCGCGGCGCCAGGCCGTTGTGGAAGTCGGGCGGCTGCGCGCGGCCGTCCTGCACGTGGCAGCCGCCGCACGAGCGCGCCAGGAAGTGCGGGCCCAGGCCGTCGCGCGCCGTGGTCGACGCCGGCGCCTGCACCCAGTTGCGCTTGAAGAAGGAATTGCCGATGACGAAGCGCGTGCGCTCGGCATCGCTGAGGTTGGCGGCGGGAAAGGAGAAGGCGTTGCGCCCGGTGGCATACACCGTGGTGTTGCCGCCGGGCAGGTGCTCCGCCGGCGTGGCAGCGATTGGCGCCGCTGCGGTGGCGGCAGCCGCTTCGGTCTTGGGTTGCGCCAGAACCTGCGCGGCCAGGGCCGCTGCCAGGCTGCAGGCCAATAGCAGCCCGCCGGTGGATTTCTTCATGCTGGGTGCTTACTTGGGTTGCACGATGTTCAGGCGCTCGATGCCCACGGCCTGGGCCGAGGCCGCGAGGTCCTTGCTCTGCTCGATCAGGTGGTCGATGACGGCCTGGATCCTGGCGCGCGCAGGCGCCGAGCGTTCGCCCTGGATGGCCTGGTCGAAGGGCGCGGGGATCTGCTGCGCCGCGGCCACCGAGGCGCGGATGTGGCGCGTGGTTTCCTCGGCCAGCGCTGCGTCCTTTTGCGCCACCAGAGCGCGCACGCCCGGGCCGCGCAGCATCGAGCCGTCGAGGCGCTTGTATTCGCCGAGCCAGACGTTCTCGATGCCCTTGGCGTTGGCGATCGCATCGTTGTGGGTGTTGTCGGAGAAGCACGAGTGCTCGTCTTCCTGGTCCTGGCTGGCCAGCGCTACTTCCAGGCGTTCGCCCGCGAGTTCGCCGCGCGACAGCGAGCCCAGGCCGACGAAGATGCGGCGGATCGACTCGTTGCCGCCATTGACGAACTCGGCGCGGTAGTTGCCGGCCACGTTAGGCGCCCAGGCGGCCTGCACGCTGCGCAGGTCCTCGATGAGCAGATCGGTGATCACCTTCAGGTACTGGCGGCGGCGGTCGGCGTTGGGCTTCCTGCCATCGACGAAATCGGTGTGCGGGCGCGCGCCCGGTCCGGTGGCGCTCAGGTCCTGGCCCCAGAGCAGGAATTCGATGGCGTGCCAGCCGGTGGCGATGTTCTCCTCGCCATCCTTTTCGTTCAGCTCGGACAGCGCCTCGGCGGTGATCGCCTGCTGGCGGTCGTTGATGATGCCGGCCTTGTCGTTGCCCTGCACGTAGTCGACATAGGATTCGTCCATGGGCCAGGCGTTCATGCGCGCTTCCGGACCGTCTTCGCTGTCGATGGGGCCGTCGTAGAAACGGAAGGCCTCGGTCTGGCCGTAGTAGTCGCGCGCCTGCAGCCAGGCCTTGCGCGCCGCGGCCAGCGTGTCGGCGCTGGGCTTTGCCAGCAGCCGGTCGATGGCCTTTTGCATGGCCTGCGCCGATTGCAGCGAATCGCTGTAGCCCGCGTGGACCAGCTGGGCATAGTGCGCCGCGACCTGGTTGGCGCTCAGCGCGGACTGCTGCGCTGCAGCGGGCGCGGTGGCGGGGGTGGCGGGCTGGGCCAGCGGGGCAGCCACGGGAGCGGCAACGAGGGCGGCAATCAACAGCAGTTTGTGCATATCTGGAAGGGCCGGGGCGCGCGGCCCGACGTGAAGTGGATAAAAGTGCGGAACCCGAAATTGTAATGAGAATTTTTCTCATCGCATGGCGCAGGGCCGCCTTGCCCCGCGACCAGGCCGGCGCCCGCTTTCTCAGTCCCGAGGCAGCGCACCCGCCGCCCGCTCCAGCCCTTGCTGCAAATGCTCCGCCCAGCCCGCCGGGTTGCCCAGCCAGGGACCGATATCGACCCGCTGGGCTACGCGTTGGCCACTGGATCGGTCGGTGAATTCCAGCACGAAGGTCGGAAAGCCCTGGCCGCCCGAAGCCTGCAGCCATTCGCGGCTTTCCTGGATATGGCTTTGCACCGTGTCCGCCAGCACCTCCTGGCAATGCGCGGTGAAGGTGCGGATGTCGAGCCCGAGCTCGCCCGCCAGCGACTGCAGCACGCCCAGCGTGGAAATCTGCTGGCCCTCGACATAGTGCGCGGTCTGCGCGCGCGCCAGCAGATCGAGCCCGCGGCCGTCCATGGCTTCGGCCGCCAGCATGGCGGCGATCGGCGGCGTGGAGTCCAGCGTCGCGCCCACCTGGTTGAGCAGGCCGTTGTAATAGGCGTCGCCAAAAGGCTGGCCGGTGAGCGCCGCGATGCGCTCGTCGTGCGGTATCACATGGGCGCGCCACTCGCGCGTGATGGTGCGCCGGGCCGCGCCGCTGAGCATGCCGCCCGCATGCCACTGCACCGCCAGCCCCGGCAGCGCGCGCGCGGCGGCCAGCAGCGGAGCGGCGGCATAGCACCAGCCGCACAGTGGATCGAAGATGTAATGCAGCACGGGAGCGGGGGAGGAGGGCATGGCGTGGGCGAATGGGTAATCGATGGCCGGAAAAGGCATGCGGATGAATGCTAAGCCTTTGTGCAATGCCCGGCATGCGGTGCGACAATGGCCGCCCCCGCAGCGGGGCCACGCCATGGCCCTGCCTGCGCCACCCCGGCGCTGCGCTCGTATCGAGGCTCGATCGCGCAACGCCCACCCGCCTGCAGAAAGCCTCGCCGTGTCTCCTCGCCCGCCCGTCCGCATCACCGACAAGCACCAGTTCGACACGCTGGTCGACGCCCGCTCGCCCGCCGAGTTCGCGCTCGACCACATTCCCGGCGCCATCAACTGCCCGGTGCTCGACGACGAGGAGCGCGCCACCATCGGCACCCTCTACAAGCAGGTCAGCCCCTTCGAAGCCAGGCGCCTGGGCGCGGCCATGGTCTCGGCCAACCTCGCGCGCCACATGCGCGAGACCTTTGCCGACAAGCCCGCGAACTGGAAGCCGCTGGTCTACTGCTGGCGCGGCGGCCTGCGCAGCGGCTCGATGGTCACCTGGCTGCGGCTCGTGGGCTGGGATGCGCAGCAGCTCGCCGGCGGCTACAAGTATTTCCGCCAGCATGTCATGGCCCAGCTCGAGACCCTCGTGCCGCAGCTCCAGTTGCGCGTGCTCTGCGGCGCCACCGGCAGCGCCAAGACACGCGTGCTGCATGCGCTGGCGGCGCAGGGCGAGCAGGTGCTCGATCTGGAGGGCCATGCGCGCCACAAGGGGTCGCTGCTGGGGCATTTGCCGGGCATCGAGCAGCCTTCGCAGAAAGCCTTCGAGACCCAGTTGGCCGACCAGCTCGAGCGGTTGGACCCGAAACGGCCCGTCTATATCGAAGGCGAGAGTCCGCGCATCGGCCGCATCGCGCTGCCGCTGGCGCTGGTCGAGCGCATGCGCGATGCCCCCTGCATCGAGATCGAGGCCTCGCCCGAGGCCCGGCTGGCCTACCTGCTGCGTGACTATGCCTACCTGGGAGACGATGCGCCGGCGCTGTCGCAGCAGCTCGGCCGCCTCAAGGAGCTGCAAGGCAATGCCACCATCGCGCGCTGGCAGAGCTGGGCCGGCGAAAGCGCGCTCGAGCCATTGTTCGCCGAACTGATGGCGCTGCATTACGACCCGCAGTACGAGCGCTCGCAGGCGCGGCACTTCCGCCGCTGGGCCGAGCGCACGCGCATTGGCTGCGACGACCTGAGCGACGCCGGCATCGCGCGGCTGGCGCAGCAGGTGGCATCTGCCTAGGCCAGGTCTTTCCACAGCTCGGCGACAAAGGGGTAGAGCGACAGCAGCAGCAGCCCGGCCATCAGCCGGTTGAAGCGCCGGCGGGCCGCGCCCGAGCGCAGCATGCGCGCCACCCACTGGCCGAACAGCGTCCACATGCTGATGCTGGGAAAGCTGACCAGCGCCAGCAGCGCACCGGCCAGCAGCAGCTGCGTGAAGTAGCCCTCGCGCGGCGTGTAGGCGGCCACCACGCCCACGGCCATCATCCAGGTCTTGGGGTTGATCCACTGCAGCGCCAGTCCCTGCCAGAAGCGCATCGGCTGGGGAAGCACCTCATTCCCGCCCTCGGTTCCCGTGTGCGCGATGCACCATGCAAGGCGCAGCAGATACAGGGCGGCCCCGTAGCGCAGCACGGTGTGCAGCAGCGGCATCCGGGTGAACGTCGCACACAGGCCGCAGCCGACGACGATCAGCATCAGCGCCGCTCCCAGGCTGACGCCAAGCATGTGCGGCAGGCTGCGCCGGTAGCCGAAGGCGGCACCCGACGCCGCCAGCAGGATGTTGTTCGGGCCGGGCGTGATCGAGTAGACGAAGGTGTAGATCAGCAGTGGATAGAAGGAAGACGGATGCATGCGGGCTCCTGACGGGTTGAAGGGGCGGCCTGTCTAGTCAAACGGGCCGATGCATGTCATGCTATTGACTATTGACACTTCAATATCAATACAGTTGTTCAATAATCTGGCCGAACTGGCCTGCACGGATCACCATGACGCCTGATGCCACGGAGCATGCGCCGACGCCCGCAGCGGTCGCAATGGAGGACGCGTTTGCGCAGGGCTGGCGGCCTCTGCGCGGCACGCAGCTGTCATTGGTCGAGCAGTTGACCGCGCATGTCACCGGACTGATCCGCAACCAGGGCCTGCGTCCGGGCATGCGCCTGCCTTCGGTGCGGGCGATGGCCGATGCGGCGGGCGTGAGCCGCTGCACGGTGGTGCAGGCCTACGGCCAGCTCGAAGCCCAGGGCCTGGTGCGCTCGCGCGCAGGCGCGGGCTTCTTCGTCTGCGCGCCGCCGATGGCCCCGTCCGGCAGCATTCCGACGGCGCCCAGTACGCCAGTGGCGCCGGCGGCCTTCGATGCGCTGTTCCTGATGGGCAGCATGTTCAGCGCGCCGGGGCGCGGCGCGCACAACGCGGCCGCAGGCGTGCTGCCACCGGCCTGGCTGGACATCGAGCTGGTGGGGGCGGCCATTCGCAGCGTGGGCCGCACCGCAAGCTCCACGCTGCTGAGCTATGGCACGCTGCATGGCTACCGGCCGCTGCGCCAGCAGATCGCCACCATGCTGCAGTCCCAGGACGTGCCGGTCCATCCGGACACGCAGTTGATGACCGTCTCCGGGGCGACCCAGGGGCTGGACCTGGTGGTGCGCAGCCTGCTGCGCCCGGGCGACACGGTCTTCGTCGAGGACCCGGGCTGGTACGTGGTCTGCGGCCTGCTGCGGGCCCAGGGGCTGCAGGTGGTGGGCGTGCCGCGCCGCGCCGACGGGCCGGATGTGGAGGCGCTGGCGCGGCTGGCCGAGCGCCACCGGCCGCGCGTCTTCATCGTCAACTCGGCCGTGCACAACCCCACGGGCTCGAGCCTGTCGGCGGGGATCGCGCATGAGGTGCTGCGCGTTGCCGAGCGCCTGGATTTCCTGCTGATAGAGGACGATACCTTCGCCGACTTCCACCCCGGGGTGCCGGTACGGCTCGCGGCGCTCGATCGACTGCGGCGCGTGCTGCTGATCGGCGGCTACGCCAAGACGCTGGGCGGCGGCCTGCGTGTGGGCTATGTCGCGGGCGCGGCGCCGCTGATGCGCCAGCTCGTGGAGTCCAAGCTGCTGGCCTGCCCGACCTCGCCGGAGCTTGGCGAGCAGGTGGTGCACCGCATCCTGGCCGAGGGGCAGTACCGGCGCCATGTGGGCCGGCTGCGCGAGCGCGTCGACGCGACGCGCAACCGCTGCCTGGACCAGCTCGAGCAACTGGGCTGCAGGATCGAGCACCGGCCGCCCGCCGGCATGTTCGTGTGGGCGGATTGCGGGCGCGACTCCGAGCAGCTGGCGCGCGAGGCCATTGCGCTGGGCCTGCTGCTGGCGCCGGGCATGCTGTTTTCGCCGCAATCCGCGCCCAGCCGCATGCTGCGCGTGGCGGTGCCGATGGTGGACGACACCCTGTCCTGGGATCTCTTCACCCAGGTGCTGGGCCGTCAGCCGCGCTAGTCCGCGTCGTTGCGGCGCACCACCAGCGTCAGCAGCGCCGATGAGTCCTCGAGCGCGCAGACCGCATGCGCCACGTTGCCCGGCAGGTGCAGCAGCTGGCCCGCGGCCAGCGCATGCGCCGTGTCATCGATCTCGACCTGCAGCCGGCCTTCGATGCAGTGCAGCACGATGCCGCCCGCCACGCTGTGCTCGGGCATGCGCTTGCCCGCGGGCAGCACCATGCGGATCACCTCCAGGTCATCCGACTTGAACAGGGCCACGCTCTTCTCGCCGGCCAGCCGCGGCCCGAAGGGTTGGACGTCGATGGCCTGTGCGGGCAAAGCGTGGGGAATCGCCATGGCATGTGCTCCAGAATGGGAATGGCCCATTCTGGCGTGTATGGTGGGCGCGGGCAAGCGATCGCGCAGCGCGTTCAGTCGGCTTTGGCGCCTATCAATGCGCCATTGGCGGGGTTGAGCTTGACTTCCATGCGCTGGCCCGTGGGCGTGAGCACGTCGACGGAAATCACGCTGCGGCCCCAGTCGTTGCCGAAGTCGGCGTCCACCGCCGTGCCGGGCGTGTGGCGCAGCGCGGCGTCGATGGCCTGCTGAAGCGTGATCCTGCTGCCTTCGAGCCGCTGCCGGTCCTTTGTCGAAGCCGGCCCCTTGTCCTGCTGGCGCAGCACCGCGCCGGTTCCGGCATCGACATGCACTTCGGTATGCGCCCCCTGGGGCGTGATGAGCTCGACTTCGAAGCGGGGCGCGCCTTCGTCTATCTCCAGCTGGGCATCGATGGCGCGCCCGGCAGCGGCGGCCTCGGCGTTGTCGATGGCCTGCGCCAGCGTGATGCGGGTCTGCTGCAGTGCGGCCTGCCATTGCGCCGGCGTCTCGGCATGGGCTGGCGCGCTGCCGGCAGCGATGAAGGCCAGGCTGGCCAGACCCAGGCTGGCGGCGCGCAGCGCCGGGCCCATGGCAGAAGGTGCGAGGTGTTTCATGGGGTTTCCCTTTCAAGGCCAATGCGCAAAGCCGCGCCGCTCGATTGTGCGGCGCGCGCAGGCGCAGCGCTGTCGGCGCGCCGCCTGCCGCCTTGCCCTGTGCAGCCTGCCTTTGGCGGTGAAACTAGGCGCTGCGCCATTGCAGGCTTTGCAGCACGCTGGAGAAATCCAGGCCGCCATGGCCGGCCATCGAATGCATGGCATACAGCGAGCGCGCAAGGCCCCCGAGCGGCGTGCTGGCCTGCACGGCACCCGCGCTTTCCTGCGCCAAACCCAGGTCCTTGAGCATCAGGTCGGTGCCGAATCCGCCTGCATAGCCTTTGCTGCTGGGCGCGTTCTCCTGCACGCCGGGCCAGGGGTTGTATTTCTCCAGCGCCCAGTTGCCGCCCGAACTGCGCCGCATGATCTCCGACAGCACCTGGGGATCGAGCCCGTTGGCCACGCCCAGGGCAATGGCCTCGCTGGTGCCGATCATCAGGATGCCGAGCAGCATGTTGTTGCAGATCTTGGCCGTCTGCCCCGCGCCCACGGCGCCGGCGTGGAAGATATTGCTGCCCATCTTCTCGAGCACCGGTCGCGCGCGCTCGAGCTGCTCCGGGCTGGCGCCGACCATGAAGGTCAATGTGCCGGCAACGGCGCCGCCCGTGCCGCCCGAGACCGGCGCGTCGATGAAATCGATGCCCGCGGCCTCGGCCGCGCGCGCCACCTGCTGGCTCGTGGCGGCGGCAATCGTGGAGGAATCGATGACCAGCGTGCCCGGCGCGATGTGCGTCAGCAGTCCGCCTTCGCCAGCCTCGCCCAGATACAGCGTCTGCACATGCCGGCTCGCCGGCAGCATGCTGATCACGATCTCCGCGCCCTGCACGGCGTCCCGCGCGCTGGCAGCAATCCGAAGGCCCGCAGCCGCGAACCTCGCGCAGGCGGGCTGTGACAGATCGAAGGCCGCGACGCCGTGGCCGGCCTTTTGCAGGTTGACGGCCATCGGGCCGCCCATGTGGCCCAGACCGATGAAGGCGATTTGCATGTTGTCTCCTGTTGTTGTCGATGAAATTGGCGCTCAGCGGATGGCATCGGGGGCGTCGGCGTCGAGCATGCGCCGCGCGATGATCACGCGCATGATCTCGTTGGTGCCCTCGAGGATCTGGTGCACGCGCGCGTCGCGCATCAGCCGCTCGAGCGGGTATTCGCGGATGTAGCCATAGCCGCCATGCAGCTGCAGCGCCTCGTTGCAGACCATGAAGCCGGCATCGGTGGCAAAGCGCTTGGCCATGGCGCAGTAGGTCGAGGCATCGCGCGCGCCGGCGTCCAGTTTGGCCGCTGCCAGCCGCACCATCTGGCGCGCGGCCACCAGCTCGGTCACCATGTCGGCCAGCTTGAACTGCAGCGCCTGGAAGCTCGCCAGGCTCTTGCCGAACTGGCGCCGCGCATGCAGATGCGCCTGCGCCTGGGCTAGCGCCCCCTGGGCCGCGCCCACCGAGCAGCAGGCGATGTTGATGCGCCCGCCGTCCAGGCCCTTCATGGCGATCTTGAAGCCTTCGCCCTCGCGGCCCAGCAGGTTGCGCGCGGGCAGCAGCACGTTGTCGAAATGGATCACGCGCGTGGGCTGGCTGTTCCAGCCCATCTTCTCTTCCTTCTTGCCGTAGCTGATGCCGGGAAGATCGGCCGGAACTGCAAAGGCGCTGATGCCGGCCGCGCCCGAACCGGGCTCACCCGTGCGCGCCATCAGTACCAGCAGATCGGTGCTGCCCGCGCCGGAGATGAAGGCCTTGCTGCCGCTGATGCGCCAGCTGTCACCCTCGCGCTCGGCACGCGTGGCCAGCGCCGCCGCGTCGGACCCCGCGCCGGGCTCGGTCAGGCAGTAGGAGGCGAGCTTCGCGCCGCTGGCCAGCTGCGGGCCCCATTCCTCGCGCACGGCAGCCTGCGCCCAGGTGCCCAGCATCCAGGTCGCCATGTTGTGGATGGTGATGAAGGCCGTGGTCGATGGATCGACGGCGGCCAGCTCCTCGAACACCAGCGTGGCATCGAGCCGCGGCAGCGCCAGGCCGCCGGCATTTTCGGGCGCATACAGGCCGCAAAAGCCCAGCGCGCCCGCCCGGGCGATGGCCTCGCGCGGGAAATGGCCCTCGGCGTCCCAGCGCGCGGCGTGGGGCGCGAGTTCGGATTGGGCAAACTGCCGCGCCGTATCGGCAAAGGCGCGTTGATCTTCGCTGAGTTCAAAGTCCATGAAGGGTTCCTATCGTTGTGCCGGGGCTTCGCCGTGCTGCAGCCAGTGCAGCAGGGCGGCGCGGCGCGCCTCGGTGGCCTGGCGCAGGCAGTGGTGCAAGCGTGCGGGCCAGTCTTCCAGTGCCTCGTCGCGCGCGTGGGCCGCCTTGCAGCCCTGGGTGCGCTGGCGTGACCAGGCCGACTGGTCGCGGCGCAGCGCCGGGCGTTCGTGCGCCGACAATGCGCGCATCACGTCGCCATAGAGGATGGTGTTGGCGGTATCGGCGGCCTGGAAGTCCTGCACCGCGCAGGCATTGCGCGCGGCGGCATCGGCCGCTGCACGGTCGCAGGCGCCGCCGGCCTGCGCGTGGCTGCTGCCGGGCAGCAGCGCCAATGCCAGGATGGCGGTGCCAAGAAGGGAAGGGGAGAACAAAGCATTCATGCCCCGATCATCCCAGCGCCTGGCCACGCCATCAATGGAGGTTGATGGTCGTGTTCACCCGCGCCGATGTCGTGTCGTCGTCGAACCAGCGCGCCGTGACGGTCTTGGTCTGCGTGTAGAACAGCACGACCTGCTTGCCGTAGGGCCCCAGGTCGCCGAGCTTGGAGGCGCGGCTGCCGGTGAAGGAGAAGATCGGCACCGGCACGGGAATGGGTACGTTGATGCCGACCTGCCCGACGTCGATCTCCTCCTGGAACCTGCGCGCCGCCGCGCCCGACTGGGTGAAGATCGCCGTGCCGTTGCCGTTCGGGTTGGCGTTGATCAGCGCGATCGCGTCGTCCAGCGTATCGGCCGCCAGCAGGCACAGCACCGGGCCGAAGATTTCCTGATCGTAGATGGCCATGCCGGGCTGCACGCCGCTGAAGATGGTGGGCCCGATGAAATTGCCCTGCGCATAGCCCGGCACCTCGGGCTTGCGGCCGTCGAGCTCCAGCGTCGCGCCCTCGGCCTCGCCACGCGCGATCAGCCCCTCGACCCGCGCCAGCGCCGCGCACGACACCAGCGGGCCCACATCGGTGCCGGCCTCGACGCCAGCGCTGATCTTGAGCGTGCGCGCCTTGGCCACGATCTCGGGAATCCAGGCCTGCGCCTCGCCCACCAGCACCGCGGTGGACACCGCCATGCAGCGCTGGCCTGCCGCGCCAAAGGCCGCGCCGGCCAGGGCATTGAGCGTCTGCTCCTTGTTGGCATCGGGCAGCACGATGGCGTGGTTCTTGGCGCCCATCATGCACTGCACGCGCTTGCCATGGAGGCTTGCGCGGTGGTAGACATGCGTGCCGACCTGGGTCGAGCCCACGAAGCTGACGGCCTTGATGTCGGGGTGGTCGCAGATGGCATTGACCGCATCCTCGCCGCCATGCACCACGTTGAGCACACCCGGCGGCAGCCCGGCTTCCATGGCCAGCTCGCACAGGCGCATGGTGACCATGGGGTCCTGCTCGGAGGGCTTGAGCACGAAGGTGTTGCCGGTGGCAATGGCCATCGGGAACATCCACAGCGGAATCATCGCCGGGAAGTTGAAGGGCGTGATGCCCGCGCACACGCCAAGCGGCTGCAGGATCGAATAGGTGTCCACGCCATTGGCGACGTTGTTGGCCAGCTCGCCCAGCTGCAGATTGCCGATGCCGGCGGCATGCTCGACGACCTCCAGGCCACGGAACACATCGCCCTCGGCATCGGCCAGCGTCTTGCCCTGCTCGGCAGTGAGCAGCGCGGCCAGCTCGCCCATGTGCTCGCGGATCAGCTGCTGCAGCTTGAGGAAGATGCGCGCGCGCGTGCCGATCGGCGTTTTCTTCCAGATGGCAAACGCCTTCTTGGCGCTGCTCACGGCCAGATTGATTTCCTCCGGCGTGGCAAAGGGCACGCGCGCCAGCACTTCCTGCGTGGCCGGATTGACCACATTGCGCCACTGGGTGGTGCGCGATTCGACCAGCTGGCCGTCAATCAGCAGCTTGACGCTGGGGGCCAGTACCGAATGGGCAGTGGGGGCGTTCATGGCAATGTCTCCGTTCGTAGTGTGAGAAAGCGGCGTCGATGCACTATGCTAGTTGTGCGTATTTCGCTGGGCAACAGCGTTTTGCGCATTTGCGCCTTGCAAAAATGCACAGCCCGCGCGAGCCGCGCCCCGCCTGGGATTGCCACCATTCATCTAGGGTTTTCATGGACTGGGAACATCTGCGCTATTTCGCCGCCGTGGGCCAGCACGGCAGCCTGTCCGCCGCCGCGCGGGTGCTGCAGGTCGAGCACAGCACCGTGGCACGCCGCATCCAGGCGCTGGAAAAGAGCCTTGGCCAGCCCCTCTTCACACGCACGCCAGGCGGGCTGCGGCCCAGCGAGGCCGGACGCGCATTGCTGCCCGCGGTGCAGGCCATGGCCGAGGCGGCGCGCGGCATCGAGCGCAGCGCCGACCAGGCCGCCACCTCTGCCGAGGGCCCGAGCGGCCTGGTGCGCGTGGGCACCACCGAGGGGCTGGGCACGGCGCTGCTGGCGGGCAAGCTGGCCGCGCTCACCTGCAGGCATGCACAGCTGTCGGTCGACCTGCTGGCGCTGCCGCGCCTGCTGCACCTGTCGCGGCGCGAAGCCGATATCGTCATCTCGCTGGAGCGCCCCAAGCGCGGTTCGGTGATCGTCAGCCGGCTGGCGGACTACGATCTCTATCTCTACGGCGAGCGCGAATACCTGGCGCGCCGTCCCTTGGTGCGCGAGACCGCGGACCTGCGCCACCATGCATTCGTGCACTACGTCGACGACCTGCTGTTCACCAAGGAGTTGCAGCTGATCGAGGGGCTGTTCCAGCCGCAGCGCTATGCCTTTCGCAGCACCAGCATCACCGCGCAGTACGAGGCCGTGCGCGCGGGGGCCGGGCTGGGCGTGCTGCCCGCCTTCCTTGCCGACCGCGATCCGCGGCTGGCGCGCGTGCACCAGCCGCAGGCGCGCTTCACGCGCACCTTCTGGATGTCGATGCCGCAGGAGGCGCAATCGGTGCCGCGGATCCAGGCGGTGTGGCGCTGGTTGAAGGACACGCTGCGCGAGGAGGCGCACCGGCTGCAGCCGCACAGGTCCTGATCCTGCCCGAGCGCATATGGTCTCGCGAAATCCGCGAAAATCATGGATTGCACGCATTTACCGATCTACGAAAGTTTCCATGAGCGACCAAGCCCAAGCCCCCGCATTGCCCGACCACCTCTCCATCGACCCCCGCAGCCCGCACCATGTGGCCGCCGTGTTCGAGCATGACATCGGCATCCGCTTCAATGGCGTGGAGCGTTTCGATGTCGAGGAATACTGCATCAGCGAAGGCTGGGTGCGCGTGCCTGCCGGCAAGACGCTCGACCGCAAGGGCCGCCCGCTGCTGATCAAGATCAAGGGCAAGGTGGAGGCTTTCTACAGGTAAGCGCTGTCGCGCGCCACTTGTCCCAAGCGCCTTCGGGCGCTTTTTTTGCGGCCTATTGCGGGCGCCGGGGCGAGAGCCACAGGCAGCGCGCCAGCACCGCCGCCGCCTCGCCCAGGCGTGGCCCGGGACGCGAGACCAGGTCGGTTTCGGCGCTGCTGAGCGTGCAGATGCGGCCGCTGCGCACCGCGTCGACCGCGCTCCAGCCCGGGCGTTGCGCAAAGGCGCGCGCCGGCGTTTCGGGCGTGTGGATGATCACCTGCGGGTTGCGGCGCACGACGTATTCCGGCGTGAGGCGCGGGAAGGGTCCGAGCTCCGGCGGCGCGATGTTGCGCGCGCCCAGCGCCGCCAGCAGCTCGCCGATGAAGGAGCCTGCTCCCGCCGCATAGGGCGTGGCATCGACCTCGAAATACACGCTGCGCCCGGCTGCGCCGCGCGCCGCGGCGGCTGTCTGGTCCAACTGGGCCTGCAGGCGCGTGAAAAGCGCATCGGTGCGCTCCTGCTGCAGCAGCGCGTCGAGCACCTGCCACTGCGCGCGCATGCCCGCCAGGTCATGTGCATCGAGCACCAGCACCGGAATGCCGAACTTCGCCAGCTGCGCCATCAGCGGCGGCGAATGCGACATCAGCACCACGTCGGGGCGCAGGCGCACGATGGCCTCGAGCTGCGGCGCCAGCACCGTGCCCAGGCGCGGCAGGGATTTGGCCTGGGGCGGATGGTTCGAGAAGCGGTCCACGCCAACCAGCCGCGCGCAGCCGCTGAGCGCGCACAGCGACTCCGTGACCGAGGGCAGCAGCGACACGATGCGCTGCGGCACCCGGGCGATCTCCACCGTGCGCCCCTGCATGTCGCGCACGCCATAGGCCAGCGCCGGCACCGGCGGGCCGGCCAGCGTGCAAGCCGCCAGGGCCAGGGCAACCGCGCGCCGCCTCATTGCGCGGGCGCCCATTTGACGCTCACGAACAGCGTGCGCCCGGCATTGGCATAGCCCTGGGTCGGCGCATAGCCACGGTCGGCCAGATTGTTCAGACGGGCGAGCAATGTCCAGTCTTTGCCCAATGCACGCTGCGCATAGAGATTGACGACGCCATAGCCGCCCAGCAGCGCCGAGTTCTCGGTGTCGGCAAATCGCGCGCTGTAGAGCTGGGCTTCGGTGCCCAGCGTCCAGCCCGCGACCAGGGTATCTGCCGTGAGCTTGAGCATGCGCTTGGAGCGGTAGGGCAGCAGCCTGCCGTTTTCAAGGTTTCTGGGATCCAGAAAGTCCAGCGACAGGCCCAGGTGCATGCGGTCCACGCGCGTGGATCCGCTCAAGGACAGTCCCTTGATCTCCACGCTTTCCCAGTTGCGGTAGCAATTGCAGGCCGGCGAGCTGGTCCAGTCATAGGTGATCTGGTTGCGGATGCGGTTGCGGAAAGCCACTGCCGACAGCTGGCGCGCGCCGGCGCGGTAATGCAGGCCGGTCTCGACATTGGCGCTGCTTTCCGGGCGCAGGTCGGCCGCGGCCTGGCCCGTGAAGCGTTCGTACAGCGTGGGCGTGCGAAAGGCCGTGCCCGCCGACACCACCCAGCGCAATTCGTCATTGATCTGCAGCCCATAGCCCAGCCCGCCTGTGGTCTTGCTCTGCTGGCCGCGCACGCGGTCGTGGCGCGCATTGGCGTCGATCTGGTGCGCGCTCCGGGTGAAGCGCCAGCCGGCAGACAGCGAATCCTGCACGCGGCGGCTGTCGGTGTTCTGCGTCCAGGCGTAATCGGTGCGCAGTCGGTCCTCGCGGCGCTCGAGGTCGATATTGAAGCGGCTGTTGCCCAGCCTCCACTGGTTCTGCAGCAGATAGTTGCTGCTGGAGCCGTCGGCGCTCTCGGGCGAGGCGGTGAAGCGCTGGTTGTCGCTGCGCGCATGGCCCAGCTGCAGCACGCTCTGGTAGGCATCGCTCCAGGCCGCCTGCCAGCGCAGCGTGCCCGTGGTGTTCCTCACTACATCGTGATCTTCAAAAGGCGCGGGGCTCTGGTCATACTCGGCCCTGAGGCGGCTGTGCTGCAGGCGCAGGTCGAAATCGTGGATCCCCTGGCGCAGGCCCGCATTCAGGCCGAGCGAGCCATGCGAATAGCCATCATGGTCGGGATTGGGCGTATACGGGTTGCCGGGATTCACATCGAAACCGTCGCTGCGTTCATCGGCCAGATGCACGCCGTAGCGCCAGCCATTGGCGCCGCCTTGAATGCCGGTCGCCAGCTTGGAAGTGCCCTGGTTGCCCAAGCCGGCCTCGGCATAGGCGCGCGGCGGGCCATCGCCCTGGCGCGTGAAGATCTGCACCACGCCGCCCATGGCATCCGAGCCATAGATGGCCGCGGCCGGGCCGCGCAGGATCTCGATGCGCTCGATCTGCGCCAGCGGCAGCCCGGCCCACTGGGCGCCGCCCTGCAGTTCCTGGCTGTTGTAGCGCACGCCGTCGATCAGCACGGCCGTGTGCTGGTTGCCCATGCCGCGCAGGAACACCGAGGTGACCTGGCCCGGGCCGCCGTTGCGCGTGATCTGCACGCCCGGCACCTGCGCCAGCAGGTCGGCCACGCCCGTGGCGCCGCTGCGCTCGATGGCTTCGCGCTCGATCACGCTCATGTCGGCGGTGACGCTGCGCAGCAGCTGGGCGTCGCGTGCAGCGGTGACCACCACGGTGTCGAGTGTGGATGCCGGTTGCGCCGCGGCCGCGGCGCACGCGCCGATGGCCGCCATCGCCAGGGCGTGGGTTCGAAGGGAGATAGTCATGAAGAAACACGGTTGGCGCCGGCCACGCCAGCGCTTCATGGGTGCGTCCGGCCGGGTGCGAAAGCCCCTGGCCGGACGCCGTCACAGGGCTGACTTTGCGCCAATCCCCGTTGCGGTGCAAGGCCGCTCTCAGGCCAGCGCCGCGTTCCTGCGCTCTTCGGCCTGGCAGGCGGCGGCAGTGAAGATCACGTCAGTGGAAGAGTTCAGTGCGGTTTCCGCCGAGTCCTGCACGATGCCGATGATGAAGCCGATGGCCACGACCTGCATGGACACATCGCTGGAGATGCCGAACAGGCTGCAGGCGAGCGGAATCAGCAGCAGCGAGCCGCCGGCCACGCCGGCCGCGCCGCAGGCGCAGACCGAGGCCACCACGCACAGCAGGATGGCGGTGGGAATGTCCACGACGATGCCCAGCGTATGCGCCGCCGCCAGCGACAGCACGCTGATGGTGATCGCCGCGCCCGCCATGTTGATCGTTGCACCCAGCGGAATGGCGATGCTGTAGGTGTCTTCGTCCAGATTCAGGCGCTTGGCCAGCGCCAGGTTGATCGGGATGTTGGCGGCCGAGCTGCGCGTGAAGAAGGCCGTGACGGCGCTCTCGCGCAGGCACAGCAGCACCAGCGGGTAGGGGTTGCGGCGGATCTTGGCAAACACGATCAGGGGGTTCACCACCAGCGCCACGAACAGCATGCAGCCGACCAGCACCGTCAGCAGGTGCGCATAGCCCAGCAGCGCGGCCGTGCCGGCATCGGCAAAGGTCGTGGCCACCAGCCCGAAAATACCCAGCGGCGCGCAGCGGATCACGCCCTGGATGATCGTGGAGATGGAATTCGACAGGTCGCCCAGCATCTGGCGCGTGCCGGCGCTGGCATGGCGCAGCGTCAATCCCAGGCCCACGGCCCAGACCAGGATGCCGATGTAGTTGGCCTTGAGCAGCGCATTGACCGGGTTGTCCACGGCGCTCAGCAGCAGCGCCATCAGCACCTCCTGCACATTGCCCGGCGGCGTGGCCTCGGTCGCAGCGGCCGTCTGCAGCACCAGCGTCGAGGGGAACAGCGTGCTGGCCAGCACGCCGACGATGGCCGCCGTGAGCGTGCCGATCGCATACAGCCACAGCACCGGACGGATCAGTGTGGCGTCTCCGGGCCGGTGATTGCTGATCGAGGCCATGACGAGCAGCAGCACCAGCACCGGCGCCACGGCCTTGAGCGCCGAGATGAACAGCTGGCCGAGCACGCCGACGCTGGCGGTGGCTTGGGGCCAGACGTAGGCAAAGGCAATGCCCGCAATCAGAGCGATCACGATCTGCTTAACAAGGCTGGTGCGCTGCAGCCAGTGCAACAAGGGCTTGAGAATCATGGGAAACGATGGGTTGAGGAGCGGTGGAGCGCGGCAGGGCAGGGCGCGGTAGCCCAGGCCGCCTTTGCGGGAGCCGGGAGTTTAAGCGTTGCGCATTAAACCCACTGGGCGCTGCATTTGCGCATGGGCCGGGCGCTCGATGCCACCGGGAACCCGCTGGTCATGCCGCAGCACTGATAATCGCGCCCTATGTCGTCCCCCAAAGTTCTCTTCGGCTTCCACGCCGTTGGCGTGCGTCTGAAGACCGCGCCGCAATCCATCGTTGAAATCTACTACGAGGCCACGCGCCGCGACGCGCGCATGCGCCAGTTCCTCGACCGCGCGCGCGAAGCCGGCGCGCGCCTTATCGAAGCCGACGGCGAGCGCCTGGCGAAGCTCGCCGGCAGCCATGGCCACCAGGGCGTGGCGGCGCGCGTCGAGCCGACCAAGCAGGTCACCTCGCTCGACGAGCTGCTCGAAGACCTCGAGGAAAGCGGCGTGAAGAACCCGCTGTTGCTGGTGCTCGATGGCGTCACCGACCCGCACAACCTGGGCGCCTGCCTGCGCGTGGCCGACGGCGCGGGCGCGCATGCGGTCATCGCCCCCAAGGACCACGCGGCCGGCATCAACGCCACCGTGGCCAAGGTCGCCAGCGGCGCGGCCGAGACCGTGCCCTATTTCATGGTCACGAACCTGGCGCGCACGCTCAATGAGCTCAAGGAGCGCAATATCTGGATCATCGGCACCAGCGGCGATGCCGACAAGAACATCTACCAGATGGACCTCAAGGGACCGGTGGCGCTGGTGCTGGGCGCCGAAGGCGACGGCATGCGCCAGCTCACGCGCAAGACCTGCGACGAGCTGGTGAGCATTCCCATGCAGGGCGCGGTCGAGAGCCTCAACGTGTCCGTGGCCAGCGGCGTGTGCCTGTTCGAGGCCGTGCGCCAGCGCATCGGTGCGGCCTGAAGGGCAACTGAGCGCGGACTAGTCGCGCGCTCCATCCTCGGAGCTCGCGGCAGTGAGCTGCTCCATGTCCTGCGCCGAAAGCTGCAGCTGCGCGGCCTGCACCAGTTGCCCGAGCTGCGCCAGCGAGCTGGCGCTGGCGATCGGCGAGGTGACCGCGGGGCGCTGCAGTTGCCAGGCCAGCGCCACTTGTCCGGGCTGTGCCCCCAGGCGCTCGGCCACGGCGTCCAGCGCCTGCAGGACGGCCAGGCCGCGCGGATTCAGATAGGTCTTCACCGTATTCGCTCCGCGCGGGCTCTTGCCTGCATCGCCAGGGCTGCGGTATTTGCCGGTCAGGAACCCGGCCGCCAGGGCATGGAAGTTGATCACGCCGATCTGCTGCGACTGGCACAGGGGCGCCAGCTCGCGCTCGAACGCCGCGCGGTCATAGAGGTTGTACAGCGGCTGCAGGCTTTCATAGCGCGGCAGCCCCAGGCGCTCGGAGGTCACCAGAGCCTCCTTGAAGCGCACCGCGCTGTAATTCGAGGCACCGATCGCCCGCACCTTGCCCGCGGCCATCAGGTCGGCATAGGCGCCCAGCGTGTCGGCCAGCGGCACCTGTGCGTCGTCTTCATGCGACTGATAGAGATCGATATGGTCGGTCTGCAGGCGCCGCAGCGACGCCTCGACGGCCGTGCGGATGTATTCGGGGCGCAGGCCGCGCCGGCCTTCGCCCATGTCCTTGCCGACCTTGGTGGCCAGCACCACCCGCGCGCGCCGGCCGCTGCGCGACAGCCACCGGCCCAGGATGCGTTCGGATTCGCCGCCCGCATGGCCGGGCACCCAGCGCGAATACACATCCGCGGTATCGATGAAATTGAAACCCGCATCCAGCCAGGCGTCGAGCAGCGAGAACGCGTCGGCTTCATCGACGGTCCAGCCAAACACATTGCCGCCCAGGCACAGGGGAGAAACCTGCAGGCCGGAGCGGCCCAATGGTCGAAGCGGCGATGCGGTCATGGAAGTCCTCGCGCGTTGCGGAAGGTCCATTATGGGCAGGCGTGTGGCTATGCCTTGTCGTCCGGGGCGCTGCTGCTGGCGCCGACATGGAATTGCAATCCCAGCACGCGCGCCATCTCGCTCAAGGTGGACAGGCGCGGGTCCAATCCGCCGCTTTCCAGGCGTTGCACCGTCATGCGCGACAGGCCGGCGCGTTCGGCCAGCTCGGCCTGGGTCATCTGCGCTGCCTTGCGCGCCAGGGTCAGTTGTTCTATCAGGGGATGGGTCATGGGGCGATCATCGGGCAAAACGGGCCCGCAGGCGCGCCGTGCCCGTGTTGCCCTCAGTCCAGCCCACCCAGCCCGGGCTGTGCACAGAAGCGCAGCCCGCCGGGCGCTGGCGGCGCATGCACATGCTTTTGCAGATCGCGCAGCGCGGTGCGCAGGCCTTCCTCGATCACCGGGTGGTAGAAGGGCAGCTCCAGCAGGTCGGCGACGCTGCATTTGCGCCCGATGGCCCAGGCCAGCAGATGCGCCAGATGCTCGCCCGCGGGTGCGCACAGCTGGGCGCCCAGCAGCTCGCCGCCCTGTGCCCGCGCGTAGAGGCGCAGCATGCCCTGGTTGCGCAGGCCCATGCGCGCGCGTCCCTGGCGAGCGAAATCGACGCCGCCGATGGCCACCTCGTCGGTCCACTGGGGATCGTAGGGCAGGCCGATGGTGGCCACGGAAGGCTCGGTGAAGGTGATGGCCAGCGGCGTGCGCCGTGCATAGGCCTGCGGCTGGGCGGCCACGGCGTTGCTGCCGGCGATCTCGCCTTCGTCGGCGGCCTCGTGCAGCAGCGCGCGGTCGGGGTTCACGTCGCCCGCCCAGAACACCGACAGCTCTCCCAGCTGCAGCGTGTGGCGGTCGAGTTCCGGCAGGCCGTGCCTGTCGAGCGGCAGGCCGAGATTTTCCAGGCCCAGGCCATCGACGACCGGCCGCCGGCCCGTGGCCGCCAGCACCGCATCGACCTGCGTGCAGAAGTCTCCCGCATGGATCGTGATGCCGTCATCCTGGACCGCGCCCAGCGAGGGCCTATGGCCCAGCTGCAGCTGCATGCTGGCGCGCAAGGTCTGCTGCAGCGCGGCATTGACCTGCGGATCGGCCAACCCCGCCACATGCTCGCCGGCATGGAAGGCCGTGACCTCGATGCCGAGCTGCGCCAGCGCCTGCGCCATCTCGGTGCCCAGCGGCCCAAGGCCCAGCACGGCCATGCGCCGCGGCAGGTCGGCTTGCTCGAACAGGGTGTCGGTCGTCAGCACGCGTTTGCCCAGGACACGCCATTCCTCGGGCACATGCGGCTTCGAGCCGGTGGCGATGACCAGGCTGCGCGCGCTCAGGCGCCGCTCGCCATCGATCTCGACGGTATGCGGGTCGACGATGCGCGCCCGCCCGGTGATGGCGCGCGGGCCCAGATCCTCGGTGGATTCCAGCACCCCGGCGACAAAGGCATTGCGCTCGTCGCGCACCCGCTGCAATACCGCGGGAATGTCGGCATGCAACTGCTGCGCGCCGCGCAGGCCGAAGGCCTCGAACTGGTGGCGGCGGTTGAAGGCATGGGCGGCTTCCAGCAGCAGCTTGGAGGGCATGCAGCCGACGCGCGCGCAGGTGGTGCCCCAGGGGCCGGCGTCAATCAGCGCGAAGCGTTCGGTATGGCGGCGCACCGCGCGCAGCGCGCTCAGGCCGGCAGAGCCGGCGCCGATGATGAGGACGTCGTAATCGAAGGAATGGGGCTCTTGCATGCAGCCACTTTGCATGGCTTGCGCGGGGCGCCCTGTAGGCGCCCGCGGAGCACGACCGCCAGACCCGGCTTACGCGGGGTCCAGCCAGCCGACCCGCCCCTGGCAGACCTCATTGAGGTGCGCCACCATGGCCGCACCTGCGGTCTCGGGCAGGCGCCACTGCAGCGTGACAAGGCTGCCATGCGCCACATCGAGCAGCTCGGCCTGGGCAGCGGCAATCTCGCGGCGCAGCAGGCCCTCCAGCGCATAGGGCACGCTGCAGCGCAGCAGCCGCATGCGCTGCAGCTGGACCTTGGGGGCGGTCAGCAGCGCCTGCGCCACGCAGTCGGTATAGGCGCGCACCAGGCCGCCCGCGCCCAGCTTGACGCCGCCGAAGTAGCGCACCACGGTGGCCAGCACGCCCTCGAGCTCCTGGTGGCGCAGCACATCCAGCATCGGGCGGCCGGCCGTGCCGCTGGGCTCGCCGTCGTCCACTGCAGCCGATTGTCCGCCCGCCAGCAGCGCCCAGCAGACATGCGCCGCGCCGGGGTGGGCACGCCGCAAGCCGTCCACCACCTGCTGGGCGCTGGAGCGGTCGCCCATCGGCTGCACGCAGCCGATGAAACGGCTTTTCTTGATCAGAAGCTCGCTGTGCGCAGGTACGGATAGGGTCTGGGGCATGGCAGCGCTAAGCTTAACGCAGCCACGCATGCCCATTTGGGACATTCCGGCTGGAGCTTGTCCTACGCACAGGAGAGCGCTGATGACCTAGGATCAAGTCCATAGGAGTGATCGACCATGTCCAGCACCACACCCCCCACCCAAGATCTGGCCGCGCACACGTTTGGACGCCACCATTTCTCTCCGCCGCCGCTGCCCGAGCAGCTCGAGCGCCCTTCGGCATTGGGAGCGCAGGACATCCAGTTCTCCTTCACTCCCGACCTCGATCTCGACCAACGCATTCGCAACGTAGGCGAATGGTGAAAACAGTACCGCCGGCATCTCGCCGGCGGTACTGTTTCGGGCGTTGATCATTCAACCACCTGGGCAAGGGTGGGGCTCCGACATCGGCGCGCCGCGGTCTGTGCCATGGCTTGATGTGCTGCCGAGCCGGCGCCCCGCGCAGGAGGTGGCTTCCAAGACCCTGTCCCTGCAATGCTACCCAGGCAAAAGTACACTGGCAGGTTCCTGTCCCCACGATTGCCCATCGCCATGAACGCCCCCGTTGACGTTTCCTTCTTCGCCCGCGCCGCCAAGCCGCTGACCAGCTACCGCCCGTACTGGGCCAAGCGTTTCGGCACGGCCAAATTCCTGCCGACCACGCGCCAGGAAATGGAGCAGCTCGGCTGGGACAGCTGCGATGTGGTGCTGGTCACGGGCGATGCCTATGTGGACCATCCGAGCTTCGGCATGGCCGTGATCGGCCGGGTGCTGGAGGCACAGGGCTTTCGCGTGGGCATCATTGCCCAACCCGACTGGCAAAGCGCCGACGCGTTCAAGGCTTTGGGCAAGCCGAACCTGTTCTGGGGCGTCACGGCGGGCAACATGGACTCCATGATCAATCGCTACACGGCGGACCGCAAGATCCGCTCGGATGATGCGTATACGCCGGGCGATGTCGCCGGCAAGCGTCCCGACCGTGCGGCCATCGTCTACAGCCAGCGCTGCCGCGAGGCCTTCAAGGACGTGCCGCTGGTGCTGGGCGGCATCGAGGGCAGCCTGCGCCGCATTGCGCATTACGACTACTGGAGCGACAAGGTGCGCCGCTCCATCGTGGTGGACTCCAAGTGCGACCTGCTGCTGTACGGCAATGCCGAGCGGGCGCTGGTCGAAGTCGCCCATCGCCTGGCGGCGCGCGAGCCCGTGGAAAGCATCACCGATGTGCGCGGCACTGCCTTCGTGCGCCGCGCCTCGGAAGACGGCTGGTTCGAGATCGATTCGACCACTGTCGACGAACCGGGCCGCGTCGAGCCGCATATCAACCCCTACCAGACCACCAGCGAACAGGCCGCGGCCCAGGGCGCCAGCTGCAGCAAGGAAGACGCGGCGCCGGCAGAAGTGATGGGTCCGAGCTGCGGCACTGGCAAGAACACTCCGGCCCGGCGCCAGTACGACTCTCCGCTGGTCGCCGGCGTGGAGGAGGGCGATGCGGTCCAGCCCATCCAGTTCGTCGCCAACCCGGCGCTGCGCAGCAAGCTCAAGGCGCCGCCGCGCGATCATTCGGTGATCCGCCTGCCGAGCTACGAGCAGGTCAAGAGCGACCCGATCCTCTACGCCCACGCCAACCGCGTGCTGCACCTCGAGACCAACCCCGGCAATGCGCGCGCGCTGGTGCAGGCGCATGGCGAAGGCACGACCGCGCGCGACGTCTGGATCAACCCGCCGCCGATCCCGCTGACCACGGCCGAGATGGACTACGTGTTCGATCTGCCCTACGCGCGTTCGCCTCACCCGCGCTATGCCGACGAGAATGGCAGCCACGACGGCGCCACCAAGATCCCGGCCTGGGAGATGATCCGTTTCTCGGTCAACATCATGCGCGGCTGCTTCGGCGGCTGCACCTTCTGCTCGATCACCGAGCACGAGGGCCGCATCATCCAGAGCCGCTCCGAAGACTCCATCATCCAGGAGATCGAGGACATCCGCGACAAGGTGTCGGGCTTCACGGGCACGATCTCCGACCTGGGTGGCCCCACGGCGAACATGTACCGCCTGGGCTGCCGCACGCCCGAGATCGAGGCCGCGTGCCGCAAGCCCAGCTGCGTCTATCCGGGCATCTGCCAGAACCTGACCACCAACCACGATCCGCTGATCAAGATCTACCGCCGCGGGCGCGCGCTCAAGGGCATCAAGAAGATCCTGATCGGCTCGGGCCTGCGCTACGACCTCGCGGTGCAGTCGCCCGAGTACGTCAGGGAGCTGGTGCAGCACCATGTGGGCGGCTATCTGAAGATCGCGCCCGAGCATACCGAGCAGGGTCCGCTCACCAAGATGATGAAGCCGGGCATCGGCAGCTACGACAAGTTCAAGAGGATGTTCGAACAGTTCAGCGAAGAGGCCGGCAAGAAGCAGTTCCTGATTCCCTACTTCATCGCGGCCCACCCGGGCACCAGCGACGAGGACATGATGAACCTCGCGATCTGGCTCAAGAAGAACGGTTTCCGCGCCGACCAGGTGCAGACCTTCTACCCGAGTCCGATGGCCACGGCCACCGCGATGTACCACTCGGGGCGCAACACGCTCAAGCGCGTGCGCCGCAGCATGCTCAGCGAGGACGAGTCGGTCGATATCGTGCGCGGCGAAAAGCGCCGCCGGCTGCACAAGGCCTTCCTGCGCTACCACGACCCGAACAACTGGCCGCTGCTGCGCGAGGCGCTCAAGGCCATGGGCCGGTCCGACCTGATCGGCAATGGCAAGCAGCATCTGATCCCGACCTTCCAGCCGGTGACGGACGGCACCTACCAGAGCGCGCGCCGCAAGAACAGCACCGCGCCGGCCAAGCCCCTGGCCCGGCCCCAGGCCGTGGCTGCAGGCGGGCGCCAGGCCCAGCCGGTCAAGGGCCAGTTGCTGACCCAGCACACCGGGCTGCCGCCGCGCGCCGGCACGGGGTCTAAGCCCGCGGGCCGGCCGGGCAACGGCCGTCCGATGGCTGGAGCTTCGCGCCCTGGAACAGGCAAGCGCTGAGAAGCGGCTTCAGGCGACCGCGGCGTGAATGGCGTGCAGCGGAATATCCTGCTGCAGCGCGATTTCCTGCAGTTGCGCCATGGAGCGCTGCTGAACGAAGCTGGCAATGGCCTCGTGCGTGGCAGGGTCCTGCATGGTGGCGACGTCTCCCGGCGACGACAGGCCGGCTGCCGCGCACAGCCGCGCGGCGAAATGCGGCTCGAGCGCGGCCACCGCGACCATGCCGTCGCGGCAGCGGTAGGTACGGTAGCCGGCATGCGCGCCGCCCACCACGCCGCCCGGCGCCGACAGTCCCCAGTGCAGCGGTTGCGCCAGCCACTGCGCCGCCTCGAACAGTCCGATGTCCAGCAGCGCGCCCGCGCCGCAGCGCAGCCGGTGCATCTGGGTCTGCAGCACCGCCTCGCTGGCCATCAGCGCGCCGGTCATGTCCGCCAGCAGCGAGGCCGGCATCTGGCCCGTGGGCAGCAGGCCCGCTTCAGCCTGGTAGGTGATGTCGTGGCCGGGGGTATCCGCACCGACCCCGGTCATGCCGAAGATGCGCACCATGGACAACTGCGGGTGGCGCGCCTGCAGTGTTTCCCATTCCAGCCCCAGCTTGCGCAGGGCAGTGGGCCTGAACGAGGTCATGAGGACGTCGGCCCGGGCGAGCTCGGCATGCAGCTGATCCTGGCCCTGCGGCGTCTTGAGGTCGATCTGCAGGCACTCCACGCCAGCGTGCAGGTGTTCATAGGCCGGGGCGCAATAGGCGTGCATGGGATCGCCGCAGCCATTGCCTGGCGCAGGCAATGGCTCCAGCTTGGTGCACTTTGCCCCCATGGCTGCGCAGCGCAGCAGTGCAGCCGGGCCGGGAAGGTTCAGTGCCAGGCTGAGGATACGGGTGCCGCGCAGCGGCTGCAGGGGCAGGGCAGACCAGGAAGAGGTTGTGTGCATAGTCGTCGAGCATCGGTTCTGCTGTCTTTATAAGCACAGCGGCGCTACCCGGCCCTTGGTACAAGCCCTCTTGCGATACTTGCAACACCTTGCAATTGTGCGTTGTTGTTACAACTGCGCAAAGCGCCGTCAGTCCAGCGCGGCCCCCATGCGCTGGGAAATGGCGCGCGCCGCCTGCAGCAGCGCCGGCAGCAGTTGCGCCTGCATCACTTCAGCGCTGGTGCGGTTGGCCTGGCCGCTGATATTGAGCGCCGCCACGGTCTGGCCCGCGCGGTTGGTGAGCGGCGCCGCCAGCGAGATCAATCCTTCTTCGAGCTCCTGGTTCACCAGACACCATCCCTGGCTGCGCGCCTCGCGGATGCGCGCAGTCAGGGATGGCAGGTCGACCTCGGTGTGCTGCGTGAAGCGCTGCATCTTGAGGCCCTGCAGGCGGCGCTCCAGTTCCGCGTCGGGCAGCCCGGCCAGCAGCACCCGTCCCATGGAAGTCCAGCAGGCAGGCAGGCGCGATCCCACGCCCAGGTGGGTGCGCATGATCTTGTGCGTGTGCACGCGCATCACATAGACGACATCGAGGCCGTCCAGCACGGCGGCCGAGCACGATTCGCGCACCTCATCGACCAGCGTTTCCATGATCGGCTCGGCCAGGTTCCACAGCGGCATCGAGGACAGATAGGCGAAGCCCAGCTCGAGGATGCGCGGCGTGAGGCGAAACAGCCGGCCGTCGCTTTCCACATAGCCCAGCGTCTGCAGCGTCAGCAGGATGCGGCGCGCACCGGCGCGGGTGAGGCCGGTGCGCGCTGCCACCTCGCTGAGCGTCTGCTGCGGGGCGTCGGCGCTGAAGGAGTGGATCACGCCGAGTCCGCGCGCAAAGGATTGCACGTAGCTGTCGCCGGGCTTGGGGTCTTGGGCTGGGGGCTGGACGGTCATGGTGTGCGTGCCTATAATTCATTATACGAACATTTGTTCTTTAGGCGAACATTTGCTTCGTATTTTCATTTTGGAGACGAACAATGATCAACAAGATTGCCGACTCGGCGGCCCAGGCGCTGTCCGGCGTGAAGGACGGCGACACGGTGCTGATCGGCGGCTTCGGCACGGCCGGCATCCCCAACGAACTGATCGACGGCCTGATCGAGCACGGCGCGCGCGAGCTCACGGTGGTGAACAACAACGCCGGCAACGGGGAACAGGGCCTCGCTGCTTTGCTCAAGGCCGGGCGCGTGCGCAAGATCATCTGCAGCTTCCCGCGCCAGGTCGACAGCCATGTTTTCGATGGCCTGTACCGCAGCGGCCAGCTCGAGCTGGAACTCGTGCCCCAGGGCAACCTGGCCGAACGGCTGCGCGCCGCCGGCGCCGGCATCGGCGCGTTCTTCTGTCCCACGGCCTACGGCACCGAGCTGGCCGCGGGCAAGGAAACGCGCGAGATCGATGGCAAGCACTATGTGCTCGAGTACCCGATCCATGGCGACGTCGCGCTGATCAAGGCGGAGCAGGGCGATCGCTGGGGCAACCTCACCTTCCGCATGTCGGCGCGCAATTTCGGCCCGGTGATGGCCATGGCCGCGCGCCACACGGTGGCGACGGTGCACGACATCGTCGAGCTGGGCCAGCTGGAGCCGGAAAGCATCGTCACCCCCGGCATCTTCGTCAGCCAGATCGTGCGCGTGGACCGCGTCGCGACCCAGGCCGGCGGCATCAAGCAGGCAGCCTGAGGAAAGTAGAGCATGAGCTATCAGAAACGCAGCAAGGAAGAGCTTGCCAAGCGCGTCGCCGAGGACATCCATGACGGCGCCTATGTGAACCTGGGCATCGGCATGCCGACCCAGGTCGCCAACCACATTCCCGCGGGCCGCGAAGTCATCCTGCAAAGCGAGAACGGCATCCTGGGCATGGGCCCGGCGCCGGCCCCGGGCCAGGAAGATTACGACCTGATCAACGCCGGCAAGCAGCCCGTGACGCTGCTGCCCGGCGGCGCCTACTTCCACCACGCCGACAGCTTTGCCATGATGCGCGGCGGCCACCTCGACATCTGCGTGCTGGGCGCGTTCCAGGTGTCGGCCACCGGCGACCTGGCCAACTGGAGCACGGGCGAGCCCGGCGCCATACCCGCGGTGGGCGGCGCCATGGACCTGGCGATCGGCGCCAAGCAGACCTGGCTGATGATGGACCTGCTGACCAAGAAGGGCGAGAGCAAGATCGTCAAGGAATGCAGCTATCCGCTGACCGGCATCGCCTGCGTCAAGCGCATCTATACCGACCTTGCCACGCTGGAGTGCACGCCCAACGGCCTGAAGCTGGTCGATCTGGTGCCCGGCCTCACCCACGCCGAGCTCGAGCAGCTGGTGGGCCTGCCCGTGCAGGTTTGATACCCATGGCTGCGCGCCGCTGCCGCATTTGAAGCAAGTGCGGCTGCGCAGCCTTCCTTTGCAAACCCATTCGAGGAGACAACATGAACCAGGCTTTCATCTGCGACGCCATCCGCACCCCCTTCGGCCGCTACGGCGGCGCGCTGTCGAGCGTGCGCGCCGACGATCTGGGTGCGCTGCCGATCAAGGCGCTGATGGAGCGCAACCCGGGCGTGGACTGGGCTGCCGTGAGCGATGTGCTCTACGGCTGCGCCAACCAGGCCGGCGAGGACAACCGCAATGTGGCGCGCATGGCGGGCCTGCTGGCCGGCTTGCCGCTCGACGTTCCCGGCGCCACCATCAACCGCCTGTGCGGCTCGGGTCTGGACGCCGTGGGCAGCGCCGCGCGCGCCATCAAGTCGGGCGAGACCGGCCTGATGATCGCCGGCGGCGTCGAGAGCATGAGCCGCGCGCCCTTCGTCATGCCGAAGGCCGAGAGCGCCTTCAGCCGCAGCAATGCGGTCTATGACACGACCATTGGCTGGCGCTTCGTCAACAAGCTGATGAAGGCGCAGTACGGCGTGGATTCCATGCCCGAAACGGCAGAAAACGTCGCCGACGACTTCAGGATCGAACGCGAGGCCCAGGACCGCATGGCGCTGGCCAGCCAGCTCAATGCCGCGGCGGCCATCGCGGCGGGCCATCTGGCGCGCGAGATTGTGCCGGTCTCCATTGCGCAGAAAAAGGGCGATCCGATCATCGTCAGTCAGGACGAGCATCCCCGCGCGACCACGCTGGAGGCGCTGGCCAAGCTCAAGGGCGTGGTGCGCCCCGACGGCACCGTGACCGCAGGCAATGCCTCCGGCGTCAATGACGGCGCCTGCGCGCTGCTGCTGGCCGACGAAGCCAATGCCGCGAAGTACGGCCTGACGCCGCGCGCCCGCGTGGTCGGCATGGCCACGGCCGGCGTCGCCCCGCGCATCATGGGATTCGGCCCCACGCCTGCCACCCTCAAGGTGCTGGCGCAGACCGGCCTCACGCTCGAGCAGATGGACGTGATCGAGCTCAACGAAGCCTTTGCGGCGCAGGGCCTGGCCGTGCTGCGCGCACTGGGCCTCAAGGATGACGACGCACGCGTCAACGCCTGGGGCGGCGCAATTGCCCTGGGCCACCCCCTGGGCGCCAGCGGCGCACGCCTGGCGACGACGGCCGTCAACCGCCTGCATGCCACCGGCGGGCGCTACGCGCTGTGCACGATGTGCATCGGCGTGGGGCAGGGCATTGCCGTGATCCTCGAGCGGGTCTGAGGAGATTTCATGAATAGTGCTATCCACTCCGCCAGCGCGCGCCAGCGCGTGCTGATCACTGGCGGCGCCAGCGGCATCGGCGCTGCCATCGCCGAGCGCTGCCGCGCCGAAGGTTTCGAGCCCGTGGTCATCGATCGCGTGGGCGACGGCATCCGCGCCGACCTGTCCGATGCGGCCGACACCGAGCGCGCGCTGCGCGAGGCGCTGGCCGGCGGCCCGATCACGCGGCTGGTCAACAACGTCGGCGTGGTCGTGCCCGCCGATGCGGAAAGCCAGACCCTGGCCGAGTTCGACCTGGCCATCTCGCTGAACCTGCGCTGCGCCCTCCAGTGCATGCAGGCGCTGTTGCCGGGCATGAAGGAAGCCGGTTTCGGACGCATCGTCAACATGTCCTCGCGCGCCGCGCTGGGCAAGGAACTGCGTACCGCCTATTCCGCGACCAAGGCCGGCCTGATCGGCATGACGCGCGTCTGGGCGCTGGAGCTGGGCCGCTACGGCATCACCGCCAACGCCATCGGCCCGGGCCCCATCCGCACCGAGCTGTTCGACCGCGCCAACCCGCCCGATGCGCCGCGCACGCGTGCCATCATCGACTCGGTGCCGGTCAAGCGCGTGGGCACGCCCGACGACATCGCCCATACCGCGAGCTACCTGCTCGACGAACGCAGCGGTTTCGTCACCGGACAGGTGATCTATGTCTGCGGCGGCATGACCGTGGGCGTCGCCGGCGTCTGATCCCGGGGCCTGGGCCCTGCCTGCGGCTGCAAGGCCGCAGGCCCATCCTGCTACATATATATAGAGACACAGAGACGGAGACCATAATGATGAAGACAATCACCCCCCGCCGTACGGCCCTGGCCGTTCTTGCCACCCTGGCCTTTGGTGCGGCCGCGCTGCCCATGGGCGCGCTGGCGCAGGGCAACTACCCGAGCAAGCTGATCACCATCATCGTGCCCTTCTCGGCCGGCGGCACGACCGATATCCTGGCGCGCATCGTGGCACAGGGCCTCACCACCGAGCTGGGCCAGTCGGTCGTGGTGGACAACCGCCCCGGCGCGGGCGGCAATATCGGCGGCCTCCTGGCCTCCAAGGCCCCGGCCGACGGCTACACGCTGTTCATGGGCACCGTGGGCACGCATGCGATCAACGCCACGCTCTACAAGAAGATGGCCTTCGATCCGGTCAAGGACTTCGCTCCGCTGACGCGCGTGGCCAATGTCCCGAACCTGCTGGTCGCCAACCCCAAGCAGCCCTTCAAGAATGTCAAGGAGCTGATTGCCTATGCCAAGGCCAATCCGGGCAAGGTGAACTACGGATCGTCCGGCAGCGGCAGCTCCATCCACCTGTCGGGCGAGCTGTTCAACTCGATGGCCAAGGTCGACATGGTGCACGTACCCTACAAGGGCAGCGCGCCGGCCGTGACCGATCTGCTGGGCAACCAGATCGGCATCATGTTCGACAACATGCCTTCCGCCATCCAGCATGTGCGCTCGGGCAAGCTGGTGCCGCTGGCCGTGACCACGGCCAAGCGTTCGCCCGAACTGCCCGACGTGCCGACCATTGCCGAAGCCGGCGTTCCCGGCTATGAGGCGACCTCGTGGTTCGGCATGCTGGCGCCCGCCGCCACGCCCGCGCCCATCGTCGCCAAGCTCAACGCCGCGCTGGTCAAGGTGCTGGCCCAGCCCGACGTCAAGAAGAAGATCAACGACCAGGGCGCCGAAGCCTACAGCGAGACGCCGGCCGAATTCGCCGCCTTCATCCAGAAGGAAAGCGTGAAGTGGGGCAAGGTGGTGCGCGATTCGGGAGCGATCGCCGACTGACGCAGCGTGATTTCCGCGCCGGCCGCGGAATTCGCGAAAAGAAAAACCGCCCGAGGGCGGTTTTTTCATTCAGTCAAGATCCGTTCGTCCTGTGCTTGCCGAAGGATGGACGGGCTTGCCATAGAAAAGGTAGCCGTCCATGGTTCGACAGGCTCACCACGAACGGCCCAGTGGGCTGGAGCAGCGCGTACTTGACGGCTGTTTGTCGCCCCTGAGGTCGCATCAGACCACCTTGGCAATGGCCTGGCAGACGTAGTCGATGTTCTTGCTGTTGAGCGCAGCCACGCACATGCGGCCCGTGTCGGTGCCGTACACACCGAATTCGCTGCGCAGGCGCACCATCTGGTCCTTGCTCAGGCCGGAGTAGCTGAACATGCCGACCTGCGTGGTGATGAAGGACATGTCCTGCTGCACGCCCGCGGCCTTGAGGCCGTCGACCAGCTTCTGGCGCATGGCCTTGATGCGCACGCGCATCTCGCCCAGCTCCTTTTCCCACAGCGCGCGCAGCTCGGGGTTGGTGAGCACGGCCGTGACGACGGCGCCGCCATGGATCGGCGGGTTGGAATAGTTGGTGCGGATGACGATCTTCAGCTGGCTCAGCACGCGCTTGGCTTCCTCGGCGTCCTTGGCCACCACCGACAGGGCGCCCACGCGCTCGCCGTAGAGGCTGAAGCTCTTGGAAAACGAGGTCGAGACCAGGATGTCGAGGCCCGCGGCCACGAACTTGCCGATCACGGCGCCGTCTTCGGCAATGCCTTCGCCAAAGCCCTGATAGGCCATGTCGAGGAAGGCCGTGAGCTGCTTGGCCTTGACGACTTCGATTACCTGGTCCCACTGCTCGGCGGTGATGTCATAGCCGGTCGGGTTGTGGCAGCAGGCGTGCAGCACGACGATGGTGCCGGCAGCAGCGGCATTGAGGCTGGCGAGCATGCCCTCGAAGTTCACGCCGCGCTTTTCGGCGTCGTAGTAGGCATAGCTGTCCACTTCGAAGCCGGCGTTCACGAAGATCGCGCGGTGGTTCTCCCAGCTCGGGTCGGAGATCAGCACCTTGGCGCCGGGGCTGACCTTCTTCAGGAAGTCGGCGCCGATTTTCAGCCCGCCCGTGCCGCCGATGGCTTGAACCGTGGCCACCCGGCCCGAAGTAACGGGTTCGCTGTCCGCACCGAACACCAGCGCCTTGACGGCATTGTCATAGGCCGCAATGCCGTCGATGGGCAGGTAGCCGCGCGCCGTGGGCTGGGCCATCAGATTCTTTTCAGCGGTCTGGACGCACTGCAGCAAGGGCAGCTTGCCATTGTCATCGAAGTACACGCCCACGCCGAGGTTGACCTTGTTGGGGTTGGTGTCAGAGGCGAATTGCTCGTTCAGACCCAGAATGGGGTCGCGGGGGGCCATTTCGACGGCGGTAAACAAAGACATGAAAAAAATCCTTGGAGGATGAAAAAGTGGCTGCCAGCCCCAAGCTGAGTTAGTCTTTTGGGTTAGCCCGCGAATTTTAGCGGCCTGTGCGGCAGGCCAGTATCACCACGTTATGCAAGAAGCTACTGATCTGTCCCAATCCGGCCAATTCGTCACCTTCGAAGGCTCGCCCTTCGAGCTGTACCAACCCTATCCGCCGGCGGGCGATCAGCCGCAAGCCATCGACAAGCTGGTCGAGGGCCTGGAAGACGGCGAGGTGTTCCAGACGCTGCTGGGCGTCACGGGCTCGGGCAAGACCTACACCATGGCCAACGTCATCGCCCGCATGGGGCGCCCGGCCATCGTCTTCGCGCCGAACAAGACCCTGGCGGCCCAGCTCTACAGCGAATTCCGCGAGTTCTTCCCGAAGAACGCGGTGGAATATTTCGTCAGCTACTACGACTACTACCAGCCCGAGGCCTATGTGCCGCAGCGCGACCTGTTCATCGAGAAGGACAGCGCGATCAACGAGCACATCGAGCAGATGCGACTGTCGTGCACCAAGAGCCTGATGGAGCGCCGCGACGTGGTGATCGTCGCCACGGTCTCGGCCATCTACGGCATCGGCGAGCCCGAGAGCTACCACCGCATGATCATGACGCTGCGCGCGGGCGACCGCATGGGCCAGCGCGACGTCATCGCGCAGCTGATCCGCATGCAGTACCAGCGCAACGACCAGGATTTCAGCCGCGGCAAGTTCCGCGTGCGCGGCGACACCATCGATGTGTTCCCGGCCGAGCATTCGGAGCTGGCGCTGCGCATCGAGCTGTTTGACGATGAGGTCGAGACCCTGCAACTGTTCGATCCGCTCACAGGGCGCATCAAGCAGAAGATTCCGCGCTTCACGGTCTATCCCAGCAGCCATTACGTCACGCCGCGCGACAAGGTGCTCACGGCGGTGGAGAGCATCAAGCTCGAGCTGTCCGACCGCCTGGCGCAGCTGGTGGGGCAGGGCAAGCTGGTCGAGGCCCAGCGCCTGGAGCAGCGCACGCGTTTCGACCTGGAGATGCTCAGCGAGATCGGGCACTGCAAGGGCATCGAGAACTACACGCGCCATCTGTCGGGCGCGGCGCCCGGCTCGCCGCCGAGCACGCTCACCGACTACCTGCCGCGCGACGCGCTGATGTTCCTGGACGAGAGCCACCAGATGATCGGGCAGCTCAATGCCATGTACAACGGCGACCGCGCGCGCAAGACCACGCTGGTCGAATATGGCTTCCGGCTGCCCTCGGCGCTGGACAACCGCCCGCTGAAGTTCGACGAATTCGAGCAGCGCATGCGCCAGATCGTGTTCGTATCTGCAACCCCCGCGGAATACGAGAAAACCCATGCCAGCCAGGTGGTCGAACAGGTGGTGCGTCCGACCGGCCTGGTCGATCCCGAGATCGAGGTGCGCCCCGCGACCCACCAGGTGGACGACGTGCTGCAGGAGATCCGCCTGCGCACCGAGCGCGACGAGCGCGTGCTGATCACCACGCTGACCAAGCGCATGGCCGAGCAGTTGACTGACTACCTGACCGACAACGGCGTCAAGGTGCGCTACCTGCACTCCGACGTGGACACCGTCGAGCGCGTGGAAATCATCCGCGACCTGCGGCTGGGGTTGTTCGACGTGCTCGTGGGTATCAACCTGCTGCGCGAGGGCCTGGACATTCCCGAGGTCTCGCTGGTGGCGATTCTCGACGCCGACAAGGAAGGCTTCCTGCGTGCCGAGCGCAGCCTGATCCAGACCATCGGCCGCGCGGCGCGCAACCTCAACGGCAAGGCCATCCTCTACGCCGACAAGATCACCGACTCCATGCGCCGCGCCATCGACGAGACCGAACGCCGGCGCGCCAAGCAGGTCCAGTTCAACCTGGACAACGGCATCACGCCGCAGGCCATTGTCAAGCAGGTGAAAGACCTCATTGACGGGGTCTACAGCGAGAAGAGCGGCAAGGAAGCGCAGCGGCTGGAGCAGGCCGATGCCCAGCGCGAGCGCGTCGAGGAAATGTCGGAGAAGGATGCGGCGCGGGAGATCAAGCGGCTCGAGAAGCAGATGCTCGAACACGCCCGCAGCCTGGAATTCGAGCAGGCGGCGCGGCTGCGCGACCAGTTGGCGCAACTCAAGGCGCGCTTTTTCGGTGCGTCCGGCCGCGAGTCGCCAGTAGTTTGAGGGCTGAAATTGTATTGCCCGGGGTACCCGACAAATTTGATGGGGATTGTGCTATACTCGACCCCACACTCAATAACAACAAAGACTTCGATGAAAGAAGGGCTCTGGACCTTTTGCAGGGCGGAGTAATGGGCGGAGACGGTGCCCCGACGGGTCATGAACCTGCCATGGGTATTTCTGTAACGAACAAGCCTGACAAAGGAGCTCGCGATGCGTCTCACAACCAAAGGCCGCTTTGCGGTCACTGCCATGATCGATCTGGCCCTGCGCCAGAACAACGGCCCCGTCACGCTGGCTGCCATCAGCCAGCGCCAACAGATTTCCCTGTCGTATCTCGAGCAGCTGTTCGGCAAGCTGCGTCGCCACGAACTCGTCGAGTCGACCCGTGGCCCGGGCGGCGGCTACACGCTGGCGCGCAAGGCCGGCGACATCACCGTGGCCGACATCATCGTGTCGGTGGATGAACCCATCGATGCCACGCAGTGCGGCGGCAAGGAAAACTGCCTGGGCGAAGCCGGCCGCTGCATGACGCACGAGCTGTGGGCCGCGCTGAACCAGCGCATGGTGGAGTTCCTGGACTCCGTGACACTGCAGAAGCTCGTCGACGAACAGATCGCCAAGGGCGTGCAGATCGAAGACAAGCCGGTGGTGCGGCGCGCCATCTCTACCGCCCCCGTGGTCAAGCCGATCCGCGTGAATGCGCCGAATTCGGTGTTTGCCCTGGGCAACGTTTTCGCCAAGTCCTGATTCCGCACCGCGCACCGGTGTCAACGCCTGGGGGCGGGGCGCCGAGAGCGGTGCAGGAAAAATTTCGTTTATTTGCCAGCCAGACATTGCATTGAGCCAGCCATGGACATGACCCCGCACTTCCCCATTTATCTCGACTACGGCGCCACCACGCCGGTGGACCCGCGCGTGGTCGATGCCATGATTCCCTGGTTGCGCGAGCACTTCGGCAACGCCGCGTCGCGCAGCCATGCCTGGGGTTGGGAAGCCGAGGAGGCCGTGGAAAAGGCGCGCGGCCATGTCGCGGCGCTGATCAATGCCGACCCGCGCGAGATCGTCTGGACCAGCGGCGCGACCGAGTCCGACAACCTCGCCATCAAGGGCGCAGCGCACTTCTACCAGGGCAAGGGCAAGCACCTGATCACGGTGAAGACCGAGCACAAGGCGGTGCTTGACACCATGCGCGAGCTCGAGCGCCAGGGTTTCGAGGTCAGCTACCTGGACGTGCAGGAAAACGGCCTGCTGGACTTCGAGGTCTTCAAGGCAGCGATCCGTCCCGACACGATCCTGGCCAGCGTCATGCTGGTCAACAATGAGATCGGCGTGGTGCAGGACATCGAGCGCATCGGCGCGCTGTGCCGCGAAAAGGGCATCATCTTCCACGTCGACGCGGCCCAGGCCACGGGCAAGCTGCCCATCGACATGCAGACGCTGCCGGTCGACCTGATGAGCCTGACGGCGCACAAGACCTACGGCCCCAAGGGCATCGGCGCGCTGTACGTGCGCCGCAAGCCGCGCGTGCGCCTGGAAGCGCAGATGCACGGCGGCGGCCACGAGCGCGGCATGCGTTCGGGCACGCTGGCCACGCACCAGATCGTGGGCATGGGCGAAGCCTACCGCATCGCCAAGGAAGAGATGGCCCAGGACATCGCCCGGGCCCGCACCCTGCAGGCACGCCTGCTGGACGGCCTGAAGGACATCGAGCAGGTGTTCGTCAATGGCGACATGACGCAGCGCGTGCCGCATTACCTGAACATCAGCTTCAACTACGTGGAAGGCGAGTCGCTGATCATGGGCATCAAGGGCCTGGCGGTGTCGTCCGGTTCGGCATGCACTTCGGCCAGCCTCGAGCCCAGCTATGTGCTGCGCGCGCTGGGCCGCAGCGACGAGCTGGCGCACAGCAGCCTGCGCATGACCATCGGCCGTTTCACGACCGAAGAAGAGATCGACTACGCCATTGGCACCATCCGCACCAATGTCGAGAAGCTGCGCGAGCTGAGCCCGCTGTGGGAGATGTACCAGGACGGCATCGACATCAGCACCATCCAGTGGGCTGCGCATTGAGCGCTGCGGATGTGACGGATCGACGATTTGAAGAATTGAAGAGGTAGACATCATGGCTTATTCCGAAAAAGTGGTTGACCACTATGAAAACCCCCGCAATGTGGGCTCCTTCGACAAGGGTGACGGCTCGGTCGGCACCGGCATGGTGGGTGCGCCTGCCTGCGGCGACGTGATGAAGCTGCAGATCAAGGTCAACCCCGAAACCGGCGTGATCGAAGACGCACGCTTCAAGACCTACGGCTGCGGCTCGGCGATTGCCTCGTCGTCGCTGGTGACCGAATGGGTCAAGGGCAAGACGCTGGATCAGGCGGCGGCGCTGAAGAACAGCGAGATCGCCGAAGAGCTGGCTTTGCCGCCGGTGAAGGTGCACTGCTCCATCCTCGCGGAAGACGCGATCAAGGCAGCGGTCAACGACTACCGCGCCAAGCACGCTGCGGTGGCGGCCGCCTGATATGGCCATCACGCTCACCGAGGCGGCGGCCCGGCATGTGAGCCGCTATCTGTCCCGGCGTGGCAAGGGGCTGGGCGTGCGCCTGGGGGTCAAGACCACGGGCTGCTCGGGCCTGGCCTACAAGCTGGAGTACGTCGACGACCAGGCTCCCGAGGACCTGGTGTTCGAGCACCATGGCGTGAAGGTCATCATCGACCCCAAGAGCCTGGCCTATATCGACGGTACCGAGCTGGACTTCGTGCGCGAAGGCCTCAATGAGGGCTTCAAGTTCAACAATCCCAATGAGCGCGATCGCTGCGGCTGTGGAGAGAGCTTCCGCGTCTGAAGGCGCCTGGCTCCGGCCGTTTCCTTTGCGCTCCGAACAACCGCCACCGCGTGAAGTGCTGGCGGTTTTTTCTTGATATGAATCTTCAATCCGACGACTTCGAACTCTTTGCGCTGCCCGCGCGGTTCGCCCAGGACCGCGCGCAGATCGACAGCCGCTGGAAGGAACTGCAGCGCGAGGCCCACCCCGACCGCTTCGCGGCGCAGGGCGCGGCGGCGCAGCGCGTGGCCATGCAATGGTCGGTGCGCATCAACGAGGCCTACCAGCGCCTCAAGGATCCGCTCAAGCGCGCCGCCTACCTGTGCGAGCTGCGCGGTGCGCCGTTGCGCGCGGAAGACAACACCGCTATGCCCGCGGCCTTCCTGATGCAGCAGATGGAGTGGCGCGAAGCGCTCGAGGATGCCGGCAGCGAAGCCGATGTAGATCAGCTCGATGACGAGGTCTCGGCGGCGCGGCACAGCCTGCTGGCCGAGTGCGCGCGCCTGCTGGACGACGCGCGGGACCCCGTGGGCGCGGCCCAGCGGGTGAGAGCCCTTATGTTTGTTGCACGTTTTGCGCGCGATATCGAGGCACGGCGGGAGCAACTGCAACAATAGGCCTTGCCCGGCTGGGCCTTGCCCGGCTGGGCCTGCCCCCGGCAAGGCACTGAGCCAGCCGCTGTTTACAAGGCGATCTGCACGGGCAGGCGCCGGCATTTCATTTTTCGAGACTTCCCATGGCGCTTTTGCAGATTTCCGAACCCGGCCAGTCCCCCGATCCGCACCAGCGGCGCATTGCGGTGGGGATCGACCTGGGCACGACCCACTCGCTGGTGGCGTCGGTGCGCAACGGCGTGGCCGAGTGCCTGCCCGATGAACAAGGCCGTGTGCTGCTGCCTTCGATCGTGAGCTACGCCGAGCAGGGCAAGCGGCTGATCGGCGACGCGGCCGTGGCGGCCCAGACCAGCGATCCGCAAAACACCATTGCTTCCGTCAAGCGCCTGATGGGCCGCGGCCTCTCCGATGTGGCCGACGCCGAAAAGCTGCCCTATGTCTTCGTGCAGCAGCCGGGGCAGGGCGGCATGGTGTCGCTGCAAACGCGTGCCGGCGTCAAGACGCCCGTGGAGATCAGCGCCGAGATCCTCGCCACGCTGCGCTTTCGCGCCGAGGACAGCTTCGATGACGAGCTCTACGGCGCCGTCATTACCGTGCCTGCGTATTTCGACGACGCGCAGCGCCAGGCCACCAAGGATGCGGCGCAGCTCGCCGGCATCCACCTGCTGCGGCTGATCAACGAGCCGACCGCGGCCGCCATTGCCTACGGCCTGGACAATGCCAGCGAAGGCGTCTATGCGGTCTACGACCTGGGCGGCGGCACCTTCGATATCTCCATCCTGCGCCTGACGCAGGGCGTGTTCGAGGTCATTGCCACGGGCGGCGATTCGGCGCTGGGGGGTGACGATTACGACGCGGCGCTGGCGCAATGGGTGCTGGAGCAGACCGGCTCGCAGGCATCGACGGCCGAGGACAAGGCTGCGCTGCGTCTGGCCGCGCGCCGCTGCAAGGAGTTGCTGACGGATGCGCCCAGCGCAATCTTCAAGGTGGAACTGGCTGCCGGCACGGTCGAGCTCGAGGTCACGCGCGAGCAGTTCCATGCCGTCACGCAGCCGCTGACCGCGCGCTCGCTGTCGGCGGTGCGCCGCGCGTTGCGCGATGCCGACTTGTCCAAGGACGAAGTGCAGGGCGTGGTCATGGTCGGCGGCTCGACGCGCATGCCGCAGGTGCAGGCGGCCGTCGGCGAATTCTTCGGACAGACGCCGCTCACCAATCTCAACCCCGACGAGGTCGTGGCGCTGGGCGCGGCCATCCAGGCGAACCAGCTGGCGGGCAATGGCGCGAGCGGCGACCTGCTGCTGCTGGATGTCATTCCGCTGTCGCTGGGCGTGGAGACCATGGGCGGGCTGGTGGAGCGCATCGTGGCGCGCAACGAAACCATACCCACGGCGCGCGCGCAGGACTTCACGACCTATGTCGACGGCCAGACGGCGCTGGCCATCCATGTGGTGCAGGGCGAGCGCGACCTGGTGGCCGATTGCCGCAGCCTGGCGCGCTTCGAGCTGCGCGGCATTCCGCCGATGGCCGCGGGCGCGGCGCGCATCCGCGTGACCTTCACGGTGGATGCCGACGGCCTGCTGTCGGTGGGCGCCAAGGAGCAGATCAGCGGCGTCGAGGCGCATATCGACGTCAAGCCTTCATACGGCCTGTCGGATGAGCAGATTGCGCGCATGCTGCAGGAGGGCTTTGCCACGGCGGCCGAGGACATGCAGGCGCGGGCGCTGGCCGAGGCGCGCGTCGATGCCGACCGCATGCTGATCGCCACGCAAAGCGCGCTCGATGCCGATGGCGATTTGCTGGCCGCGCCCGAGCGCGAGGCCATCGACGCGTTGATGGCGCAGCTGCGCGCGCAGCAGGCATCGACCGACCCGGCCGTGGTCGAAGCCGCGACCCAGGCGCTGGCCAAGGGCACCGAAGCCTTTGCCGCACAGCGCATGAACCGCGGTATCGTCCAGGCGCTGGCCGGCAAGAACGTCCACAGCATTTCCTGATTGCCACTGAAGAAGAACCATGCCCGTCATCAAAATATTGCCCCACGCCGAATACTGCCCGCAGGGCGCCGAGCTGCAGGTGCCCGCCGGCACCTCGATCTGCGAGGCCCTGCTGGACAACGACATCAAGATCGAGCATGCCTGCGACATGAGCTGCGCCTGCACGACCTGCCACGTGATCGTGCGCGCGGGCTTCAACTCACTCAATGAGGCCGAGGAAGAGGAAGAGGACCTGCTGGACCGCGCCTGGGGGCTCGAGCCGCTGTCGCGCCTGAGCTGCCAGGCGATCCTGGCGCAGGAGGACGTGACGGTGGAAATCCCCAAGTACTCGATCAACCACGCCAAGGAAAACCACTGAGATGTCGCGCCAGATCGTCCTTGATACCGAGACCACGGGCCTGTCGGCCGACAACGGCGACCGGATCATCGAGCTCGGTTGCGTGGAGCTGCTCAACCGCAAGCTCACTGGCAACAACCTGCACATGTATTTCAACGCCGGGCGCGACAGCCATGAAGACGCGTTGCGGGTGCACGGCATCACCACCGAGTTCCTCAAGGACAAGCCGCGCTTCGAGCAGCAGGTGGACCAGATCCTGGACTACCTGCAGGGCGCGGAGATCATCATCCACAACGCGCCCTTCGACATCGGCTTCCTGAACAAGGAGCTCGAACGCGCAGGCAAGCCGTTGCTCAGGTCCTGGGTGACGGGCGTGATCGATACCCTGGTCATGGCCAAGGAGCGCTATCCCGGCAAGCGCAATTCGCTCGATTCTCTTTGCGACCGGCTGGGCGTGGACAACTCCGGGCGCACGCTGCACGGCGCGCTGCTGGATGCGGAACTGCTGGCCGATGTCTACATCAACCTGACGCGCGGCCAGGATGCGCTGCTGATCAGCGACGAGCCGCAGGAAGACGCCTCGGGCCTGCCCATCGTCGCGCTGGACCTGCGCAGCATCAGCCTGCCGGTGATCCAGGCCAGCGAGCAGGAATGCGCAGAGCATGAAGCGGTGCTGGCGCAGATCGACAAAGCCAGCGATGGCAAAACTATTTGGCGCAACCTGCCGGACAGCTTGAAAACCTGTGCCATAATCTAGGTCTTGTCGCAGTAACGACAGGGCGATTAGCTCAGCGGTAGAGCACTGCCTTCACACGGCAGGGGTCACATGTTCGATCCATGTATCGCCCACCAATTCAGAGGTCCGGCTTTGGCCGGATGCTCGGGTGATTAGCTCAGCGGTAGAGCACTGCCTTCACACGGCAGGGGTCGCAGGTTCAAACCCTGCATCACCCACCAGATCAGCGAGTTTCGGTTCAGGCCGGACGCTCGGGCGATTAGCTCAGTGGTAGAGCACTGCCTTCACACGGCAGGGGTCACATGTTCGAACCATGTATCGCCCACCAATATAAAACCCTTTTGGATCATCGATTCAAGAGGGTTTTTGTTTTTTCCAGCGTTGCAGGGAAGCCGGGACCGTATGGAAATGGCGAATGGTAGACCCTAAATATCAATCGCCTATATCCAATTGAAATACCGGTATGTAAGATCGCTGCTGTTTCAATAGGTAACCTGTAGCGAGCGCGGGTTGTGGCTTTCATGACCCCCTTGCTTCGAAGCGTGCGCTTCCAGGCGCCGTGGATGGTTGCTGTGTTGTCCTTGCTGGCCGCGACGCCCTATGGGCTGGCGCAGGACGCGCCGCAGGTGACTCCACGGGACCTGCGTCCCGCTCCTTCCCCGGTGGCTCCCGCACCCGTGCTTCAGCCGGCGCCGGCCACGGCGCCCGCCGGTGCCGAAAATCTTTTCGTCCGCGTGGCGGAGATCGAGCTGATCAATGGCTTTGCGGAACTCGCGTCGGCTTCGCGCGCACTGATCGCGCCGCTTCTGGACCAGCGCCTGAGCGTTGCCGACTTCTACAAGCTGGCCGAGGCCATCGAGCAGCTCTACCGCGATGCCGGCTACGCGCTGGTCCGCGTCACGGCGCCGCCCCAGCAGTTGAACGACGGCGGCACGCTGCGGCTGATGGTGGTCGACGGGTTCATCGAGCGTGTGGAACTGGCGAACATACCGGAGAGCATCCGGCCTGGAGGGAGTACAGCACCAACGCCAGCTATTCCACGGAGCAGAACGATGCCAGCTACCGCGCTGCCGCCGAGTTCTACAATGCCTACCAGGCGATGCAGGAGCGCACGGCCAGCCTGATCACCAAGCAGACCGAGGTGCAGGCACGGTTCATGGAGCTGCTGAGAACCGACCCTGCCGCGGCCATCGAGTATTCGCGCTCCGGCGAGCTGGCACAGATGAAGCGGGCGCAGTCCGAGCTGGCCTATGACGCATCCCGCCTGGGCGTGCAGCTCGCGGTGGCGGATGGCAAAGTGGCCTACGTGAGCAGAACCCAATGAATGTCCCCTCTCTTCCCATCCGCCCGGCACCGGTTTCCCGCTGGCTTGGCCTGATGCTTACGCTGTCGATGTCCTCCCTGCCGCTTGCCACCCATGCCCAGCCGGCCGTAGGCATTTCCTTCTCGGGCCAGCCGACCAGTTTCCTGGTGCAGTCCGAACCCTATGCCGTGCAGGGCTTCGGCCGGGCGCGGCTGGGCATGTCCATGGACGAGGTGAAGGCTTCCATCGCGGCGGACTACCCGCAGGTCATCAGCACCAGGGAGGATGACAATGCGGTGGATCGCACGCGCAGCATGGCCATCCTGGTGCCGGCACTGGCTCCCGCGCCCGGCCGTGCGACCATCAGCTTTGTGTTCGGCCACAGGAGCCAGCGCCTGGCGGCCATCAACATTGCCTGGGTGCTCGAAGGCGAGCCCAGCGCCGCGCAGCGCGAGGCCCTGCTGGCAGCGGGCACGCAGCTGACCAGCGGGCTCGTTGGCTACCAATGGGACGTGGGCAGCTTCATCCGCGGCCACGTGCCCGCGCCCGGGACATTGATCATGTTCTCCGGCCGCGACGCGCAGGGCGGCGGTGCCGAGGTGCGGCTCGATGGCGTGGCCCTGGACATGGAGCAGCGCATTGCCAGTGCCGGCGCTCCGGCGCGACCTGCAGTCAAGGTGCCGGCGCCCGGCGGCGCGGCGCGTCTGCGCTACTCGCTGGTGTCGCAGGTCGAAAGGCCGGACGTGTACCGGCTGGTTCCCGGTTCATTCTGATTCATCCGATTTCCGGAAATCTCTCCATGAATATCATCTCTCGTTTTCTGACCGGGCCCTTGCTGGCGGCTGCTTTCATGACCATCGTCCCCACGGCGCCGGCGGCAGCGCAGGGCGCGGCCGCAGCTTCGCTGCACCAGGTCGACGGTTTTCGCAGCGCGCGTTTCGGCATGTCCTTATCCCAGGTCAAGCAGGCCATCGCGCAGGACTTCAAGGCCGGCGCCGATGCGCTGTCGGAGGTCGACAACCCGGCCGAGGGCACGCGCATCGTGCTGCTTCGGCTGGCGGCCCTGGAGCCCGGCCCCGGCCCGGCCATCGTCAGCTATATCTTCAACCAGTCCACGCAGCAGTTGCGCCACATCAACGTGGTGTGGCAAAGCGGCCCGGCGCCCAGCGAAGCGCAACGCAACCAGTATGCGGTGGCTGGAGTGCAGCTGACGCGTTACTTCCGAGAGCTGGGCTGGAAGCCCGAAGGCAGCGTGGCTGCCGTGGCCAACGGCCCGGGCAGCATCTTGCTGTTTGCCGGCATCGATCCCAAGGACGCGATGGTCGAGGTCGTGGCCAGCGGCATTCCCCTGTCCCCGGGTCCGAACGGCCAGCCGGCGGCTGTGCCCAGCGGCCCCGCCCAGCTGCGCGTCAGCTATGCGGCCACCGTGCCGCCGAAGGCCGCCCTTCCCGCCGGGACGGTCAAGCCAGGCGCATTCTGACGAATCGAGGCGCGGCAGGTTTCACGCCGGCTGGCAGCGCTGCGCCATCTCCACCGTCTGATGGTGCTTCAGCACATGCTGCAGCACCCGGTCCGCCAGATTCTCCCGCTGCCGGGCCGCCACCGCCACGGCCAGGCCCACGCAGAACTGCGCCGGGGTGTCGGTGAGCTCGAGGCAGACCACGCCCGGCATGGCATGCTGGCGGGCCACGCCGGCCACCAGCCCCACGCCGATGCCCGAAGCCACCAGGCTCAGAATGGTGTGCACCTGCATGGCTTCCTGCACCACATGCGGCGTGAATCCCGACATCTGGCAGCGCAGATGCGCCATCGCATGCAGGCTGGGCACGCGCTGCTGGGGATACAGAATGAAATTCTCCTGCGCCGCTTCGGACAGGGCCAGGCATTGGCCCGGGGCCGATGCCAGCGCGCTGGCGCTGGGCACGGCGAGCACGAAATCGTCGCGTTCGAGCGGCGTCATGGTCAGGCCCATGCTGTCCAGCACCGGAAAGCGCAGGAAGCCCAGGTCCAGCGTGCGCGCGCGCAGGCCTTCCAGAATTTCCAGTGAAGTCATCTCCATGAGCTCCATCTCCGCCTGCGGGAAATGGCTGCGCAGCTCGGGAATCAGCCGTGGCAGCAGCTGGTAGGTCGCGGTGCCAATGAAGCCGACGCGCAGCATGCCACCCAGGCCGACCAGCGCTTCCTGGGCCTTGAGCTTGCATTGCTGGGCATGGAACAGCGCGGCGCGCGCATCCGTCAGCATGGTGAGCGCCAGCGGCGTCGGAACGACACCGCTGGAGGTGCGCACGAACAGCTTGCCGCCCAGCTCTTCTTCCAGCCGCCGGATGGAGACGGACAGCGGTGGCTGGGCCATGTGCAGCATCTCCGCGGCGCGGTGGAAGTTCGCGGTCTCGACGAGCGCAACGAATTGCTGGAGCTGGCGCAGGTTCATGGTGATATCGATTAGGTATCGCAGGCACTTTTTTTGATATTGGACCTAATGTAGGTGCGCACCCTAAATTGGCATCTCCCAACAAGCCCTGAGAGGCAATGAAGGAGACAAGATGCTCAATAGAAGAAAGCTGGGGTGCTGGCTGGCCGTGGGCGCGCTTGGCGGCGCCGCTCTGGCGCCTTTGCCGGCCCTGGCGCAGGATGCGTCCGGCAAGCCGATCAGGTTCGTCGTGCCCTTCGGCCCGGGCAGCGGCACGGATACCTCGGCGCGCTACTTCGCGCGCAAGCTGCAGGAGCGCACGGGCCAAGCGGTGGTGGTGGAGAACAAGCCCGGGGCCAATGGCTTTCTGGCCGTCAAGCAGGTGCTGTCGGCGCCGGCCGATGGGCATACGGTATTCATCGGCAGCAATTCCACGCTGGCCGTCAATGCCGCGCTGTTTCGCGAGCTGCCCTACGACCCGCTCAAGGATTTCGCGCCGCTCACCATGATGATGCGCTCGCCGGCCATGCTGGCCGTCAAGCCGCAGGCACCCTATGCCGATCTCAAGGGGCTGATGGCCCATGCCAAGGCGCATCCCGGGCAGGTCAACTTCGGCGCGGGATCCGCCGGCTACCAGCTGATGGGCGAGCTGTTCAACGACGCGGCGCAGCTGAGCACGGTGCATGTGCCGTTCAAGGGCGCGGGCGAGGCCATGACGGCGCTGGCTTCGGGCACGGTGGACTACACCTTTGCCGAAGTCACGGCGGTGCAGGAGCTGGCCAAGGGCGGCCGCGTCAAGGTGCTGGCGGTGGCCTCCGACAAGCGCGTTGCCACTTCGCCCGAGGTGCCCACGGCCAGCGAGGCGGGCTTGCCGGGCTTCGAGGCCTACACCTGGGTGGGCGCCATGGTCAGCGCGAAGACGCCGGCGGCGGAAACCGCCAGGCTTGCCGAGCATTTCACCGCGATCTCCAGGATGGACGAGACGCGCCAGTTCTACGATCGCCTGGGCGCCACGCCCATGACCGGCGGGCCGGCGCAGATGCACGAGTTCCAGAAGAGGGAGATCGCGCTGTGGAAGCGCATCGTCGTGCAGGCCAAGGTGCCGCAGCAATGAGCCGGGCCAGCGCCATGCCGGCGCAAGCACTGCAGCATGTCAGGGTGCTGGATCTCTCGCGCGTGCTGGCCGGCCCCTGGGCCGCGCAGACGCTGGGCGACCTGGGCGCCGAAGTCATCAAGATCGAGCGCCCGCAAACCGGCGACGACACGCGCGCCTGGGGCCCGCCGCATGTCACCGGGCCCGACGGCGAGTCCACGGGCGAGTCGGCCTACTACATGTGCACCAACCGCAACAAGCAGTCGGTCGTGGTGGACTTCACGCAGCCCGAGGGGCAGGCGCTGGTGCGCGCGCTGGCGCAGCAATGCGATGTGCTGATCGAGAATTTCAAGACCGGTGGGCTGGCGCAATACGGGCTGGATTACGCCAGCTTGAGCGCGCTCAATCCGCGCCTGGTGTATTGCTCGGTCACGGGCTTCGGCCAGGACGGGCCCTATGCGCACCGCGCTGGCTATGACTTCCTGATCCAGGGCATGGGCGGGCTGATGAGCATCACCGGCCAGCCCGATGGCGCGCCCGGGGGCGGGCCGATGAAGGTCGGGGTGGCGCTGACCGATGTGCTGACCGGCCTGTATGCCAGCACCGCCATCCTGGCGGCGCTGCAGGCGCGCGAACACACCGGGCGCGGCCAGCACATCGATCTGGCGCTGCTCGATGTCGGCGTGGCCTGCCTGGCCAACCAGGGCATGAATTACCTGTACGGGCACCAGACGCCGCAGCGCATGGGCAATGCCCACCCGAACACGGTGCCCTACCAGGACTTCGCCACGCAGGACGGCCACATGATCCTGGCCATAGGCAACGACGGCCAGTTCGCGCGCTTTTGCACGGCCATCGGGCAGCCGCGGTGGGCCGAGGACCCGCGTTTCAAGAGCAATGCGGGGCGGCTGCAGCATCGGGCGGAATTGGTGGAACGCATCCGCGCCATCACGCCGGCCCGCAGCACGCGCGACTGGATCGCGCTGCTGGAGCGGCATGCCGTGCCCTGCGGCCCCATCAACACCGTGGCGGATGTGTTTGCCGACCCGCAGGTGCAGGCGCGCGGTATGCAGTTCAGCATGCGGCACCCCGTCGCCGGGGAGGTGCCGCTGGTCGCCAGCCCGATACGGCTGTCGGACACGCCGGTGCGCTACCGCCATGCGCCGCCGCAGCTGGGCCAGCACACCGATGCGGTGCTGGCGCGCCTGCTGGGCCTGGGCCCTGGGCAATTGCAGACCTACAGAGACAACGGAGTGGTGGGATGAGTACCCTTGATTCGCTTGCATTGACATGCATTCCCGCGCAGGACGAAGCGCTGCGCGCCGAGGTGCGCGCGTTCCTCGCGCAGGCCACGAAGGAGATGCCGGCGCACCTACGCGCGCGCTCCTGGGGCGGCTACAGCACCGAGTTCAGCCGCCAGCTGGGCGCGCGCGGCTGGATCGGCGTGACGCTGCCCAGGGAATATGGCGGCGGCGGGCGCAGCGCCTTTGCGCGCTATGTGCTGGTGGAGGAGTTCCTGAACTTCGGCGCGCCCGTGGGCTCGCACTGGATTGCCGACCGGCAGAGCGCGCCTCTGATCCTGAAATACGGCACCGAGGCGCAAAAGCGCTTCTACATCCCGCGCGTATGCCGCGGCGAGGCTTTCTTCTGCATCGGCATGAGCGAGCCCAACGCCGGCTCGGACCTGGCCAGCGTGGCCACGCGCGCCGTCCCCAATGCGCAGGGCTTCTTGCTCAACGGCCAGAAGATCTGGACCACCAATGCCCACCACTGCCAATACATGATTGCGCTGGTGCGCACCTCGGGCAGCGCCGAGGACCGCCAGCGCGGCCTGTCGCAGGTGATCGTCGATCTGTCGCTGCCCGGCATCACTGTGCGGCCCATCGAGGACCTTTCGGGCGACAGCCATTTCTGCGAGGTGTTCTTCGACAACGTGCAGCTGGGCCTGGACGCCCTCATCGGTGCCGAAGGCCAGGGCTGGGAGCAGGTGACAGCGGAGCTGGCCTTCGAGCGCAGCGGCCCCGAGCGGCTGTTCTCCAGCATCGTGCTGTTCGATCAGTGGCTCGACTGGGTGCGCACGCCCGCCGGGCGCAGCGAAGCCGCCGTGCTGCTGGCCGGCAAGGTGCTGACGCAGCTGGCGCCGCTGCGCGCGATGTCGGTGGCGGTGCAGCAGAGGCTCGCCGAGGGAGGCAGCCCGATCATCGAGGCAGCGCTGGTCAAGGAACTGGGCACCACGCTCGAGCAGTTCATTCCCGCGTCAATAGCCGACGCGCTGTTTGCGGCCGAGTCGGAAGACCTGCCGGTGGAGCTGCTGATGACGCTCAAGTACGTGACCGAGGCCTCGCCCTCGTTCTCGCTGCGCGGCGGCACGCGCGACATCCTGCGCGGAATGATTGCGCGCGGCCTGGGATTGCGCTGAAAGGAGATGAAATGAACGAGACCGACATGTTTGCCGACGCCGCGCGCGCGGTGCTGGCCGACCGGTGCACGCCGGGCGTCGTGCGCGCCATCGAAGACCGGGGCCTGCAGGCGCCCGAGGCGCGCGCGCTGTGGACGCAGCTCGAAGCCACGGGCCTGGCCGATGCCATGCTGGAGGAAGACCGGGGCGGAGCCGGCCTGGGCCTGGCGCAGGCCTTTGGCGTGCTGGAGCAATGCGGAGCCCACGCACTGCCCTTGCCCCTGGGCGAGACCATGGCCGCGCGCGCCGTGCTGGACCAGGGCGGGCAGCCGCAATCCGGACAGATCATTGCGCTGGCCACGGGCCGGCTCCTGGCCGATGGCGGGGTGCATTGCGCGATGGTGCGCAGCGCCCATGCGGCCGATGCGGTGCTGGTGCAGGTGGGCAGCGAATGCCGCCTGCTGGCCGTGGCCGATGCCCGCAGCGCCGTGCAGGCACGCGCCGAGGATGCAGCGCTGGATTGGAGCGCCGCGCAGGTGCAGGCTGCGCCGCAGGTGGCCATGGCTGCGGGCGTCGACATGCGCACCCTGCAGGCAGCCCTCGTTGCCGCACAGATGGCGGGCGCGCTGGGCAGCGTGTTCAGGCGCACGCTGCAGTACGCCAACGAGCGCCAGCAGTTCGGCCGGCCGATCGGCAAGTTCCAGGCCATCCAGCATCAACTGGCGGTCATGAGCGAGCAGGTCTTTGCGGCACGCATGGCGGCGCAGTTGGGCGGCACTCCGCCGGGCGGCAGTGGCGAGGGCCTGCAGCTCGACCGCCTGCGCGTGGCCACGGCCAAGGCGCGCTGCAGTGAGGCCGCGCTGGCCGTGGCCGAGACCGCACATGCGATCCATGGCGCGATCGGCTTCACCGAGGAATACGACCTGCAGCTCTACACGCGCCGGCTGCACGCCTGGCGCCAGACCGCGGGCAGCGAGTCCTATTGGCATCGGGTGGCGGGCGAAGGGCTGCTGCAACACCAGGGCCTGACGCTGGACCTGCTCAGGCGCATCACCGATGTCGCGCCGGCGCACTGAACTCCCCGATCAGTTGAATTTGGAGACCCCCATGGCATTTCTTTCCATCGAACGCGACGGCGGCATCGTCACCGCCACCATGAACCAGCCGGAAACGCGCAATGCTCTCACCGGCAACAGCGCCGTGCAGGAGCTGGTGCAGCTGTGCGAGGAGCTGCGCCTGGACAGCAGCGCGAAGGTGCTGATCCTCACCGGAGCCGGTCCGGTATTCAGCTCGGGCGGCAACGTCAAGGACATGCAGCGCTTCTTCGACGACGCGGTGACACCCGACCAGATCTGCAACGAATACCGCAACGGCATCCAGCGGGTGCCGCTGGCGCTGGCCCGGCTCGACGTGCCCGTGATCTGCGCCGTGAACGGCCCGGCCGTGGGCGCGGGGCTGGACCTCACCTGCATGTGCGACATCCGCATTGCCAGCGACGGCGCCACCTTTGCCGAAAGCTTCGTGCGCGTCGGGATCGTGCCCGGCGACGGCGGCGCCTGGCTGCTGCCGCGCGCCGTCGGGCTGGCCAAGGCCTCGGAAATGGCTTTCACCGGCGATGCCATCGATGCGCAGGAGGCACTGGCCTGTGGCCTCGTGAGCCGCGTGGTGCCGGCCCAAGAGCTGCTGCCCACGGCGCTGGCGCTGGCGCGCCGCATTGCCGCCAATCCCGGTGCGGTGATGCGCATGACCAAGCGGCTGCTGCGCGAGGGGCAGGGCAGCTCGCTGGCTTCGCTGCTGGAGCTGTCGGCGGGCTATCAGGCCTTGGCCCACAAGACCGCAGACCACCGCGAGGCGGTCACCGCCTTCATCGAAAAACGCAAGCCGCAGTTTGCGTGACGCAGGAGAGCTGCATGCTGCCGCTGCAAGGTTTGACTGTCGTGGATCTTTCGACGGTGGTGTTCGGCCCGCTGGCCAGCCAGATCCTGGGCGACTACGGCGCCACCGTGATCAAGGTCGAGGCCCCCGAGGGCGACTCCACGCGCCGCACCGGCCCGGCGCGCGAGGAGGGCATGGCCGCGCTGTTCCTGGGCACCAACCGCAACAAGAAAAGCGTGGTGCTGGACCTGCGCCTGGAGCAGGCGCGCGCCGCCTTGCAGCAGCTGGTCGCGCGCGCCGATGTGTTCATGCACAGCATGCGACCGCAGAAGCTGGCGCGCCTGGGCATAGACCCCGAGAGCCTGCTGGAGCGCCATCCGCGCCTGGTCTATGCCGGGTTGCATGGCTTTGCGCAGGGCGGCCCCTATGCCGGCAAGCCCGCGTACGACGACGTGATCCAGGGCATGAGCGGCATTGCCGACTTGATGCAGCAGCAGGGCGGCAAGGCCCGCTACCTGCCGATGGTGGCCGCCGACAAGACCTGCGGCAATGTCGCGGCGCATGCCATCCTGGCGGCGCTGATGCGGCGCGAGCGCACCGGGCACGGCGGTTTCGTCGAGATCCCGATGTACGAGTCGATGGTCGGCTTCAATCTGGTCGAGCACCTGTACGGCCAGCATTTCGCGCCGGCCCTGGCCGGCGCCGGCTATCCGCGCGTCATGGCGCCAGCGCGCCGGCCCTATGCCACATCCGATGGCTATGTGGCCATGATGCCCTACACAGATGCGCACTGGCAGCGCTTCTTTGCCGAGACCGGCCGTCCGGAGCTGGCCGAAGACGCGCGCTTTTGCAGCATGGCGCAGCGCACCGCGCATATCGATGCCCTGCTCGAGATCGCTGCCGAACGGATAAGCGCGCGCAGCTCGGCGTACTGGCTGCAGACCTGCGAACGGCTGGAGATTCCCGTGGCGCCGATCACCCGGCTGGCCGATCTGCAGGCCGATCCACACCTGCAGGCCACGGGCTTTTTCCAGCGCCTCGACGACCCCGCCATGGGCGCGCTGAACTTTCCCGCCAACCCGGTGCGCTTCGACGGCCAGCGCCTGCCGCTGCGCGTGCCGCCGCGCCTGGGCGAGCACACCCGGGGCTGCCTGCTGGAGGCCGGGCTGGCGCCGGAGCTGATCGACCAGCTGCTGGCTGCGGGCCAGCGCAGTCCCACACCGAACCTTCAAGACTGAGGCATTCAATGAATTCGCATATCTCGACACCGACAGAACTGGCCCAGGAAAACGCGCGTGCCGCGGCCCCCGGCATGCCGCGGCTGGGGCAGGGCTATGTCTGGCAGGAACTGCAGACCGGCCAGTGCTTTCGCACTTTCAGGCGCACGGTGACCGAGACCGATCTGGTCAACTTCATCGGTGTCACCGGCATGCTCGAAGCGATCTTCATCGAGGAGGGCTATGAGGGCGCGGCAATGGCGGGGCGGCCCGTGCCCGGCGCGCTGACCTATTGCCTCATCGAGGGGCTGATCCTGCAGACCATGATCCAGGGCACCGGACTGGCGATGCTGGAGCTGCAGCAGAAGATCTTCGCGCCCGTGGTCGTGGGCGACACCGTGCATGCGGTGATCGAGGTCACCGAGATCCGCCCCACCTCGCGCAGCGGCCGCGCGGTGGTCACGTCGCGCATCGATGTCTGGAACCAAAAGCAGCAGCTCGTCATGAGCTATGTGGCCAAGCGCCTGCTGGCCGGGCGCCCGGCGCAGTGAAACCCCGCCGCAGTGCCCGCAGAGGCATCGGCTTCGAATGCAAACCACCCAAGAGGAGACAAGCATGAAGAACGACAGCAAGGCAGTACGTATCCGGCAGGTGCTGGGCACCGCCGCAATCGCCGGTGTGTGCCTGCTGCCCACGGCATGGGCGCAGACCGCCTGGCCCAGCAAGCCGATCACCATGGTGGTGCCGTTCCCGCCGGGCGGGCCCACGGATATCGTCGCGCGGCTGCTGGCGCAGAACATCGGGCAGCAACTGGGGCAGGGCATCGTCATTGACAACAAGCCCGGCGCCAACGGCAACATCGGCAACGCCGCCGTGGCCAAGGCCGCGCCCGATGGCTACACGGTGCTCTACAACACCTCCTCGATCGCGCTCAGCCCGGCGCTGTACAAGAAGCTCAGCTACGACGTGAACAAGGAGCTGGCACCGGTGGCGCTCACGGCCGTGGTGCCGCTGGCGCTGGTCACGCGCCAGGACCTGCCGGCCAGGAACGTGCCCGAGTTCATGGCCTGGCTCAAGGCCCAGAACGGCAAGGCTTCCTACGGCTCCGCGGGCAACGGCAATGTGACGCACCTGGCGGCATTCCAGATGCTGCACGCGGCGCAGCTGCAGGCCACGCATGTGCCCTACAAGGGCAGCGCGCCCGCGGATCTGGCGCTGGCCAGCGGCCAGCTCGACTTCCTTACCGACACCATCAACTCCGTCGTTCCGTTCATCAAGAGCCGGCACATGAACCTGCTGGCCGTCACCACGGCCGAGCGCATGTCGCTGTTCCCCGACGTGCCCACGCTGGCCGAGTCGGGCCTGCGCGGCTTCGAGGCCGGCGCCTGGCAGGGCATCATGGTGCCGGCGGGCACGCCGCCCGAGGTCATCACGCGCCTGAACACGGCGGTGAACCGCGCGCTCAAGGATCCCGAGGTGCTGGCCAAGCTGGCGCAGCAGGGCACCGAAGCGCTGGGCTCGAGCCCGGCGGAATACGGCGCCTACCTGCAAAAGGAACTCAGGCGCTGGAAGGAGGTCGTGGCCGTGACCGGCGTGGCGCTGGACTGAGCGCCGCACCGGATCAGCGCGCGGTCGCCAATTCAGCGGCAAAATCCCTGTTTTCCAAGCGGGGGTGGCAATGCGTGAAAGTGTGGATTGCGTCGTGATCGGCGCCGGAGTCGTGGGCCTGGCCGTGGCGCGTGCGCTGGCCTTGCAGGGGCGGGAGGTGATGGTGCTGGAGGCGGCCGACGCGATCGGCACCGGCACCAGTTCGCGCAACAGCGAGGTCATCCATGCCGGCATCTATTACCCCGAGGGCTCGCTCAAGGCGCGGCTGTGCGTTCGCGGCAAGCAGCTGCTCTATGCCTATTGCGCGGAGCGCGGCGTGCCCTTCCAGCGCTGCGGCAAGCTGATCGTCGCCACCAGCGAGGCGCAGCGCAGCACCCTGGAGGCCATCCGCGCCAAGGCACTTGCCAATGGGGTCGACGACCTGGCCCTGTTGGACGCGGCCCAGGCCCAGGCGCTGGAGCCGGCGCTGCACTGCGTGGCGGCGCTGCACTCGCCGAGCACCGGCATCATCGACAGCCATGCGCTGATGCTGTCGCTGCAGGGCGATCTGGAAAATGCCGGCGGGCTGGTGGCCTTGCATGCGCGTGTCACCGGCGCGCAGGTACTGCCCGAGGGCATCCTGCTGCACACGGCCGACGGCATGGAGTTGCTGGCGCGCACCGTCGTCAATTCCGCCGGCCTGCAGGCCCCGGACCTGGCACGCAGCTTCGAGGGGCTGCCGCCGGCAGCCGTGCCCGTCGCCCATTACGCCAAGGGCAGCTATTTCACGCTCGCCGGCCGCAGCCCGTTCTCGCGCCTGATCTACCCGGTTCCGGAGGCCGCCGGCCTGGGCGTGCATTTGACGCTGGATATGGGCGGCCAGGCCAAGTTCGGCCCGGACGTGGAATGGGTCGGCAGCCCCGATGACCTGGTGGTCGACCCGCGCCGCGGCGATGTGTTCTATGCGGCCGTGCGTGCCTATTGGCCGGCTTTGCCCGACGGCGCGCTCGCTCCGGGCTACGCCGGCATCCGGCCCAAGATCAATGCACCGGATGCGCCCGCCGCGGACTTCGTGCTGCAGGGACCACGCGAGCATGGCGTGCCGGGCCTGGTGAACCTGTTCGGCATCGAGTCTCCGGGGCTGACCAGTTGCCTGGCGCTGGCGGAGGAGGTCACGCAGATGGTAGGAACCGTCTGACAGCCGAGCGGCCCGGATTCTCTAGGTCCGCGCAATGGCTTTGGCTAAGATGGCTGCGAGACTTTTCCAGCGCCATGGCGACTGGAAACTGTCGCAGTTCTATTCTTTTTCCATCCGAAAGGCCTCCATGACGAAATCCGTATCCCAAACCATCGCCAATGCACCTTCCGACCTGGAAAAACTGGTGAGTGATTTGCGCGGGCTGCTCGACAGCAAGACGCTGGATGCCGTCCCCGAGATCGAGGTGCTGCGCAAGAAACTCGATGAAGGCATCGACAGCGCGCGTGAATCCGCCCTGAGCGCCGCACGCGAAGCCGCGCGCCAGGCCAAGGATGCGGCCAAGGCCGCCGACCAGTACGCCCACGACGAGCCATGGCGCGTTGCCGGCGCGGCACTGGCTGCCGGCGCGGTCATCGGCTTCCTGCTGTCCCGCCGCTGATCCGGCAACCACCGTCCAATAGATATGGATGTCAACTGGTTGTCGATACTAGGCATCGATGCATTCGTCGCGCGCTGGCGCGCCAATGTCATCGAGGGCGCGATTGCTGCGGAGGACCGGCTGGAGCTCGCCAAGCTGGAGCTGCTGGAGCAGAAAACGCGCCTGGTCCGGCTCGTGATCCTGGGCGCCGTGCTGGTGGCGCTCACCATCGTGACGTTGACGGTGCTGTCCATCGCACTGATGGTGCATTTCTGGGACACGCCCCAGCGCCTCACGGTCGCTTGGAGCGTGGCTGGCGTCTGGCTGGTCATCTGGGCCGGGCTGCTGGCATGGATGTACGCCACGCTGCGCAAGGTGAACAACCCGTTTGCATTGACGCGCAACGAGCTGGCCCAGGACTGGCGTGCACTGAAGGAGCGACTGTGAACACTGCCACCAATGCAACCGTCTCCGCCACGGTGGACACCGCCATTGCGGACGTGTCCGCCACCGACGAGCAGCGCGCCGTGCTGCAGCGCATCGCGGCGCAGCGCGAGCGCCTGGCCGCACGCCGCAACGCCCGGGCGCAGGCCCTGGCGCTGCGCAGCAGCCATGGCCCGGCAATGCCGCACAGCGGCCCCTTGTCCGAGCGTGCCCTGGCATTTGCGCGCCTGCATCCCATGGCTGCGGCCGTGGCAGCCGGCGCGGCGCTGATGATCGGGCCGCGCCGCCTGATCCGCTGGGCCGGCATCGTGCTGCCGCTGGTCGCCAAGTTCCGGCGCTGAAAACGCCACCCCTTCAAGAAGCCGCGCGCTGCCTGCAGCCGCGGCTTTTTGCATTCAGCGCATCTGCTGGATGGCCCTGGCCGCGCGCTCGACCAGTGCCGGGCCTTCGTAGATCAGTCCGCTGTAGATCTGCACCACGTCCGCGCCCGCGCGGATCTTCTCCACCGCATCTCCGGCGCTCATGATGCCGCCCACGCCGATGATGGGAAAAGAGGGGCCGAGCGCCGCGCGCAGCTGGCGGATCACCTGGTTGCTGGCCTCGCGCACGGGCGCGCCCGACAGGCCGCCCGCCTCCTCGGCATGCGGCATGCCGGCCACGGCCTCGCGGCGGATGGTGGTGTTGGTGGCAATGACGCCATCCATGCCATGGCGCTGCAGCACGGCGGAAATCACGGTGACCTGGTCGGCATCGAGATCGGGCGCGATCTTCACGAACACCGGCACGCGCCGGCCCTGCTGTTGCGCCAGCTGCTCGCGGCGCGCGGCAATGGCGCCCAGCAGTGCATCGAGCGCTTCGTCGGTCTGCAGCGCACGCAGGTTCTTGGTGTTCGGCGAGCTGATGTTCACCGTGACATAGTCGGCATGCGGATACACGCCTTCGAGCGCGATCAGGTAATCGCTCGTGGCCTCTTCGATGGGAGTGGCGGCATTCTTGCCGATGTTCAGGCCCAGCAGCATCGGCTTGCCGCTGGCGCGGCACTGCGAGCGGCGCACGTTGGCGACGAACGCATCGAGCCCCTGGTTGTTGAAGCCCAGGCGGTTGACCAGTGCGCGCGCCTGCGGAATGCGGAACATGCGCGGCTGGGGATTGCCGGGCTGGGGCTTGGGGGTCACGGTGCCGACCTCGACGAAGCCGAAGCCCATGGCGCACAGCGCGTCGATGCAGCGCGCGTTCTTGTCCAGCCCGGCGGCCATGCCCACGCGGTTGGGAAAGCGCAGGCCGGCCAGCTCCACGGGATCGGAAACCATGGGCTGCGACCAGGCCCACTGCAGCGGCGTGCCCTGGCCGCGCGCCAGCAGGTTCATCGTCAGGTCGTGGGCCGCTTCGGCGTCGAGGCGGAACAAAAGGGGGCGGGCCAGGGCATAGGGAATGAGAGACATTGGATAATCCGGTGATTACTACCGATTTTCTCCCATGACGACACCTGCCGCAGCCCTTTCCCAAGATGAACTCAAAACCCTGGTGGGGCAAGCCGCCCTCCAGTACGTCAAACCCGGCGAGATCGTCGGCGTGGGCACCGGCTCCACGGTGAACAAGTTCATCGACGCGCTGGCCACGATCAAGGGCCAGATCGAGGGCGCGGTCTCGAGCTCGGTGGCCAGCACCGAGCGCCTGCAGGCGCTGGGCATCAAGGTGTTCGATGCCAACGAAGTCGAGTCGCTGTCGGTCTACATCGATGGCGCCGACGAGATCGACGGCAACGGCCATATGGTCAAGGGCGGCGGCGCGGCCCTGACGCGCGAGAAGATCGTGGCGGCCCTGGCGCAGCGCTTCGTGTGCATCGCCGACGAATCCAAGCTGGTCGAAGCGCTGGGCACGTTCCCGCTGCCGGTCGAGGTCATTCCCATGGCTGCCAAGCAGATCGCACGCCGCTTCGAGGTCAAGGGCGCGCAGGCCACGCTGCGCCTGCGCGACGGCCAGCCGCTGGTCACGGACAACGGCCAGCACATCCTCGACGTGCGCGGGCTGTCGATCACCGATCCGCTGGCCTTCGAATGCGAAGTCAATCAGTGGCCCGGCGTGGTGACGGTGGGCGTGTTCGCACACCAGAAGGCCGCCGTGTGCCTGCTGGGCACGGCGCAGGGTGTGCGCACGATCAGCTACTGATCCGGCTCAGAAGCTCAGCCCTGCGGGATTGGTCGGGGTCACGCGGCTGGTGGATGGCGGCGGCGTGGGTGCGCCGCGGCCGGCAGTGCCTGAGGATGGGGCGGCAGCCGCTGCTGCCCGCGCAGGCGTCACCGGCGCCAGCGCGCGCGGCGCGGGCGGGCGATAGTTGGCAGGCAGGCCCGAGGTCTGCGGATAGCCCGCCGCATCGAGGTATTGGCGCCATTCGTCGGCTGCAAAGCCGCTGACATGCTGCCGGCCGATGGTGGCAAAGGGCAGCAGGTCCTGGCCGCTGAGCGCGCGCAGCGCCTGCGCGTCCGCGTCGGTCTGCACGGTGAATTCGGTGAAGGGAATGCCGCGCAGTGTCAGCAGCGCGCGCGCGCTGGCGCAGGGGCTGCAGTTGCCCGCCGTGTAAAGCGTCACGGGGAAACGCGCCTGCACTTCGCGCAGCGCATAGGGCAGCGCATCGCCCGCCGGCGGCGCAGGCGCACGCACATCCGCCGGGGCGGCAGGGCGTGCGGCACTGAGCTCGCGATCGGAAAAGGTCAGGCGCCCGTCGGGGCCCACGCTGCGGTAGATCATCTGCGCCGAGGCGGCCTGCACCAGGCTGGCAGCCAGGGCCAGGCTGGCTGCAGCCAGCAGCAGGGGGCGATGGAAGGAGGGCAGGGATTGCATCGCGGATCCTGGCAGACAAAGAGGCTTGCAAAGCGCGCAGGTGGCCTGGCCGCCCACACGTACTTCAGGCGGCTTCGGGTTCCGCCATGCCCTGGTGGCGCAGCAGCGCATCGAGCGAGGGCTCTCTGCCGCGGAAGGCCTTGAACGAGTCCATGGCCGAGCGGCTGCCGCCCGCCTCGAGGATGGCGGCGCGGTAGCGTCGGCCGGTCTCCGGCGCATTGCTGCCGTCGGGCAGCTGGGTTTCCTCGAAGGCCGCATAGGCGTCGGCGCTCAGCACCTCGGCCCATTTGTAGCTGTAGTAGCCTGCTGCGTAGCCGCCGGCGAAGATGTGGCTGAAGGTATGGGCCGTGCGGCTGTAGGGCGGAGCGGGCAGCACCGCCACTTCCTCGCGCACCTGGGCCAGCAGCGGCATGATGTCCTCGACCGGCGGGGTCGCAGTGTGCAGCAGCATGTCGAACAGCGAGAACTCGATCTGGCGCAGCGTGGCCATGCCGCTCTGGAAGTTCTTCGCCGCCAGCATCTTGTCGAACAGCGCGCGCGGCAGCGGCTCGCCGGTTTCCACATGGGCCGTCATGTGCTCGAGCACGTTCCACTCCCAGCAGAAGTTCTCCATGAACTGGCTCGGCAGCTCGACCGCGTCCCACTCGACGCCGCTGATGCCGGAGACATCGCGCTCGTTCACCTGGGTCAGCAGATGGTGCAGGCCGTGGCCGGTTTCATGGAACAGCGTGATCACGTCGTCATGTGTGAGCAGCGCGGGCTTGCCGTCCACGCCATCGGCGAAGTTGCACACCAGGTGCGCGACCGGAGTCTGCAGCTGGTGGTTGTCGGGGCGCAGCCAGCGCGCGCGCACGTCATCCATCCAGGCGCCGCCGCGCTTGCCCTTGCGTGCCGGCTGGTCCAGATAGAACTGGCCGACCAGCTGCGGGCCCTCGGCGCCAATGCGCTCGATGCGGTAGAACTCGACGGCCGGGTTCCACACCGGCGCGACATCGCGGCGGATGCGGACCTCGAACAGGTCCTCGACGATCTTGAACAGGCCGGCGAGCACCTTCGGCGCGGGGAAGTACTGCTTGACCTCCTGCTCGCTGAAGGCATAGCGCGCTTCCTTGAGCTTCTCGGCCACGTAGCTCCAGTCCCAGGGCTGGGGATCGGCCAGGCCCAGTTCGGCGGCGGCAAAGGCGCGCAGGTCGGCCACGTCCTTCTGCGCATGGGGGCGCGCGCGGCGCGCCAGGTCGCGCAGGAAGGCGATGACCTCGGCGGGCGACTGGGCCATCTTCGTGACCAAGGACAGCTCGGCGAAGTTGGCATAGCCCAGCAGCTGCGCTTCCTCGTGGCGCAGCGCCAGGATCTCGCGGATGTTGGCGCTGTTGTCGAACTTCGTGGCCTCGGCCGGAGCCTGGTCGGAGGCGCGCGTCACATAGGCCTTGTAGAGCGTCTCGCGCAGCCGGCTGCGGCGCGCGAACTGCATCACCGGCAGGTAGCAGGGCATCTTCAGCGTGAGCTTGTAGCCTTCCTTGCCCTCGGCTTCGGCCGCGGCGCGCGCGGCCTGCTGCACATCGGCGGGCACGCCGTCGAGCTCATCGAGCGTGGCGTAGTAGGCAAAGGCATCGGTGGCGTCGAGCGCGTTCTCGCTGAACTTCTGGCTCAGCTCGGCCGAGCGCTCCTGGATCTGCGCGAAGCGCTGCTTGGCCTCGCCCTGCAGCTCAGCGCCCGAAAGCACGAAATTGCGGATGGAATTGTCCCAGGCGCGGCGCTGCTCGGGGTTGAGCGTATCGGGGTCGATGGCCTTGTACTTGGCGTACAGCCGCTCGTCGGCGCCCAGGCGGGTCCAGAACTCGGTGACCACGGGCAGCATCTCGTTGTAGGCCGCGCGCAGCTCGGGCGTGTCGGCCACGCTGTTGAGGTGGCTCACGGCGCCCCAGGCGCTCGAGAACTTCTCGGTCGCGACGTCCAGCACGCCGGCAATCGCTTCCCACCGCGCGGGAAAGTCCGCCGCGGTCACCGTCTCCAGCGCCTGGCTGGCCTGCTCCATCAGTTGAGTGATCGCGGGCTGCACGTGCTCGGGCTGGATGCGGTCGAACAGGGGCAGGTCGGTTTTGTCGAGAAGTGGATTGCTCATGCGGGTTTATTTGACGGCGTAACTGGTGATTTCAAGCGTGAGTATCGGTTGCACTTCGACCATTCATCCTTCGATCCCGGGCAGGCCCGGGAGCAGGACGAACGGGGGCGCCGAATCAAGCTGCCGAACGTTCGGCAGCTTCCATGGTGTTGACCAAAAGCATGGTAATCGTCATCGGCCCCACACCGCCCGGCACAGGGGTAATGTAGCCCGCGACTTCCTTGACGCCAGCGAAATCCACGTCGCCGCAGAGCTTGCCTTCGTCGTTGCGGTTCATGCCCACATCAATGACCACCGCGCCGGGCTTGACCATATCGGCCGTCAGCACGTCGCGCTTGCCCACGGCGGCCACCACGATGTCGGCCTGGCGCGTCATCGCTGCCAGATCGGCCGTGCCGCTGTGGCAGATGGTCACGGTGGCATTCGCCTGCAGCAGCATCATGGCCATCGGCTTGCCGACGATGTTCGAGCGGCCGATGACCACCGCGTGCTTGCCGCGCAGGTCCTTCATGCCGATCGACTCCAGCATCTTCATGCAGCCATAGGGCGTGCAGGCCTTGAAGCCGACCTCGCCGACCATCAATGCGCCGGCGCTGGCGACGTGGAAGCCATCGACGTCCTTGAGCGGCGAGATGGCTTCGATGACCTTGTGGTCGTCGATGTGCGCCGGCAACGGCAGCTGCACCAGGATGCCGTGGATGCTGGGGTCGTTGTTGAGCGCTTCGACGCGCGCCAGCAGCTCGGCTTCGGTCATGCCTGCATCGTACTTCTCCAGCACCGAGTGCAGGCCGGATTCCTCGCAGGCCTTGACCTTGTTGCGCACATAGACCTGGCTGGCCGGGTTGTCGCCCACCAGCACTACGGCGAGGCCGGCGGTGGCGCCGCGCGCCTTGAGCGCCGCGGCGCGGGTGGCGACTTCCTGGCGCAGTTGGCGGGAGAGGGCGTTGCCGTCGATGAGTTGGGCTGTCATGTCTGAATTCTCAATAAAAAATGCTGCTAGCGTCTTGCGACACTAGCAGCCGTGGACCTGCCATGATTTTAGGGTCAGGCCGGGACCTTGCCTGCGGGTTGGTTTTGTCCGAGCGCAATTTTCAGCAGGTCGGCCACCGTGTTGGCATTGAGCTTTTCCATGATGTTGGCGCGGTGCGCCTCCACCGTCTTGATGCTGATGCCCAGGTCGTCGGCGATCTGCTTGTTCAGGCGGCCGGCGACGATGCGCTCGAGCACCTGCGCCTCACGGCTGGTGAGCTTGGACAGCAGCGCGTCGCGGCTGGCGGCCTGCTGGTGGCCGGCAAAGGCCTCGCGCGCATGGTCCAGCATGCGCTCGACCAGGCCCAGCAGCTCTTCCTCGTTGAAGGGCTTCTGGATGAAGTCCAGCGCGCCCTTCTTCATGGTGTTGACGGCCATGGGCACGTCGCCGTGGCCGGTGATGAACACGATGGGCAGCGGCGACTTGCGCTCGATCAGCCGGTCCTGCAACTCCAGGCCGGTCATGCCCCCCATGCGGATGTCGACGATCAGGCAGGCCACCTCGCGCGGGTCGTAGCGCGCGAGAAACGATTCGGCCGCATCGAAGCAGCGCACGCGATAGTCCTTGCCTTCAAGCAACCACTGCAGGGAATCGCGGACGGCCTCGTCGTCGTCCACCACATACACAGTGCCTTTTTTGGGAATCAAACTCATGCAATCGTCCTCGGTGTGGTGAGTGGTGTCGCATCCACAGGCGCCGCTAGAGGCAGCCAGAAAGTGAAGCGGCAGCCTATGACATCAGAACCATTGTAGAGGTTCTCCGCACGCATGCGTCCATGGTGCGACTCGACGATGCTGCGGCACAGGTTCAGCCCCATGCCCATGCCTTCGCTCTTGGTCGTGAAAAACGCCTCGAAGAGGCGGTCGAGCACCTCGGGCGGCAGGCCCTTGCCGGTGTCCTGCACGGTGAACTCCACCACCTGCTGGCCGTCGATCTCGCGCGGCAGCACGCTCAGGTCCACGCTGCGCTGGTGGCCCGGGCGCTGCGAGTTCTCGATGGACTCGGCGCCGTTCTTCATCAGGTTGACCAGCACCTGCTCGATCAGGATGGTGTCGGCCATCACCGGCGGCAGCCGCTCGGCCACGCGGTGCGTCAGGCGCACGTTGTGGCGGCGCAACTCGATGTCGGCCAGCTCCACCGCCTCGCTCACCATGTCGGCCACGCGCGCCAGCGTGCGGTTGGGTTCGCTGCGCTTCACGAAGGCGCGGATGCGCTGGATGATCTGGCCCGCGCGCTGCGCCTGGTGCGCGGTCTTCTGCAGCGCCGTGAGCAGCATCTCCTGGCTCAGCTGGCCGCTCTGGCTGCGCGAGATCATGCCGCTGCAGTAGTTGCTGATGGCGGTGAGCGGCTGGTTGAGCTCGTGCGCCACGCTCGAAGCCATCTCGCCCATGGTGATCAGGCGGCTGATCGACTGCGCGTGCTCGGCCTGGCGCGCCGCCTGCTCCTGCGCCAGGCGCCGCGGCGTGATGTCGGTGGCGATGACCATCTGCGCCAGCCGCCCGTCGACCCAGCTCAGGTAGCGCGAGCGCACCTCGAGCCATTTGCCCAGCTCGGGCAGGAAGATCTCGGCGTTCTCGCTGCGCGCGCTGGTGAGCGGGTCGGTGGGCAGGCCCATCAGTCCGTCCTCGTCATCCATGCTGTCGGTATGGCGCGCGGGCAGCACGCCGGCCTGGGCGACGAGCTGCAGGTGTCCGTCGGTCTGCGAGCCGAACCACTGGCGGTAGAGCTTGTTGGCGAACAGCAGCTCGGCACTGCCCAGCGGCGCGACCGAGACCGAGGCATCGAGCGCCTCGAGCACGATGGTGAAGCGCTCGTGCGAGGCCGACAGCTGCTCGCGGATGCGGTTGGGCTCGGTGATGTCCGTCATGGACGACATCCAGCCCGTGTGCTGGCCGTGGGCGTCGATCAGCGGCGAGACATAGAGCCGCGCATCGAACTGCGTGCCGTTCTTGCGCTGCACGCGCACCTGGAAGCCGCCGACGATGGTCTTGCCGCTGAGCTCGTCGCGCAGCTTCAGGCGCAGGCTGTCGTATTCGTTGCTCGGCCAGTAGCTGTAGGGCGGCAGCTGGCCGACCAGGTCGCTCTCGCTCCACCCCGTCATCTGGCAGAAGGCGGCGTTCACGTACGTGATGCGGCCCTCCAGGTCGAGCGCGCGCATGCCGGTGAGCACCGAATTCTCCATCGCGCGGCGGAAGTTGGTCTCGGCCACCAGCGCCTCCTGGGTGCGCATGCGTCGGCGCGTATGGCGCCAGGTGGCCAGCAGCAGCCAGGCGGTCATCGCGCTGAGCGTGCCGACCAGCCAGAACAGGCTGTTGCCGACGAAGCCCAGCGAGGTGCGGTAGGCCTGGGCACGTAGCACCAGCCCGCTGCCCACGGGCGAGACCGGCACCTCGTACTCGTTGGCGCGGTCGCGGGCCCAGGGCAGCGGGTTGCCATCGGCACGCTCGGGCAGGGCGGTGCCGGCCAGCAGTTGGCCGCTGCCGTCCAGCATGGTGACGGCGTAGCGCGCCAGCACCTCGGTCGGCGTGCCGTAGCGCAGCAGGCTGTCGACCGAATATTCGCCCAGCACCACGCCGCCGAAGCCGCCGGTGCTGTTGAGCGGCACCTGCAGCTGCAGCAGCGGCGCGGGCTCGCCGGGCACCGCCGGCGACTGCGCGTAGACCGGCTGCTGCAGGTCCTGCACCAGCGCATAGGTCTTGGCGGTGTCGCCGGGCTTGAGCGTGTCGCCGACGATGCGCAACTGCTCGCTGTGCACCGTGGGCGCGGAATGGGTGGCGCGGATGCGCTGCTGCTCGTCGATCCAGGTGATGGACTGCAGCTCGGGGTACTGCGTGATCAGCGCCTCGCTGCGGCGCGCGAAATCGCCCTTGTTCATCTCCTGGTTGGCGATGTCGCGCGCCACGCGCATCAGCTGCTCCTGGCGCTCGAGCAGGCGCAGGCGCACGCGCTGCTGTGCGTATTCGACATCCCGGCGCAACGCCTCCTGCTCGCGCTCCACTTCCTCCACGCGCAGATACCAGAACGCCACGACGATCGCAGCCAGGAACATCAGCACGGCGGCCAGCGGCGCCAGCGCGGCGAAGCGGTCCTGGCGCGTGGGCGAGAGGCTGCGCCACCAGCTGCGCCACCAGCGCGCGGGCGAGGGCACCAGGGTGTCGGTCGGGGCGCTGGGCGCGGGGGACTTGGCGGGGGTCGGATCCATGGGTGGAGTGTAGAGGAGCGGCATCGGGATGGGACCGCGCCAGCCGGCGTGGAAATGTGCGATTGCAGCAATTTATCGCATTATGAAAACGAAAAGCATAATTTGAAATTGGAAAAAAATGTGCGAAACTTCCGCCGAATTCATTCAGTGAAGGCCGATCCGCGGCCTGGCGCGCACGGCCACTGGTTGAGCATCTGGCAGGGGCGTTCCTGCGCGATGACAATGGGCCCAACGTGCACTGTTCGTTTACCGCCTATTGCCAGGAGACACCCATGACAGCTCAGACCGACCCCCAGGCCGGCGCCGGCGCCACGCCCGCGGCCAGCACCGACCAGCAGGAAACCCGCGAATGGATGGACGCGCTGTCCGCCGTGATCGACCGCGAGGGCGCGGAGTACGCCCATGCACTGCTCGAGGAACTGCTGGAACACGCGCGCCAGAACAGCGTTGACCGTCCTTTCTCGGCCAACACCGGCTACGTGAACACGCTGGAAGCCGCGCAGGAAGCGCGCTGCCCCGGCAACCTCGAGATCGAAGGCCGCCTGCGCGCCTACATGCGCTGGAACGCCATGGCCATGGTGGTCAAGGCCAACCGCATCCACCCGCCCGAAGGCGGCGACCTGGGCGGCCACATCGGCTCCTTCGCCTCGCTGGCCAACATGTTCGGCGCGGGCTTCAACCACTTCTGGCACGCCGAGAGCGAAAACCACGGCGGCGACTGCCTGTACATCCAGGGCCACGTCTCGCCCGGCATCTATGCGCGCGCCTACCTCGAAGGCCGCATCTCCGAGGAGCAGCTGCTGAACTTCCGCCAGGAAGTGGACGGCAAGGGCCTGTCGAGCTATCCGCACCCGAAGCTGATGCCCGAGTTCTGGCAGTTCCCCACGGTGTCGATGGGCCTGGGCCCGCTGATGGCCATCTACCAGGCGCGCTTCCTGAAGTATCTGCACGCCCGCGGCATTGCGAACACCGAGAACCGCAAGGTCTGGGTGTTCTGCGGCGACGGCGAGATGGACGAAGTGGAATCGCTGGGCGCGATCTCGCTGGCCGCGCGCGAGAAGCTCGACAACCTGATCTTCGTCATCAACTGCAACCTGCAGCGCCTGGACGGCCCGGTGCGCGGCAACGGCAAGATCATCCAGGAGCTCGAGGGCGAGTTCCGCGGCTCGGGCTGGAACGTCATCAAGCTGATCTGGGGCAAGGGCTGGGACGAGCTGCTGGCCAAGGACAAGGACGGCGTGCTGCGCAAGATCATGGCCGAGTGCAACGACGGCGACTACCAGGCCTTCAAGGCCAATGACGGTGCCTACGTGCGCAAGAATTTCTTCGGCCGCGACCCGCGCGCGCTGAAGATGGTCGAGCACATGAGCGACGACGAGATCTGGAACCTGCGCCGCGGCGGCCACGATTCGCAGAAGGTGTATGCGGCCTTCCACGCGGCCAACGAGCACAAGGGCCAGCCCACCGTGCTGCTGGTCAAGACCGTCAAGGGCTTCGGCATGGGCAAGATCGGCGAAGGCCGCAACACCGTGCACCAGACCAAGAAGCTCAGCGACGAGGACATCAAGGCCTTCCGCGACCGCTTCAACATCCCGATCCCCGACAGCCAGATTGCCGACCTGCCGTTCTACAAGCCGGCCGACGACACGCCGGAGATGAAGTACCTGCACGAGCGCCGCAAGGCGCTGGGCGGCTACCTGCCGCAGCGCCGCGTGAAGGCCGACGAGCAGTTCACCGCGCCCGCGCTCGACACCTTCAAGGCGATCCTCGACCCCACGCCCGAAGGCCGCGAGATCTCGACCACGCAGGCCTATGTGCGCTTCCTCACGCAGTTGCTGCGCGACAAGGAAATCGGCCCGCGCGTCGTGCCGATCCTGGTCGACGAGGCGCGCACCTTCGGCATGGAAGGCTTGTTCCGCCAGATCGGCATCTACAACCCCGCAGGCCAGCAGTACACCCCGGTCGACAAGGACCAGGTCATGTACTACAAGGAAGACAAGGCCGGCCAGATCCTGCAGGAAGGCATCAACGAAGCCGGCGGCATGTCCAGCTGGATCGCCGCGGCCACGAGCTACAGCACCAGCAACCGGATCATGATCCCGTTCTACGTGTACTACTCGATGTTCGGCTTCCAGCGCGTGGGCGACCTCGCCTGGGCCGCTGGCGACATGCAGGCGCGCGGCTTCCTGCTGGGCGGTACCTCGGGGCGTACGACGCTCAACGGCGAAGGCCTGCAGCACGAGGACGGCCACAGCCACATCCTGGCCAACACCGTGCCCAACTGCATCAGCTACGACCCGACCTTCGCGCACGAAGTCGCGGTGATCATGCAGGAAGGCCTGCGCCGCATGGTGCAGGAGCAGGAAAACGTCTTCTACTACCTGACGCTGCTCAACGAGAACTACGCGATGCCTGGCCTCACGCCCGGCACCGAGCAGCAGATCATCAAGGGCATGTACCAGTGCAAGCCCGGCATCAAGGTGCCGCCGACCGGGCTGCGCGTGCAGCTGCTCGGCTCGGGCACGATCCTGCGCGAGTCGCTGTCCGCCCAGGAACTGCTGCTGAGCGACTGGGGCGTCGCCGCCGACGTGTGGAGCTGCCCGAGCTTCAACGAACTGACGCGCGACGGCCAGGACGTGGACCGCTGGAACCTGCTGCACCCGCTGGAGACGCCGCGCCAGGCCTTCGTCACGCAGCAGCTGGCCACCAGCACCGGCCCGGTCATTGCCTCGACCGACTACATGAAGGCCTATGCCGAGCAGATCCGCGCCTATATCCCCAAGGGCCGCATCTACAAGGTGCTGGGCACCGACGGTTTCGGCCGCTCGGACTTCCGCCGCAAGCTGCGCGAGCACTTCGAGATCGACCGCCACTACATCGTGGTTGCCGCGCTGCGCAGCCTGGCCGACGGCGGCCAGCTGCCGATGACCAAGGTGGCCGAAGCGATTGCCAAGTACGGCATCCAGGTCGACAAGATCAACCCGCTGTACGCCTAAGAAATCCGGGAGACGAATATGGCAATGGTAGAGATTCAAATTCCGGACATCGGCGATTTCGACGAGGTGTCGGTCATCGAGGTGCTGGTGCAGGCCGGCGACACGATCAAGGCCGAGCAGTCGCTGCTCACCGTGGAATCGGACAAGGCCTCGATGGAGATCCCTTCGAGCCACGCCGGCGTGCTCAAGGAACTGCGCGTGGCGCTGGGCGACAAGGTCAAGCAGGGCTCGGTCATCGCGGTCATCGAAACCGCTTCGGCCGCGCCTGCACCGGCGCCAGCGCCTGCCGAGCAGGCTGCTGCGGCACCGGCACCTGCCGCCGAGTCGCAAGCACCTGCGGCCCCTGCGCCCGCAGCCGAGGCACCGGCTCCTGCGCCGGCTGCCCCGGCCCCGGCCCCGGCAGCCCAGACCACGCCCCTGAAGGTCCCCGATATCGGCGACTTCAAGGATGTGGCCGTGACCGAGATCCTGGTCAAGGCCGGCGACACGGTGACGGCCGAGCAGTCGCTGTTCACCGTCGAGTCCGACAAGGCCTCGATGGAGATCCCGTCGCCCGCGGCCGGCGTGATCAAGTCGCTGACCCTCAAGGTCGGCGACAAGGTCAACATCGGTGACGTGGTGGGTGAGCTCGAAGGCGCGGCCGCCGAAGGCCAGGGCGCCTCGGCACCCGCTCCGGCGCCCGCACCTGCAGCCGCTCCGGCTTCGGCTGCGGCCGCTCCCGCACCTGCGGCAGCTGCGCCCGCACCCGCTGCCCAGGCTCCCGCACCTGCAGCGGCGCAGCCCGCACCTGCGCCGGCCGCACCTGCGCCGGCCGCACACAATCCCACGGTGGCGCCCACGGGCAAGCTGCCCCATGCCTCGCCCTCGGTGCGCAAGTTCGCGCGCGAGCTCGGCGTGCCGCTCGAGGAAGTCACTGGTTCGGCGCAGAAGGGCCGCATCACGCAGGCCGATGTGCTGGCCTTCACCAAGCAGGTCATGTCCGGCGCGGTGCAGACCAAGGCCCAGAGTGCGGTTGCACCCAAGGCCGCGGCACCGGCAGCTGGCGGCGGCGCGGGCCTGGACCTGCTGCCCTGGCCCAAGGTCGACTTCGCGAAGTTCGGCCCCGTGGAGCGCAAGGACCTGTCGCGCATCAAGAAGATCAGCGGCGCCAACCTGCACCGCAACTGGGTGATGATCCCGCACGTCACCAACAACGACGAGGCCGACATCACCGAGCTCGAAGCCTTCCGCGTGTCGACCAACAAGGAAAACGAGAAGAGCGGCGTCAAGGTCACGATGCTGGCCTTCGTGATCAAGGCCGTGGTCGCGGCGCTGAAGAAATTCCCTGAGTTCAACGCCAGCCTCGACGGCGACGCGCTGGTCTACAAGCAGTACTTCAATATCGGCTTCGCGGCGGACACGCCCAACGGCCTGGTGGTGCCGGTGCTCAAGGATGCCGACAAGAAGGGCATCATGCAGATCAGCCAGGAGATGGGCGAGCTCGCCAAGAAGGCGCGCGACGGCAAGCTCGGCGCGGGCGACATGCAGGGCGGCTGCTTCTCGATCTCCTCGCTCGGCGGCATCGGCGGCACGCACTTCACGCCCATCGTGAACGCGCCGGAAGTCGCGATCCTGGGCCTGTCCAAGAGCGCGATGAAGCCGGTCTGGGACGGCAAGCAGTTCGTGCCGCGCCTGCAATTGCCGCTGTCGCTGTCGTACGACCACCGCGTCATCGACGGCGCGCTGGCCGCGCGCTTCAACGCCTATCTGGGCCAGCTGCTGGCGGATTACCGCCGCATCGTGCTGTAAGGAGTCATGCAGATGGCCATCATTGATATCAAGGTTCCCGACATCGGCGATTTCGACAGCGTCGGCGTCATCGAGCTGCTGGTGCAGCCTGGCGACCAGGTCGCCGTGGACCAGAGCCTGATCACCGTCGAGTCCGACAAGGCCTCGATGGAGATCCCATCCTCGCATGCCGGCGTCGTCAAGGAACTGCGCGTGAAGATCGGCGACCAGGTTGCCCAAGGCAGCGTGGTGCTGACGCTCGAGGCGCAGGAGGCCGGCGAGGCTTCGGCGCCCGCGGCGCCCGCGCCGCAGGCAGCAGCGGCGCCTGCACCTGCTGCACCGGCACCCGCGCCCGCAGTGGAACTGCCCAAGGCCGCCGAGGGTGCCGCGCCCGCCGTGGCCGCTCCCGTGCCGCAGCAATACGCTGGCGCCGCTGCCGATGTCGAATGCGACGTCGTGGTGCTGGGCGGCGGCCCGGGCGGCTATTCGGCCGCGTTCCGCGCCGCCGATCTGGGCCTGAAGGTCGTGCTGGTCGAGCGCTACGCGACGCTCGGCGGCGTCTGCCTGAACGTGGGCTGCATCCCCTCCAAGGCCCTGCTGCATGTGGCGGCCGTCATGGACGAGGTCAAGCACCTGTCGGCGGTGGGCGTGGACTTCGGCGCGCCCCAGGTCAACATCGACCAGCTGCGCGGCCACAAGGAAAAGGTCATCGGCAAGCTGACCGGCGGCCTGGCGCAGATGGCGAAGATGCGCAAGGTCACGGTGCTGCGCGGCTATGGCCAGTTCGCCGGCACCCACCATCTGTCGGTGGAGTTGACGCAGGGCGAGGGCACCGAGCGCAGCGGCGGCAAGCAGGTCGTGCAGTTCAAGAACGCGATCATTGCCGCGGGCTCGCAGGCCGTGCACCTGCCATTCATGCCCAAGGACCCGCGCGTGGTGGATTCCACGGGTGCGCTCGAGCTCAAGGAAGTTCCGAAGCGCATGCTGATCCTGGGCGGCGGCATCATCGGGCTGGAGATGGGTACCGTGTACTCGACGCTGGGCGCGCGCCTGGACGTGGTCGAGATGATGGACGGCCTGATGCAGGGCGCCGACCGCGACCTGGTCAAGATCTGGCAGAAGATGAACGCCCCGCGTTTCGACAACATCATGCTCAAGACCAAGACCGTGGGCGCCGAGGCCACGCCCGAGGGCATCAAGGTCACGTTCGCGGCGGCGGAAGAGGGCGGCACTGCCCCCGAGCCGCAGACCTACGACCTGGTGCTGCAGGCCGTGGGCCGCACGCCCAACGGCAAGAAGATCGCCGCCGAGGCCGCAGGCGTCGCGGTGACCGACCGCGGCTTCATTCCGGTCGATATCCAGATGCGCACCAGCGCGCCGCATATCTTCGCCATCGGTGACATCGTCGGCCAGCCGATGCTGGCGCACAAGGCGGTGCACGAGGCCCATGTCGCGGCCGAAGTCATCGCCGGCGAACAGCAGGGCAACAAGGAGCTGGCGGCCGCCGCGTTCAATGCGCGTGTCATCCCGAGCGTCGCCTACACCGACCCCGAGGTCGCATGGGTGGGGTTGACCGAGGATCAGGCCAAGGCGCAGGGCATCAAGGTCAGGAAGGGCCTGTTCCCCTGGGCCGCTTCGGGTCGCGCCATCGCCAACGGCCGCGACGAGGGCGTGACCAAGCTGCTGTTCGATGATTCGCCCGAGGCCCATGGCCACGGCCGCATCCTGGGCGGTGGCATGGTCGGCACGCACGCCGGCGACATGATCGGCGAGATCGCGCTGGCCATCGAGATGGGCGCCGACGCCGTCGACATCGGCAAGACCATCCACCCGCATCCCACGCTGGGCGAGAGCATCGGCATGGCGGCGGAAGTGGCGCACGGCAGCTGCACGGACGTTCCTCCGGCTCGGAAGTAAGCGCCGCCGGAGCAAAAGCCGCGCAGGCCCTGAAGAGGGCTGCGCGGCTTTTTTACGACCGCACGCGTCCAGAGGCTCGATTACGGGGGTTTCGCATCCGGCGTTTCATCATGACGCGGCCGGCCCGTGCGTGGCGTTTCCCTCGCGGGGCCGTCCCTCACAGGCACCTCCTTCGCCGGCTCATCCTTGGGCGGCTCGTCCTTGGGCGGCTCGTCCTTGGGCGGTGTCTTGGGCGGTGTCTTGGGCGGTGTCTTGGGCGGCGGCGCCGGCTCGCGCGGCAGCAGCTCGTCGTGCAGGGCGTCGCGGATGGCTTCGGGCACCATCGATTCGGGCACGACCACGGTCTGCGGGCCGCAATCGCTTTGCCGCGTGAGGTGGTAGCGGAAGGCATCGCGCACCCAGGTCGGGGCCTCCACAGGCGCCAGGAAGACTTCGCGCAGCAGCGCTTGATCGGAAACGCTGAGGTCCTTGGCGAGGATGTAGCCGCGGCTGCGGATGCGCGAGCCGGGCATGCCGTAGCCCGCCAGGCCGCCGAAGCGCTCGATATCGATGCGGCCCCAGCCGACCACCGGGCTCGAGGACATCTGGTGGGATTTCATCACAACCCCACTTTCTTCCAACCCTTGTCCACGGCCTTCTGCGCCGGCGAGTCATTGCCGAACAGCTCGCCCGCCGCCTGGCGGCTCCTTGCCGCGAAGTCCGCCATCTTCATGCGCGGCACCAGGCCGGCGGTGGTCATGACCTGGTACCAGACCTTGCCGATGGTCTCCCAGCTGTAGCCGCCGAGCTGCTTGCAGGCGGTGCAGAACGCGAGGTTCGGCGGGCCGCTGGTGTAATGCGGGTCCTGCCCGGGCTTGAGGTCCCTGAAATGGTCGGGCTGCGGCGCCAGGCAATGCTCGCCCGCGGGGGCGGACATGTCGCGCAGGCAGGTGTAGCCGCGTTCGCGCGTGACCGGGCCCATCACTTCCTTGCCGACGAGCCAGTCGGCGCTGGCCGCGTCCTGCTTGAGCCGCCACTGGCGGAACATCGAGCCGAAGACATCGGACATGCTCTCGTTGAGGCCGCCGGCTTCGTCGTCGTAGTCCAGCTGCAGCGTGTACTGGGTGATGCCGTGGGCCAGCTCGTGGCCGATCACGTCGGTGCCCAGGGTGAAATCCAGGAACAGCTCGCCGTCGCCATCGCCGTAGATCATCTGCAACCCGTTCCACATGGCGTTGTTGTATTTCTTTCCATAGTGCACCGAGGACATCAGGGTCATTCCTGCATCATCGATGGAGTTGCGCTTGAACACCTCGCGCAGGAAGGTGGCCATGTGGTCGGTTTCCACATAGGTGCGTTTGACCGTGGTGTCGCTCGACTCCGCCGGAGTCCTGATCTGCAGGCCCGGCAGGCTCTGGGTGCGCTTGCAGTCGAATACCGACACCTCGGGGTTGTCGCCGAGCTTGAGAAGATTGTGATTTTCCAGCACGAAACCGGCGAGCTTCTCGGTCTGCAGGCGGATGTCGAGGAGATGCTGGGTCAGCCGTGCGGAGTAGGCGGCGTTCTTGCATAGCTCCTGCGACAGCGTCGGATCGCAAGCCAGGCGCTCCAGCACGTCGGCTGGAATGAACTGGCAGTGGCATCGGTACATGATGAGAGCCTCCCATGGACATGGGCGCAGACCACTTGCGGCACTGCCGGGCTGCAGGCGTTGGAGGCTGGGCCCATGCAACGCTGCGCGCGCCGCGATCCCCTGGGCAATGACGCGAAATGCGTTCGATCTGCCGCGAAACCATGGTAAATGCGTCGCTGGTTACAGGCGCCAGAGGCCCTGCCGGCGCGGATGACTTGGCGTGTGCATCGATCCACGCGGGCGCGGACGCGAAGCGTCATCCCTGGGCGAACAGGCCTCCTGGCTGCCTGCGGCTGTGGGCGTGCGGGCACCGGCAGGTTAAGCCTCTGTCCGACACATGCGCTTGGCGGGCCAGGACTAGAGTCATGTCAAAACCATCACCCCAAGGAGCTTGTCCATGTTCTCTCTTCTCGGAACCCTGATCGTGGGCCTGATCGTGGGCTTGATCGCACGCGCGATCAAACCCGGCGATGACAGCCTTGGCTGGATCATGACCATCTTGCTGGGCATTGCCGGGGCGTTTCTTGCCAGCTATATCGGCGTGGCGCTGGGCTGGTACCAGCAAGGGGACGCTGCGGGCTGGATCGCATCGGTGCTGGGCGCCATCGTGCTGCTGGTGATCTACCAATTCGTGCGCGGAAAGACCTCTGGCCGATGAGCGCATCCACCGAATTCGCCGACGCCATGCCGCCCGGCAGACAATCGCAGATCGACGCCGCGGCCGAGCGCGCGCGCAAGCTGCTGCACCGCCGCGCCATCGCGGGCGCGGTGGCCAGCAGCCTGCCCATCCCGGGGCTGGACTGGGCTGTGGACGCCGCGCTGCTGGCACGCCTCATCCCCCGCATCAGCCAGGAGTTTGGCCTGAGCGCCGAGCAGATCGATGCGCTCGAGCCGTCACGGCGCGAGGGCGTGCAGAAGGCGGTGGCGGTGGTGGGCTCGGTGCTGATCGGCAAGCTGGTCACGCGCGAGATGGTCGTGCGCATGGTGCAGAAGGTGGCGATGCGCATGGCCGCCAAGCGCCTGGGGAAGTTCGTGCCGATCGTCGGGACGGCCGTGGCGGCCGCCATGGGTTATGCGGCGCTGCGTTTCCTGGGTGAGCAGCATATCCGTGACTGCATCCGCGTGGCGCAAAGCGCCGATGTGGATATGCCGGTGGGAAGCAGCGCGCGCGCCGACCAGCTGCTGGCCAAGGCGCGCCGGGCGGCGCGCCGCAACATGCACGGCGGCGGCTGATCAGCGGCTGACCGCAGCCAGGGTGTCAGCCGTGAGCTCCGCCGTCTCGACGCGGCGCGCGCCATCGAAGCGGCGCGACCAGTAGGGCGTCTGCATGCTCTCCACGCGCACGGAGGCGCCGGAGCGGGGCGAATGGATGAAATTGCCTTCCCCCACGTAGATGCCGACGTGGCTGAAGGTACGGCGCATGGTGTTGAAGAACACCAGATCGCCGGGCTTCAATTCGTTCTTGTCGATCTTCTGCGTGGCCTTGGCCTGCTCGTCGGCGCGGCGCGGCAGCACCAGGCCCACGGTCTGCGAGTAGATCGCGCGCACGAAACCGCTGCAGTCGAAGCCGGTGGCGGCGCTGTTGCCGCCGCGGCGGTAGGGCACGCCGAGGAAGCCCATGGCGGTGCCGACCAGCTCGGAGGTGCGCGCCGCGACACTGTGGCCGGCTTCATGCAACTGCGTATTGATCTGTGAAATCAGTCCCCGGCTGACCAGCAGGCGCTGGATGTCGTCGTCGGTGGAGCTGGCATCAGGCGCCGCGTGGGCGCTGACACATGTGAAGAGGAGTACACACAACCATCTGGACATGGGGTCGGAGAGTAACACGGAAAAAACGTCCTGGCGAAAATTGATACGGATCCGGGAGGTCTTTTCCTACAGTGCACCGCGCCACAGTCCTGAAGATGGCAGCGTTTTTACCTAGCCGGGTGTGTCCAGGCTGCGACAATGCAGCCATTGCAGACCGTAGAGAAAGAATTCCATGTTGCTTGACGCGCTTGAATCCCAGCTGGTGCTGGTGGACTACCAGGAACGGCTGATGCCGGCCATGTTCGAGGGCGAGGCAGTGCTGGCCAATGCGCGCCTGCTCGCGCGCGCGGCCGAGCTGCTCGAGGTGCCGGTCTTCGGCACCGAGCAGAACCCGTCGAAGCTGGGCGCCAACGACGCGCAACTGCGCGCGCTGTGCGGGAGGACACTGGCCAAGATGCAGTTCAGCGCCGTCGAGGAAGGCCTGGGCGAATGGCTGCGCCCGCCGGCACGCCCCCAGGGGGGCAACGCGCGCAGCCTGCCCAAGCACCTGCAGAAGCCGCAGAACCAGGAACCCGAGCGCCCGGCCATCGTGCTGGCCGGCTGCGAGGCCCATGTGTGCCTTTTGCAGACCGCGCTCGATCTGGTCGAGGAGGAATTCGACGTCTGGGTCGTCACCGACGCCTGCAGCTCGCGCACCGAGCGCAACCGCGACGCGGCCTTCGACCGCCTGGCCGGCGCCGGCGTGGAGCTGGTCACGACCGAGATGGTGGTGTTCGAGTGGCTGCGTGGCTGCGAGCATCCGGCATTCAAGGACCTGCTGGCACTGGTCAAGTGAACGCCCGGTCCCGCGGCGGCGCCAACGCCCGGGGCCGGCCTACAATGATTTTTCTGTTGCGCCGGCGCCGCAGGCGGTGCCGGTTTCCCTTCCCCTTCGAGAGCCCTCCGTGCAGCTGACACCTTCCATTTTCAAAGCCTATGACATCCGCGGCGTGGTGCCGACGACCCTGAACGAAGACGTGGTGCGCGGCGTCGGCCTGGCGTTCGGCAAGGCGGCGCGCGCCGAGGGGCAGACCACCGTGGCCGTGGGGCGCGATGGCCGCCTGTCGGGGCCGGCGCTGTCGGCGGCGCTGATCGAGGGCCTGGTGGCCGCAGGCATCGAGGTCATCGACATCGGCGTGGCGACCACGCCGATGCTGTACTTCGCGGCCGCGACGCTGTGCCAGAGCGGCATCCAGGTCACGGGCAGCCACAATCCCAAGGACTACAACGGCCTGAAGATGGTGTTGAACGGCCGCGCCATCCATGGCGAGGAAATCCAGGCGCTGCGCCGCACCATGGAAGAGGAAAGCTGGCAGCCGCTGCCCGGCGGCGCGGTGCGCCATGCCGACGTGCTGGCCGACTACAGTGCGCGCATCGTGGGCGACGTGAAGCTGGCGCGGCCGATGAAGATCGTGGTGGACTGCGGCAACGGCGTGGCCGGCGCCTCGGCGCCGGGCATCTTCCGCGCTTTGGGCTGCGAGGTCATCGAGCTGTTTTCCGAAGTCGACGGCAATTTCCCCAACCACCATCCCGACCCGAGCAAGCCGGAGAACCTGCGCGACCTGATCGCGGCGCTGCAAGGCAGCGATGCCGAGCTGGGCCTGGCCTTCGATGGCGACGGCGACCGGCTGGGCATCGTGACCAGGGATGGCAGCAATATCTTTCCCGACCGCCAGATGATGCTGTTCGCGCGCGACGTGCTCTCGCGCGTGCCCGGCGGGCACATCGTGTTCGACGTCAAGTGCAGCCAGCGCCTGGCGCCCGCGATCCGCGAAGCCGGGGGCGAGCCGGTCATGTTCAAGACCGGCCACTCGCTGGTGAAGGCGCGCATGAAGGAGCTCGGCTCCCCGCTGGGCGGCGAGATGAGCGGCCATATCTTCTTCAAGGAGCGCTGGTTCGGCTTCGACGACGGCACCTATGCGGGCTGCCGTCTGCTGGAGATCGTCAGTCGCAGCCAGGATCCGAGCGCGCTGCTCAATGCCTTGCCCACCAGCCATTCGACCCCAGAGTTGAATGTCGCTTGCGCCGAGGGCGAACCGCACCGCCTCACGGCCGAGCTGCAGGCGCTGGCCGCAAGCCGCTTCGCGGCCCCGGCCCAGCTCAATACCATCGACGGGCTGCGCGTCGACTGGCCCGATGGCTTCGGCCTGATCCGTGCCAGCAACACCACGCCGGTGCTGGTGCTGCGCTTCGAGGGACAGACACCCGAGGCGCTCCAGCGCATCGAGGCGGACATGCTGGCGCTGCTGGAGCAGGTCAAGCCCGGGGCGCAGATCGGCAGCGCGGCACATTGAATGAGGCACCTGAGCGACTTCGTCGCTTCCCCCTCTCATCCTTCGGTGGAAGGGGAGGCCCGCCATAGGGACGACACCCTCGCCGCGGGGCGGCACTTGCCCGGTGTCTCCGCGCTGGACCCTGCCCATACCAAGAACTGCGAGCGATGCGAAGTGCAGTGGTTCATTGAGATAGGCAGGAGTTTCCAATGAGTTGGGCGCTGGCGCTGTACTCGGCGCTGACCTGGGCGGGCCAGCCGCTGCTGCGGCACAAGCTGCGCCAGCGCGCGCAGGCCGAGCCAGGCTATGGTCTCAAGGTCGAGGAGCGCTTCGGCCATTACGAGCCCGAGAGCCTGGGGCGCGATGGCGCCGGGCGCTGGATCTGGATCCATGCGGTTTCGCTGGGCGAGACCCGCGCCGCGGCCATCCTGATCGACGCGCTGCGCGCGCAATGGCCCGATATGCGTCTGCTGCTGACCCATGGCACGGCCACGGGCCGCGCCGAGGGCGCCAGGCTGCTGCGCCACGGCGATCTGCAGGTCTGGCTGCCCTGGGATACGCGTGCCGCCGTCGAACGCTTCGTGCAGCAGTTCCGCCCGGCCGTGGGGCTGCTGATGGAAACCGAGGTCTGGCCCAATCTGATCGCCGCCTGCCGCGCCCACGGCATTCCGCTGGCGCTGGCCAACGCGCGCCTCAACGCGCACTCGCTGGACAAGGCGCTGAAGTTCCCGGCGCTGTCGATGCCGGCCTACCAGTCTCTGGCCGCCGTCTGGGCGCAGACCCAGGGCGATGCCCGCCGCCTGCGCGCGCTGGCGGCGCCGGTGCGCGCGGTGCTGGGCAATCTCAAATTCGATGTGCTGCCCGATGCGGGCCAGCTGGCGCAGGGTGCGCAGTGGCGCCAGCGCTCGGCGCGGCCGGTCGTGATGCTGGCCAGCAGCCGCGAGGGGGAGGAAGAGCTGTTCATCGCCGCGCTGCGCCGGCTGGGCGAGAAGGCGCTGAAGGTGCAGTGGCTGGTGGTGCCGCGCCATCCGCAGCGTTTCGAGAGCGTGGCGCTGGCGCTGCAGGCGGCGGGGCTGCGCGTGTCGCGGCGCAGCGAGTGGCTGGGCGCGCCGCCGCGCGCGCAGGCCCAGGCCGGCGAGGAGTGCCTGTGGCTGGGCGACTCGCTGGGCGAGATGCCGATGTACTACGCGATGGCCGATGCCGCGCTGCTGGGCGGCAGCTTCGCGCCGCTGGGCGGGCAGAACCTGATCGAGGCGGCGGCCTGCGGCTGCCCGATGCTGGTCGGGCCGTCCACTTTCAATTTCGCCGAAGCCGCGGAGCTGGCCTGCGCGGCGGGCGCGGCGCACCGCGTGGCCGATCTCGATGCCGGGCTGCAGGCGGCGCTGGCGCTGGTGCACGATGTGCCCGCGCGCACCGCGGCCGTGGCCCATTGTCTCGAGTTCGCCCAGGCGCACCGCGGCGCGGCGCGGGCCACTGCGCAGGCCGTCGACGAACTGCTGCGCAGTTCGCGGCGCTGAAGCCCGCCGCTCAGCGCGCAGCCGCCGGCACGGCAGGCAACCCGGCCGGCGTGCCGGACAGCAGCGCGTTCACGGCCTGCACATCGTCGTCCCCCAGCGTGCCCGCGGCCTGGCGCAGCTTGAGCTGGCCGAGGATCACGTTGTAGCGCGCCAGCGCCAGGTCGCGCTTGGTCTGAAAGAGTTGGCTCTGGGCATCGAGCACGTCGATGTTGATGCGCACCCCCACCTCGTAGCCCAGCCGGTTGGCCTCGAGCGCGCTCTGGCTGGAGGCCTCGGCCGCTTCCAGCGCGCGCACCTGGCCCTGGCCCGACTGCACGCCATAAAAGGCGGTGCGCGTGGACTGCTCGACATTGCGCCGCGCCTGATCGAGATCGGCTTCGGACTTGCGCTCCAGCGACAGCGTTTCCTTCACGCGGTTTTGCACCGAGAAGCCGGCAAACAGCGGCAGGTTCAGCTGCACGCCGACGCTGGCGCTTTTGGCTTTGTAGCCGCCCTGGGGCGCGGTCACGGTGCCCTGCGGGTTGTTGTTGATGCTGTAGCCGGCCTGCAGGTCCACCGTGGGCAGATGGCCGGTTTCGGCCTTGCGTGTCTCCAGCCGCGCCACGTCGAGCGCCAGTTGCGCCTGGCGCAGCTGCGGCTGCGTGCCGAGCGACACATCCACCCAGGCCTGCGGATCGGCGGGCGACAACGCCGGCAGCGCCACGGGCAGTGCCAGCGGCAGCGGGCGCACGCCCGGCACGCCGACCAGCTGCTCGAGCGCCAGGCGCCTGACGCGCAGATCGTTGTCGGCGGCGATTTCCTGCGCCACGATCAGGTCGAAGCGCGCCTGCGCCTCGCGCGAGTCGGTGATGGTGGCGTTGCCCACGTCGAAATTTCGCTGCGCGAACGCCAGCTGCTGCGACACCGCCTCCTTTTGCGCCTGCACGAAGCGCAGGGTGTCCTCTGCGGCCAGTACATCGAAATAGGCCTGGCTGGTGCGCACGATCAGGTCCTGCTCGGCCGCGTCGCGCTGCGCCAGCGCGATCTCGAAGCTGCGCTGGCCTTGCGTATAGGCAATGCGGTTGGCGGGGCGGTACAGCGGCTGCGCGGCGCTGAGCGTCGCGGTCTGGCTGCTGGCGTTCAGGGTGAACGCCGGCTGGCTGACCTCGGTGCGCGTGCGGTTCGCACCGGCCTGCAGCCCCACCGAGGGCAGCAGGCCCGCGCGCGCCTGCTCCGAGCGGCTGTAGGCGGCATCGGTTTCGGCCTGGCGCGCCTGCCAGATGGCATCATGCCCGCGCGCGCGCTCCACCAGTTCCACCAGGCTCTGCGCCGATGCCAGCGGCATGAAGCCGCAACCGACCGCCAGGGCCAGCAGGGCGCCGGCATGGCGCCGGAAAGAGGGCGGAACACGGCGGGCCAGGGGCATTGCGTTCTTTCTAGTACAGAGGGACGGCGTTGTCACGCTCGCGCGTCCAGGCATCGATGCCGCCAGTGATATTGGTCACCTGCTCGAAGCCCTGGTTGAGCAGGAACATGCCTACATGCATGCTGCGCATGCCGTGGTGGCACAGGCAGGCAACGGGGCGTTCGGGATCGAGCTCCTGCTGGCGCGCGGGAATGTCCTGCATGGGAATGTTCAGCAGCTCGAAGCCGTCGGGCGTGACGCTGGCCGTGGCGCATTCCCAGGGTTCGCGCACGTCGAGCACCAGCGGCGTCACTCCCTGCGCCCGGCATTGCTCGAGCCATTGATCGAATTGCGCGGGACGGACCTGGGCAAGCATATGCACCTCAGAACTTGAAGGGCGAGGGCTCGGCAAAGCCGTGCAGGCGCGGGGCGATCGTGTCCCAGGGGGAGATCGTCTCGAAGGAGTTGCCCAGGCGGCGCACGAAGGTGGCGCGCATGACGGGCTGCTTGCCGATGATCGCGCCGAAGCGGCCACCTTCGGCCAGGTGCTGCAGCAGCGCCGTGGGTACCTCGGCGACCGAGCCGCTGAGCACGATCACGTCGAAGGGGCCTTCGGGCAGCGGGTCGGTGGCGCCATCGGCCAGGCGCACGGTGGCGTTGGCCACGCCGGCACCGGCCAGGTTCTCGCGCGCCATCTCGGCGAGCTCCGGCACGATTTCCAGGGTCAGCACCTCGCGCGCATGGTGCGCCAGCAGCGCCGCCATGTAGCCCGAGCCGGCGCCGATCTCGAGCACGCGGTCGGTGGACTTCACATTCAGGTCCTGCAGCATGCGTGCTTCGACGCGCGGCTGCAGCATGGTCCAGCCCTTGGCCGCGGCTTCCTCGGGCGTGCCCTGCAGGGGGATCTCGATGTCCATGAAGGCCAGGCCCTCGTGCTCGGGCGGCACGAACAGCTCGCGCGGCACGGCCGTGAGCGTCTCGAGCACGTCCTGCTCCAGCACGTTCCAGGGGCGGATCTGCTGCTGGATCATGTTGAAGCGCGCTTGCTCGACGGGGTCGGCGGTGTTGGCCAGGGTGTTCAGGGGCATGTTCATGGGGTTACTTTCGGGGAAGGCTTGTCTCGACAAACCTTTGATTCTACGAGGGTGCGGGCTCCTGGTTTCAGTCAGGCCCGGCTTTGTGGCGTGTTCGCCCCGCCAGCCGCCGCGCCCAGTTGGCGAGATCGTCCATATAGCAGTACATGACGGGCACCACGACCAGTGTCAGCAGCGAGGAGGTGATGACGCCGCCAATGACGGCCTGGCCCATGGGCGCGCGCTGCTCCGACCCCTCGGTGACGGCCAGCGCCAGGGGCAGCATGCCGAAGACCATGGCCAGCGTGGTCATCAGGATCGGCCGCAGCCGCACCCGTGCCGCCAGCAGCAGCGCCGGGCCGCGCTCGAGGCCCGGCGTGACGGCGCCGGTGGCGGCGTCGACGCTGTCCATGCGCGCGCGTATCGCGAAATCCACCAGCAAGATGGCGTTCTTCGTCACCAGCCCCATCAGCATGATCACGCCGATCATCGAGAACATCGACAGCGCCGAGCCGAACATCAGCAGCGCCAGAACCACGCCGATCAGCGTCAGGGGCAGGGCGGTCATCAGCGCCAGCGGCTGCACGAAGCTCCTGAACTGGCTGGCCAGGATCATGTAGATGAACACGACGGCCAGCGCCAGCGCCGACAGCGCATAGCCGAAGGATTCATCCATGTCCTTGGTCGAGCCGTTGAACTGGTAGCTGTAGCCCGGCGCCAGCGCCAGGCCCTTGAGCGCCTCGCGGATATCGGCCGAGACCTCGCCCACCGAGCGCAGCGAAGCGTTGGCGGTGATCGATACCTCGCGCGTCAGCGCGCGGCGGTTGATCTGGCTCGGGCCCGCGGATTCGCGGATCTCGACCACCTGGTCCAGCCGGATGTTGCGGCGCGTGCCGTCCGCGCCCGTGACCAGCAGAGGCAGCCGCGCGAGCTGCAGCGGTGCCAGCCGGTCCTCGGGCGCCAGGCGCAGCTGCACGTCATAGGTCTCGTCGTTGCCGGCGCGCCAGTTGCCCACGTCCTGGCCGGCCAGCAGCGTGCGCAGCGCGCTGGCCACCGCACCCGTCGTCAACCCCAGATCCGACGCGGCCTCGCGCTTGATGGCCAGCGTCACGCGCGGGGTGTCGCTTTCCAGGCTCGATTCGACATCGACCAGCCCCGGGATATCGCGTATCAGCTCCATTGCCTGCCGGTTCAGCCGCCCGAGCTCGGCCAGGTCCTGGCCCTGCAGCGAGAACGCGATCTGCTTTTGCCCGCCCACGGGCTCGAGCAGCCCGACCTGGGTCACGGTGATGCCCGCGATCCGGCGCAACTGCTGGCGCAGCTCGATGGCCATCGCCTCGACGCCGCGCGTGCGCTGGTTGCGGTCGGTGAGGCGCACATAGATATTGGCATGGGTCTTGCCGCGCGCCGAGCCGGTGTTGATGGTCGTGAGCGTGTAGCGCACCTCGGGCAGCGCGCGGATCACCGCCTCCACCTGCCGCGCCTTGGCCTCTGTGGCCTCGATGGAGCTGCCCTGGGGCGTGTGGAACTGCACCGTGGTCTCGGAGAAGTCGGCCTTGGGCACGAACTCGGTGCCCAGCAGCGGCACCATCATCACGCTGGCCGCGAAGATCGCCAGCGCCGCCACTGCCGTCGCCAGCCGGTGGCCCAGTGCCCAGGCCAGGATCTGCTGGTAGACGCCGGCGAGCTGGTCGGTGGCACGCTCGAACCAGGCGGTGACGCGGCCGATGCTGCGTTCGTAAAGGCTCCTGGGCCGGTCCTGCCGCGCCTCGCCATGCACGCTGGGGTCATGCCAGACGCTCGACAGCATCGGGTCGAGCGTGAAGCTCACGAACATCGAGATCAGCACCGCCACCACGATGGTCAGGCCGAACTCGTGGAAGAACTTGCCGATGATGCCCTGCATGAAGCCAATGGGCAGGAACACGGCCACGATGGACAGCGTCGTCGCCAGCACCGCCAGCCCGATCTCCTGCGTGCCGTCCATGGCCGCGGCATAGGGCGTCTTGCCCATCTGCAGGTGGCGCACGATGTTCTCGCGCACCACGATGGCGTCGTCGATCAGCAGCCCCACGCACAGCGACAGCGCCATCAGCGTCACCATGTTGATGGAAAAGCCCAGCCAGTGCATGAACAGGAAGGTGCCGATCAGCGCGATCGGCAGCGTGAGCCCGGTGATGACCGTCGAGCGCCAGGAATTGAGGAACAGGAACACGATCAGCACCGTGAGCACCGCGCCCTCGATCAGCGTCTGGCGCACGTTGTCCACCGCCACGCGGATCGGCCGCGCCATGTCGCCGATGGGCTCCAGGCGCACGCCCGGCGGCAGCTCGGCCTGCATGCCGGCGACCGCGCGGCGCAGCCCCTCGACCACCTCGATGGTGTTGTCGCCCTGGGCTTTCTGCACCGACAGCAGCAGGCTGCGCTGGCCGTTGTACAGCGCCAGGCTCTCGACTTCCTGCGGGCCGTCCAGCACGCGCGCGAGCTGCCCCAGGCGCACCGTGCTGCCGCCGCGCTGCGCGACGATGATCTCGGCGAAGTCCTCGGGGCGCTGCATGCGCGCGTCGATCTGCACCATGCGCTCCTGCGCCAGCGAGCGCACCGCCCCCACCGGCAGGTCCTGGTTCTCGCTGCGCACGGCCTGCGCCACCTGCTCCACACTGATGCCGAAGGCTTCCAGCGCCTGGGGGTCGAGATAGAGATTGATCTCGCGCGGGGTGGCGCCCACCAGGTTCACGGCGCCGACGCCGCGTACGTTCTCCAGGCGCTTTTTCAGCACCTGGTCGGCCCAGCTGGTGAGCTCGACCGCGGACATCGCCTTGCCTTGGCCACCTGCACCCCCTGTGGGCAGCACGGCCAGAGACCATACCGGCGCATCGGCCGGATCGAAGCGCAGCACGCGCGGCTCCTCCACTTCGTCACGCAGCAATGGCCGCACCGAGGCCACCTTCTCGCGCACATCGTCCGCAGCCTGCCGCCCCTCGATGTGCAGCTGGAACTCGATGACCACCAGGCTGGTGCCCGCATAGCTGCGTGAGGTCAGCGCGTTGATGCCGGCAATGGAGTTGACCGCTTCCTCGACCTTTCGCGTGACCTCGCTCTCCACGATCTCGGGCGAGGCGCCGGGATAATCCACCGTCACCACCACGACCGGGAAGTCCACGTTGGGGAACTGGTCGACCTTGAGCCGCTGATAGGAGAACATGCCCAGCACCATCAGCGCGACCATGACCATGGTAGCGAAGACCGGGTTGTGCAGGCTGACTTTGGTGAACCACATGGAGGAGGGCCCTTACTGCGCGGGGCTGGAGGGCGCGCCCGCAGCCGGGTCCGCGGCGATCTCCACCCGCGTGCCCTCGCGCAGCGCGCCGGCGCTGGCGCCCACGATCCGGCTGCCCTCGGGCAGGCCTTCGACCGCGACCCAGGCGCGGCCGTCGATCAGCGCACGCGCGCCCAGCGTCACCGTCTGGTGCGCGATGCGCGGCTGGCCGTCCACAGTCTGCAGCACCTGCACATAGGGCTGGGGCTTGTCGTTATGCACCGCGTCCAGCGGCAATGCCAGTGGCGCCTGCGCGGCGCCGATGTCGATCTGCCCCTGCAGGAACATGCCGGGGCGCAGCACCGCGCCCTGCGCGGATTCGAGCTGCAGATAGACCGGAACGCTGCGCGTGGCGGCATCGGCCCGCGGGCTGACCCGCACCACGCGCGCCGCGAACTCCTGCGCACTGCCGTCGAGCCGCAGCCGCGCCCGCTGGCCGGGGCGCACCTGCAGCGAATCGGCGGGGGGCAGCAGCGCCGAGAGCTGCAGCTGGCGCAGGTCGACGATCTCCAGCACGCGCGTCTCGACGGCCACGCGCTCGCCGTTGTTGACCAGCCGCTCGGCGACCTGTCCCGCGATCGGGCTGCGCAGCACGGTGTCGGCCACCGCCTTGCGCGCCACCTCGGCCTGGGCCAGCGCCGACTGGTACTGTGCCTGCGCCGCCTGCAGATTGGCGTCGGAAGTGCGCAGGGCGGTCTGCGAGATGAAGCCCTGCTCGACCAGCGCCTGGTTGTTGCTGTGCTGGCGCTCCTGGATGGAGCGCTGCGCGCGCGCCGCCTCGGCCTCCTGCTGGGCCTGGCGCAGCCGGGCGCTGGCATCCGCTGCATCGACGCGCGCGAGCACCTGGCCGGCCTGTACGCTGTCGCCCTCGCGCACCGTGAGGTCCTGCAGCGTGCCTGCCGCATAGGATTTGATGCTGGCCACCTGCAGCGCTTCGACCACACCCGAGACGGGCACGCCCAGCGGCAGGGCACGCCGCTGCAAGTTCAGCACTTCCGCCGGCTGCAGGCGCAGCGCCACCGGAGGCGCCGTGGTGGCTTGCTGCACGGCTTGCTGCTGGTGCTTGCGCGTCAGCAGCGCGCGGCCGATGCCTATGGACAGGGCCAGCACGGCGATCAGGGACAGGAGAATGAGTTTGCGGCGTGACATGGGATGGGAAGTCAGGGGCGCAGACCGCGCAACAGATTGTCGATCTGCGTTTCCAGATAGGCCTCGGGGCTGAAGGGCAGGCTGGCGCCGGCATCCTGGCCGGGCAGGCAGGGCGCCATCGAGTTCTGCCACAGCGTCAGGAACACCATGGGCGCCAGCACCAGATAGACACCGGTCTGCAGATCCAGCGTACGGATCTCGCCACGCGCGATGCCGCGCTCCAGGATGCGCCGCACCAGCGCCGTGCCCGGCTCGGTCACTTCCTGGTGGTAGAAACGCGCCAAGGCCGGGAAATTGCGCGCCTCGCCGACCATCAGCTTGGTGATGCCCGATGCCCGGGTGCTGCCGATGCGCTCCCACCAGACCGCATAGCAGCGGCGCAGCAACGCCTCGCTGTCGCCCTCGAAGCTGTCGAGCTCGAGCTGCCACTCACTGAAGCGGCCGGCGATGTTCTCGCGCACCACCGCCTTGAAAAGGTCTTCCTTGCTGGGAAAGTAAAGGAACAGCGTGCCCTTGGAAACGCCGGCGCGCGCGGCGACCTCCTCGACGCGGGTGGCGGCATAGCCCTTCTGGACAAACAGATCCAGCGCCGCGTCCAGCAGCTCCCCGGGCCGGGCATCCTTGCGGCGCACGCGGCGCTGCCTCCTTGCAGGCTGCGGCAGGTCTTGCGATGGCGCGGGATGGGGCTTCATGGAACCGGAGGAGGTATACGGCATCTTAATGACTGAGTGGTTATTAATATATCCACGGGCTCGGGGAGCGTCAATCCAGCCGGCAGTAGCGTCGAGCGCCTCTGGCTGATTGCTTCGACCCCTGCAATTCGTGTACAAGCAAGGCATGCAAGAAACCATTTACCTCGCCGGTGGCTGCTTCTGGTGCACCGAGGCCGTTTTCGACCGCGTACGCGGCGTGATCGACGTGCAAAGCGGCTATGCCAACGGCCATGTCGACCACCCCAGCTATGAGCAGATCTGCACCGGCACGACCGGCCACGCCGAAGTCGTGCGCCTGGTCTTCGATCCCCAGGTCATCGGCCTGCGCCAGTTGCTGGAGATCTTCTTCGCCACGCACGACCCGACCACGCTCAACCGCCAGGGCAACGACGTGGGAACGCAGTACCGCAGCGGCATCTACTTCGTCGACGCATTGCAGGCCGAGGTCGCGCGCGCAGTGATCGACGAGCTCGCGCCCGAAGCCGGAGGCCCCATCGTGACCGAGGTGCTGCCGCTGCAGAGCTACTGGCCCGCGGAGGACTATCACCAGGACTATTTCCGCCAGCATCCGGAGCAGGGCTACTGCGCGTTCGTGGTCAGCCCCAAGGTGCAGAAGTTCCGCAAGAGCTTTTCCGAATGGATGAAGCCGGGCGCCTGACGCGGCGCGTGCCGGATGCTCGCAACGGGCTGCGGCATTTGTAAAAAATCTCTTGAAAACTGGGCATAATGCAACGCGGTTGCGTTAGCGCGTTCCCTGGCGCGCGCCAACCGCCTTCTCCTGCATACCTGCCCATGCCCATTGCCCACGCTCCGTTGACCTTGCCTGCCGGAATGCGCTCCACGCGCGCCAGCCAGGCCGTGCTGGCGCTGTTTGCCACGCAGCCCGATGCCGTTTACAGCGAAGCCGATGTGGAGCGCAGCCTCCAGGCGCAGGGGCTTCACGTCAATCGCGTCACCGTCTACCGCCTGCTGAACAAGCTGCATGCTGCCGGGCTGTTGCAGCGCAGTGTCGATGCCGAGCGCATCGCGCGCTATATGCGTGCCCCGGCGGAAGGCGGCGCAGCGGTGCCGCGCTTCGAGTGCGATGGCTGCCATCAGCAGATCCGGCTGGCGGGCCACCAGGACCGGCTGCAGAGTGCCTTGCGCGCGCTGCGCCAGGAACTGCAGGCCGCCGGGCATGAAGCGCTGCAGCTGGAGCTTGCGGTGCGTGGCCGCTGTGCCGGCTGTGCACAGCCGTCCGCCTGAGCCGCCCACCCGATCCCTTCCTCTTGAAAGACCTGCCATGAAAGCCCTTCGTACCTTTGCCCTGTTGTTTGCCGCACTGAGCCTGTCGGCGCTGCCCGTGGCGCATGCGCATGACCACGATGGCAAGGACAAGCATACCGCCCAGGAAGTGAAGGCCGATATCGAGCGCCATCAGGCCATGGCCGCCGCGCACCAGGCGGCGGCCCAGTGCCTGGCTTCGGGCAAGGGCCACTCCGTGTGCCAGAAGGAGCTGGTCCAAGCCTGCAAGGGCCTGGCCATCGGCAAATACTGCGGCATGCGCCACGTGCATTGAGCCGGCATTTTCGGTAGATTCCCTTCCTCATGACGCTGTCCGCGCCCCGCCCGCATCGCGCACGCCTGCTCTTGTGCTGGCTGGCGCTGGCCATGCTGCTGGCGCCGGCGCTGGGGCGCATCCACCAGGTCGTGCACCCCGCGAAATGGCAGGGCGCGGGCATGCATGTGCATGCGGTTGCAGCTGCAGCCATCCAGGCTGATCCGGGCCGGGACCTCGCCGGACACTGGCTGCTGGCGCTGTTTTCCGGGCATGGCCACAGCGACTGCCAGCTGCACGATCAGCTCAATGCCTGGGCCGGTCCGCCATCCGCAGGCGCTCCACTGCCACAGGGCCTGCCCCGGGAACTTCCATGCCATGTGGAAGGCAGGACCGCATCCGCCGGTTCTGCCGCTTTCTTCGATCCGCGCGCACCTCCCGCTGCTGCCGTCTGATCCTGGCGCCAGCTTCACGGCGCCGAACTCCCCGTTTCCCTGATTTTTTGCGCAGGCCCTCTGGTGGCCTGCGCTGGCGCTGCGCGCTCCCCTGGGGCGCTGCGCCATGCCTGTTTCTGAAAGCATTTCCATGCACCGCATCCAAGCCCTCCGGGGTGATTCCGCGTCCGCCACTCTCCTGGCTCCACGCCCCACGCAGATCGCCATGGCCTGCGCCGCCGTGGCCGCCTGGGCCTTTTCCACCCTGGCTTCGGCGCAGGCGTTGGCGCCCGTTGCCGCCGAAGGCACCTTGTCCGAAGTCCGGGTCTCTGCCAGCGGGCTGGGACAGTCGGGCAGCGAGATGACCACACCTGCCAGCGTGCTCGAAGGCCAGGAACTGGTGCTGCGCCGCGAGGCCACGCTGGGCGAGACGCTGGCCAGCGAGCCTGGCATCCACTCGAGCCATTTCGGCGCGGGCGCAAGCCGCCCGATCATCCGCGGCATGGATGGACCGCGCGTCAGGATCCTGAGTGACGGCGTCGAGCTGCACGATGCCTCGACCATCAGCCCCGACCACGCGGTGGCTGTGGAGCCACTGCTTGCCACGCAGGTCGAAGTGCTGCGCGGCCCCTCGGCGCTGATCCACGGCGGCGGCGCCATGGGCGGCGTGGTCAATATCCTGGACAACAAGATTCCCACCGCCATTCCCGACAAGGGCTATGAGGGCAGCCTCGAGATGCGCTACGGCAGCGGCGCACGCGAGAAGGCCGGCGCCTTCTCCGTGACGGGCGGCTCGGGCCAGGTCGCGGTCCATGCCGAGGGCCTGGCGCGCGATGCCGGCGACTACCGCGTGGGCAGCGGCTGGAGCGGGGGCTCGCGCGTGGACGGCAGCTTCAATCGAACCGACACCGGCAGCCTGGGGTTGTCGTGGATCGGCAGCCAGGGCTACCTGGGCGCGGCCTATACGCGCCAGTCGTCGCGCTACGGCCTGCCAGGCCACAGCCACGGCTTCGAAGGTTGCCACACCCATGGCGACCATCTGCACTGCGGCGGTCACGATGACTATGACCATGACCATGACGACCATGAACACGGCGATCACGATCACGATCACGCGCACGGTGTGCCGGTGGTGGATCTGCTGAGCGAGCGCGTGGATGTGCGCGGCGAGCTGCGCCAGCCCTTTGCCGGCGCGGCGGCGCTGCGCTTTCGCGCAGGCGTGACCGACTACCGCCACGACGAGATCGAGGAGGGCGCGGTGGCCACCACCTTCAGCAACAAGGCGCACGATGCGCGCGTCGAGCTCGAGCACCTGCCGATCGGCGGGCTGCGTGGCGTGGTTGGTTTCCAGACCACCCAGCGCAAGTTCAGCGCCGAGGGCGAGGAAGCCTACGTGCAGCCCACCGAAACCCGGCGGCACAGCCTGTTCCTGCTCGAGGAATACCGCTGGCAGGACTGGCGCTTCGAAGGCGCGCTGCGCCACGAGCGCCAGACGGCCGAGGCACGCACCTCGGGGATCGAGCGCAAGCACAGCGGTACCTCGGCATCGCTGGGCGCGGTCTGGCAGCTGGCACCGGGTTATCAGCTGGCCACCTCGCTGACGCATTCCAGCCGCCTGCCCACGGTGGAGGAGCTCTATGCCGAAGGCCTGCACATGGCAACCTCGACCTATGAAGTCGGCAATGCCGATCTGCAGCGCGAGAAGTCCCGCGCCTGGGACCTGTCCCTGCGCAAGACCAGCGGCGCCACCACCTTCGGCATCAGCGCATTCCAGCACCGCGTGGACAACTATATCTACGGCCGCACGCTGGACGAGCACGACGGCCTGCAATTGCTGCAGTACAGCCAGGCCGATGCGCGCTTCACCGGCCTCGAAGGCCATGTGCGCCAGCGCCTGAACAGCATCTGGGGGGTGACGCTGTTTGGCGACACGGTGCGCGCACGTCTCGACAATGGCAGCGCGCTGCCGCGCATTCCGTCGGCACGCGTGGGCCTGCGGCTGGATGCGCGCTGGAACGGCTGGCAGGGCATGGCGGAATGGGTGCAGGTCGGCAAGCAAAGGCGCGTGGCCGAATTCGAGAGCACCACTGCGGGTTACGGCATGCTCAATCTCTCGGCCAGCTACCAGATGCGCACTGCCGGCGGCACGCCGTGGCAGGTCTATGTGAAGGCGCGCAATCTGACCGACCGCCTGGCCTATGCGCATACCTCCTTCATCAAATCGGCTGCGCCACTGATGGGACGCAATGTCACGGTGGGAGTGAAGGTGGACTTCTGAGGTGGCACGGGGGGCTGCGGCTTCCCTTCCTGTCGATCCTTCGGCATGCTCGGCGCAAACGGATCCTTGGCTCCGTTGGCACGAGCCTGTCGAGGGAGAAAGGCACTGCTTGATGTATTTGTATATAGATACAGTCATCCGGAAACCGCGAATCAAGCCGATGTAACTTACATGTTTGGTTGGCTAGCGTTTGGCTGCTGAGAAGAGGGCTGGTCTGGAACAGGCCGATCAAAACAATGCTGGAATCGGGGAGATGCGTTTCAGCGGTATCCACATCGGAGGTGTAGGCCCATACAGACCGTGGTGTTTGGCTAGCTGAACCTCACCGGATTCAGCGCATCGACGCAGTGCTGCAGATGTGCCAGCGCCCGTGGATGGTCCACGCCGATGCGCTGCACCACTTCGGTCGGAGCCATTCCCTGGTGCAGCCAATGCACGATGGCCGTGTTGCGCAGCACCTGCGGTCCCATGCGCGCGAGGGGTACGGCCTGATCCTGATGGGCCTGTTGGGCCAGTGCGATGGTCTTGGACGCGATATGGAACAGCGCGCGAATGGTCAGCGGCCCGCCTTTGCGCGACTCGAAAAGCGGCGCCTGCGCAAGCGCCGGCGTTCCGTTCCTGGATCTGAAGGCCATCCATGCAGCCAGCGCCTGCGCGGTGGGCGAGGGCAGCGGCAGGCAGCGCTGCTGCGCCGGGCGCTGGCCTTCCATCTGCACGAAACAAGGCCGTTCGCCCATGCCCAGCGCCGCCTTCCCGGCATCGCGAAGTGCTCCAATGGTCAGCAGGCGTATTTCCTCGGGTGCCAGCGCCAGGTCGTACAGCAGGCGCAGCACGGCATGGTCGCGTGCGCTTTGCAGGTCATCACTGCCGGGGAAGTGGCGCGGCAGCGCGGCCCAGAGCGCCGGGGGCAACACATGGCCGGTGGGCTGCTCGGGGGCAGGGCGCTCGAATGGATGCACGGCCTGCACCGGGTTGCTGGCCACCCAGCCCTGGAGCAGGGCATGCGCGTAGATGCGGTCCAGCAGGCGCCAGTAGCGCCGGCGCGTGACCTCGCTGATCTGGCGTTCCGGCTGGTGATGGGCACGTTGCCCCGGGCGGATCTGCAGGAAGTGCGCCACATCCTCGGCCGTGGCCTCATGCCAGGCGCGGCCAGACACTGGCTTGGAGGGGAGGGCGTTTCCATCGCCGGCGCGGGATGTCCGTACGCGTGCCGGATGGGCCTGCAATTGCTGTGTCCAGGCTTTCCAGACCAGGGCATAGCCAGTATCGGGAAATTCCACATCGACGCCATCCGCTGCATGGCATTCGCCATGCAGTTCGGCGTGCTGCCAGTGGACGAAGGCAGCGAGAGCATCCGGTGGGCTAGCAGCTGGAACCGCCGGCTGGGTCGCACTACGTTCAAGCACAGGTTTTGTCATTCCTTGAATGTAACTTACATGAATTGGGTAAAACATAAGAATCATTGGAATGGCAACACAAAGAAACCACCAATAGAAAAGCAGGCATGTTCCATGCCTGCTTTTGAGGTCCCACGCTCCGCGTGGGCCGGGCGCGGCCGGCTAGGCGCGGCCGGCCGACAAAGCGCCCCGGCCAGGCATGGCCGGGCAGGGTGCCGGCTTGTAGCCATCAGGGCGCGAGCCGCTCGCGCACCCACTCGGTTCCCTCGAGGCGGTAGCACAGCCGGTCATGCAGCCGGCTTTTGCGGCCCTGCCAGAATTCGAAGCGTTCGGGCACCAGGCGAAAACCGCCCCAATGCGGTGGCCGCGGAGGCGACAGCAGGAACTGCGCGCCATAGCGCGCTGCATTGGCGACCAGTACGCTGCGGCCGGAGATGACCTGGCTTTGCGGGCTGGCCCAGGCGCCGATGCGCGAATCCAGCGGGCGGCTCTGGAAATACGCGTCGCTATCCTCGGCGCTGATCTTTTCGACGCGGCCCTCGATGCGCACCACGCGTTCCAGCTCGACCCAGTGGAATTGCAGCGCGGCAAAGGGATTGCCCTGGATTTCGCGTCCCTTGCGGCTGTCATAATTGGTGTACCAGACGATGCCGCGCTCATCGTAGCCCTTGATCAGCACGATGCGCGTGCTCGGGCGCTGGTCTGCGCCCACGGTCGCCAGCGTCATCGCGTTGGGCTCGGGCACCTGGGCATTCAGCGCCTCCTGCAGCCACTGATCGAACTGCTGCATGGGACGGGCGTGTGAAGCGTCTTCGCTGAGTTCTGCACGCTCATAGCTTTTGCGCAGATCGGCGATGGAAGAGGAGATTTGGCTCATTGCGCCATTGTGCATGCGAGCAAGCCTTCCGGTGGAACTGCAGCCTCCGGCACCCGTCGCGCTACGGCCCGGACACATCCAGGAAGCGTTGCCTGCTGCGGCCGTGGAGTGCGTTTCAAACCCTTCGCGCTGTCCCGTCCCAAGAAGCGGTTTGTAACTTGGAGTGATATGCATGCCTATGTCCACGCAGGTGCAAGAGGTTTGGGAGCTGGCATCCGGCACATGGCGGCCATCCGCCAGCTCATCCGGCTTCGAGCCGGTCACTACCCGGCTGGGCCACGCAGCGGCAAGCGTGTCGGCAGCCGACCTGCAATTGCTGCTGTGTCTCCCATGGCTTGCAGAAGACGCCTCGGCGCTGTTTCCCCCCGAGTTCCTGTTTGACCCCGAATGGGGCCGGCCCTTGCGATCGGCGCCGGTGACCGCCCCGCATCCTACCTGGCTTCCACCGTTCGGCCAGGCACCGCATGTACGGCTAGGCGATGTCAACGGATTGTGCCAGACGTCCCAGCCGCTGCAGCTCGCGGGGACTGCGCTGCGCCGGCAAACGGATTCCGCCGACCAGCTGCTCAAACCGCCAGCGGCCGGCGATTTCGAGTTCTTTTCCGTGCCGGCTGGCACGGCCGTTCCCGTGCTGCTGGCCCTCGAGCCTGGCAAAGGCCTGCTTTACGCCTGGTTGCCCGACTCGCGGCAATGGGCGCTGCTGACCCACGCGCGGGAGCATCTGCTGGCCTGCTGCCGGAAAACGCTTGGCATGTCCTGGCGTGCGGAAGTCGGCACTGGTGCCGCGGGCTGCAGCCATCTCTTCATACCGACCGAAGAGGGCCTGGCCTGCCTCACCCCCGACGTGCCGGGCTTGGCATTCACGGTCGGCTATGTGGGCCGGCTGCCCTCCATCGGCGCGCCCATCCAGTGGATGGGGCGGATCTGGGCGCCGCTGCGCGCGACCGGTGGTGCAGTGCAGTTCGCATGCTGTGACCTGGAGGGCCGGGCTGGCGATGGCGTGGTACTGGAAACAGCGGAGTTGCCTCTGGTTCTCAACGCCATGCAGGCACCGGTGGCCGATGCGCGAAGGGCGATGTGGCTCGGCGATGCCGGCCGCCTGGAGCTCCACCGCCGCACCACCGGCACTGTCGATGCGGTGTTCGTGCCATGGCCCGCCGATCTCAAGCCAGCATTTGAATTTGGCTCGCCCTACCTGGCCAGCGATGGCGAGCTTTGGCAGCTGTGCCGCAATGCATCCCGGCGCTCCTATGAGTACCTGAGCCTTGCGCCGTTTCAGGAAGCACGCATGCCCGCGCTGCAGCCGCGCATGGGCACCGGCGGCGTGAACTTCCGCTTTGCCCGGCGCCAGCGCACGCCGCCCTGGGAGGAGCCTGAACATGGACACGATGGCACGGAAGTCGAGATCGTGCTGCCGATGCTGGAATCCACGGCCAGCGGGAGCATCCTGGGCTTGCGCCTGGAAAACACATCCGGCCTGGCGGGCATGCTGCGCTCGACCGAGCGCGTGCGCGCCGTCCTGGTGCTCGACGAGGGCACGCGACAAACGGCATTTTTCACGCTGAACGTGGCCATGCCCTGGCGTCTGCGCTGGTTCGTGCATGACGGCATGCTCTGGGCATTCCATGCGCAGCTGCAGCAGATCCATGGCTGGGAGCTGCAGCCATGAAGCTCCAGACAGTGGCAGCATGTGCGATCGTGGCCTGCAGCTGCGCCATGGCCCGGGCCCCGGTGCAGCACGCCTTCCTGGTGCAGAACTCCGGCTGGATGGAGCCGTTCTACACCGATGCGGGCTCGCAGCTCAAACCACTGGTGGCAGCAGTGGCCGCAGCCGTAGTCCAGCCGCACGACGAGGCGAGCACGCTGGCCTTCAACCAAAGCGCGGGCGCCAATGCGTCGCCACGCCTGCTGTCCCAGTCGCAGGGTGCGGGCCAGGTGGCGGCGGGCCTTGCAGCGCTGCAGGTGGCTCGCAAGGGCCGCGGCGCGGCTCTGGCAGACACCGATTTCCGTGAGGCCATCCTGGGCACCATCAATGGCCCATTCCAGCAGGCGTCGGGCGTGCTGTGGATCTTCACCAACAACCGCAACAGCCCGAACAACGACTCCCGCACTGCCGAACGCAACCGCGAGTTCTATCAGCTGCTGCATTCCGACCCGTCGATCACCAAGACGCTGGCTTTCCCGCTGCGCATGCCGGTCAAGGGAAAATGGTTCGAAGCGCAGGGCCTGATGGTCTATGCGCTGGCCTATGGCGCGCCGGCGGCGCAGGCGCTTGACCGCATCCTGGCCGAAGGCCGGCTTGCCAAGGTATTGACCAGGCCGCCCGCGCGCCTCAAGCCCGTGGACCAGGATGCGCTGCGCGTCGTGCCGCGATCGATAAGCAATGCACCGCACATGCAGATCAGTCTGGCGGACGACCAGCGCACGCTGGTGCTCGATGTCGACCCCGCCTATCTCGCTCCCCGGGTGACGCTGCAGGCGTCGCTGCAGAACCGGTTCTATCCCTACGCCATCGCCAGCGCGCGCGTCCATGGCCGGCTGATCGCGCCCCAGGCAAGCACCGTGCTGCAGCTCGAGCCCGCGCAGGTGCAGTCGCTTGACCCCGCGGCGTCGCGTCCCGTCCAGGTGCAGCTGACGCTGCCGGTCGAGCAGGTGCCTTCGGCCTGGTCCATGCCGGCCCTGTCCGCCATGGGCAAGCAGATGCTGATTCCGCTGCAGGTCGAGCTCGGCCTGAGTGACCAGCATCTGGAGGTGTCCCAGGCGTTCCGCGACGAGATGCATGCGCTGTTTCCCGGCGATCCGCTCTCCGACGTGTTCATGCCGCCCGCTTTGGTGCGCAGTTCACGGGTCCAGGTGCCCTTGCTGCTGCGCGTTCAATATCCCTTGGCGCCGGTGCTGGCGGTCGTCGGCGGCGTGCTGCTGCTCGTGGGCGGCCTGGCGGCACTGGGTCTGCTGGGAGGGCGCACCCGGCGCTGTGCAGTGGTCGTCGACGGTCAGCCGCGCCAGGTGATGCTCAAGGTGTTTTCCCGCCTGCCGCTGCGCAACCTGCACGGCGAGGAAGCAGGCGTGCTCCAGCGCCAGCTGGGCGCTCCCCGGGTCGCATCGGTCAATGACGGCCACAGCTTGACCCTGGGCAAATCCTGAGATCAGCACCGGCCGAAAACCGGTTTTGCCTCTCCCCATTCAACCTGAAAGGCCGCAGAATATGTCACAGCAAGAGTCGAACGACAGCGGATTCGCATTGCCTTTGCCTGCCGACGGCTCGGGCGCACAGGCTTTCGGTGAAGTGGCCGTGGCGCAAGGCGCGCCCGGAGTGGACACCTCCTCGCGCGACCTGCTGGTCGGTGGAGGCGTCCTGCTGGTGTTGCTGGTGGCGTTCTTCTTCGCCAAGAACGCCTACGCGAATGCCCTGGTGTCCAGGCGCGTGTCGCCCAACCGGGCCAACGCGGCGGCCTGGTGGCTCTTCGTGTTCCTGGCCAGCCTGTCCACGGCCGCGCTGCTGTCGATAGTCGATGCGTCCAGGTTCATGACGCCTCTGGTGCTGGGTCCGTTGGCCGCCATGGGCCTGGCCGGCCTGGTGCTGGCCCTGGCGATGGGCCGCAGGTAAGCAGCGCCAGCCCTGTTTCCTCAACCGACGCGGCGGTCGTGCCACTGCGTCTTGGCCCGCAGATCCATGACCGAACAGAACCCTTCCGTCCAGACCGGCGTCGCATCCCCCAGGCAGGAGACGCGCATGGACGTGCGTCCCACGCTGTTCATCGGCGTCGGCGGCACCGGCCTGGAGGTGCTGATGCGCTTGCGCCGGCGCATTCTGAACCATCCGTGGGGCCAGGCCGATCGCCGCGTGCACCTCGACAGCCTGAGCGAATTCCCCGTGGCCCAGTTCATCCAGCTCGATCTGGACAGCGGCGCCGTCATCGATTCGGGCCATGCGCAAGGCGCGGATCTGCAATACGAGCAGGTCAAGTTCAGCGATGACGAGAAGATCGTCGAGGCCTTCGATATCGAGAAATACAGCCGCGACGAAGACGCGCTGGAAAAGTACCCGCACATCAAGGAATGGCTGCCTCTGACGCCTGGCGTCATTGCCAACCTGGGCATCGACCCGGGCAAGGGCGCAGGCCAGATCCGCGCGGTCTCGCGCCTGTACTTCTTCGACAAGTACGCGAAGATCCGCGACAGGATCCGCCTCAAGCTCAGGACGCTCAAATCCGGCCTGTCCCATGAACAGCAACTGCACCATCTCGGTCTGAAGATGGAACGCAGCAAGTTCCGCATCGTGGTCGTTGCCTCGGTCGCAGGTGGCACGGGGTCGGGCGCTTTCCTGGACATGGGCTGGCTCGCGCGCTGGCTCGCGGAGACGGAAGTCGGCTCGGCCGATGTGGACCTGATGCTGTTCATGCCCACCGGCTACCACCAGGCCGGAAAGGACCGCACCGAAGCCAACGGCTACGCCGCCCTGATGGAGCTGGAGTCCGCCATGCGCGGCAACCGTGCCTTCGTCGGACGCTGGGACCCGCATGACCACCCGCTGCTCGACCGCGAGCCTTACAAGGAGGTGTTCCTGATCGACACCGGCAACCTCGCGCAGCAGCACACCAGAGACCTCAAGGATGTCTACCATCTGGTGGCCGACTCGCTGTTCGAGGACTTCGCCTCGGGCGAGTTCGCGCGCCGCAAGCGCTCGGTGGCGGTGAACCAGGCGCAGTACAAGAACCACCTTCACGACGCGCTGGTGCCACGCAACCGCTTCCCCGGCATGCGCCTGTCATTCTCCAGGCGCTATTCGGCCTTCGGCCAATCGGTGCTCGACACGCGCCAGCAATCACGCCGCGAGAAACAGGCCCACGAGTGGGCCGGTGCCATGCTGCGGGCCTTTTTCGGCGTGGGCTGCAGCGATGCGGCGGCGAACCGCGCGACCGACAGGCAACGCGACGACTTCATGGCCGCGCATCTCGCACTGCGCCCGACCACATTCGGCGACTTTCCCGAGTTCTCGGACAGGGGCATCCAACTCAAGCGCTCGAGCGGCGAGTTCATCGATTACCTCGTCGTCGACGACCTGCTGCAGGACCGGCACGGTGCCTTGCTCGGCGGCGTGGAGCAGCGCGTCAACGAACGCATCAACGACATCCGGGCTGGCTTCGACCGCAAGGAATGGGCCACGCAGGTGCGCGACGCGATCCGGCAGCTCGAACGCGACGCTGTGCGCGATCAGGACTCCAGCGCCGATACGACCGAAGACCGCATCGCCAGGCGCCGCCGCGAACTGCTGGACGGCATGCTTTCGGGTGTGCGCGAGCAGCTTTACGGCTATCTGGACAACAAGCAGTTCGGCGGCCTGGAATACGTGCTGTCGCTGATAGAGCAGATCAAGGACCGGCTCGAAGCCCCGGGTACCGGCTTGCTCGATGCCCTTGGCGTCAATGCCGAGCGCTACCGCGAGATCAGGGACGCCGTGCGCAGCCGCGAGATCGAACGTTTGCTCGACCACCTGGGGCAGACCCGCGGCGGGCTGTTCGGCAGCGGCGAGAAGCAAGCCGGCCTGATCATGGACCAGTTGCGCACCGAAATCGCCAACGGCCTCAAGTTCCATCTGCGTGCCAGGGCCGCCGGCGAGGCCGTGCTGCTGATGCAGGAACTGTCGGCCTGGCTGGGCCGCAAAACCGGCATCGATGCCCAGGGCCGTGCGCAATGGAACGGCCTGGTCGGCGAATTCCAGGCCGGCCGCGAAGCCGTGTTGCAGGTGCTCGAGCAGCTGCAGCACGCCGACGACATCCTGCAGGTGGAGCTGAACGCATCGCACGCCTCCTCGATCGTGCTGGCGACCACAGAACCCCTCATTGCCATGCCCGGCGCGGCGCAACTGAGGGAATGGGCCGATGAGGCGTTCAGGGACCTGGGTGGTTCCAAGGCGCTCTTTCCCCTGCTGGCCGACAACGACCAGCGCCGCACTCTCCAGGCCAAGGTGCTGCGCATGGCGCACAACCAGCTTCTGCTGGCGGCCCGGCGTGACGCGGGTGCCGCTGCGCAGGATCCGCTGATCCAGGCGCTGGAGCAACTCGACCCGGTCCAGCGCGGCGCCATCTTCGGCAAGCTGCTGGACTGCGCCATGCCGTGGATCGACGCCCGTCTGGAAGGCGATTTTGCCGCCAACGCCGACCAGTTCAAGTGCTTCATCGGCGTTGCCGGCGCGAGCGCGTTCATGCGCGCGTTCGGCGCCGAAATCGAAGCCTGCGTGCCCACCCATGCGGGCCTGACCGGCACGCAGATCGCGGTGGTCGAAAGCGGCATGCCGGGCCGCGCGGTCTGCTATTGCGAGTTGTCGGGCGTGCCCCTCACGGTGCTGCGCGGCATCGAGGGCTGGCGCACCAGCTACCGCAAGCAAACCGACAGAAGCCCGACGCACACCCATATAGACCTGAGCCAGTTCACCCATCCGATCGCCCCGTCGACCGAAGAAATCAACGCGCTGGCCGAGGACTTCAAGCATTACCTGCTGGCGGTCATGGTCGGCGAGGTGGAGCGCATCGAGCGGCGCAGCGTGCCGCCGGGCCAATACCTGTTCAGCGTGGAAGAGGGTGAGCGCCGGCGCATCGGCAACGAGCGCATGCTGCGCCTGAACGGCCTGCCGCCCGCATACCGCGGCGCGATCATGGCGCGTGTGCAGGACCGCGTCACGGCCGCAAGGCTGCCCGAACTGATCGCGCTCCATGCGCTCAGCCGCCATTACGAGCGCAACGTCTACGCGCCGCGCCTCGTCCAGGACTCCAACCTGGTCGAGACGCTGCACCAGGGGTTTGCCAGCGCGATCTGCGCCGAGATCGGCAATGAAATCCGGGCACGGATTCGCCGCTGCGGGCTGTCCGAGGAGGAGCTCGGGAGCCAATCCGATGTGCTGCGCAGGCACCTGTCGGTCTGGGCCGAGGCTGTGGAGTTCTCCGATGGCGATGCCTATGCATGGGAAGTGCGCGAAGCCGGGGAGAACGATGCGCCGCGCCTCAAATACCGGCTTCGCGCCGACGCCGTGTCGGCCGGCCTGATCGACCGCGTGCTGGCAATGCAGCCGCCACAGGCTGCGATCGCTGGAACGGCGGCGGCTGTGCCGCCCATTCCTGTCGGCATCACGCCGTCCATACCGGCCCGCCAGTACTACGTTGCTGCCAATGGGCAGCCCTATGGTCCCTTCGATGCCGCCATGCTGCGCCAGATGTTGTGCACCGGCCGGATCCAGCCCAGCTCCAAGGTCTGGCGTGAAGGCTGGAGCGCCTGGGTGGACCTGAACCAGAGCGCTGAACTGCAGCCGCTGATGGCCGTGCCTTCGGCCATGCCGCCGCTGCCATGAGCCGCATCGAGGAGCCGTTCCCATGGAAAAATGCAGCATCTGCGGCCAGACGCTCTGGAGCGCGGTGCGCCACTGCCCGTTTTGCGCAGCGCCGCAGGCCGCCGGGATCGCGGCCGCCGTGCCCGGGGAGCCGGAGGCTGCTTCCGAGCCCAGGGTCGAAGCGTCACCGCCACCTCGGCCAGCGGTAGCGCCGAGAGGCGCCGCCGCGGCAGATGCCACGCCACCGGCACCATCGCCGGCGCCCGAAGTCCAGCCCCCGGCCCATCCCAAGCCCATTGAAATCAGGGCGCGGAAGCCTGCGCGCGCATCCGCTCGCGCGCCGGCACCGCCGCGCAAGCGGACCCACAAGCTGCTGATCGGCTTGGTGGCCTTGGGCACGCTGGGCCATTGGATCTCGAATTCCACGCCCGACGCTTGCGACCGGTCGCTGGCCCTGGCCCGTTTGGCGCTGCAACAGGAAGATGCGCGGCAGGCCGGCCAGCATGCCCGCGCTGCCATTGCCGCATGCGAGGACGAGAAGCGGGCGCGTCGCGCCAAGGCCGCGAGTGACGATGCCCGGACATTGCTCCATGCACAGGCCAGAACCCAGGACCGCGCCAGGCAGCCGCCGCGGCCATGGGTGCAGCATCCGCGGCCGCAGCAGGCAGCCTGTGAGAAAAGCAACCGGCAGACCGCCAGCCACTTGAGCTCCGGCCGCCTGGTGAGTGCGGGCCGGAACCTGCAACGTATCCCCCAGGCTTGCCGCCAGCTGGATCAAACCCGGGCGCTGATCGCTCGGCTCGATCGCATGCAGGCAACGGCCAGCAAGGCCACCGCCGATGCGCGGGCGCAGCTGGGCCAGGGTGCATGGGGCCAGGCGCGCACCAGCCTGCAGGTGCTGGCCAGCGTGAACCGCGAATCCGACGATCTGCCCGAGCTGCGTGCTGTCTTGAACAGGGCCCAGCCGGGACCCTAGGCCGGCGGTTCCCCGCCGTAGTGCTCAGGCCGAGCGCAGCGGGTCCGCGTTGGAACCCGCGGCATGCGCACGCGAGTTTTCCTGGATCAGCTCGATCTTGTAGCCATCAGGATCGGTCACGAATGCAATGACGGTGCTGCCGCCCTTGACCGGGCCGGCTTCGCGCGTCACATTGCCGCCCGCCGCCTTGATCTTCTCGCAGGCCGCATAGGCATCGGGCACGCCCAGCGCCACATGGCCATAGGCAGTGCCCAGATCGTAGCTTTCGGTGCCCCAGTTGTAGGTCAGCTCGATCTCGGCCTGGCCCGGGTTGCCCCCGTCGAAGCCCAGGAACGCCAGCGAGTACTTGTACTCGGGGTTCTCGGAAGTGCGCAGCAGTTGCATGCCCAGCACCTGGGTATAGAAATCAATAGAGCGTTGAAGGTTGCCAACGCGCAGCATCGTGTGGAGGAATCTCATGCGCCCGATTGTGCCGCGAGAAAAAACCCCGTGCAGGCAGCGGAGCGCCGGCAGACCGGCGCTCCGCTGCCTCCATCACTGGCCGTATGTCCTCGAGATGAATGCCAACGCTGCCAGGGCCAGGGCGGCGCATGCCGCACGCAGCAAATGGCGCGGCATGTAACTCAGCATCCAGCCCGTCAACAGCGCTGCGAAGCTCAGCATGCCGAGCCATGCGGTGACGGCCACGGCGCCGCTCCAGCCCGCCGCCAGGCAGCAAGCCAGCGACAACGACAGCAGGGCAATGCCGGCCAATCGCCAGATCACGCTGGCGCGCAGCACAAGCGCACGCCCAAACACCTGTTCCTGGTGCCGCTCCATGGCCAGGCTGAGGGCGGTGAAGGCGGGCAGGGCAAGGGCCCCGGCAATCCACGCGCTCATGCCTGCTTCTCCGCCGACTGCGCCACAGGGCGCGGAATTCGCACACCTGCACCTCCGGCGGGGCGGGGCGCGGCCGCGAGGCCGGCCGATGCACCCAGCTTCCAGGCGGCGAAACCATGCAGTACCGCGAAGGCCAGCGCGACCAGGTCGAAGCCCGCCACGCTCCATTGCCCCTGCAGCATGGCCGCAGGCAGTGCAATGCCACCAGTGGCCGCATTCAACAGCGGCAGCGCGGCAAAAGCCACGGCTGCCAACCACAGCTGCTCGAGCCAGGCGCGCCGGTGCGTGCGCGACAGTCCATGCGCCAGGCACAGGCCCCAGACAATGAAGAAGCAGCGGATTTCCACATCCGCGCGCTGGGCGACATCCACCGGCAGCAGCCGGTTGGCCCAGAAATACGCCGCCGTTGCCACCGACAACCCGGCAATCGCGCCGATGTTCAGCACCTCGACCAGCCGGTGCCCGTGCGGCGTGCGCCCGAGCTTGCGCCGCTCGGGCAGCCGCTTGACCACCCACAGCACCAGTCCAGAGCCGGCCATCACCGTGCCGACGACACCGGAGAGGAACAGCAGCCAACGCAGCCCGGGGTCTGCAAAGCGCCCCAGGTGGATCCCCATCATGGCGCCGGAAACCGCCTGTGCCGTCGATGGGACCCGGGCCTCGGGCGCATTCCTAGGCTCTCCCGTGACCCCGTCGAACAGTAGCCGCTCGCCGGCGGCGCCGCGCACGACGGAGCGTGCGCCTTGCTCGCGCAACTCGATGCTCGCCTGCGGCGTTCCGGGGCGCTGCACCACGATGCTGCCCACGCCGCGCTCGGGCCAGTGGGCCTGCGCGATTTCCATCATCGGCGCAATGGAGGCCAGCGCCGCGGGCTCTGCCGCCTGCGCCCGGCCGGCACGCCCGGCGCCTTCACGCTCGCCCGCGCCGCCGGCAGCGCGGCCGCGGCTTTCGGCAAAATACCTCTGCATATCGCCGTCGTAGACCGCCTTGACACCCCAGGGCATGAGCATGCTCATGAACAGCAGCAGCCCGCTGAAGGTGATGACGACATGGAACGGCAGCGCCAGCACGGCGGTGGCGTTGTGGGCATCGAGCCAGGAGCGCTGGCCCTTGCGCGGACGGAAGGTGAAGAACTCCTTGAAGATCTTCTTGTGCGTGATCACCCCGGTGATGATCGCCACGAACATGAACATGGTGGCGATGCCCACGATCCAGCGCCCCCAGATGCGCGGCATCGCATGCAACTCGAAATGAAAGCGGTAGAGAAAGCTGCCGCCGCGGGTCTCGCGCGGCTCTATCACTTCGCCCGTGCCGGCATCCAGGTGCACACGCTGCGTCCCGGCCCGGCCGGCAGCCGCACCAGGCTTGCGCCAGCTGGCCTCGACGGCAGTCTGGCGCTCGCCGGGCAGATTGATGGTCCAGGTCGTGGCATCCGGCGCAATCTTCTGCATCGCCGCCATGGCCAGCGCCGCAGTCTGCGGGCCGGGAATCGACCGGTGCAGCTCGGGCCGCATCCAGTCGTTGATCTCGTCGAGAAAATAGCTCAGCGTGCCGGTGAAAAACACCGCATACAGCAGCCATCCCAGCAGCAGGCCGCACCAGGTGTGCAGCCAGGACATGGACTGGCGCAATCCTTCGGGTTTGCCATCGGGCCTCATACTGCGGCTCCCCGAAACGCAAAAGCCAGCGCACCCAGCAGTGCGGCAGGAATGCAGATGCCCAGCCAGGCGCGCCGCGCATTGACGCAACCAAAGGCCCAGAGGGCGGCCAGGGCCTGGGCGACGAACGCCAGCATGGAAGCCCAAAGTACCGCATCGACGGAAGTGCTGCCGGAGCGTGCCAGCAACAGGCCGATGCCGGCAGCGGTTGCCGACGACAGTGCATGGCCTGCGGCCACTGCAGCCAACAGGCGCGAGGCAATTGCCCAGCGATAACGGCCAAGTGGCAGCACGGCTTTATGGGGTGGCGCGACTTCACTCATGGCCTGGCCGCCTGGACGCCGAAGTGAAGGAAAGACGAGCGCGGTCATGCCAACCGTTGGTGGTTGCAGTTGTCATATGGGTTCTTAAATGCGAATGGGTCTCAATGTAGTTGCTTTTCCTTGTAGATTTTTTAACCGTAGGTAAAGATGGGGAACTTTTGCGGCTGCCGTGTTGATGATCTGGTTGGATAGATACGATGTATATTATGTTAAATGGAACGTGTTGCCCGGTAGTTGGTTGAGCTCCCGGCGACTCCCGACCACTTGGGGGTTCATGCACACTCCTCTGGAAACGGAGTCAACATGAAAACTTTATTGTGGGTCGTGGTCGTAGCGGTGATCGCGCTGGTCTTTTTCATTCGAGCGGCCAAGAAAGCAGCGGGTTCGGCCGAAGGCGGCAAAGCTGGTCCGACCGAGCAGCCACGGCGCAGGCAGTTGCTGTCGGAACGCGAGCAGGCAATGCATCACCGGCTATCGCAATCCCTGCCGGAGCTGGTGATTCTTTCCCAGGTCAGCTTTGGCGCGCTGTTGACGGCAAGAGCCTATGCGGTGCGCAACACGTTCGACCGCAAGACCGCCGATTTCGTGGTCTGCGACAAGGCGTTCCAGGTGCTTGCGGTCATCGAACTGGATGATGCAGGTCACAAGGGCAAAGCCGCGAGAGACGGTGCCCGAGATGCCATGCTCGTCCAGGCCGGTTATCGGGTATTGAGATATGCCAATATTCCCGACATCGACCGTATACGGGACGATTTTGGGCTCGGCAATGTGACCAAGCCGGTGCCGACACAGTCACTGGCGGCAATGTCTGAGCCGGCGTCCGTTCAAGGGGTCCGCTAGGCTCGACGCCCGTGCCAGCGAGCCGCCACCTCCGACAGCGCGTCCAAAGTGTCGGTATCGGCCAGCGTCCCCCAGTCATCCAGCATCAACGCGTGCAATTCGTCCTGCGCCTGCGCTGCCCGAACCAGGCTCTGCGCGCCGCTGTCGCCCGTCAACTCCAGCAACTGCTTTTTCCACGCGGCGGAAAATCCCACTGGATGGCCCCATTGACCATCTACTCGTGGGCGCACGACGCCGCCGCATTCCCGCAAAGCTTGGGCCACTGCATTCAGGCTGTCGGGCGAAACCGCGGGCAGATCGCCCGGCAGGATCAACCATCCACAGGCATCTGGCGATAGCGCCACGCCACGCGCGATCGAATGGCCCATGCCTTCGCTGCGCCACTGCGGGCCGTTTTCCACGAGCACCGCGCGCAGGCCGCTGGCACCAACGGCTGCCAGGGTATGTTCCAAAACGCTTCGCCCATGCAGTTGCGCCTGAAGTTTTCCCGTCTGCGCTCCCGAATCCCGAAAGCGTTGGCTCTGGCCCGCGGCCAGCACCACTACGATGGGGGGCTGCGAGGCGATGTGATGTTCGTCTTTGCTGTGCATCGCAGCGATTCTAAGAAGCTCTGGCATGCAAGCTGCTTGCATCGGCGCTATGCGCCCCTTCTGTCCAGACCGTATGACGACTCCCCTCCCCCCTACCTCCGAGCAGATCGAACGCCATCTGCGCCGCACTATCGAAGTCGCCAACCGCGCCGTCGGCATGGGCCGCCATCCTTTTGGCGCGATCCTGGTCGCGCCCGACAACGAGACCGTGCTGCTCGAGCAATGCAACATCGACACCGTGAACCATGCGGAGTCGACACTGGCGCGCGTGGCAGCCACCAGCTATCCAGCCGACTATCTCTGGCACTGCACCCTCTACAGCTCGGTCGAGCCCTGTTGCATGTGCGCGGGAACATCCTACTGGGCGAATATCGGCCGCGTGGTGTTTGGCATGACCGAGCATGCGCTGCTGCAGCATACCGGCAACCATGCGGAGAATCCGACGATGAGCGTGCCGTCGCGCCATGTGTTCGACCATTGTCAGAAGCCGGTCGAGTTGATCGGGCCCGTGCCTGCGCTCGAGGCCGAAATTGCCGCACAGCAGAAGGCATTCTGGGCCGGGCGCTGAAGTCGCCATGACAGGCGCCAACAAAGGCGCCACCAAAGGCGCGTCTTGCGAATTCGGCTGGCGGTTCGTAGATCTGACTCCCGGCTTCCGCCGGGCGTCTTGACCATCATTGCGGCATCGACCAGCGCGTCGATATCCCGCAATGCGGTTATCGGTCGAGGTCTTGGCCAATCAGGCTGCTGCAAGATAGGGGCGCGGGTTCGGATGGGACGGTTTGCGGTGAATAGGCGCCGCATTCACCACCTGGGCGCTGTTTGGCCAGCTCTGCGCGCAGACCGTACATGTCTAGCGTGCGGGATCGGCTGCCTCCTTCGCATAGCCCAGGCAGGCTCCCCCATTGGGCCGGCCCTGGCATTCGCGCAGCAGGCGGGTCTCGCGTTGGGTCGGAGTTTCGCCGCTGCCCTGGCTCTTGGCCTTGGCTTTGTCGCGCGGCGCATGGCAGTGGAAATCCTTTTTCTTCGAGTTGTGGCAGCCGTTGGCATCCAGGCCGCCAGGCGTGGCGTGGGCGAGACTGGTCGCCAGATACAGCAAGGCAAGAACAAAAGACCGCATGGCACTGTTCCTTTCCATCGGAGTGCAGTGGCCGCAGGCGTGGGCCAAAGCGCAAGGAGCGTGGCTCCAGAACCGCCTTTTCGCAAGCAATGCCCGCGCTGGCGCCCTTGCCTCTGGGTCCACGCCGGTCAACCCGGCATGGGTGGATCCCAGCCTACTTGCGCGGCAGATTGCGCGCGCGCTGGGCCAGGGCGCGGCGCTGCAGCGAGCGGCTGCCGGTGCGTGGCGCGGCGTTCTTGTCTGTGGCGGAGGCCGGCGCGGAACTGCTCTGCGTCGCGGACAGCAGGGCCTTGAGATCGGCCACCCGATCCTGCGCCGCCTGGGCGCTTTGCTGCGCGCCCAGCAGCTGGGAGCGTGCCTGCAGCAATTCTTCTTCTAGATGCTGCTGACGGGTTTGCCATTCAGCCAACCGGGCTTCGGACTTGCGTTCCTGCTCGGCCTGGGCTTTCTTGGCACTGGCAACCTCCTGGCGCGCGCGGTCGAGGTCGGTCAGCATGCGGCGCTCGTTGCCGGCAAACTGCTCGGCCAGGCGCTGGCGTTCTTGGGCCGCGGCCTGCTGCTCCTCGCTGTGTTCCTTGCGCTCGAGCTCGCGTGCCTTGCTGGCGGCCGCCAGTTCTGCGCGCAGGCTGCTGAGCTGCGCCTCGCGGTCCTGGGCCAGTTGCTGCATTTCGTCGAGCCGGCGCGACAGTTCCTGCGCCTGGGCACGGGCCAGTTTCATGGCCTCGTCCATGGCCTGCTTCTGCTGGTGCAAGGCCTTTTCGCGCTGCTCCATGTGTTCCAGATCTGCCTCGTGCGACAGGCGGCTGGCCTGCAGCGCGGCTTCACGCTCGTGCAGCGCCTGCTGCGCACGGTCCATGGCCTGGGCGCTGGCGCTTTCCCATAGTTCCTGTGCCAGGCGCAGCACCGGCTCGGGCACCCCACCCTGCGGCGTGTCCGTCTGGACCACGCCCAGGCGCTGGCCCAGCGTGGCAAACCAAGATTCGAGCATCGGGCTCACGGTGTTGGGCGAGCCGCGGCCGATCTGTTGGCGCACGCGTTCAATGGTCGGGCGCAGCCCCTGGGCCAACAGCGCATCGGCTGCGGCCCAGACATCGGCTTCCTGCACGCCGCGGGTGACTTTGGGAGGGTTCATCTGGGCATCCTGCTAGGATAGGTATCGATAAGAAATTGTTATCGCGAGTTATTTTATTTTCACGTATTATACAATACGTAATACGTATTAAATAATACATAAGTTGAAATTCATAGATGCAGCCTGTTGTTTTTGATGCCATGGCGCCTGCTGCCCGGGATTCCGATGCCCCCAATGTTTCTGCGGAAGTCGAGGCATTTCCTGCACCTTTGCCGGGGCACCGGTTGGATGAAAAGGCGCGCCGCGCCATGCAGGATCTGCTGCGCGAGGGCGAGTCGCTCAATACCCGTGCCAGCTACCAGAGTGCCCTGCGTTATTGGGCTGCCTGGCATGCGTTGCGTTACGGCAGCCAGATCGCCTTGCCGCTGTCGGTGGAGTGCGTGCTGCAGTTCGTGGTGGACCATGCGCAGCGCAGCACGCCGCAAGGGCTGGTCTGCGAAATGCCGCCATCCATGGACCAGGCATTGATGGAGGCGGGCTACAAGTCCCGCTCCGGTGCGCCCTCGCACAACACGCTGGTGCATCGGGTGTCGGTGCTGTCGAAGGTGCATCAGGTCAGGGACCTGCCCAACCCCTGCCGCGACCCGCGCGTGCGCGAGCTGCTGTCGCGCACGCGCAAGGCCTATGCCAAGCGCGGCGCATTGCCGCAGAAGAAGGATGCGTTGACGCGCGATGTGCTGACGCGCCTGCTCGAGACCTGCGATGACGGCCTGCGCGGGCGCCGCGACCGGGCGCTGCTCCTGTTTGCCTGGGCCAGCGGGGGGCGCAGGCGCTCCGAGGTGGCAGGCGCCGACATGCAGTACCTGCGGCGCCTGCCCTCGGGCGACTATCTCTATACGCTGGCGCATTCCAAGACCAACCAGGCGGGAATCGACGCGCCGGAAAACCACAAGCCCGTGCTGGGCGCGGCCGCAGAGGCATTGGGTGCGTGGCTGGAGGCCAGCGGCATTGGTGAAGGCGCCATCTTCAGGCGCATCCGCAAGGGCGGGCATCTGGGCGAGCCGCTCACTCCCCCGGCAGTGCGCAACATCGTGCGCGAGCGGTGCGAACTGGCAGGCGTCGATGGCGATTTCTCGGCGCATTCGCTGCGCTCGGGTTTCGTGACCGAGGCGGGGCGCCGCAACGTGCCGCTGGCCGACACCATGGCCATGACCGGCCACCAGAGCGTTGCCACCGTGCTGGGTTACTTCCGTGCCGAGGCCGCCACGGGCAACAAGGCAGCGCGCATGATGGACGATGGTGAAGCGCCACGCTCCTGAAGCCCCCGCCTCTTGTCGCATGGCGGATGCATTATGGTAAATTATTTGAAATCAATAATTATCCATATGGAATAATTCATGCGAATTGGCTACTTTCGCCGCGAGGCCCTTGCCCGGCAGATGGCGCAGCAGCTGCTGCGCCCTGGAATCCTCGATCAGGGGCTGCGTTCGGGCCTGTTCCTGTCGGGGTCGCGGCGCACGGGCAAGACCACTTTCTTGCAGCAGGACCTGATGCCGGCGCTGGAGGCACACGATGCAGTCGTGGTCTATGTGGACCTCTGGTCCGACACCCAGGCGGACCCTGGTGCGCTGGTCCATGCAGCCATCCGCTCTGCCTTGCAGGATCTGCAGACCCCGGCTTCTGGCGTCCTGGCACGGCTGGCGCGGATCAAGGGCCTGGATGTCGAGGCGCTGGGCTTGAAGTTCGGCTTCGAGCTGGCCGATCTGGGCACCCGTGACGGGCCCACGCTGGCCCAGGCCCTGATGGAAGTCGTGGACAAGGCCCAGACCCATGTCGTGCTGATCGTCGACAAGGTGCAGCAGGTGCTGGCCACGGAACAGGGGGCGCAGTTGATGCTGGCGCTCAAGGCGGCGCGCGATGCCATCAACCCCCGGCCCCACACGCCGGGCTATTTTCTTTTCATCGGCACGGGCTCGCACCGCGCCCAGGTGTCGAGCCTGACGCTGCAGGGCAAGCAGGCCTTTGCCGGCGCGACCTCGCTGGGCTACCCCACGCTGGGCGACGACTATGTGGAGTATCTGCTGGGCGCCGTCGGCGCCGAGGGCGCGAAGGTGCCCAGCCTGTCGGTGGCCGTGGCCGCGTTCAAGGCCCTGGACCACCGTCCCGAGGAGATGCTCCGCGCGCTGCGCATGGTGCAGCAGTACGACGAAGCACAGGTGGACGCGTTCTTTCCAGTGATTGCATTGACGCTGAAGACGGCCGCCGCCGATGTGGAACTGCGCAAGATCGAGGACCTGGGCCTGCTGGCAATGGCCGTTTTCGGGCGCGTGGCGGCGGAGGAAGAAGGCGTGCGCGGGTTGTTTTCGGCGGAGTCCATCGCTGCCTATGGCGCGCTAGTAGGGCATGAGGTGAGCACGGACCAGGTGCAGCGCGTCGCCGATGACCTGCGCAACGCCAACCTCATCATGCGCAAGAGCCATGGCATGTATTGCGTCACCGACCCTTTCGTGCGCGGCGCCTGGCTCTCGCACAAGGCCGCCGGTGCAGCATTGCGTCCAGCCGGCTGAATGCATCACGTCCCCGGAATTACGGCATGCGCTGACGCCTGGCAGGCGCGAAGGCTGCTACCCTCGAACCATCCCGGCATCGGTCTGCGGCACAACCGCCGCGACCGCCGTGCTTTATACTTGCTTCCCCGGAAGCTTTTTTGACCCTAGAAGGAGTCCGTTCCATGGCATCGCTCGACAAAGTTCTCTACACCGCCCGTACCAACACCACCGGTGGCCGCGACGGCGCCTCCAGCAGCGACGACGGCCGCCTGGACATCGACCTGTCGTCGCCCGGTGGCGCCGGCAAGGGCACGAACCCCGAGCAACTGTTCGCGGCCGGCTATTCGGCCTGCTTCATCGGCGCGCTCAAGGCCGTGGCAAAACGCCAGAACGTAACGCTGCCCGAGGACACGTCGATCGCCGCCGAAGTCGACCTGGGCCCCGTGGGCCAGGCCTTTGGCATTGCCGTGCGCCTGGCCGTGAAGCTGCCCGGCATGGACAAGGAGCAGGCGCAGAAGCTGGTCGACGACGCGCACCAGGTCTGCCCCTACTCCAACGCCACGCGCGGCAACATCGACGTGAACCTGACTCTGGCCTGAGCCAGCCGAGGCCCCGGCGCCCTGCCGGGGCTGCCATTGAGGCTTCTCAGCCCAGCGCCGCGATGACATCCGCCGGCGCCTGCACCAGCTCGATCAGCACGCCCTCGCCCGCAATGGGGAATTCGTCGTTGCTCTTGGGGTGCAGAAAACAGATGTCATAGCCGGCCGCACCCGGGCGGATGCCGCCCGGCGCAAAGCGCACGCCCTGGGCGGTCAGCCACTCGACGGCCCGCGGCAGATCATCGATCCACAGGCCGATATGGTTGAGCGGCGTGGTGTGCACCGCTGGCTTCTTGTCCAGATCCAGCGGCTGCATGATGTCGACCTCGACCTTCATGGCGCCGCGGCCCATGGACAGGATGTCCTCATCCACATTCTCCCGCTCGCTCTGGAAGGTGCCGGTCTGCTCCAGGCCGAGCATGTCGACCCAGAGCTTTTTCATGCGGCTCTTGTCTGTGCCGCCAATGGCCACCTGCTGGATGCCCAAAACCTTGAATGGGCGCTGCTGCGCTGCCGTCATATTGCTCCTCATGTTGTTTTGATGCCGTCCAGCCATTTTGCGGGAAATGCCTGCACGCGCATGAAAAAACCGCCGCTGCGCAAATGCAGGCGGCGGTGGAAAAACCATGAAGCGCGCTGTGTCAGCGCTTGAGGAATCCGGCTACCCCCTGCCTGAAGGCTTCGCTGCCATAGACCCGATGCACCAGGTCATCGTCTTCGAGGCTTTGCTCGACAAGAATGCGCCGCAGGCTTTCCTTGACCGCGGCCTGGGTCACGGCCGACAAGCCGATCAGCCGTTCGGCCAGCGCGTCGGCGCGCTCGCCCAGCTGCTCGGTCGTGCAGGTTTCATATACATAGCCACAGGACAGCGCCTCGGCGGCATCGATATATTCGGCCAGCAGCAGCATCCTCTTGACGCGCGGCGCACCGAAGGCGGCCTGCAGGCGCGCCAGGTTGCGCGACGACAGGGTATTGGACAGCGTCTTGGCAATGGGCACGCCAAAGCGCGCACCGTTGCTGCAGATGCGGAAGTCGCAGACCGTGGCCAGGGCCAAGCCGCCGCCTACGGCCCAGCCGTCGATCACCGCGATCGTCGGCACGGCAATGCGCTCGACGCTGCCGACCACCTGCTCGACAAAGGCTTCATAGGCAACGCCCTGCTCGCCCTGCCGGAACTCGGCGAAATGCGCGATGTCTGTGCCCGAGATGAAGGACTTGCCGCCTGCGCCGCGGAACACGACAGCGCGCACCTTCGGGTTGGCCCCGCACTCGGCAATGCGCTCGAGCAGCGACTCGTACATCGCCTGCGTCATCGCATTGTGGCGCTCGGGGCGGTGGATGGTGATCTCCGCCGCGCCCGAGGGCTGCAGGGTGAGTTGGACCTGCTCGCTCATGCCGACAAAGCGTAGATTTCGGCCATGATTTCCTCGTTGTGCTCGCCCAGCAGCGGTGGATGGCGGCGCACCTGCTGAGGCGTGCCCAGCATCTTCACGGGGAAACCAATGTTCTTGACCTTGCCCTCGATGGGATGGTCGATCTCCATGCACATCTTGCGGTGCGTGCCGTGCTCGCCCTCGAAGGCCTCGGGGTAGGTCAGCAGCGGGCCGGCCGGAATGCCGGCTTCCAGCATGGTGTCCACCCAGTCGGCGCTGTCGCGCGCGGCAAAGCTCTTCTCGATCTCCTCGATCAGCGCTTCGCGGTTCTTCAGGCGCAGCGCCACGGTGGCGTAATCCGGGTGCTCGACCAGTTCCGGGCGCTCGAGCAGCGCACACAGCTTGGCCCAGAGCTTCTGGTTGGTGGCGCCCATCACGAAATAGCCGTCGCGCGCCTTCACCGCCTGGTAGGGCGCGCTCATCTTGTTGCTGGTGCCCAGCGGCGACGGGGGAACGCCCGTCCCCCAGTAATCGGACATGTCCCAGATCGAGAAGGCCATGGCCGAGTCGAACAGCGAGGCATCGATATGCTGGCCCTGGCCCGTCTTCTGCGCGCCGATGTAGGCCGACAGCAAGCCGTAGGTGGCGAACAGTGCGCAGCCGATATCGGCCACCGGCACGCCGGCCTTGACGGGCTTCTCGCCCTTGTAGCCGGTGACGCTCATCACGCCCGACATGGCCTGGGCCATCAGGTCGAAGCCCGGGCGCGTGGCCCAGGGGCCGCTCTGGCCGAAGCCGGAGATGCTCACGTAGACGATCTTCGGATTGATCTTGCGGATCGTCTCGTAGTCGATCTTCATGCGCTGCACGGCGCCGGGGCGGTAGTTCTCGACGATCACGTCGGCCGTCTCGGCCAGCTTGTAGAAGAACTCGCGGCCCTCCTCGCTCTTGAGGTCCAGCGTCAGCGAGCGCTTGTTGCGGTTCATGTTCAGGAAGCCCATGCTGTCGGGGCCCTTCATCTTGAAGCCCATGGCGCCGCGCGTCTGGTCACCCGTCGGAGGCTCGACCTTGATCACGTCGGCGCCCAGGTCGGCCAGCAGCATGCAGGCAAAGGGGCCGGCCATCACCTGGCTCACATCGAGAACGCGGATGCCTTGCAGCGGCAGTTGGGTGTTTTGTTGGCTCATATCAGCTTTCCTCGGTCACTTTGGCGATGCGCACGACTTCGCCCCACTTCTTGTATTCGGTGGCCATGAAGGCCGCGAACTTCTCGACGCTGCCGCCGCCGTCCTCGACGCCAAAGCCATCGAAGCGCGCGATGACATCAGGCATCGCCAGCACCTTGTTGACGTCGGCGTTGATGCGCTGGGCCAACTCCTTCGACATGTCCTTGGGGCCCACCAGGCCGTACCAGCTCGACGCGTCGAAGCCCTTGAAGCCCTGCTCGTCCATGGTGACCACTTCAGGGAAGCCCTTGGCGCGGTTCACGCGGGTCTGGGCGATGGCGTTCATCTTCTTGGCCTTGACCTGGGCCGTGGCGGCCGTCATGGTGTCGAAGCTGAAATCGATCTGGCCGCCGATCAGGTCGGTCTGCATCGGGCCCGACCCCTTGTAGGGCACGTGGATGGTCTTCACGCCGGCGGCCATGTTGAACATTTCCGCCGCCAGATGCTGCACCGAGCCCGTGCCCGAGGAGCCGAAGCTGATCTTGCCGGGGTTCTTCTTGCACAGCTCGACCACCTCCTTGACGGAGGCATAGCTGTTCTTGTGGCTGGTCACGAGCACATGCGGCGTGGCGCCGATCAGCACGATGGGAGCGAAATCCTTGAGGGGATCGTAGGTGATGCTCTTGAAGATCTGCGGCGAGATCGCATGGGTGTTGACGTGCGCCATGAGCAGCGTCAGGCCGTCGTGGAAGCGCGTCTTGGCGAAATAGTCGGCCGCCAGGGCGCCGGTGGCGCCTGGCTTGTTCTCGACGATGACCGAGCGGCCCCACATCTCCGTGAGCTTCTGGCCGACGATGCGCGCGAACACATCGGTGCCGCCGCCGGGTGCCCAGCCCACGAGGATCTTGACCGGGCCCTTGGGCAGCTCGGCGGCAGCCATGGCCCAGGGGGCCGCCAGTGCAGCCGCGCTGCCGGCGATGAAGTCGCGACGTTTCATGCTTGTCTCCAATGTTCTGTTTGGAGCAATGCTCGCCGAGCGCGGGGTCACCGGCAAGACCGCAATCAGCATGCCTGGCTTCGCGTTTTGCGAAATCCAGATGGGGTAAACCCCAAAAACAAAAAAGCTGTCCGGACGACTTTTCAGGATTCGAGCAGCTGCGCCACGACATTGCGCAGCGTCTGCTCCTGCGCGCGGCCCTGCACGCTCGACAGCACATAGGAGCGCTGGTGCCAGTCGCCCGCCAGCGTCGCCCGGCCAATGCCGGGCTCCGGATGCAGGCTGTCGAGCACCGCCGGCGGCATCAGCCCCACGCCCAGGCCATGGCGCACCAGGGCCAGCATGGTGTCGAAGCCGCTCACGGTGAAATGCCGGCCCAGCGCGCGGCCCCGGCTCTGGTGCAGCCGCTGCAGGCTGGCCAGGACGGCCGAGCCTTCGCCCAGGCTCACGAGCGGGGAGTCCAGCAGCGGGTCGGCTTCGAGCGGTGCGTCTTCGAAGGAAAAATGCGCGCGGCTATAGACCGCCACCAGCTCGTCGGCGCGGTAATCGTGCTTCTCCATGTCGATGAAGCCGCTTTTCTTCTCGTAGATGCCGATGTCGATCACCTTGTCGCGCAGCAGCTGCTGGATGATCTTGCTGTTCTCCTCGATGATCTGCAGCGTGATCTGCGGGTACCTGCGCTGCACCCGCGCCAGATCGCGCGCGAGAAATTCGATGATCGCGGCCTTGGGCGCGCCGATGATGATGCGCCCGTCCTGCCCTTCGCGCATCGAATGCGCATCGTCGCCCAGGCGGCCGATCAGGCTGTCGATCTGGCGGATATGGGCCAGCAGCTTGGTGCCCGATTCGGTGAGTTTCACGCCATGCGGCACCCGCTTGAAAAGCGGCGTGCCCAGCTGGCGCTCCAGATCCGTGAGCCGCTTGGAGGCGGCCGCCACGGCGAGCTGCAGCTTGTCGGCGGCGCGGGAGATGCTGCCTTCCTCGGCGATGGCCAGGGCCAGCTGGATGGTGAGGGTGTCGGTTTTCATGGGGGCGTGGCTGGGACATGTCGCGAAACTGGAGGACAGGCCCTTCATCCTTCGACAGGCTCAGGACGAACGGTTTTAGCAGACTTAGCAGACGGGGCGCTCAGGCACGTTCAAGGCGATCGCTCCACTCTCTCGTTCGTCCTGAGCTTGTCGAAGGATGAGCGGCCTGTTCTCTAGTTCTCAAGTGCACTTCGATATGCCCCGCGCGAACTGGTTATGCGCACGCCCTGGGTCACCCGTTAAACGAACTCCAATATCACCTCATCAACAGCCAGCGAATCCCCCTTGCTGGCGCTGATCTTCCCCACCACCCCATCCTGCGTCGCAAACAGGATGTTCTCCATCTTCATCGCCTCGATCACCGCCAGCTTCTCCCCCGCCTGCACTTTCTGGCCGGGCTGCACGGCGATATCGATCAGCAGGCCCGGCATGGGCGAGAGCAGGAACTTCGACAGGTCCGGCGGCGCCTTGTAGGGCATCAGCTGGTGCAGCTCGGCGCCGCGCGGCGAGAGCACCAGGGCCTCGATCTGCGTGCCGTTGTGCGCGATGCGCAGGGCCAGCGGGTTCTTGCCCGTGCCGCGCTCGATCTGCACGGTGAAGGGCCGGCCGTTGACCAGCCCTTCGATGCGCGTGTCGCGCAGATGGCTGGCGCTGCTGATCTCGTAGACCCGGCCTGCGTCCTCGTCCTGCACCGTCACCTTGCTGGCATGGCGCGAAAGATCGAAATCCTCCACGCGCACCGCCGTGTGGCGGTGGCGGCCCTCCGCGCCCAGGGTGACCACGGTGTATTGCAGGCCCAGCTGCAGCTCGTGGCCCTGCATCTGGCCGGTGATGGTCGAGGCGCGCTCGCGGTAGCGGCGGTTCATATAGGCGGCAAGCGCCACCAGGAACTGCGGATCGCTGTGCGGCACGTCCTCGGCGTGGAAGCCGCCGGCGTAGTGCTCGGCAATGAAGCCGGTGTTGAAGTCGCCGCTGATGAACTTCGGATGGGCCAGCAGCGCGGCCTGGAAGGGAATGTTCGAGCTGATGCCGCGGATCACGAAGGCATTGAGCGCCTCGCGCATCTTGGCGATGGCCTCGGCGCGGTCCTTGCCGTGCACGATCAGCTTGGCGATCATCGAGTCGTAGAACATCGGGATCTCGCCGCCCTCGTACACGCCGGTATCGACACGCACTCCGTGCAGGTGTTCCGTGTCACCCTGCCACATGCTCTGCGCGGGAGGCTGGAAGCGCACCAGCCGGCCCGTCGAGGGCAGGAAGTTGCGGAACGGGTCCTCGGCGTTGATGCGGCATTCGATGGCCCAGCCGTCGCGGCGCACATCGGCCTGCGCGAAGGACAGCTTCTCGCCGGCCGCCACGCGGATCATCTGCTCGACCAGGTCCAGGCCGGTGATGGCTTCGGTCACGGGGTGCTCGACCTGCAGCCGGGTGTTCATTTCCAGGAAGTAGAAGGACTGGTCCTTGCCGACCACGAATTCCACCGTGCCCGCGCTCTGGTACTGCACGGCCTTCGCCAGGGCCACGGCCTGCGCGCCCATCGCGGCGCGCGTCTCCTCGGAGATGAAGGGCGACGGCGCCTCCTCGATCACCTTCTGGTGCCGGCGCTGGATCGAGCATTCGCGCTCGTTGAGGAACACCACGTTGCCGTGCGCATCGCCCAGCACCTGGATCTCGATGTGGCGTGGCTCCTCGACGAACTTCTCGATGAACACGCGGTCGTCGCCGAAGCTGTTGCGCGCCTCGTTCTGGCAGCTGGCGAAGCCGTCGAAGGCTTCCTGGTCGTTGTAGGCCACGCGCAGGCCCTTGCCGCCGCCGCCGGCGCTGGCCTTGATCATGACGGGATAGCCGATGCCGCGCGCGATCTCCACGGCCTGCTCGGCGCCCGAGATCGCATCGTTGTAGCCGGGAATGGTGTTGACCTTGGCCTCGGCCGCGAGCTTCTTGGAAGCGATCTTGTCGCCCATGGCCGCGATCGCATGGTGCTTGGGGCCGATGAAGGCAATGCCCTCCTCCTCGACGCGCCGCGCGAAGGCCTCGTTCTCGCTGAGGAAGCCGTAGCCCGGGTGCACGGCCTCGGCGCCGGTCTTCCTGCAGGCCTCGATGATGCGGTCGGCCTGCAGGTAGGACTCGCGGCTCGGCGCAGCGCCGATATGCACCGCCTCGTCGGCCAGCTGCACATGGCGCGCGTCCTTGTCGGCGTCGGAATACACGGCGACGGTGGCGATGCCCATCTTGCGGGCAGTGGCGATCACGCGGCAGGCGATCTCGCCGCGGTTGGCAATCAGAATCTTGGTGAACATGGTTTTTCCTGGCGCGATCGTTGTCAGAGCGGGATGTTGCCGTGCTTGCGCCACGGGTTCTCGAGCTGCTTGTTCTGCAGCATCGTCAGGCTGCGGCAGATGCGCTTGCGCGTTTCGTGCGGCAGGATCACGTCGTCGATGAAGCCGCGCGCGCCGGCGACGAACGGGTTGGCGAAGCGCGCCTTGTATTCGGCTTCGCGCGCGGCGAGTTTTTCAGGGTCGTTCTTGTCCTCGCGGAAGATGATCTCCACGGCGCCCTTGGCGCCCATGACGGCGATCTCGGCCTGCGGCCAGGCCAGGTTCACGTCGCCGCGCAGGTGCTTCGAGGCCATCACGTCGTACGCGCCGCCGTAGGCCTTGCGCGTGATGATGGTGATCTTGGGCACCGTCGCCTCGGCATACGCATACAGCAGCTTGGCGCCATGCTTGATGATGCCGCCGTACTCCTGGCTGGTGCCGGGCATGAAGCCGGGCACGTCGACAAAGGTCAGCACCGGGATGTTGAACGCATCGCAGAAGCGCACGAAGCGCGCCGCCTTGATCGAGCTCTTGATGTCCAGGCAGCCGGCAAGCACCAGCGGCTGATTCGCCACGATGCCCACCGTCTGGCCGGCCATGCGCGCAAAGCCGATCAGGATGTTCTTCGCGTAGTCGGGCTGCAGCTCGAAGAAGTCGCCATCGTCCACGGTCTTGGCGATCAGCTCCTTCATGTCGTAGGGCTTGTTCGGGTTCTCTGGCACCAGCGTGTCGAGCGACAGGTCGGCACGGTCCGAGGGGTCGGTGGTGGCGCGCAGCGGAGCCTTCTCGCGGTTGTTCAGCGGCAGGTAGTTGTAGAGGCGGCGCAGCATCATCAGCGCCTCCACGTCGTTGTCGAAGGCCATGTCGGCCACGCCGCTGCGCGTGGTGTGGGTGATGGCGCCGCCGAGCTCCTCGGCCGTCACTTCCTCGTGCGTCACGGTCTTGACCACTTCGGGGCCCGTGACGAACATGTACGACGAGTCCTTGACCATGAAGATGAAGTCGGTCATCGCCGGCGAATACACCGCGCCGCCGGCGCAGGGGCCCATGATCATGCTGATCTGCGGCACCACGCCGCTGGCCAGCACGTTCTTCTGGAACACATCGGCATAGCCGCCCAGGCTGGCCACGCCCTCCTGGATGCGCGCGCCGCCCGAGTCGTTGAGGCCGATGACCGGCGCGCCGACCTTCATGGCCTGGTCCATGACCTTGCAGATCTTCTCGGCGTGGGTTTCGCTCAGGGCGCCGCCGAACACCGTGAAGTCCTGGCTGAAGACGAACACCAGCCGGCCGTTGATCATGCCGTAGCCGGTCACGACGCCATCGCCCGGGATCTTGTTGTCCTGCATGCCGAAGTCGGTGCAGCGGTGTTCGACGAACATGTCCCATTCCTCGAAGGTGCCGTCGTCGAGCAGCAGCTCGATGCGCTCGCGTGCCGTCAGCTTGCCCTTTTTGTGCTGCGCGTCGATGCGCTTTTGGCCCCCGCCGAGTCGCGCGCGTTCACGCTGCTGTTCAAGTCGCTCGAGAATGTCCTGCATGGTGCCTGTCTTTCTTTCTGGGTCTGCGCCGGCCCGAGGGTGCGCGCACTTCTGGGAAACAAGGAAAAAGCCTGCGTATCGGTGTCTATGGTGGCACAGGCGGCTGCGACTGCGCCGCCAGCAGGCTGCGCGCCGCGGCCGAGGCCGGCAATCGGCCCTGGCCCACGGCTTCCAGCATCTGCGGCAGCAAGGCCTGCACCTGCGGATGCTGGCGAAACGCCTGCTTCAGCCCGGCATCGATGCGCTCCCACATCCATGCCAGCGATTGTTTTTCGCGCCGCGCCGCCAGCCGGCCGTTGGCGGTCTGCAAGTCGCGGAACTGGCCCACCGCCTGCCAGAACGCCTCGACGCCCTGGCCCAGCAGCGCGCTGATCTGCAGCACGCGCGGCTGCCACAGCGCGCCGTGCGTGGCATGGTCGGGGTTGCCGTGCATGCCCAGCAGGCGCAGGCTCGAGGTGATCTGCGCCTCGGCGCGCGTCGCGGCGTTGCGGTCGATGTCGGCCTTGTTGATGACGACCAGATCGGCCAGCTCCATCACGCCCTTCTTGATGGCCTGCAGGTCGTCGCCCGCATTGGGCAGCTGCAGCAGCACGAACATGTCGGTCATGCCGTTCACGGCGGTCTCGCTCTGGCCCACGCCCACGGTCTCGACGATCACCACGTCGTAGGCCGCGGCTTCGCAGACCAGCATCGCCTCGCGTGTCTTCTCGGCCACGCCGCCCAGCGTGCCGCTCGAGGGGCTGGGCCGGATATAGGCCTGGGGGTTGACCGACAGATGCTCCATGCGCGTCTTGTCGCCCAGTATCGAGCCGCCCGAGACGGTGGAGGACGGGTCGATCGCCAGCACCGCCACGCGGTGGCCCAGCCCGATCAGATACAGCCCCAGAGTCTCGATGAAGGTGGACTTGCCCACGCCCGGCACGCCGCTGATGCCCAGCCTGAAGGCCTTGCCGGTGTGCGGCAGCAGCTCGGTGAGCAGGGCGTCGGCCTGGGCGCGGTGGTCGGCGCGCGTGGATTCCAGCAGCGTGATGGCCTTGGCCATGGCGCGGCGCTGCTGCGCCGGCCCGCCATGCAGGATGCCATCGAGCAGTTCGGATGGAGTCATGCCGTTGTCAGAGCGCGGCGGCCTGGCGGATCTGCTCGAGAACGTCCTTGGCGCTGGCCGGGATCGGCGTGCCCGGGCCGTACACCCCCTTGACGCCCGCCTGGTAGAGGAATTCATAGTCCTGCGCGGGCACCACGCCGCCGACGAACACGATGATGTCGTCGGCGCCCTGCTTCTTCAGCTCCGCGATGATCGCCGGCACCAGGGTCTTGTGGCCCGCGGCCAGCGTGGAGACGCCCACCGCATGCACGTCGTTCTCGATGGCCTGGCGCGCGCATTCCTCGGGGGTCTGGAACAGCGGGCCCATGTCCACGTCGAAGCCCAGATCGGCAAAGGCCGTGGCCACGACCTTGGCGCCGCGGTCGTGCCCGTCCTGGCCCAGCTTGGCGATCATGACGCGCGGACGCCGGCCCAGCTCTTCGGAAAGTGCGTTGATTTCGGTCTTGAGCTTGTCCCAGCCTTCGGCCGAGTCATAGGCCGCGGCGTAGACGCCGGTCACCTTCTGCGTATCGGCGCGGTGGCGGCTGTAGACCTTCTCCAGCGCATCGCTGACCTCGCCCACGGTGGCGCGCAGGCGCACCGCCTGGATCGACAGGTCCAGCAGGTTGCCTTCGCCGCTTTCGGCCGCGGCCGTGAGCGCGTCGAGCGCCTGCTGCACCTTGGCTGCATCGCGCTCGGCGCGGATTTTCTTCAGCCGCTCGATCTGGCCGTCGCGCACCTTGACGTTGTCTATCTCGAGAATGTCGATCGGATCTTCCTTGGCCAGCTTGTATTTGTTGACGCCGACGATCACGTCCTTGCCCGAATCGATGCGCGCCTGCTTCTCTGCCGCGGCAGCCTCGATCTTGAGCTTGGCCCAGCCGCTGTCCACCGCCTGGGTCATGCCGCCCATGGCCTCGACCTCCTCGATGATCGCCCAGGCCGCGTCGGCCATGTCCTGGGTGAGCTTCTCCATCATGTAGGAGCCGGCCCAGGGGTCGATGACGCTGGGAATATGCGTTTCTTCCTGGATGATCAGCTGGGTATTGCGCGCGATGCGGGCCGAGAATTCAGTGGGCAGCGCAATGGCTTCGTCGAAGCTGTTGGTGTGCAGCGACTGGGTGCCGCCGAACACCGCCGCCATCGCCTCGATGGTGGTGCGCACCACGTTGTTGTAGGGGTCCTGCTCGGTCAGCGACCAGCCCGAGGTCTGGCAATGCGTGCGCAGCATCAGGCTCTTGGGGTTCTTCGCGCCGAACTCCTTCATGATGCGGCACCACAGCAGCCGCGCGGCGCGCATCTTGGCGATCTCGAGGTAGAAATTCATGCCGATCGCCCAGAAGAAGGACAGGCGGCCGGCGAACGCATCGACATCCATGCCCTTGGAGGTGGCGGTCTTCACATATTCCTTGCCGTCGGCCAGCGTGAAGGCCAGCTCGAGCGCCTGGTTGGCGCCGGCTTCCTGCATGTGGTAGCCGGAGATCGAGATCGAGTTGAACTTGGGCATGTTCAGACTCGTGTACTCGATGATGTCGCCGATGATGCGCATCGATGGCTTGGGCGGGTAGATATAGGTGTTGCGCACCATGAACTCTTTGAGGATGTCGTTCTGGATCGTGCCCGAGAGCTGATCCTGGCGCACGCCCTGCTCCTCGGCGGCCACGACATAGCCGGCGAGCACCGGCAGCACCGCGCCGTTCATGGTCATCGAGACCGACACCTTGTCGAGCGGGATCTGGTCGAACAGGACCTTCATGTCCTCGACCGAGTCGATGGCCACTCCGGCCTTGCCGACGTCGCCGGTGACACGCGGATGGTCGGAGTCATAGCCGCGGTGCGTTGCCAGATCGAATGCCACCGACACCCCCTGCCCGCCCGCCGCCAGCGCCTTGCGGTAGAAGGCATTGGATTCCTCGGCCGTCGAGAAGCCCGCGTACTGGCGGATGGTCCAGGGCCGCACCGCATACATCGTGGCCTGCGGGCCGCGCACATAGGGCTCGAAGCCGGGCAGCGTATCGGCATGGGGCAGCTGCGCGGTGTCGGCGGCGGTATAAAGGGGCTTGACGGTGATGCCGTCGGGAGTGATCCAGTTCAGGGCCTGCATATCGCCACCGGGGGCCGACTTGGCTGCGGCCTTGGCCCAGGCATTCAGATCGGCTGGGGCAAATTCCGGTTCAGCAGCGTTCGGCGCGCTTTGGCGCATATCGGTAGGCTTGTCCATCGGTGAGACCACGGTAGGTTGTGACCAAATCAGTGTACATGATTCATAATTATTGATTCAAAATAATCCAGACTACAATCCAAGATTCATGTCAGTGATTACCCTAGCCCCTTCCGCGCTCTACCAACAGGTGGCCGAGCAGCTGCGCCAACGCATTTTCCAGCATGTGCTCGAGCCCGGCACCTGGATCGACGAGCTCAAGATCGCCGAGGAGCTTGGCATCAGCCGCACGCCGCTGCGCGAGGCGCTGAAGGTCCTCGCGGCCGAGGGCCTGGTCACCATGAAGGTGCGGCGCGGCGCCTACGTGACCGAAGTTTCGGCCAAGGACGTGCGCGATGTCTACCACCTGCTGGCACTGCTCGAAAGCGATGCCGCCGCGGCCGTGGCGGCATCGGCCAGCGATGAGGAACTGGCCTCGCTGAAGGCCCTGCACGACGATCTGGCGGCGCAGCGGGGCGACGCCCAGCTGTTCTTCGCCATCAACGAGCGCTTTCACACACGCCTGCTGACGCTGGCCAACAACCGCTGGTGCGACCAGGTGGTGGCCGATCTGCGCAAGGTCATGAAGCTCAACCGGCACAAGTCGCTGTTCCGCCAGGGGCGCATCGACGAATCGTTCCAGGAACACGCGCTGATCATGCAGGCGCTGCTCGAGCGCTCGCCCGAAGGCGCGCGTGCGGCGATGCAGCAGCACTTTGCCAACGGGCTGGTGGCGGCGGTGCCTTGAGCAAACCAAGGGCCTGTTCATGGCTCGATGGGCCCGCCACGCACGGTCAATCCTCGGGCCCCGAGGCCGCTTTGCGGTTTCGCGGGAAGACATCCGGTGCCACGCCGTGTTTTCAAGTTATCTTCGCACCATGCCCACTGCCGCCCACCCTGAATCCACGCCCGATACCGCCACTGTGCCCCATGCCGAGGCACTGTTCGACCATTGGCTGGCGGCGCGCGGCAACGATGCCTGGACGCCGCTGACGGCGGAGGCTGCCAAGCCCTACCGCTTCATCTGGGGCGCATGGAGCAAATACCTGGCGGGCCAGCTGGTGCCGCCGGTGGCATGGCACGACGCCAGCGCGGTGCAGGTGCTGCATTTCATCAACCACATTCCCCAGACCGTCAAGGGTCGCAAGGTCAGCGACATCACCCGCCGGCGCTATTGGCGCGTGCTGGACCGCGTTTATGACCATGCCCTGCTCAATGGCTGGATCGAGGTCAACCCGGTGCATGCGGTGGCGCGCGGCGAGCGCCCGCCCAGTGAGGATCCCAAGGGCGCGATCCTGTCCGAAGCGATGTGGCAGGCGGGTATCGCCCAGATCCCAGCGGGCGATGATCTGGTGGGCGCGCGCGACCGCGCGGTGCTGATGCTGCTGTTCGAGCTGGGCCTGGCGCCCGAGGAACTGCGCATGCTGCGCGTGGACAATATCCTCTACAGCGAGCCGCTCGAAGGCAGCGGCGAAAAGCAGATCATCGGCGTGCATGTGGAGGGCCAGCGCGACAACCAGCAGCGCAAGCTGTCGGTGAGCATTGCCCTGGCGCAAGGCCTGGCGCACTGGCTGCGCGCGCGCGCGCAGTACCCTGCCATGCAGGGCGAGCCCTCGCTGTTCTGCTCGCGCAAGTCGCGCACGCTTTCCAACCACACGTTGCTGCATCTGGTGACCAAGACCCTGGCCGAAGCGGCCCGCTCGGCGGGCCTGCCCACGCCGGCACGGCTGGGGCCGCAGATCGTGCGCAATACGGCCATCGTGCGCTGGCTGAACGCGGGCATGCCACTGGCCGAGGTCGTGGAACGCGCCGGGCTGAAGAATGTCAACGGCTTGCTGCACCTGCGCGACCTCGTGACGGAGGAAGCGCGCACCGCCCTGGCACAGAGGGCCCGATCCTTTTGATGGGCAAGTTTCTTTCTTGTGGACTGGTGCCACTGGATCGGTCAGTTTCGAGATTGGATGTTTGTTTCATGTAAGCTGGATTCAAATCTGGCCATGAACCGATGTGGATGAATTGACTGGACGAAAGCATGTGCCCGAGGGCCAGGATCGGACGGCTGCACCCCGTGGCCAGCAAGGACCGCCGCATTTGGATTCGCTGCCACAGCCGCCCGGTCGCGCTATGGCCCCACGGCAGGCATTTGCCCTGGCCCATCCGCATTCCATCCACTTTCTATGGCCTAATTCCCGCGACCTGCCCCATCTGCACTGGAACCATGCGCCGCGCCATTCCCTCCACCCAAGCCCTGGCATGCTTCGAGGCCTGCGCGCGCCACCGCAGCTATACGCGCGCGGCGCAGGAGCTTTCGCTGACGCAGAGCGCGGTATCGCGGCAGATCATTGCGCTGGAGGAATTCGTGGGAGTCGCCCTGTTCCGCCGTACGCGCCATGGCATGGAGCTCACGCCGGCGGGCACCAGCTATGCGCGCAAGGTGCGCGCCTGGCTGCAGGGCCTCGAGCGCGACACGCTGGACATCATGGCGCGCCAGGGCGAAGGCGGTGCGCTGAGCCTGGCGGCAGTGCCGACGTTTGCCACGCGCTGGCTGCTGCCGCGCCTGCCGCTGCTGGCCAAGGAGCACCCGGGCATCACGGTGCATATAGACACGCAGACCCGCCCTTTCCTCTTTGCCGACACGGGCTTCGACGCTGCGCTCTACGCCGGCACGCCGGAGCAGGTGACGCAATGGCCAGGCATCCATGCGCAGTGGCTGATGGACGAGCAGGTGGTGCCGATGTGCAGCCCTGCCCTGCTCGCCCAGGCCGCCCCGCGCGGCCTGGGCCGGGCTTGGCAGACCGCGGCGCCCGCAGCCATTGCCCAGCTGCCGCTGCTGCAGCAGAGCACCCGGCCCTATGGCTGGCAGCAGTGGTTCCAGGCGGCGGGGCTCGCGCCGGCACGCGCGCTCGACGGCCCGCGCTATGAGCTGTTTTCCATGCTGGCCATGGCAGCCACGCATGGCATGGGCGTGGCGCTGATTCCGCCGATGCTGGTCGAGGCCGAGCTGGCGCGCGGCGATCTGGTCGTGGCCTGTTCGCTGTCCTTGCGCCAGGAGCGCAGCTATTACCTGATCACGCCGGCGCAGCCGCCATCGGGCGTGGTGCAGCTGTTTTCGCAGTGGCTGCAGCGGATGGCAGGAACTGGAGGATAGGCCGTTCATCTTCGACAGGATGCCCTGCGACTAGCTCGGGACGAGCGGGTCGACCGGCGGGTTGGGGTCGAATGTACGTTCCCTCATAAGCAAATGCGGATTTAATATTTCACAAGCGCATGCCAAATGCGTCATCATTCGCGTTTTGCATAATCCCACGCATGGACATTCGCCAGCTTGAAGCCTTTGTTGCGGTCATGACGATTGGCAGCATCACAGGTGCTGCCAAGCTGCTCGAGCGCTCGCAGCCGGCCATCACGCGGCAGATCCAGGAGCTGGAATTGGGCCTGGGCCAGGCGCTGCTGCACCGCCACGGTCCCAAAGTGACGCCGACCGAGCTGGGCTATGTCCTCTATGAGGAAGCGGAGCGCATCGTCAATGGCGTGCGGCGCATCCAGCAGCATGCGCATCGCGCGGCTCCCGTGCCCAGCCCGCCGCTGCTGGTTTCCGCCACTTCTGCGCTGTCGCTGGGTGTGGTGGCTCCCGCCCTGGCTGCCTGCCGCCCGTTGCTTGCCGCCGGCAAGATCGAGCTGCTGTCCGTGCGTCCGGAAAAGGTGGTGCGCGACGTGCTGCATGGCATGGCCGACCTGGGTGTATGCAGCCTGCCGGTGGACCATCAGCAGATCTGCGTGCACTGGGTTGCCGAGGTGCCGTGCAAGGCCGTGCTGCCTGAAAACCACCCGCTGGCCGCGCATGAGGTCGTGCCCATCGAAGCGCTGGCACGCGAGCGCATGATCGGCATGCACAACCCGCACCGGCTGAAGCAACATATCGATACCGCGCTGCGCCAGGCCGGCGCCGGCGCAATGCAGGCCGAGATCGAAACCAATTCCTCGATGAATGCCCAGGCGCTGGTGCGCGCGGGCCTGGGCGTCGCCGTGCTCGACCCGATCACGCTGCTGGGCGCACCGCTGGTCGGCCTGGCCTACCGCGATCTCGACGTGCGCATCCCGTTTCACTTCGGCGCGATCAGCGCCCAGGGAAAAAACCTGACGGCGCCGGCGCTGCAGCTGCTCGAAGCGCTGCGCGACCACGCCGCTGCGCTCGACCAATGCCAGCTGCACGATGCCCAGGCCATGGCCGGCATCTGCCTTTCCCCTCTTTCATCGCCTCCCACCAGCGCGCCGGGCCCGTCCGGGCGCAAGGCACCGCCTTCTTCATGAACAGTCTGCTTTCCCCCTTGACACCGAACCTTGACGCACTGCAGGAACGCTATCGGCGCGACCTGCAGCTGCTGGCCCTGCCCGCCAGGCACTGGACCCCCACGATCACGCGTGATGGCCAGACCGTGCTGGACGTCGCCGTCGTCGGCGGCGGCATGGGCGGTCTGGCGCTGACCACGGCGCTGCGCCACCTCGGCATCCGCGCCGAGATTTTCGACCAAAGCCCGCCTGGCTACGAAGGCCCCTGGGCCACGACCGCGCGCATGGAGACCCTGCGCTCGCCCAAGGAACTCACGGGTCCGGCGCTGGGCTTTGCGGCATTGACCTTCCGTGCCTGGTTCGAGGCCCAATGGGGCGACGAAGCCTGGGCCAGGCTCGACAAGATCCCACGCCTGCAGTGGATGGACTACCTGCGCTGGTACCGCGAGACCACCGGCGTGGTGCTGCACAACGGCCAGCGCGTGACGGCCGTGCGCCCGCGCGCCGACCAGACGGCGCAGCTGGACCTGGTCGACATGCAGGATGGCGACCGCCCCTACACGGTGCTGGCGCGCCACGTGGTGCTGGCCACGGGCCGCGACGGCCTGGGCGGACCCTGGGTGCCTGAAGTCGCGCACCAGTTGCCGCGCGAGCGCTGGGCACATTCGTCCGATCGGTGGGCCAACGATGCCTTCGCGGGCAAGACCGTGGTGGTGGTCGGTGGCGGTGCCTCCGCCATGGACAGTGCTGCCACCGCGCTGGAGAACGGCGCCACCGCGGTGCATCTGCTGATCCGCCGCAAGCAGCTGCCCACCGTGAACAAGGGCAAGGGCGCAGGCAATCCCGGCGCGGCCCACGGCTTTGCACGCCTCACCGACGAACAGAAGTGGCAGGTGCGCAACTACATCAACCGCCAGCAGGTGCCCCCGCCGCAAGGCAGCACGCTGCGCGTGTCGCGCCACCGCAATGCCTTCTTCCATCTGGGCACCGGCATCGAAGCCGCGCAGGTGCGCGCCGATGGCAGGTTGCGCATCGACACCACGCAGGGCCCGATCGCGGCCGACTTCGTGGTCTTCTGCACGGGCTTTCGCCCCGACTGGCAACTGCGCCCCGAGTTCGCGCCCTTCGCCCCCCACGTGCGCCTGTGGCAGGATCGCTTCACGCCGCCAGCCGGCCAGGAAGACAGCGAACTGAACCTGTCGCCGGACCTGGGCGCGCTGTTCGAGTTCCAGGAAAAGACGCCGGGCAGCTGCCCCGGGCTGGACCGTATCCACTGCTTCAGCTACCCCGCGGCGCTCTCGCTCGGCACGATCTCGGGCGACATCCCGCAGATCAGCGATGGCGCGCGCCGCCTCTCGCAGGGCCTGGCCGGGTCGTTGTATGCCGAGGACATCGCGCACCACTACGCAGCGATGGAGCGCTACAGCGAGCCCGAGCTCGAGGGCCATGAATGGAGCGACTCGCCGCTTCCCGCCTATGAAGAGGTGCAAGCATGATCGGCTGGCTGCTGCGCCGCATTGGCCAGGCCGCGCTGGTGGTGCTGGCCATGACCGTCATCGTCTTCGCCGGCCTGCACGCGATCGGCAATCCCATCGACATCCTCATCGGCGAGGACCTGAACCAGCAGGAGCGGCTGGAAGCCATCGCCCACCTGGGTCTGGACAAGCCGCTGCTGCAGCAGTACTTCAGTTTCCTCTCGAACGCGCTGCGGGGCGACCTGGGCACGAGCTTCGTCTACAACGAGCCGGCCATCGGCCTGATCCTCGACCGCCTGCCCGCCACGCTGGAGCTCGCCGTCGTCGGCATGCTGATGGCCATCGTGCTGGGCGTGCCGCTGGGCATGTACGCGGGCATGAAGCCCGAGAGCCCGGTGTCCAAGCTGCTGGTCAGCGGCTCGATCCTGGGCTTCTCGCTGCCCGCCTTCTGGGTCGCGCTGATGCTGATCATGGTGTTCAGCGTGCAGCTCGGCTGGATGCCTTCGAGCGGCCGCGGCGACACGCGCACGCTGTTCGGCATCGAATGGTCCTTCCTGACGCTCGACGGCCTGCACCATCTGCTGCTGCCGGCCTTCAACCTGGCGCTGTTCAAGATCTCGCTGGTGCTGCGGCTCACGCGCGCCGGCGTGCGCGAGGTGCTGCCGCAGGACTTCGTGAAGTTCGCGCGCGCCAAGGGCTTGTCCGAGACCCGCGTGATGTGCATGCACGTGCTGCGCAACACCATGATCCCGCTGGTCACGGTGCTCGGGCTCGAGCTGGGCTCGACCATTGCCTATGCCGTCGTCACGGAGTCGATCTTCGCCTGGCCGGGGGCCGGCAAGCTGATCCTGGACAGCATCAATTCGCTGGACCGCCCCGTCGTGGTGGCCTATCTGATGGTCGTGGTGGTGATTTTCGTGACGCTCAACCTGATCGTCGACCTGCTCTACAAACTGCTGGACCCGCGTGTCCGCCTGGAGTCCGCGCAATGAACCCGCGTTCCACCGCTTCTCCCCTGGCCGCGCGTGCGGCCGCCGACCCGGGCAAGGTGCAGTCGATCTGGGCCCAGATCGCGCACGATTTCCTACGCTCCAAGCCGGCCATCTTCGGCCTGGTCATCCTCCTGCTCGTGGTGCTGATGGCGCTGTTCGCGCCCTACCTCACGCCGCAGAACCCCTATGACCTGATGCAGCTCGATGTGCTCGATGCGCGGCTGGTGCCGGGCAGCCAGAGCATGGAGCATGGCTACACCTACTGGCTGGGCACCGACGGCCAGGGGCGCGACCTGTACTCGGCCATCGTCTACGGCCTGCGCATCAGCCTGCTGGTGGGCGTGGGCTCGGCGGCGATCGCTGCCGTGGTCGGCACCGTCATCGGCCTGATCGCGGCCTATGCGGGCGGCCGCGTCGATGCGCTGATCATGCGCGTGGTCGACCTGCTGCTGTCCTTCCCCACCATCCTGATGGCGCTGATGATCCTGGCCTACATGGGCAAGGGCATCGGCAATGTGATCCTGACCCTGGTGCTGGTCGAATGGGCCTACTACGCGCGCACGGCCCGCGGCCAGGCGCTGGTCGAGACGCGGCGCGAGTATGTCGATGCCGCGCGCGGCCAGGGCATTGCGCAGTGGCGCATCCTTCTGGGCCATATCCTGCCCAATTGCCTGCCGCCGCTGCTGGTCATTGCCGCGCTGCAGGTGGCGCGCGCCATCACGCTCGAGGCCACGCTGTCTTTCCTGGGCCTGGGCGTGCCGATCACCGAGCCCTCGCTGGGCCTGTTGATCTCCAATGGCTACCAGTATCTGCTGTCCAATGAATACTGGATCAGCTTCTTCCCCGGCGTTGCGCTGCTGCTGACGATCGTCGCCATCAACCTGGTGGGCGACCAACTGCGCGATGTGCTCAACCCGCGCCTGCAGAAATGATGCCCCGCACGATGTCCCACGATTCCATCGCTTCCGCGCTGCCCCATGAGGCAGCCCCCGTGCTCGAGGTCAAGGACCTGCACACCCAGTTCGACACCCGCGCCGGCGTGCTGCCGGTCGTCAATGGCGTGGGTTTTCGCCTGCACAAGGGCAAGGTGCTGGGCCTGGTCGGCGAGTCCGGCTCGGGCAAGTCGGTCACCGGCTTCTCCATCATGGGCCTGCTGGACGCAGCCGGGCGCATCAGCGCGGGCGAGGTGCTGTTCCAGGGGCAGGATCTGGCAAAGCTCGATGCGCGCGCGCTGCGCAGCCTGCGCGGCAACCGCATGGCAATGATCTTCCAGGACCCGATGGCCACGCTCAACCCGGTGCTGCGCATCGACGTGCAGATGCTGGAGACCATCCGCGCGCACCGCAGGATGGGCAAGCTCGAGGCGCTCGAGCACTGCCGCAAGACGCTGGCGCGCATGGGCATTCCCAGCCCCGCCGAGCGGCTGAAGGCCTATCCGCACCAGCTCTCGGGCGGCATGCGCCAGCGCGTGGCCATTGCCATCGCGCTGCTCAACGACCCGGAGCTGATCATCGCCGACGAGCCGACCACGGCGCTCGACGTGACCATCCAGGCGCAGATCCTGTCGGAGATGCAGCAGCTGGTGCGCGAAACCGGCACCGCGATGATCTGGATCAGCCACGACCTGTCGGTGGTCGCGGGCCTGGCCGACGACATCGCCGTCATGTATGCCGGCCGCATCGTCGAGCATGGCAGCGTCGATGACGTGCTCGACAACCCGCAGCACCCCTACACCCAGGGCCTGATCGGCAGCCTGCCCAGCGCAAACCAGCGCCAGCGCCGCCTGCAGCAGATCTCGGGCATGGCGCCCAACCTGCTGGATCTGCCGCCGGGCTGCGCCTTCGCGCCGCGCTGCCCGCGCGCGCAGCCGCGCTGCCAGGAGCCGCCGGCGCTCGAGCCGGTCGCGGCCGCGGGCGACACCACGGCCACCGTCCATACGGTGCGCTGCTTCTTCCCCGGGGCCGCCCCTGAACTTTCCCGGAGCGCCGCATGAGCGACACCGCAAACACCGCCCCGCTGCTCGACCTGCAGGGGATCACCAAACGCTTCGGCCAGCAGCCCGCGCCCAGACGTTGGGGCCGCTTCATGCGCCAGATCGGCCTGCAAAAAGCCCCCGTCGTGACGCATGCGCTCGATGGCGTGGACCTGCAGGTGCGCCCTGGCGAGGTCGTGGGCCTGGTCGGCGAATCGGGCTGCGGCAAGTCCACGCTGGGCCGCATTGCCACTGGCCTTCTGAACCCTACCGACGGCAGCGTGGCGGTCATGGGCAAGGACCGCACGCAACTCAGCGCCGAGGAAACGCTGCAGGCGCGCCTGGGCATCCAGATGATCTTCCAGGATCCGCAGTCCAGCCTGAACCCGCGCCTGCGCGTCAACCGCATCGTCGGCGAGGCCGCGCGCCTGCACGGCCTGGTCGATGCCGAGCATGAGGACGAGTATGTCTGTCGGCAGCTCGAGCGCGCCGGGCTCGATCCGCGCCTGCGCTTTCGCTATCCGCACCAGTTCAGCGGCGGCCAGCGCCAGCGCATCGGCATCGCGCGCGCGCTGGCGGTGCAGCCGAAGATGCTGGTCTGCGACGAGGCGGTGGCCGCGCTCGACGTCTCCATCCAGGCGCAGATCCTGAACCTGTTCATGGATCTGCGCGACGAGTTGGGCCTGGCCTACCTTTTCATCAGCCACGACCTGGGCGTGATCCGCCATGTGTGCGACCGCGTGGCCGTGATGTACCTGGGCCGCATCGTCGAGACCGCGCCGGTCGAGGAGCTGTTTGCCAACCCGCAGCATCCCTACACCCGGGCGCTGCTGGCGGAGATCCCGCGCCTGGACCATCGCCGCGCCAGCTTCCAGACCATCCGCGGCGAGATTCCGAGCCCGATGGCGCCGCCCAGCGGCTGCCACTTCCACCCGCGCTGCCCGCACGCGATGCCGCGCTGCAGCGTCGAGGTGCCGCGGCTCAAGGGCATTGCCATCGCGCACGAGAGTGCCTGCCATCTCAACGACCTGCCCGGCGCCTGAACCCCATTTCCACCCCTGACAGAAAGCACACCATGCACACTGCTTCCCTTTCCGCCATCGCCATGGCCGCCCTGCTTGCCGTGTCCGGCGCCAGCGCCAAGGAGCTGAGCATCGGCTTCGCCGATCCGATCTCCTCGACCGATCCGCAGCTCAACAACCACGCCGGCGACCGCTCGCTGGCCCTGCACTTCTACGACTCGCTGGTGAACTCGCGCGACGGCGGCAAGCTCGAGCCGGGCCTGGCCGAGAGCTGGAAGACGCTGGACGACAAGACCTGGGAATTCAAGCTGCGCAAGGACATCAAGTGGCAGGATGGCAAGCCTTTCACGGCCGACGACATCGTGTTCTCCTTCGACCGCGCGCGCAACGTGCCCGGCTCGGTGGCCTCCTACCGCGGCGCGCTGCGCACCGTGGCCTCCACGACGGCCAAGGACCCGCATACCGTGATCGTCAAGACCACCGTGGCCAACCCCATGCTGCCGCTGGAGATCGCCTCGATCTACATCGTGAGCAAGCACGTGGGCGCGTCGGCCAAGAGCGAGGACTACAACGCGGGCAAGGCCAGCGTCGGCACCGGCCCCTACAAGTTCGTGTCGTACACCCCCGGCGACCGCACGGTGATGGAGCGCAACCCCACGTATTACGGCCCGCAGCAACCCTGGGACAAGGTCACCTACCGCTACATCAACAATGGCGCGGCGCGCACCGCGGCGCTGCTGTCCGGCGATGTGGACGTGATCGACAAGGTGGCCGTGACCGACGTCGCCAAGCTCAAGAAGACCTCTTCCGTCAGCGTCTATGAATATCCCGGCCTGCGCGCGCTGCTGATCCAGCCGAGCCTGCGCAAGGGCAGCAACGAATTCATCACCGACAACGCCGGCAAGCCCCTCGCCGAGAACCCGCTGACCGACCAGCGCGTGCGCTCGGCGCTGAACATCGCCATCAACCGCAAGGCGATCACCGACCGCATCCTGCAGGGCACCGCCACCGAAGCCAATCAGTGGATGCCCAAGGGCTCCTTCGGCTACAACCCCGACATCCCCGCCACGCCCTATGACGCCGAGAAGGCCAAGAAGCTGCTGGCCGATGCCGGATTCCCGCAGGGCTTCCAGCTGACCATCCACGTGCCTGGCGACCGCTATCCGCAGGCCCCCGAAGCCATGCAGGCCGTGGCCCAGTTCTGGACGCGCATCGGCGTGAAGACCAAGCTGGAGGTGGTGCCGTGGTCGGTGTACGCCAGCCGCGCCGGCAAGAACGAATACGCCGTGAGCGTCATTGCCTGGGGCAACGGCACGGGCGAGGCCGGCTACGGCCTGCTGCAGACCCTCGCGACCAACGATGCCAAGGCCGGCCGCGGCGCCAACAACTGGGGCCGCTACAGCAACGAGAACGTGGACAAGGCGCTGGACGCCGCGACCATCGAGTTCGACGCCAAGCGCCGCGAAGCCATCTTCCGCCACGCCGCCAAGCTGGTCACGGACGATGTCGGCCAGATCCCGCTGTTCCACTACAAGAACATCTGGGCGGCGAAGAAGGGCCTGAAGGTCGTTCCGATCCTGAGCGACCGGACGACCGCGCTGCAGGTCACGGGCACCAAGTAAGGCGCCTGCACGATGCATCCCGAACTCGAGATCACGCCGCAGACGGCGCTCATCGACGTGCCGCGGCGCATCGCGCTGCGCGGCCTGCCACCGGGCCAGCGCGTCACGCTGCAATCGCGCACCGTGCGCGGCCCGCAGGTGCAGTGGACTTCCGAGGCCAGCTTCATCGCGGACGCCGAAGGCTGCGTGGATCTCACGCGGGATGCGCCCGTGGCTGGCAGCTACAGCGGCGTATCGGCCATGGGCCTGGTCTGGTCGCAGACCAAAGCCGATGCCAACGCTTCGGCCGAGCCCTTTGCAGCAGAGCCAGCCGCTGCGCTGCTTACCGAGGTGCGCGCACTGCTGTCCGATGACGGGCCGGTGCTCACCGCCCGTTTCGTGCAGCAGCTCGCCGCCGAGGGCGTCACGCGCCGCGAGGTGCGCGACGAGGGCCTGTCGGCCGTGCTGTTCACCCCGGCCACGCCAGGCCCGCATCCCGTGGTGATGGTGCTCAATGGATCGGGCGGCGGCATCAACGAGCCGCGCGCCGCGCTCTATGCCTCGCGCGGCTACGCGGCGCTGGCCGTGGGCTACTTCAAGTGCCCGGGCCGTTCGGACTACATTTCCGACACGCACCTCGAATACTTCGAGACCGCGCTGCACTGGATCCACCGCGAGCTGCAACCCCGGGACGGCTTCGTCGCGCTCAGCGGCCAGTCGCGCGGCGGCGAGCTGGTGCTGCTGCTGGGCTCGCTGTTCCCTGAACTGGTCAAGGCCGTCATCGGCTACGTGCCCGGGGCCGTGGTGCACTGCGCGCAGAACGCCTGCGATCCCGCCACCGGCCGCGAAGGCCCGGCATGGATCTTCCGCGGCCAGCCCGTGCCCCATGTCTGGAGCGGCAACCGCACCGCGACCTGGGCCCCCTGGGACGACGGACCCGAACCGCGCCGCCATACCGCCGCCATCCTCACGGCACTGCAGGACCCCGAGGCCGTGGAGCGCGCACGCATCCGCGTGGAGCGCATCGACGGACCGCTGCTGCTGCTGTCGGCCACCGACGATGGCTCCTGGCCCTCCTCGCTCTACGGCAGGATGGTCAAGGAGCACCTGGCCGCGCACGGCCATCCCTATCCGGTCGAACACCACGACTGGGAGGGCGGGGGGCATGCGATCCTGTTCCCGTATGTGCCCACCACCCATCTGGTCTATGCCCATCCGGTGTCGAAGCGGCTGAGCACCACGGGGGGCACTCCGGCGATCAACGCGCAAGCCAACGAGGAATCGTGGGCGGCGGTGCAGGCGTTTTTGGCGCGGGCTACTGCGGCGCATGCAGCCAGAACCCACGTTCGCGCAGAGCGCTGCGGATGATCATCGCGGTCCTATAGCGAGGACGTTCATGGTTCGACAGGCTCACCACGAACGGATTGATCCGCCACCAGCGGTGTTTCCGTTCGTCCTGAGCTTGTCGAAGGATGGATGGCCCGACCTCAAGCCAAGCAATTTCTCTTTTCTGTTATGACTGACCTCTCGCACCTCGACCTCATCGATACCTTGGCCCACCTGGACCCATCCTCCCCCGTCCACGCCATACGCCACCAGCGCAACAAGGTCGTCGACGCCACCCAAGGCAGCTACCGCCAGCTCTTCGACCCGTCCCTGCCCGGCCTGACGCTGGGCGAGCGCCTGCGCGTTGCGCAGACCATTTGCCGGCTCAGCGGCAGCCAGTCCCTGCTGCAGCATTACACCCGGGCGCTGGAGCAGCAGCCCGCGCCCGCGAACGAAGCGCGCGAAGCCGCGCTACAGCGCTTTGCCACGCTGCTGACACACAAGCCCGTCGAAGGCGACCGCAGCAGCATCGACGCGCTGCTGGCCGCGGGCCTGCAGCCGGCGGAAATCATCGCACTGGCGCAGCTCATTGCCTTCCTCAGCTACCAGATCCGCGTGGTGGCCGGCCTGCAGGCGCTGGACGCGCTGGGCGAGGACCTGCTGGCAGCGCCAGCCGCCGCGTCCCCTGACGAGCCCTTCGTGCACCCGCACCACCTGCCCAAGCCCGGTGAAGTCCTGCGCATCAATGGCTTCACCAGCGAGACGCTGGGCTGGAAGGCCTGGGTGCCGGTGGTCAAACTCGACGAAGCCACGCCCGAGCAGCTGGCCATTCTCGAAGCCAGCCATCCGTCGGCCAAGACCAGCGACTATTACCTGGCGCTGATCCACCAGCCGCAGATCCTGCAGGAGCGCTCGGTGGTCTTCAACGCCATCATGTATGCGCCGGGTGGGCTGTCGCGCGCGGAGCGCGAGCTGGTCAGCGCGGTGGTCTCGCGCATCAACGGCTGCGTCTACTGCGCTTCGGTCCACGCCCAGCGCTTCGAGCAGCTGGCCAAGCGCAACGACGTGATCGCCCAGGTCTTCGAGAACCCGCACACGGCCGGCACCAACGCGCGCGAGAAGGCGCTGGTGCAGTTCGCCATCGACCTGACCGAAGCCCCGAACCAGCTGAGCGGCCAGCGCCTGCAGGCCCTGCGCGAAGCCGGCCTGAGCCACCTGGAGATCCTCGACGCGCTGCATGCAGCGGCGATCTTCGCGTGGGCCAACAGGCTGATGCTCAATCTGGGCGAGGCGGTGCATCCCTGAGGGGGCCGGCTGGCCGCAATGCCCGGGCGGCAACCGCGGTGCCTACATCCCATACCGCGCGCACCCGGCTTGGCGCGCGCGGGCCCGGGTGCACATTGGAGCCACGCCCACTCCAAGGAGCTGCACCATGGCCCGCCCTACCGGCGCGCTCCCGCGCCGCAACCCCGGATGGTGGCCGTTTCTTGCCACGGTGCTGTTGGCTCTGAACGCGCCCAGTGCGCTGCGCAGCGCGGCGCCTGCAGAGCGCGTATGGACCGAATTCGCGCAATGCAAGCATTTCTTTCCGGCAGGCCTGCCTCCCGTCGTGCCAAAGGCGCCGCTGCAGCGCGAGCTGTGCTTCGACGGCTTCGCCATCCTGCACGACGGGCAGACCAAGACCCCGGTTTTCGTTGCCGAGCATCTGGACCGGTCTGTGCTTCAGCAAGCGGGCAGGCTGCGGCGCAGCAACCATTTCTATGCCGAAGCGCGGCTTCCCGCCGAGGAGCGCGCGGAGGCGGCCGACTATCGCCATTCGGGCTATTCGCTCGGCCATATGGCTCCCGCAGGCGACATGGGCACCGCTGCGGCCAAGGCCCAGAGCTTCAGCCTGGCGAACATGGCGCCGCAGGATGTGGAGCTCAACAACGGCGCCTGGAACGACATCGAGCAAGACACGCGCAGATATGTGCGGCGTGCCCAGGCCGATGTCTATGTATTCACCGGGCCGGTGTATTCGCAGGCCGCCCCCTCCATCGGGGCAGGACGGGTGCGCGTGCCGCAGTACTTCTACAAGCTGGTGTATGACCCGAGCAGCGGCAGAAGCTGGGTCCACTGGCAGCCCAATGCCCCGCGGCGCCAGGTCAGCGAGCCGATCAGCTACGAGGAGCTGGTGCGGCGCACGGGCATCGAATTCGTGCCGCGCTGATCATTCGAGGGGAAACCTCGAGAACACGTACATGGGACTGGTGACGTGATAACCCTCGGGAAACCCCTTGACTGGAGGCAAGATTTTCAGTTCATAGCCATCGATCGATAGGAATGCCCTGCCCACAAAAGGATGGGAATCGATCATGCCGGAACGAAAATCGTCATAGAAATCATCGTACAGCTCCACGATGACTATGCGCGGCGGACACTTCCCGAGTGTCTTTTGCGCCCCTCTCACCGCGTCCAACTCCGCGCCCTCGATATCAAGTTTCCACACGTCGAATGCGCCAAAACTCTCCACCAGCTCATCGATGGTGGTGAGTTCAACCTCGGTTTTCTTCACCACCTCGCCAAATACCGACGGAAATATCCCGATCATTTCCGAATTCAGGCTGGAACCTTGGTTGTGCGCAGTGGATATATAGAAGTCAGCCTTGCCTGGGGAGGAGGATATTGCCTTGTTGACTGCAATCAATCCAGGCGGATTCAACTTTTTCAAGCGTTCGTACAAAACGGGCAGTGCTTCGACCGCAACCACTTTCCCGGCTCCGGCTTCAAGGCATTCCAGGGCAGTCATCCCGATATTCGCTCCTGCATCGAGCACGGTGTCGGACGGCCTCAGGAAATGCTGAAACAAGAACAAATCGATATCCGCCTGCGGATGGCAGACGTCGAGCAGCAAGCGCGCCGCATAGGCACGCTCATGCCTGTTGCTCAAATCAAAGGAAATTGAAGTCCCGGCAACATCAAAGCTGACATTCCCAGACTTTCTGATCAAACCTTCGATATCCGATAATTTTTGCATCAGCTTGACTCGCTTGGAATATGAAAATCTTTGCGCACCCGGGCGGGTAACCACGGCCCTGGCCTGCGCACCGCACACACCCTCCATACGTGCACCGTCGACATCGACGTCAGCGTACTTCGCAGTCGAGATGGTGGATTTCGGCGCACCGGCAGTGGGCAGCATTGTCGCAGTGCTCCGGCATGCCGGCGGCCAAAGCTGCAATGCGGGCTCGAGGCAGGGTTGGGGGCCGGCCAAGTCGGCGATGCCCCACTGGCAAATTGCCGCCCGATCAGCCATCGACGCGCCAGGGTCAAAGCCTTGGGCATCGGGGTTTGCGTCTCCATGTGCACAATACCGCCCTTGCCTGCCGCGCTGCCTCACGTCCACAAGGGGGGCCAGGCGTCGACCACCGCAGTGCCACAGGCGGTGCTACAGGCCCCGGATATTGCCCATGAACTCGCACGAAACCCAAGAAAATCAACCCATTGCGCTCAACTGGCGCATGTCCGTCGCGCCGATGATGGACTGGACCGACAGGCATTGCCGTTACCTCCACCGGCTGCTCACGCGCCACACGCTGCTCTATACCGAGATGGTCACTACCGGCGCGCTGCTGCATGGCGACGTGCCGCGCCATCTGCGCTTCAATGCCGAGGAACATCCGCTGGCGCTGCAGCTCGGCGGCAGCGAGCCGGCGGACCTGGCGCGCGCCGCGCGGCTGGGCGCGCACTGGGGCTACGACGAGATCAACCTGAACTGCGGCTGCCCGAGCGAGCGCGTGCAGCGCGGCGCCTTTGGCGCCTGCCTGATGAATGAGGCGCCGCTGGTGGCCGATGGGGTCAAGGCCATGCGCGATGCAGTGGACATTGCCGTCACCGTGAAGCACCGCATCGGCATCGACAAGGACGAGAGCTACGACTTCGTGCGCGACTTCATCGGCACCGTGGCCGGGGCCGGCTGCGAAGTGTTCATCGTGCATGCGCGCAATGCCTGGCTCAAGGGGCTGTCGCCCAAGGAAAACCGCGAGGTGCCGCCGCTGCGCTACGAGGTCGTGGCGCGCCTCAAGCGCGATTTTCCGGGTCTCACCATCGCCATCAACGGCGGCTTCAAGGACAGCGCGGCAGTGGCCGGGCAGCTGGCCGTGGTCGATGGCGTGATGGTCGGCCGCGAGGCCTATCACAATCCCTGGTGGCTGGCGGGGTGGGACGAGGAGTTCTACGGCGCGGCCCCGAGCGCGCTGACGCGCGAAGCCGTGGAGGAGCTGATGGTCGAGTACATGGAACGCGAGGCGCGCGAGCATGGCACCCATTGGTACAGCATCGCGCGCCACATGCTCGGCCTGCGCCACGGCCTGCCGGGCGCGCGCCGCTGGCGCCAGGCCTGGAGCGACCACCGGCTCAAGGGCCTGCCGGCGCGCGAGGTGATGGCGCTGGCGCGTACCGCGCCTTCCGTGCAGGACTGAGCCGATGCGGCACTCCATCCCTTGTAGGACTGTGCTGGCTCTGACGCCACAGGCAAGCACTCATGCCAGACAACTGCTATATTGCACTGCAACATAAAAGGTCTTGCCCATGCTTTACCAGATGTATGAAACCCAGCGGTCCCTCGTGGAGCCGTTCGCCGACTTCGCGCTTGCCGCCTCGAAGCTCTACAGCAACCCCCTGTCGCCCTTCAGCCAGACGCCGCTGTCCCAGCGCATCTCGGCGGGCTTCGAGCTGTTCTACCGGCTGGGCAAGGATTACGAGAAGCCGCAGTTCGGCATCACCACGGTGGATGTCGAAGGCGTGGGCGTGACGATCATGGAGCGCGTCGAGATCGACAAGCCGTTTTGCGAGCTGCGGCGCTTCAAGCGCTTCACCGACGAGGCGGCCACGCTGCAGACGATGCTGGCGCAGCCCGCGGTGCTGGTCGTCGCGCCGCTGTCGGGCCACTATGCGACGCTGCTGCGCGATACCGTGCGCAGCATGCTGTCGGACCACAAGGTGTACATCACCGACTGGAAGGACGCGCGCATGGTGCCGCTCGACCAGGGAGAGTTCCACCTCGACGACTACATCAACTACGTGCAGGACTTCATCCGCCACCTGCAGGGACAGTACGGCAATTGCCACGTGGTGAGCGTCTGCCAGCCCACGGTGCCGGTGCTGGCGGCAGTGTCGCTGATGGCCAGCCGCGGCGAGACCACGCCGCTCACGCTGACCATGATGGGCGGGCCCATCGATGCGCGCCTGTCGCCCACGGCCGTGAACAACCTGGCCACGACCCGCAGCCGCGATTGGTTCGAGAACAATGTGATCCACCAGGTGCCGTCCAACTATCCGGGCGCGGGGCGGCGCGTGTATCCGGGCTTCCTGCAGCACACCGGCTTCGTGGCGATGAATCCCGACCGGCACGCCACCAGCCACTACGATTACTTCAAGAACCTGCTCAAGGGCGATGATGCCGGCACCGAGGCGCACCGCAAGTTCTACGACGAGTACAACGCCGTGCTCGACATGGATGCGCCCTACTACCTCGAAACCATCCACACCGTGTTCCAGGACTTCTCGCTGGTCAAGGGCACCTGGGACGTCAAATCGCCCGAGGGCAAGCCGGAGCGCGTGCGTCCACAGGACATCGAACACAGCGCGCTGCTGACCATCGAAGGCGAACTCGACGACATCTCCGGCGCCGGCCAGACGCGCGCGGCGCACGGGCTGTGCACCGGCATCGCGCCCGAGAACCGCCACCATATCGAGGTGGAAGGCGCGGGCCACTATGGCATCTTCAGCGGCCGCCGCTGGCGCGAGAAGGTGTATCCGCAGGTGCGCGATTTCATCCTGGCGCACAACGTGCAGGCGCCCTCGCCGGTCGATGACGGCATCGGCCACGACGCCCCGTCCAAGGGGGCCACGGTCAAGGCGGCGTCGGCTGTGCTGGATCTCGACACCATCATCGAGCTGCCCGGCGAGACCATCGTCGACCTGGCACAAGTCACCCCGCCCGACACCGCCAAGACCGTGCTCGAAGCGGCGCTGGAAATGGGCCTGGCGCCCGAAACCGTCGACCAGGGCCCGGCGGCGCGCGCCCCCGAGGCGCCCAAGCGCAAGGCGCGCGGGCCGCGCCGCAGCTGAAGGAGGTCGCGTCCATGCCCGCCTCCGCCTTGACCGGCCTGGCGGCTCGCATAGACGCCGCCTTGCCGCAGACCCAGTGCACGCGCTGCGGCTATCCCGACTGCGCCGCCTATGCGCAGGCCATTGCCGCGGGCGATGCGCCCATCAACCAATGCCCGCCCGGCGGCGCCGAGGGCATTGCCCGGCTCGCGGCCATCACCGGCCATCCGGTGCTGCCTTTGTCCGCGGCGCATGGCCAGGAGGCGCCGCGCACGCTGGCCCTGATCGACGAGAACTGGTGCATCGGCTGCACGCTGTGCATCAAGGCCTGCCCCATCGATGCCATCGTCGGCGCCAACAAGCGCATGCACACCGTGATCGCGCCGCATTGCACCGGCTGCGAGCTGTGCATTCCCGTCTGCCCGGTCGACTGCATCAGCCTGACCCCGGCCAGCGGCAGCGCCACCGGCTGGGCGGCGTGGTCACAGCCGCAGGCGGAGCATGCGCTGGCGCGCTATGTCCGCCGGCAAAAGCGCCTGGGCGGATCGGCACGCGCGGCCGCGCCCAAGGCGGCCATGGCAGCGGGGCTGGAGGTGGCGTTGGCGCCAGCCGAGGTGCCGGCCGCGGTGCAAGCGGCTGCTGCGCCGGCGGCGGCGGTGGATCCCAAGAAAGCCGCCATTGCCGCCGCCCTGGCACGGGCGCGCGCCCAGCGCGCCCGGACCTGAATCCGGCGGGCGCCGAATTCGGCGCTGCCCGCCGCAGCATGGATAATGCGGGCAATGAATCCCCTGCTCCATCTCCTGCAGCCCTACCCGTTCGAGCGGCTGCGACAGCTTTTCGCGGGGGTCACGCCCGCGCCCGCGTACCGTGCCATCAGCCTGGGCATCGGCGAGCCGCGCCACCCCACGCCGCCCTTCATTGAAGAGGTGCTGGGCAACAGCCCGGGCGCCCTGGCCAAGTACCCGGCCACGGGCGGCGACCCGCGTCTGCGCGAGGCCTGCGCGCAGTGGATGAACCGGCGCTATGGCCTGGCGCTCGATGCCGCCACGCAGGTGCTGCCCGTCAACGGCTCGCGCGAGGCGCTGTTTTCCTTCGCGCAGACCGTGATCGACCCGACGCGCTCCGGTGCCACCGTGGTCTGCCCCAATCCCTTCTATCAGATCTATGAAGGCGCGGCGCTGCTGGCCGGCGCCAAGCCGGTCTACGTGCCCAGCGATCCGGCGCGCAACTTCGCCGTGGACTGGGACAGCGTGCCAGAGTCGGTCTGGCAGGACACGCAGCTGCTGTTCGTCTGCTCGCCGGGCAACCCCACGGGCGCGGTGATGCCGCTCAGCGAATGGGAGAAGCTGTTTGCCCTGTCGGACCGCCATGGCTTCGTCATCGCCTCCGACGAGTGCTACAGCGAGATCTACTTCCGCGAGGAAGCACCGCTGGGCGGGCTCGAGGCCGCGATCAAGCTGGGCCGCAACGACTTCAAGAACCTGGTGTCCTTCACCAGCCTGTCCAAGCGCAGCAATGTGCCTGGGCTGCGCAGCGGCTTCGTCGCCGGCGATGCGGCCCTGCTCAAGGCCTTCCTGCTGTATCGCACCTACCACGGCGGCGCCATGGGCCCGGCCGTGCAGGAAGCGAGCATCGCCGCCTGGAACGACGAGCAGCATGTGGTCGAGAACCGCCGCCAGTACCGGCAGAAGTTCGCCGAAGTCACGCCGGTGCTCGAAAGCGTGATGGACGTGCGCCTGCCCGACGCCGGTTTCTATCTGTGGGCCGGTGTTCCCGAATCCCTGGGGATGGACGACACCGAGTTCGCGCGCGCGCTCTATGCTCAATACAATGTCACGGTCCTGCCGGGCAGCTATCTGGCCCGGGATGTCGCCGGCCACAACCCCGGCGCCAACCGCGTGCGCATGGCCCTGGTGGCCGAGACCGAGGAATGCCTCGAGGCGGCCCGGCGCATCGTCCAATTCATCCAAAACCTGAAGAAGTAGTTTCATGACTCAGCAACTGCAATCCATCATCGACAACGCCTGGGAAAACCGCGCCAGCCTGAGCAGCGCCAGCGCCCCCGCGGAAATCCTCGACGCCGTCGAGCATGTCATCGCCCAGCTCGACGCCGGCAAGATGCGCGTCGCCACCCAGGAAGGCGTGGGCCAGTGGACCGTGCACCAGTGGATCAAGAAGGCCGTGCTGCTGTCGTTCCGCCTCAAGGACAACGAGCTGATCACCGCCGGCGGCCTGAACTTCTACGACAAGGTCCCCACCAAGTACCAGGGCATGTCGGAAGCCGAGATCGCCGCCACCGGCGTGCGCGTGGTGCCGCCCGCCGTGGCGCGCCGCGGCTCGTTCATGGCCAAGGGCGCGATCCTGATGCCCTCCTACGTCAACATCGGCGCCTATGTGGGCGAAGGCACCATGGTCGACACCTGGGCCACCGTCGGCTCCTGCGCGCAGGTTGGCAAGAACGTCCACCTGTCGGGCGGCGTGGGCCTGGGCGGCGTGCTCGAGCCCCTGCAGGCCAACCCCACGATCATCGAGGACAACTGCTTCATCGGCGCACGCTCGGAAATCGTCGAGGGCGTGATCGTCGAGGAGAACTCGGTCGTTTCGATGGGCGTCTACATCGGGCAGAGCACCCCGATCTACGACCGCGCCACGGGCGAGATCAGCTATGGCCGCGTGCCCGCCGGCTCGGTAGTGGTGTCGGGCAACCTGCCCAAGGACAATGGCCGCTACAGCATGTACGCCGCGATCATCGTCAAGAAGGTCGACGCCAAGACGCGCTCGACCACCAGCCTGAACGATCTGCTGCGCGACTGAACCGCGCTGCATGCGCCCGGCCTGCGTGATGCAGCCGGGCGCCGTCCCACCCTGCCCTTGAGGAACTTGCATGAGCACCATGGAGCGAATCCTGCGCCTGATGGGGGAAAAGCAGGCATCCGACGTCTACCTGTCCGCCAACGCGCCCGCGCTGATCAAGATCCACGGCGAGTGCGTGCCGATCAACAACCAGCTGCTGCCGCCCGATGCGCCGCGCAGCCTGCTGGCCGAGATCGTGCCGCCCGAGCGCATGCAGGAGCTCGAGGAGACGGGCGAGCTCAACATGGGCGTGCCGCTGCGCGGCGTGGGGCGCTTTCGCGTCAGCGCCATGCGCCAGCGCGGCAGCTTCGCGGTGGTGATCCGCTTCATCGCCCAGCACATTCCCGCGCTCGAGACCTTGAACCTGCCGCCGGTGCTCAGCGAGCTGATCCTGCAAAAGCGCGGGCTGCTGCTGGTCGTGGGCGCCACGGGCTCGGGCAAGAGCACGACGCTGGCGTCGATGATCGACGAGCGCAACAAGAACGTCACGGGCCATATCCTCACCATCGAGGACCCGATCGAATACCAGTTCCGCAACCAGCGCTCCATCGTCAACCAGCGCGAGATCGGCAGCGACACGCAGTCGCTGCCGACGGCGCTGAAGAACGCGCTGCGCCAGGCGCCCGACGTGATCCTGATCGGCGAGATCCGCGACCGCGAGACCATGTCGGCGGCGCTGGCCTATGCGCAGTCGGGCCACCTGTGCCTGGCGACGCTGCATGCCAACAACAGCTACCACGCGCTCAGCCGCATCCTGAGCTTCTACCCGGTCGAAGTGCGCGAAGCCATGCTGGGCGACCTCGCGGCCGCGCTGCGCGCCGTCATCTCGCAGCGCCTGGTGCGCACGCCCGCGGGCCTGCGCGTGCCGGCGGTGGAAGTCATGCTCAACACCAAGCTGGTGGCCGACCTGATCGAGAAAGGCGATTTCTCGGGGGGTGCGCGAGGCCATGGAGAAATCCATGGCCGAGGGCTCGCAGACCTTCGAGGAGGCCTTGGCCGCGCTGATCCTGGCGGGCACCATCGACCGCAAGGAAGGGCTGGCGCACGCCGACTCGCCGACCAACCTGATGTGGCGGCTGCAAAACGATTTCTCGCCGGCCAAGCCGGCGCCGCCGCCTGCGCCGGGCACTGACCCCAAGGCCGCGGCGCCCGGCGCCGACGAACAAGCCTCCTTTACCGATATCGTGCTGGACATCGACTCCCGCGGCTGAGCGCCGACGGGGGGCCGCCGCCCGGCACCCACCCACGTATTCCCCATGTCCCGTACCCTGCAACTGGCCGAGCAACTGATCAGCCGCCCCTCCGTCACGCCCGAAGATGCGGGCTGTCTCGAACTGATTGCCGCGCGCCTGGCGCCGCTGGGCTTCGACTGCGAGCGCCTCGACAGCGGCCCGGAGAGCTTTCGCGTCCGCAACCTCTATGCCAAGCGCACGGGAACGACCGGTGCCGCGCGCAAGACCGTGGTGTTCGCCGGCCACACCGATGTCGTGCCCACGGGCCCGCTGGAGCAGTGGAGCAGCCCGCCGTTTTCGCCCACGCATCGCGACGGCCGGCTCTACGGCCGCGGCGCCAGCGACATGAAGACCTCGATCGCGGCCTTCGTCGTCGCCGCCGAGGAATTCCTGGCCGGCACGCCCGAGCCGCTGATCGACATTGCCTTCCTGCTGACCAGCGACGAGGAAGGCCCCTCGGTGGACGGCACCAAGGTCGTGGTCGAGCAGTTCAAGGCGCGCGGCGAACGCCTGGACTACTGCATCGTCGGCGAACCGACCTCGGTGGAGCGCACCGGCGACATGATCAAGAACGGGCGCCGCGGCACCATGAGCGGCAAGCTCACGGTGCTGGGCATTCAGGGCCACATCGCCTATCCGCAGCTGGCGCGCAATCCCATCCACCAGGCGGTGCCGGCACTGACCGAGCTCGCGGCCACCGCCTGGGACCAGGGCAATGCCTTCTTCCCGCCCACCAGCTGGCAGATCAGCAACATCCACGGCGGCACGGGCGCCAGCAACATCATTCCGGGCAGCGTGGTGGTGGACTTCAACTTCCGCTTCTGCACCGAATCGACGGCCGAGGGCCTGCAGGCGCAGGTACACACGATCCTCGACAGCCATGGCCTGGAATACAGGCTGGACTGGACCATTGGCGGCCAGCCCTTCCTGACCACGCCGGGCGAGCTGGTGCGCGCGGTGCAGCAGGCCATTGCCGACGAGACCGGCCTGCAGACCGAGCTGTCGACCACGGGCGGCACCAGCGACGGGCGTTTCATCGCGCAGATCTGCGAGCAGGTCATTGAAATGGGCCCACCCAACGCCAGCATCCACAAGATCGACGAAAATATCGCCCTGGCCGATATCGCGCCGCTCACCAACATCTACCGCCGCACGCTGGAAAACCTGCATGCCCAGGCCGCACAGGCCCTGGGTGCACCGGCCGCGGCGTGAACGAAAGATCCATGACCGAACCCCAAGCCGTGCACGGCACGACCGTTGGCGCGCTCATCGCGTCCGGCGCCAGCGCACTGACCCGCGCGGGCGTGGCCTTTGGCCACGGCACCAGCAATGCCCACGACGAAGCCACCTGGCTGGTGCTGTGGCGCCTGGGCATTGCCCTGGACAGCGACCTGGACGATCCCGCGCTGGCCGCACAGCCTGTCGCCGAAGCGCAGCAGGCCGAGGTGGCCGCGCTGTTCGACGAACGCATCCGCACGCGCAAGCCCGCCGCCTATCTCACGCGCGAGGCATGGCTGCAGGGCGTGCCCTTCTATATCGACGAACGCTCGATCGTGCCGCGCAGCTTCATTGCCGAGATCCTGGCCGATGGCTCTATCGATCACTGGCTCAGCGACGAGACGCACGACGTGCTGGACCTGTGCACCGGCAACGGCAGCCTGGCCTGCCTGGCGGCCATGGCCTATCCCGACGTGCAGGTCACGGGCGCGGACCTCTCGCCCGACGCGCTGGCGGTGGCGCGCATCAATGTGCAGCGCCATGCGCTGCAGGAGCGTGTGACGCTGGTGGAATCCGACGGCATGGCGCAGGTGCCCGGTCCCTGGGATCTGATCCTGTGCAACCCGCCTTACGTCAACGCGGCCAGCATGGCCCAGCTGCCCGCCGAATACCAGGCCGAACCGGTGCTGGCGCTGGCCGGCGGCACCGACGGCATGGATTTCATCGGGCAGCTGCTGCGCGACGCGCCCAGTCGTATGCGCGAGCACGGCATCCTGATCCTGGAGATCGGCAACGAGCGCGCGTATTTCGAGGCGGCGTTTGCGCAGCTGCCGGTGTTCTGGCTCGAGACCTCCTCGGGCGACGAGCAGGTGCTGCTGATCACGCGCGAGGCGCTGGTGCGCCACGCGCTGGGCACGCTCTGAACACCCGCCTGGCATCGCGCCGGCGCTTTCTTTTCAGCCAGGCGCATGGCGCCGGCACCCGTGGCCCTGCCACGCCCTGGAATTCGACATGATTACCCTCAAGAACGTGACCCTGCGCCGGTCGGCCAAAGTGCTGCTCGACCAGGTGACGACCACCATCAACCCGGGCGAGAAGGTCGGCCTGGTGGGCCGCAACGGCGCCGGCAAGTCCACGCTGTTCGCGCTGTTCACCGGCGCGCTGGCCGAGGACGGCGGCGAATTCTCCATGCCGCGCCACTGGCGCATGGCCCAGGTGGCGCAGAACATGCCCGAGACCAGCGAGTCGGCCACGCAGTTCGTGCTCGACGGCGACACGCGCCTGGCCGAGGTGCAGCAGCAGCTGGCCGCCGCCGAGGCCAGCGACGACGGCATGGCGATCGCGCAGGCCTATTGCGACCTGGCGGATGCCGGCGCGCACGATGCGGTGTCGCGCGCGCAGGCGCTGATCCTGGGGCTGGGGTTCCGCTCTTCCGAGCTGGAAAACCCCGTCGACAGCTTCTCCGGCGGCTGGCGCATGCGCCTGCAGCTGGCGCGCGCGCTGATGTGCCCCTCCGATCTGCTGCTGCTGGACGAGCCCACCAACCACCTGGACCTCGACGCGCTGGTCTGGCTCGAAGCCTGGCTCAAGCGCTATGCGGGCACGATGATCGTCATCAGCCACGACCGCGAATTCCTCGATGCCGTGACTACCGTCACGCTGCAGATCAATGCCGCGCAGCTCAACCGCTACGGCGGCAATTACAGCAAGTTCGAGGAGCTGCGCGCGCAGCAGCTGGAACTGCAGGGCGCCACCTACGCCAAGCAGCAGGAGAAGATCGCCCACCTGCAGAAGTTCATCGACCGCTTCAAGGCCAAGGCCTCCAAGGCCAAGCAGGCGCAAAGCCGCGTCAAGGCGCTCGAGCGCATGGAGAAGATCGGCCCGGTGCTGGCCGAGGCCGACTTCACCTTCGGCTTCAAGGAGCCGCTGAACCTGCCAAACCCGATGCTGGCGATCTCGGACGCCTCCTTCGGCTACCGCGGCGAGGATGGCGACGACACGATCATCCTGCGCAATGTCAACCGCTCGGTGCTGGCCGGACAGCGCATCGGCATCCTGGGCGCCAACGGCCAGGGCAAGTCGACGCTGGTCAAGACCATCGCGCACGAGATGGGTGCGCTGGCGGGCCAGGTCACCGAAGGCAAGGGCCTGAACATCGGCTACTTCGCGCAGCAGGAGCTCGATGTGCTGCGGCCGGGGGAAAGCCCGCTCGAGCACATGATCCGCCTGGCGCGCGAGATGGGCCCGAACAGCCGCGAGCCCTCGCGCGAGCAGGACCTTCGCAGCTACCTGGGCACCTTCAATTTCACCGGCGACATGGTCAAGCAGGCCGTGGGCACGATGAGCGGCGGCGAGAAGGCGCGGCTGGTGCTGGCGATGATCGTCTGGCAGCGCCCCAACCTGCTGCTGCTTGACGAGCCCACCAACCACCTGGACCTGGCGACGCGCGAGGCGCTGTCGATGGCGCTCAACGAGTTCGAGGGCACCGTCATGCTGGTCAGCCACGACCGGGCGCTGCTGCGCGCGGTGTGCGACGAGTTCTGGATGGTGGGCCGCGGCGCCGTCGGCCCCTTCGACGGCGACCTGGACGACTACCAGCGCTATCTGCTGGAGGAATCCCGGCGCCTGCGCGAGGAAGCGAAGAACGACGAGGCCCAGCCCGCCGCGGCGCCGGCGCCTGCGCTGGCTCCGGCGGCGGTGGCCGCACCCGCGCCGGTTGTGGCCGCAGCTGCGGCGCCGGCCGTCGCGGCACCGGCCCTCGATCAGAAGGAGCAGCGTCGCCTGGCCGCGCTGGCACGCCAGGAACTTGCCGACCGGCTGCGGCCCTTCAAGAAGGAGCTCGAAGCCAACGACAGGAAGCTGGCGCAGCGCACCGCCGAGCGTGACCAGATCGAGCAACGCCTGACCGAGCCGCTGCCGCCGGCGGAGATCGTGGACTGCGGCAAGCGGCTCAAAGCCTGCAACGACGAGATCGATGCGCTGGAGGAACGCTGGCTGGAGCTCAATGAACTGATCGAGGGGTTGACGGCGCAGGCTGGAAACGATTCGTAAGCCGCCAACCAACTCCCAAAACGCTGGAAAACCAAGGCATTGCCTTGGTTTTTTGCTATGCATTTTGATATGAAGCCAAATTTTTTTAAAAAAATCGCGATTTCGTTGCATTTATTTGCGTTTGGTTGTCAACGGGGTGCACCGTCCCTCCGTTGTAGGAGGAAAGGAGCTTTTACTATGAACACGACTGCCCATATGTTTGCCTGGCCCGAAGACGAACGCGACCGCAAGCGCGCACCGGCCCGTTTCTAAGCCGCCCTTCCCCGCGGTGCCGGGTCGCGCCAAGTCCGACCCGAGGCATTTCTCCATTGGGGCCTGCATCCAATCGCAGATGCCGCGCCCCCCGAATTCAACTGCCGCACCACCGGCAATAAAAAAACCCGCCGCAGCGGGTTTTTTCTTTTGGGCCTTTCCGAGCCGAACGGTATTTGGAGGGAAGGCCCTTCATCCTTCGACAAGCTCAGGACGAACGGTTTCATATCGTTCGCCCTAGGCGGGCCCCCTGAGCCTGCCTGGGGCGGCCTCGTCGAAGGATGGACGGCCCTATGTCAAAACATGCATAAATCCAACGGAGGGCGCGTGATCAGCACGCCCCATCCCCCTCAATGCATGTGCAGCCCGCCGTTGACCGAAAAATCGGCCCCCGTCGAATAGCCGCCATCCTCCGACGCCAACCACGCGATGATCGACGCGATCTCGCCCGGCTCGCCCAGGCGGCGCACCGGAATGGTGCCCACGATCTTGTCGAGCACTTCGGGGCGGATGGCCTTGACCATGTCGGTGCCGATGTAGCCCGGGCTCACGGTGTTGACGGTCACGCCCTTGGTTGCCAGTTCCTGCGCAAGCGCCATCGTGAAGCCGTGCATGCCGGCCTTGGCGGCCGAGTAGTTGGTCTGGCCCGACTGGCCCTTGACGCCGTTGACCGAGCTGATGTTGATGATCCGGCCCCAGCCCTTTTCCACCATGTCGCCCACCACCTGCTTGGTGACGTTGAACATCGAGGTCAGGTTGGTCTCGATGACCGCATCCCAGTCCTCGCGCGTCATCTTCAGGAACATGCGGTCACGCGTGATGCCGGCATTGTTGACCAGCACGTCGATGCTGCCGTGCTCGGCCTTGGCCTGGCTGAAGGCGTTGTAGGTGGAGTCCCAGTCGCCGACATTGCCGACGGAGGCGTGGAACTCGAAGCCCTGGTCCTTCTGTTCGCTGAGCCATTTCTGGAAATCCCGCGTCGGGCCGCAGCCGGCGATCACCTTGAAGCCGTCCTTGAAGAGACGCTGGCAGATCGACGTGCCGATGCCTCCCATGCCCCCCGTGACATACGCTACTTTTTGACTCATGAAATTTCTCCTGGACAAACCACTCGCAATGAAGACACTCTATCCAACTTGAAGGGCACCGCAACCGAGACGGGCACCGAACCTGCCAAATAAATCGGCGAAGTCCGGCAGCGCGACCGCCTCAGAGCTTTTCCACCGCCATCGCCACGCCCATGCCGCCGCCGATGCACAGCCCGGCCAGCCCGCGGCGCGCGCCGCTGCGCTGCATTTCGTGCAGCAGCGTGACCAGCACCCGGCAGCCCGAGGCGCCGATCGGGTGGCCCAGCGCGATGGCGCCGCCATTGACGTTGACCTTGGCCGGGTCGATGCCCAGCTGCTGGTTGACGGCGCAGGCCTGGGCCGCGAACGCCTCGTTGAGCTCGAACAGGTCGACTTCCTCGGCCTTCCAGCCGGCGCGCTCCAGTGCCTTGCGGCTAGCAAATACCGGGCCAAGGCCCATCGTGGCCGGGTCCAAGCCAGAGGTCGCATAGGACACGATGCGCGCCAGCGGCTTCAGGCCCAGCGCCTGGGCCTTCGATGCCGACATCACCACCACCGCGGCCGCGCCGTCGTTGAGGCCCGAAGCATTGCCCGCGGTCACCGAGCCAGCCTTGTCGAAGGCCGGACGCAGGCCGCCCAGCGCCTCGGCGTTGGTCTTGCGGTTGATGTACTCATCGGCGGCGAACTGCAGCGGATCGCCCTTGCGCTGGGGGATCTCTACCGGCACGATCTCGTCGACAAACTTGCCCGCGTCCTGCGCGGCCGCCGCCTTCTGCTGGCTGGCCAGCGCCAGCGCATCCTGCATCTCGCGGCTCACACTGTTTTCCCTGGCGACGTTCTCGGCGGTGATGCCCATGTGGTACTGGTTGTAGACATCCCACAGGCCGTCGACGATCATGGTGTCGACCATCTTCCAGTCGCCCATGCGCTGGCCGTCGCGCGAGCCATTGAGCACGTGGGGCGACAGGCTCATGTTTTCCTGGCCGCCGGCCACGACGATCTCGCTGTCGCCCGTGGCCACGGCCTGGGCTGCCAGCATCACCGCCTTGAGGCCCGAGCCGCAGACGGCGTTGATGGTCAGCGCCGGCGTTTCCTTGGCGACACCGGCTTTCATCATGGCCTGGCGCGCAGGGTTCTGGCCTGCGCCCGCGGTGAGCACCTGGCCCATGATGACCTCGCCGACCTGGTCCAGCGGCACCTTGGCGCGGCCCAGGGCTTCGCGAATGACCAGTGCGCCCAGCTCGGTGGCGGGAATCTTGGCAAGCGAGCCGCCAAACTTGCCTACAGGGGTACGAACAGCAGAAACGATGACGATGTCTTCCATGATGGTCCTTTGATGACTCCTGTTGCTGGCGATCGCCCCTCGAGCTACCGCCCCATGCTACGGATATTGCAGTGCAACATTGTCAACGATTTGCATCGGCTTTTTGCCGCACATAACGTCCCGGGGCGGGCTCGATGGGCTCGCGTCCGTAGCCTTGCGGCGCCGCGACCTGCGCGCCGCCCTGGGCCGCCAGCCACTGGCTCCAGTCGTGCCACCAGCTGCCCGCATGCTCGGTGGCACCTGCCACCCACTCGGCCAGGCTCGCGGGCAGCGCTCCGTCCTCGCGGATCCAGTGGCTGCGGCGCTTCTTCGCAGGCGGATTGATCACTCCGGCGATATGCCCCGAGGCCCCCAGGACGAAGCGCAGCGGGCCGGACAGGTATTGGGTCGAGGCGTAAGCCGCGTCGGCCGGCACGATATGGTCCTCGCGCGAGCCATAGATATAGACCGGCATGTCGATCTGCGACAGGTCCAGCGCCTGGCCGCAGACGGTGAGCGCACCGGGCTTCACCAGCTTGTTCTCCAGGTACATGTTGCGCAGGTACCAGGCGTAGAACGGCCCGGGCAGGTTGGTGGCGTCGCTGTTCCAGTACAGCAGGTCGAAGGGCGGCGGGGTCTCGCCCTGCAGGTAGTTGCCCACCACATAGTTCCAGACCAGCTCGTTGGGCCGCAGGAAGCTGAAGGTGGAGGCCAGCTCCTGCCCCTTGAGCAGGCCGCCCTGGCCCATCTGCCACTCGCGGAACTTCACCGAGGGCTCGTCGATGAAGATGTCGAGGATGCCGGTGTCGCTGAAGTCCAGCAGCGTGGTGAGCAGCGTGGCGCTGGCCACGGGCGCTTCGCCGCGCGCGGCCAGCACGGCAAGCGCCGACGCCAGCATCGTGCCGCCCACGCAAAAGCCCAGCGTGTTGATCTGCCCGCTGCCGGCGATCTCGCGCACTTCCCCGATGGCGGTGATGACCGCCTGTTCGATGTAGTCGTCCCAGGTCGCCTGCTGCAGCCCGGTGTCGGGATTGCGCCAGCTGATGACGAAGCTGCGCTGGCCCTGCGCCACCGCGTGGCGGATCAGCGAGTTCTCGGGCTGCAGGTCGAGAATGTAGTACTTGTTGATGCACGGCGGCACCAGCAGCAGCGGCCGCTCGAACACCTGCTCGGTCAGCGGCTTGTATTCGATCAGCTGGAAGAAGTCGTTCTCGAACACCACCGCGCCTTCGGTGGTGGCCATGTTGCGGCCGACCTCGAAGAGGCTTTCATCGGTCATGGACACGTGGCCCTGCTGCATGTCGCGCAGCAGGTTGGAAATGCCCTTGGCCAGGCTCGCGCCCTGCGAATCCAGCAGCTTGCGCTGGGCTTCGGGGTTGAAGGCCAGCATGTTGCTGGGCGCGAAGGCCGCGCTCCACTGCTCGACGGCGAAGCGCACGCGGCGGCGCGTTTTCTCGTCGGCCTCCAGCGCGTCGGCCAGGCCCAGCAGCGTGCGCGAATTGAGCAGATAGACCTGCGCCATCAGCGCCGCGCCCGGATGGCTGCGCCAGCTGTCGGCGGCAAAGCGCTTGTCCTCGAGCGGCTCGGGCGCTGCACCGGCATGGCTCAGCAGCCGGGTCAGCTCGCACTGGTAGCGCTGCTGCAGCGCCATGAGCTTTTGCATGTCGAAGCGCAGCGCAGCGGGCGAAGCGGTATCGGCGGCCGGGGCATCGGCCGGCTTGCCCGGCGGATGCAGCAAGGCGAGCATCTGGGCCCACTGCTGGCTGAAAATCTGCGGGATTTGCGGGGCAAAGCCCTGGAGTGGGTCAGAATTCATGCGTATTCCGGAAAGGCGGGATGACGAGACGGCCAGGTGCCTCCATTGTTGTCCACGAGCGCATGCGCTGGCAATGTAATGAACACGCTTTTACCTCTGCTTGCCATTGCACCCCGGTCTTTTCAGCACCACCTCGGATGCACCCCATGTACCTTGTCGTTATCGCCTGGCTCTATGTCACCTTGATGATGGCCATTGCCGAGGCCACGAGCCCGATGGGCAGCGTGCTGGGCGCGCTCATCACCTTTGTGTTCTATGGCCTGCTGCCGCTCTCCATCCTGATCTACATCCTGGGCACGCCCGGGCGCCGGCGCCGGCTGCGCGTGCGCCAGCAGGCCGAGCAGCAGGCCTGGGAGCAGGCCCGTGCCAAGGCGCAGGAGGCTTCAGGCGGGATCGCGCCAGATGCAGGCGGCGAAGCGCCCGCTGCTGCCCAGCCGGGCGGCGTCGCGCCGGTGCGAGAAGAACGCTGAAGGATTGCCCACCGTGCACCAGGGGGCCGTGCCGTCATTGCCATGGATGGCATTGATGCCCAAGGCCTGCAGCCGCTGGCGCGCCAGGCCGGCCAGGTCTGCCAGGTATTTGCCCGCAGCCGGCTGCGGCTGAAAATGCCGCTGCGCGTCAGGGTTTCCCTGGCACAGCGCGGTGCGCACCTCCTCGCCAACTTCAAAGGCCGTGGGGCCGATGCAAGGGCCCAACCAAGCCAGCGTCTGGCCCGCGATGTCGGCGCGGCGCGCAACGCCGGCTCGCTCGAGCTGCGACGCGAAATGCACGAAGGTGCTTTCCAGCACGCCCTCGGCGCGGCCGCCCGCGCGCACCGTGCCCGCCAAGCCGCGCCAACCGGCATGGGCCGCCGCCACGGCCGCGCCGCTGGCATGCGCAAACAGCACCGGCAGGCAGTCGGCCACCATGACGGTGCAGGCCACCCCCGGCGCCAGCGTCACGCAGGCATCGGCGGCCAGTCCCTGGGTGGTCACGCCATCGAGCACCAGCACATCGCTGCCATGCACCTGGCGCATGAACACCGGCTGCGCGCCGGCCATGCGGGCGCGCAGCCGCGCGCGGTTTTCATGCACGGCGCGCGCCGCGTCGCCGACGTGATCGCCCAGGTTGAGCGAATCCCAGGGCACGGCGCTCACGCCGCCGGCGCGCGTGGTGCACAGCGCCTGCACGCCTGCCGGCGCGGGCCAATCGGGGACCAACCAGTCACTGGAGGGGGCTGCGGGGTTCATTGCTTGTCCGGGCAGGCATCAGGGTGGGCCAGCGCGAATGCCGGCAGTGCTTCGCAGCGCTCGACGATGGCGGCAATGCGCGGCAGCGCATCGAGCGTGAGATCGAAACGCCGCGCGTTGAAGACCTGCGGGATCAGGCAGCAATCGGCCAGGCCCGGCGCATTGCCCCAGCAATAGAGCGATTCGGGCAGGCCGCCAGCGCGGCGCTCGTCGGCCAGCAGCCCGAGCCGGCGCTCGACGGCTTGCAGCCCCGTGCCGGCCCAGTGCCGGTACCACTCGGTCTTGGCTTCGTCGGACACTCCCAGCGGGCCGACCAGGTACTTGAGCACGCGCAGGTTGTTCAGCGGATGGATGTCGCAGGCGATCATCTGCGCCAGCGCGCGCACCTGGGCGCGGCCGAGCGGGTCCCCGGGCAGCAGCGCGATCGCCGGGTGGGTTTCCTCCAGGTACTCGATGATGGCCATGGACTGCGTGAGCAGCTGCCCTTCGTCCAGCTCCAGCGCGGGCACCAGCGCGTCGCCGGTGCGGGCCACGTAGCCGGGCTCGCGCTGGTCGCCGCGCAGCAGGTGCACCGGCACGTAGTCGAAAGGCAGGCCCTTGAGTTGCAGCGCGATGCGCACGCGGTAGGCGGCCGAGGAGCGGAAATAGGAGTGCAGCTTCATGCCTGCCAAGCATACGCCAGCGCCGGCCGCCGGGCATGGCGCGGGCGCGCAACAAGCTGCGCAAAAATCCAGTCTTATATAAGAATGCGCGGCTTTGCATGGCACACTGCTGCCCGGGCCGCGCCCGGCGCGGCGGGCATTTACCTTCATCCGTGAAAGATTCCTATGCACTATGTATTCGCACCCGCAGACGTTGCCAGCCTGCCGGTGGTGGGCCGCAGCGAACGTTTTCCCCTGCGCCGCGTCTTCTGCGTCGGCCGCAACTATGCCGAGCACGCCAAGGAGATGGGCTTCACCGGCCGCGAGGCGCCGTTCTTCTTTCTCAAGCCGGCCCATGCGGTGCTGCCTGTGGAAGCCGGCACCACCGGCGAGATGCCCTACCCCACGCTCACCAGCAACCTGCACCATGAGATCGAGCTGGTCGTGGCCATCGGCAAGGCCGGCAGGAACATCGCCGCCGCCGATGCCGCCGAATACATCTACGGCTACGCCGTGGGCCTGGACATGACGCGCCGCGACCTGCAAAACGAGATGAAGAAGCAGGGCCGCCCCTGGTCCATCGGCAAGGCTTTCGACTTCTCCGCGCCCATCGGCCCCATCACGCCCGCGGCGCAGGCCGGCAACGTGGAGCAGGCGGAAATCTGGCTGCAGGTCAATGGCGCCGACCGCCAGCGCAGCGACGTCACGCAGCTGATCTGGAACATCGCCGAGACCATCGAGCACCTGTCGGCCGCCTGGAAGCTGCAGCCCGGCGACCTGATCATGACCGGCACGCCCGAAGGCGTGGGCGCGGTGGTGCGCGGCGATCTGCTCGAAGGCGGCGTGGCCGGGCTGACCCCGCTGTCGGTGCGCATCGTCTGATGCGCCCTGCCCTGCGGCGCAGGGCAGCTCCATTTCCCGGCGTCGACCCCTGCGTCCGCCGGGATTTTTGCTTATATTCCGCCATGACCTTTCGCAGCCCCATCCAGTTCTGCCGCAACTGCGGCACCGCCGTCGTCTACCGCATCCCGGACGATGGCGACACCCGGGAGCGCGCGGTCTGCCCCCACTGCCACACCATCCACTACGAGAACCCGCTGAACGTCGTCGGCACCATTCCGGTGATGGACGACGGCCGGGTGCTGCTGTGCCGGCGCAACATCGAGCCGCGCCGCGGCCTGTGGACGCTTCCCGCGGGCTTCATGGAACTGGGCGAGACCACCGCCCAGGGCGCACAGCGCGAAACCGATGAGGAGGCCGGTGCCGATATCGAGATGGGACCCCTGTTCTCGCTCGTCAGCGTACCTCGGGTGGGCCAGGTGCATGTGTTCTACCGCGCACGCCTGCGCGCCGAGAAGTGCTATCCCGGCCCCGAGACCATGGAAGTGCAGCTGTTCGCCGAGCAGGACATTCCCTGGGACGAGATTGCGTTTCGCACGGTCAAGCAAACGCTGCGGCACTACTACGCCGACCGCGCCAGCGGGCGTTTCGCCGTGCACTGCATCGATCTGGACTAGCCCCGCCGCGCTTTCGGCCCGGCGCTTGGCCCGGCTCTTGCTTGGGCTCCTGGCAAAAAATGGTCGCCGCGCGGGATGGCGACATCAATGCAACAGACCGGGAGGCACATGATGTCAGGCACACACGAAGCCGTTGAGGCAATCGATACCGATGGATTCATTCCCTTCATGCGCAAGGTCTCGCGCTGCGAGGATTCGCTGCGCGAGCTGCGCCTGACCTGGCGGCTGATCGAGTCGTCGGCGCGCATGAATTGCCCCGACGAGGCGCACAGCATCCTGCCGATGATGGCGGCCACGCGCGAAGGCTTCCAGCGACTGGAAGCCGACCTGGTGCGCTCGCTGGTGGCGGAATCCGTGGACGAAGTGATGCGCGAGATCGGCACGCAGGCACGCAACGTCATAGACATCCTGGTGCGCAACCTCTACGAGCGCACGGCCGATGTGGGCTTTCTCGCCACCGATCCCGTGCTGTGCCGCCTGGCCGCGGGGCTCGATGCGGATCCCCAGGCGGTGCGCACGCGGCTGCGCCAGTACCGCAGCAAGTACACGGTCTACGACGACGTCCTGGTGCTCGACGCGCAGGGCCGGGTGCTGGCGCGCATCGACGAGAGCGTTCCGGCGGCGGAGGAAGCCGACCCGCTGGTGGCGCAGACGCTGCGCAGCCCGGGCTATGTGGAGACCTTCCGCGCCAGCCACCTGCGTCCGGGACCGCGCAATGCGCTGCTGTATTCGCAGCGGCTGCTGCATCCCGCCACGGGCGAGCCGGTCGGGGTGCTGTGCCTGAGCTTTGCCTTCGACGACGAGCTGCAGGGCATCTTCCAGGCGCGCGGCGCGCAGGACGGACGCAGCCTGGCGCTGCTGGTGGATGCCGCGGGGGAGGTGCTGGCCAGCAGCGATCCGCAATGGGTCGCGCCGGGCCGCAAGGTGCCGGGCAATGAAGCCGGCGCGCCGCGCCTGTGGACCCATTCGGGCCGCTCCTACCTGGTGCAGACGCTGCCCGCGGCGGGCTACCAGGGCTATCCGGGTCCGGCCGGATGGAAGGGCCAGGTCATGGTGCCGGTGGAGCTGGCCTTCCAGGCACGCGCCGCCGGCAGCGCCCAGGGCACGGCCGAAAGCCTGCTGCCGGCCATCATCCAGGGCCTGCTGGGCCATGCGCGCCGGTTCTGCCCGCCGCTGCACGACATCGTGACGGCGGCCGATACCATCCGGCGCGTGGTGTGGAACGGCCAGGTGATGACGGCCGGGCGGCGCGAGGGCACCGAGCGCCTGTCGGCGGTGCTCGAGCAGATCGGCGAGACCGGCGCGCGCACCAACGAGGTGTTCAGCCAGTCGATACGCGATCTGCACCACACGGTGCTGGGCGCGGCGCTGCGCGACGGCGAGTTCCTCAGCCAGTTGCTGGTCGACCTGTTGGACCGCAACCTCTACGAGCGCGCCAACGACTGCCGCTGGTGGGCGCTGACGCCCGAGCTGCGCAATCTGCTGGCCGATGTGCAGCTGGACATCGCCAGCGATGGCGACCTGATGCGCGCCAACGCCATCCTGGGCCAGATCAACGGCCTCTATACCGTGTACTCGCGGCTGGTGGTCTATGACACCAGCGGCCGCATCGTGGCCGCCAGCCACGCGACGCTGGCCGACGGCAGCAGCGCCATCGGCCAGCAGGTGGAGGCCGACGCGCTGGCTGCGGTGCTGGCATTGGGCGGTGCCCAGGCCTACCACGTGAGCCCGTGGCGCGCAGGCCCGCTGAGCGACGGCGCCCCGACCTATGTGTTCCATGCCGCCGTGCGTGCGCCCGACGGCGCGCAGACCGTGGGCGGCATCGGCATCGTCTTCAACGCCGAGGCCGAACTCGGCGCCATGCTGGCCGGCGCCAGCCAGGGCGGCGCAAGCCACTGCACGGTGTTCGTGGACCGCAGCGGGCTGGTGCTGGCCAGCAGCCCGGCGCAATGCGCCGCCAGCGGCCTGCATATCGCCCAGGGCAGCCGCCTGGCGCTGCCCGGCGGCATGCTGCAGCTGGCGCCGGGCGAAAGCGCCTCGCGTGCGATGGTGCATGACGGCCACTATTGCATCGTGGGCTGCTCGGCAACGCAGGGCTACCGCGAATTCCGCGCCCATGCCGATGCCCAGGGCGCCTCTGCGCAGGGCGCCTCTGCGCCGGATACCGTGCTGGCGCTGTCCTTCACCTCCTTTGGCGCGGTGCTGGCCGATGCCGAGGCCGCCGTGATGCGCCGCGGCACCCATGTGCCCGGAGACAGCGGCGCCGCAGACGACGCGGGGCGCGAGATGGCCACCTTCTTCATCGATGCGCGGCCCTTCGCCGTGGACGCGGGCTGCGTGCTCGAAGCCCTGCCCGCCAGCGCCATCACACCGGTGTCGGCCGGCCGCATGCCCTACTGCATGGGCACGCTGGCGCGGCGCGCGCAAGGCCAGGTCACGGGCTATGCCTGGGTCTTCGACCTGGGCCATGTGCTGCGGGGCACACCCTCGCAGGTGACAGCCCAGAGCCAGGTCATCGTCATAGATGCCGGGGGGCGGCGCATTGGGCTGCTGGTCAGCGATCTGCTGGGCGTGCAGCATTTCGCGGCGCGGCGCTTTGCCGCGGCGCCGCGCATCGGCAGCGGTGCGCCGGCAGTGGTCGGCGAGATCCTGCAGGCGCAGCAGGCCGACGGATCGGCCCTGCTGGTGCAGTGCCTCGATGCCGTGGCGCTGATGCGGCTGCTGCAGGCCAGCGCGGTGCACCAGCGCCACATGCTGGAGGCCGCGCCGCAAGCCGAGGCGGCGCCCGCCTGAGCCGGCTCAGGCGCGCCAGTCCTTGGGAATCTTGTCCTTCTTGTTTTCCACCGGGTTCGCGGTCAGCCAGCTGGCCGAGTACTGGCGCATGAACTCGCGCGCCTTGTCCTGGCGCACGCTGAGCCAGGCATCGTAGGCGCCCTCGTTGAGGATGGCCGGCATGCGCCGCTCGTTGCCCGGGGGCTGGTAGCGGTGCAGCAGGCCATGGGTGTTGGCGTTGATGTTCAGCGCCGCGAAGCTCAGGATGTCCTCGCCCTCCGGCCCCTGCCAGCGCGCCCACAGGCCCGCCAGCCCCATCGGTTTGCCATCGACGCGCGAGATGCGCGTCGACACCGGCTTGCCGCTGCGGTAGTCGTCCTCGAAGAAGGCCATGATCGGAATGATGCAGCGCTGGCTGTTGAGCCAGGCATCGCGGAAGGCCTGCGCCGTGGAGGCGGTTTCGTTGCGCGCGTGCAGCAGCTTGATGGCGCGCAGGCGCGCGTCCGAGGCGTTCTTCACCCAGTGCGGCACCAGGCCCCATTGGGCCTGCAGCAATTCGCGCACCGGCGCGGGCTTGCGTGCGGATGCAGGTGTGGAAGTGGCCTCGGGCTGCGCCGGTGGGGCTGCCGGCACCTCGGCTTGCGACACTGCGCGGATGATGTAGCCCGGGCGCCGGGCCCGCAGCAAACGCTCGCCCAGTTCCCCTGGAGGGGCCACCTTGAAGAACTCGGGATAGGCTTCTGCCTTTTGCAGTGTTTCGTAATGGGAACTCATGCGCGGATGGTAACTGCAGCGCCCGCAGCGGCACGGCAAAGCGGCGCGACTTTGCCGTGCCTGCTCTCGCTTCACCCTGGCTTCGTGCTCATGCCCTGCCAGTCAGCAAAGGGCTCCATTCATCGCTTCGCGGTGTGGGCAGCGATGCCGCAGCCGGCGAAGCCGCCGCATCGGCGCCATGCGTCTGCTGCGCCTGCCGCGGCGCGTTGCCGTCCGCGGTGGTCTTCAGGCCCCATACCGCTTCGAGGCTGGTGTTGCCCAGCCGCATCGGGGCGATGGCGTTTGTCGCTGCCTGGATGTACTCATCGACGGCCGCCTGGCTCGCAAAGCCAAGCCGCTGCCCCGCGCCGCCCAACTCTTGCAGGGTGCGCATGCACTGGGTGAATCCAGCGCGGTAAGGCCCCGACAGATAGGTGATCGGCGCATCCTGCGGGCTGCCGAAGCCCCTGGCGATCAACTCCGCAAGCGTTGCGTAGGAACCGCTGGCGAGCTGGCCCTGCAGGAGGGGTCCTCTGAGTTCCGAATGGGTGGAAATGCGATTGGAAAACACCAGGCTCCTCTCCACGTCGGCTGCATCACGGAAAGTCACTTCGAACCTGGAGGCATCGCCCTCGAGCTCCCGCGTGCCCACGAAGTTGTCGCTGCAGAAAAACCGATCGTGCAGGTTCTTCTTCATCGCCTCCTTGGCTTCGTCGCCATCCACCATCTGATCGACGGTATCGATGACCGCGGCATCGCTGTCGCGCGTGCGCAGCAGGTGATCGACGGCGGTGGTGCACGCATGGGCCTGGGTGGTCAACGCGTCGGTCAACACCTGCCGGTCGGGAATCGGGCAGCGGGCAAGCGTGTGCCTCCCGACAAACAGTTCGACATTTTCGAGGTCGGGAGACAGTTCGACACCGGGGAACACATCGTTGGCGGGCACGCCCAGCTCTTGCAGGCTGCCGCTGATGAGGCGGAACTTCTCCAGCATGACGCTGGAGGGATGACGGTCGAGGGATCCGGCTTGCCGTTCATTGATCGTGCGGAACTTCTCGCACAGGGCTGTGCACTCCCTTGCCGGATCCGCGCCATGGCTCGCGTGCAGATGGCTGCCGAATTCCGCCAGCACCACATGGTCTTCGAAATCGGCAAGGGTCCGCCCGGACTCCACCGGCAGGCTGGCGGCTTGCGCCAGCGTCTCGCCGCCGATCACCATCCGATAGGACCAGGTTTTGCCTTCCTCGTCCTTCTGCAGGTTCAACTGGCACTGGTCCATGTGTTCAGGGCGCAGGAAGCTGTGCAGCTCCTGGAAGCGCCGCAGCCGCTCGCCATGAGCGCTCGCAGGCGCATTCACGGTATTGAACACCTTCTCGATGGCGGCTTTTTTCACGCCGCCCCGGCACCAGTCGACGAAACGGTCGACCAGCCCCATGCGCTGCGCCTCGCCCAGTGTCTGAGCGCCCCTGATCTGCGCCATGCGGTCGTGGGTCAACATGACATTGTTCAGCCGCACACCCATCGACATGCGCATCGCTCCCAACCTGGTTTGCCACGGATGGGTCCCGATGACCCGTCCAATGCATGTTGGTGGCAGCCCGCCGGCCGGGGTTCCCTGCCCGCCGGCAATGCGCCAGCGCTCAGTTCCCCGCCAGCAGCGCCAGCAGCCCCGCTTCATCGAGCACCGGCACCCCGAGCTCCTCGGCCTTGGCCAGCTTGCTGCCCGCGTCGGCGCCTGCCACTACGTAGCTGGTCTTCTTGCTGACCGAGCCCGCGACCTTGGCGCCCGCGGCTTCGAGCCGTTCCTTGGCCTCGTCACGGCCCATGGTCGGCAACGTGCCCGTCAGCACCACCGTCATGCCGGCCAGCCGCTGCACGGGCCTTTCGGCCGGCGCGCCTTCAGGCCAGTGGATGCCGCATTCCTCGCGCAGCTGCGCCAGCACCTCGAGGTTGTGCGGCTGGTCGAAAAAGCTGCGGATGCTCTGCGCCACGATCGGGCCGACATCGTTGACTTCGAGCAGCTGGTCCTCGCTGGCGGCAATGATCGCATCCAGCGTGCCGAAATGCTTCGCCAGATCCTTCGCCGTGGCCTCGCCGATCTGGCGGATGCCCAGCGCGAACAGGAAGCGCGCCAGCGTCGTGGATTTGGATTTCTCCAGCGCCGCCAGCAGATTGAGCGCCGATTTCTCGGCCATGCGGTCGAGCCCCGAGAGCTGCTCCAGCGTGAGCCGGTAGAGATCGGGCAGCGTGCGCACCAGTTGCGCCTCGACCAACTGGTCGACGAGCTTGTCGCCCAGCCCTTCGATGTCCATCGCACGCCGGTGTGCAAAGTGCCGCAGCGCCTCCTTGCGCTGCGCGGCGCAGAACAGCCCGCCGCTGCAGCGGTGGTTCATCTGGCCCTTTTCGCGCACCACGTCGCTGCCGCAGACCGGGCACTGGCGCGGCATGTGGAAATTGGCGACATAGGGTGTGCGCGGCAGCTGCGCGGGCGGCTGCTCCGCGGCGTCGACCAGCGCATCGCTGGCCTCGGCGCCCACGGCCACCGCGGCGCGCGGCGGCACCACGCCGACGACTTCGGGGATCACATCGCCCGCGCGCCGCACGATCACTTCATCGCCCACGCGCACGCGCTTGCGGCGCAGCTCGAACAGGTTGTGCAGCGTGGCATTGGTGACGGTGACGCCGCCGACGAACACCGGTGCGAGCCGCGCCACCGGCGTGATCTTGCCGGTGCGCCCGACCTGCACGTCGATGGCCTCGACGCGCGTGACCATCTCCTGCGCCGGATACTTGTGCGCCACCGCCCAGCGCGGCTCGCGCGTGACGAAGCCCAGCGCGCGCTGCAGCGCCAGTGCATTGACCTTGTAGACCACGCCGTCGATGTCGTAGGGCAGCTCATCGCGCGCTGCGCCCATGCGGGCGTGGAAAGCCACGAGTTCGTCGGCGCCCTGCGCCAGGCTCACCTGCTCCGCCACGGGGAAGCCCCATTTCTTGAGCTGCTGCAGCATGCCGTAATGGGTGGCGAATGCCGGCCCGCCCTGCGCCGCGGGCGTGATGTCGCCCAGACCGTAGGCAAAGAAGGCCAGCGGGCGCTGCGCGGTGATCGATGAATCCAGCTGGCGCACCGCGCCCGCGGCCGCATTGCGCGGGTTGACGAAGGTCTTGCCGCCCTCGGCGCGCTGGCGCTCGTTGAGCGTCTCGAAATCATCGCGGCGCATGTAGACCTCGCCGCGCACTTCCAGCACTGGCGGCACATCGGTCGGCAGCACCTGCGGAATGCGGCGGATGGTGCGGATGTTGTGCGTCACGTCCTCGCCCACGCTGCCATCGCCGCGCGTGGCGGCCTGCACCAGCCGCCCGCCCTCGTAGCGCAGGCTCATGGCCAGGCCGTCGAACTTGGGTTCGGCCACATATTCCACGGGCGGGTCCCCGGCGTCGAGGCCGAGCTCGCGGCGGACGCGCGCGTCGAAGGCCTGCGCGCCGCTGGCTTCGGTGTCGGTTTCGGTGCGGATGCTGAGCATCGGCACCACATGCACGACCGGCGCGAGGCCGGCCATGACGGCGCCGATGACGCGCTGCGTGGGCGAGTCGGGCGTGACCAGTTCGGGGTGCTTCGCTTCCAGCGCCTCGAGCCTCCTGTAGAGCCGGTCGTACTCGGCGTCGGGCACGCTGGGCGTGTCCAGCACATAGTATTCATGGGCCCAGATGCGCAATTGCGCGCGCAGGGCTTCGATCTCAGCGCCGGGGTCGTCCCCGGGCGGCGCAAACAGGTCCAGATTCTTCGGCATGCATTCTTCTGAAAACTAACTGAACAGCCGGCGCGCGAGCATCGAGCCGGCCGACAGCTCGCGGCTGTCGAGCTGGTCATAGAGATGCTCGAGGTCGGCGGCAATGGGATCGACCACGGAGGCCGGCAGCGGATGGCCGTTCTGGTCGCACAGCACGCCCTCCATGGCGTGGCACAGCCCGTCGGCCACCTCGCGCAGCCGCGTGAAGGGCTGCTCGCTGCGGTGCACCTGCGGCACGTCGAGGCTCAGCAGCACCTCCAGGATCGCCGACTGGTCGAGGTCCTCGGCCATCGCGGCCTGGGCGTCGAAGGACAGCACCAGCAGCGGCTGGCCGCCCGCGGCCGAAGGCAGCGCCATGCGGCCCGGCATGGACAGGGGCACGAAGCCCAGGCGCGCGGCATTCTGCATGACATAGCCCGGGCTCCACGCGGCCTGGCGCGCGCGCAGCATGAAAGTCAGCTGGGCGTCGTGCTCGCTGGCGAACTGGTCGAGCTCGCGCGCCCGCGCCACTTCCTGCAGCATGTCGGGCAGGTCGACGGAGCCGCTGACCGCATCGGCGAAAGCCTGGGCCTTGGCGGCGAACTCGGAGAACTCGATCTCGTTGAGCGCGCCCACGCGATTGGCCAGCTGCACCCCGGCCTGGAAGGCGGTGTAGCGCGAGCCGGCCTGCAGCGGCTCCCACTGGCGCGTGGTCTGGTTCAGGCCCTCGATGCGAAAGGGCTTGCTGCCCGCGCGCCGCGTCGTGGGCTGCACCTGCAGCGCGCCCTCGCCGGGGATCACATGCTCGGGCTGGATCGGGGCGATCGCGTCGATGAGCGCGTCGAGGCTGGGGCGGCGCTCGGGGGGAATGGGGGCGGGCGCGGGCGTGGCCTGCGCCGCTTCGGCCGGCGCCGCGGCAGGGATGCCATGCGCCAGGGCGGCATCGGACAACCCGCCATTGGACGCCTCGTCTACTGGCGCTGCGCCATGGGGCGCGCCGCCATGGGGCGCGCCGCCATGGGGCGCAGGCGCGCCATCGAGTGCGGGCTCCTGGCGCGCCGCAGGCGCGGGCACCGGCGCGGGCACCGGCGCGTAGTCATGCACCTGGGCCTGGGCCAGCGGCATTACCTGCGGCCCGACCGGCTCGGGCTGCTGCCCGCCATGCGACAGGTCCAGCGCGGGCTCGTGGCGTTCGGTCAGGTTGTAGGGCTGGTGGTGCCCCGGCAGGCCGCTCTCGTCTTCCTCGGGCTGCGCGCGCTTGGGCGCGTTGCGCCGCGCGGACCAGCTGTTGTAGGCGACGATCAATGCCAGCAGCACGACGCCAAGGATGGCCAGACTGATTTGCAAGGTACTCATGTGCATCCAGGAAATAAGGGTTTCAGACTGCCTCGGCCATGTGCAGGGCCGACTCCATATCCACTGCCACGATGCGCGACACGCCCTGCTCCTGCATTGTCACGCCAATCAGCTGCTGGGCCATCTCCATCGCGATCTTGTTGTGACTAATGAACAGGAACTGGGTTCCGCGGCTCATGCTCGACACCAGCTTGGCGTAGCGCTCGGTATTGGCGTCGTCCAGCGGCGCATCGACTTCGTCCAGCAGGCAGAACGGCGCCGGGTTGAGCTGGAAGATCGCGAACACCAGCGCGATGGCGGTGAGCGCCTTCTCGCCGCCCGACAGCAGGTGGATGGTCTGGTTCTTCTTGCCCGGCGGCTGCGCGATGACCTGCACGCCCGAGTCGAGGATCTCGTCGCCGGTGATCACCAGCTTGGCCTGGCCGCCGCCGAACAGCTCGGGGAACATGCTGCCGAAATGCCGGTTGACGGTGTCAAAGGTGCCGGACAGCAGGTCGCGCGTCTCGGCATCGATGCGGCGGATGGCGTCTTCCAGGGTGTTCATCGCCGCCGTCAGGTCCTGCATCTGCGCGTCGAGGAACAGCTTGCGCTCGCTGGCGGCATTGAGCTCGTCGAGCGCCGCCAGGTTGACCGCGCCCAGCGCCGCGATCTCGCGGTGCAGCCGGTCGATCTCGCCCTGCATGCCAGGAATGCGCACATTGCCCTCGGCAATGGACTGCGCCAGCGCCGCCAGGTCGGCCTGCGCATCGGCCAGCAGGCCGTTGTATTGCTCCAGGCCCAGGCGCGCGGCCTGCTCCTTGAGCTGGAATTCGGTGATCCGCTGGCGCAGCGGCTCCAGGGCCTTTTCCAGCTGCTGGCGACGCTCGTCGCTGCCGCGCAGGCGGTTGGTGAGCTCGTCGTATTCGCTGCGGCGCGCGCCCACGTCCTGCTCGCGCTCCATCTTCAGCGCCAGCGCGTCCTGCAGCCCGCCCTGGGCCGCGGCGTCGTTCAGGCGCGACTGCTCGTCCTGCGCGCGCTGCTGCTCATCGGCCAGCGCGCGCATCTGCTGCGCCGCGGTGTCGATGCTGCGGCTGAGCTCGGCGCGCCGCGCCTGCAGGCTGCGCTGCGAGAAGGTCGCTTCCTGCGCCTGGCGCTCGAGCGCGCGCAGCTGCTCGCGCGACTCGTTCAGGCGGCGCTCGGCTTCGAGCACCCGGTCGCCAAGCTGCGCGTGGCGCTCCTGGCTGTCGGCGAGCTGCATGTCGAGCTCCTCGAAGCGTGCCTCGGCGGCAACCCGGCGCTCCTCGATGTCGCCGAGCTGGGCCTCGACCTCTTCCAGGTCGGCGCCGATCTGGGCACTGCGCGCGCGTGCCTGCTCGGCCAGCTGGGTCAGGCGCAGCACCTCCACCTGCAGGCCATGGGCTGCGTTCCTTGCCTCGCCCGCCTCGCGGCGCGCGGCGATCAGCCGCTGCGAGGCATCGGCATAGGCGCTTTCGGCCCGCACCAGCGCGCTGCGCGACTCGTCGCTGATCAGCGCCTGGGCCCGGGTTTCCTTTTCCAGATGCTCGATTTCCTGGGCGCGCGCAAGCAGTCCGGACTGCTCCGAGTCCTGCGCATAGAAGCCCACGCTGTGCGCGGTGACCGCATGGCCGCTGGGCGCGTAAATGACATCGCCGGGCTGCAGCGCGGCGCGCCGGTCGAGGGCGGCATCGAGCGTGGGCGCGGTGTAGCAGCCCTGCAGCCAATCCGTGAGCACCGCCTGCAGGCCGGCGTCGCTCACGCGCAGCAGCGATGACAGGGGCGCCAGGCCACTGGCGTGGGGCTGGGGCGCAGCGCCTGGATGGGTATCGGCAGTGCTGTAGAAAGCCATGCGCGCGGGCGGCGCGTCCTGCGCGCCCGCCCCCAGGAAGCCGCGCACCATGTCGAGCCGGCCCACCGACAGCGCCCCCATGCGCTCGCGCAGCGCGGCCTCGAGCGCATTCTCCCAGCCGGGCTCCACGCCCAGGCGCGTCCACAGCCCCGGCAGGCCGTCAAGGCCATGCTTGGCCAGCCAGGGCTGGAGCTTGCCGTCGGTCTTGAGCTTTTCCTGCAGCGCCTTGAGCGCTTCCATGCGCGCCGCCAATTCCGCCTGGCGCGCGCCTTCGGTGTTGACCGCCTGCTGGCGCGCGCGCCGCTCCTCGTCGAGCTGGGGCACGCTGTCCTGCAGTTCCTGCAGCTGGGCCTCGGCGATCTCGGCGCTTTCCTGGGCTTGCTCGAGCTGGCCGCGCAGCGCGTTCAGCCGGGCCTCGTCGGGCACCGCCAGCGCATTGCGGTCGGCGCGCAGGCGTTCGTCGCGCGCCTGGAACTGGCGCTCCTGCTCGCCCAGGCTGCGCTGCTCGGCGGCCAGCACCTGGATCTGCTGCTGCACCTGCACCACCTGGGCGCGCTGGGCGCTCTCGCCCTGCTGCGCCTGGCGCAATGCGTCCTCCAGATCGGGCAGGCGCAGCGACTGCTCCTCGAGCTGCGCGGCCAGCATCTCGGCCTGCTCCTCGGCATCCATGCCCGCGCCCTCGAGGTTCTCTATCTCGACCTCGGCGTCCTCGCGCCGCCGCGCCCAGTCGGCGATCTGCTCAGCGAGCTGCGCCAGCCGCTGCTGCACGCGCTGGCGGCCCTCGACCACGTAACGGATCTCGGCCTCGAGCTTGCCGACCTCGGCCGTGGCCTCGTAGAGCCGGCCCTGCGCCTGGTTGACGGCATCACCCGCCGTGTAGTGCGCCTGGCGGATGGTTTCCAGCTCGGCCTCGATGTGCCGCAGCTCGGCCATGCGCGCCTCGAGGTCGTTGACGGCCTGCAGGCCCTCGACGCGTATCTTGTCCTGCTCGGCCTCGGATTCGGCGCGCTTGAGGAACCACAGCTGCTGCTGCTTGAGCGTCACGCTGCCCTGCAGCTTGTGGTACTGGGCCGCGACCTCGGCCTGCTTCTCCAGCTTCTCGAGGTTGGCGTTGAGCTCGCGCAGGATGTCCTCGACACGCGTCAGGTTCTCGCGCGTGTCCGACAGCCGGTTCTCGGTTTCGCGCCGGCGCTCCTTGTACTTGGAGACGCCCGCCGCTTCCTCCAGGAACAGCCGCAGCTCCTCGGGCCGCGACTCGATGATGCGGCTGATGGTGCCCTGGCCGATGATCGCGTAGGCGCGCGGGCCCAGGCCGGTGCCGAGGAACACGTCCTGCACGTCGCGCCGGCGCACCGGCTGGTTGTTGATGAAGTAGCTGCTGTTGCCGTCGCGCGTGAGCACGCGCTTGACGGCGATCTCGCCGTACTGGCCCCACTGCCCGCCCGCGCGGTGGTCGCTGTTGTCGAACACCAGCTCCACGCTGGCGCGGCTCGCGGGCTTGCGCTGCGTGGTGCCGTTGAAGATCACGTCCTGCATCGACTCGCCGCGCAGCTCGCTGGCCTTGCTCTCGCCCAGCACCCAGCGCACCGCATCCATGATATTGGACTTGCCGCAGCCATTGGGCCCGACCACGCCGACCAGCTGCCCGGGCAGCAGGAAATTGGTCGGCTCGGCAAAGGACTTGAAGCCGGACAGCTTGATCGAGTTAAGGCGCACGGAGGTGGAGTGACAGCTTCATGGAACAGGCCTGAATGATACCGTGCCCGCCCCAGCCGCAAGCGCAGGCGCGTGCAGCTTTTGGCCGGGCATGCCGGTGCCGATTCACGCGCCGCGCGGCGCAAACGCGATGATGCACATTCCCGCCAGCGCGACGCACGCGCCCAGCAGGTCCCAGCGCGTGGGCTGCACCCCGTCCACCAGCCACAGCCAGAGCAGCGCCACGGCCACGTACACCCCGCCATAGGCCGCATAGACGCGGCCCGAGGCATCGGGGTGCAGCGTCAGCAGCCAGACAAAAACCGCCAGGCTGGCGCCCGCGGGCAGCAGCAGCCAGGCGCCGTGGCCGTGGCGCAGCCAGAGCCAGGGAAGGTAGCAGCCGACGATCTCGGCCACCGCGGTGGCCGCAAACAGCAGCAGGGTCTTGATCTCAGGCATGAAAGACAAGCGATGCGACGACGGCGCTCAGGCCGTCTGCCTTTCGCGGCGCACCAGGGTCTCGAGCTGCGCCACGGGCACCGGCGGGCTCAGCAGATAGCCCTGCCAGGCATGGCAGCCATGCTCGTGCAGGAACGCGCGTTGCGCCTCGGTCTCCACCCCCTCGGCAATGACCCGCAAGCCCAGGCTCATGCCCAGCGCGACGATGGTCTTGGCGATCGCCGCGTCGTTGGGGTCGGTCAGCACGTCGCGCACGAAGCTCTGGTCGATCTTGAGCTGGTCGAGCGGCAGCCGCTTGAGGTAGGCCAGCGAGGAATAGCCGGTGCCGAAGTCGTCCAGGGAGAAGCCCACGCCATGCTGCTTGAGCTGCACCATCTTGGCGATGGTGTCGTCGATATCGGTCAGCAGCAGCCCCTCGGTGAGCTCGAGCTTCAGACGCGAGGGCGGCGCGCCGGTGACCGCCAGCGCCGCCAGCACCTGGTCGACGAACTGCGCCTGGTAGAACTGGCGCGGGCTGACGTTCACCGCCACCACCAGCTCCGACAGCGCCGGATCCTGCGCCCAGCGGGCGAGCTGCTCGCAGGCGGTGCGCAACACCCACTCGCCCAGCGGCACGATCAGGCCGCTTTCCTCGGCCAGCGGAATGAAGTTCGCGGGCGAGACAAAGCCCTTGCCCGGATGGCGCCAGCGCACCAGGCCCTCGGCGCCGATGATGCTGCCGTCCTCGACCTGCGGCTGGAAGAACAGCTCGAACTGCTGCTGGGCCAGACCGGTGCGCAGGTCCTGCTCCAGCGTCGCGCGCTCGCGCACCACCTGCTGCATGCGCGGATCGAAGAACTGCAGAGTGTCGCGCCCGGCCTTCTTGGCCTGGTACATGGCCAGGTCGGCGCGGCGCAGGAGCTCGTCCACGGTATCGTCGAGCCCCTGGAAGATGGTGGCGCCGATGCTCACCGTGGCATGGCAGTCCTGACCGTCGTCGAGCACATAGGGCTGGCGCAGCGCCCGCAGAATGGTCTGGCCGACCTCCTGGGCCATGGCGGCGGCCTGCACCGGGTCCTCGCCCAGGTCCTCGAGCACCACGACGAATTCGTCGCCGCCCTGGCGCCCCACGGTGTGCGCCCCGTCGACGGCCTCGCGCAGCCGCGTCGCGACCTGGCGCAGCAGCGCGTCGCCCTGGTCGTGGCCGCGCGTCTCGTTGAGCGTCTTGAAGTTGTCCACGTCCAGCATCAGCAGCGCACCCGAGCGCTGGCGCCGCGCGCCCGCGCCCAGCGCCTGCTGCAGGCGGTCGAGCAGCAGCCGGCGGTTGGGCAGCTGCGTCAGCAGGTCATAGAACGCGAGGTAGCGGATCTCCTCCTCGGCCGCCTTGCGCTGGCTCAGGTCTTCCAGCGTGATCAGGTACTGGCCGTCCATGGCCACGCCGCCGATCTCCACCGTGCGCAGGCGGCCGTCGTGGCAGACGATGCGGTACTCGGCGGGCTGGAGATTGCCGTCGAGGGCGCGTGCGCGCATCTTGGCTTTCTGCAGCTGCTCGCAGGCCTGTGCGCGCGCGCGGTCATCGGGATAGGTGGCGGCCCACCAGTCGCTCACGGTGGGCGCATCGGCTTCGGTATAGCCGCAAGTGGACACGAAGCGGTCGTTGCGGTAGACGATGTCGCCTTCCTCGCTGACGATGGCCAGCCCCACCGGCAGACGCTGCAGCACCGCACGCAGGCGTTCCTCGTTTTCGCGGTGATGCTGCTCGAGACGCCGGCGTTCGGTGACATCCTGCACCACGCCCAGGTTCAGCGACTGGCCGCGCGGGCCCCGGCCAATGGAGGAAGCGGTTTCCTCCACCCAGATGATCGAGCCGTCGCTGCGGATCAGGCGCAGCTCGTGCTGGTACTCCTGCATTTCCCCCCGGCCCAGCCGCTGCATCAGCGATGCGTGCTCGGCGCGGTCGCCAGGGTGGATGAATTCGCTGAAATGCCGCCCCGGCAGGACATCGAGCGGCAGCCCCAGCAGGCTGGCATAGCGCTGATTGACCTGCTCGAAGGCCCCGGTTTCGGCATCGAGCTGGACCACGCCCACCGCGGCCTGGTTGAAAAGTGCCTGGATGCGCTGGTCGCTGTGCAGCGCCGTGGCCTGCATGCGCTCTTGCTCCCATGCGTGCTGGCGCCGGCGCAGGTACCAGTAAGTGGCTGCCGCCAGCAGCAGCGATGCCAGCCCGCCGCCAGCCATCACCAGCCAGGGCAGCGCCGACTGCCGCGGCGCGGGCGGAGGCTTGGCCGGGCCGGCAGTGGCCACCGGAGCCGGCGCCGCAGCCGCCCATGCGCTGCCAAAGGCGGCAACGGGCTGCGCCGGAGCGGCGGCAGTGCCTGCCGCATGCGGCGTGCGCATCAACGCCAGGCCTGCGCCGGCGCTCAAGGAGACTCCCAGGACAAGGACCACCACCGCAGGCACAAGAATGCGTTGCTTTTTCGACAGGCCCGTAATGTGAAAAGTCATGGGAACATAAGCGCGCCGTGGCAATCCTGCTGGTTCACAACGTCAAACGATTAAAGAAGCTATGAATCCAATAGCAGGCCGAGCATAGCTGCTTTTTGCTTCGCTACTCGTCAGACACCATCGATTTCCGGGTGTTGCAACGTGGGCTTGCCCGTTCATTCGACCAGGCGCCCGGCCTCCACCGTGAGACAGCGTTCGCAGCGCGCCGCAATGGCCCGGTCGTGCGTGACCAGTATCAGCGTGGTGCCGCGCTCGCGGTTGAGCTCGAACATCAGCTGCATGATGGTCTCCCCCGTCGCGAAGTCCAGGCTGCCGGTGGGCTCGTCGGCCAGCAGCACGGCGGGCTCGACCACGAAGGCGCGCGCCAGCGCCACGCGCTGCTGCTCGCCGCCCGACAGCAGGCGCGGGTAGTGGCCCTCGCGCTGGCCCAGGCCCACGCGCGCCAGCATCTCGCGCGCCCGCTGGCGCGCCGCGCCGTGGCCCGCCAGCTCCAGCGGCAGCATCACGTTCTCCAGCGCCGTCAGATTGCCCAGCAGCTGAAAGCTCTGGAACACGAAGCCGAGCTTTTGCGCGCGCAGCGCGGCGCGGTCGTCCTCGTCCAGCGCAAACAGGTCCTGTCCCTCGAGGCGCACCGTGCCCGCGCTGGGCGTGTCGAGCCCGGCCAGGATGGACAGCAGCGTGCTCTTGCCCGAGCCGGAGGCGCCGACGATGGCCACGCTCTCGCCGCGCGCGAACGAGGCATGGATATCGCGCAGGATGTCGAGCGAACCCGTGGAATCGGCAACCGACTTGGAAAGGTGCTCGATTTCAAGCAAAGGGGGTGGTACAAGGGATGCTGGCATATCAACTGAATTGGATCGCATGAAATTGAAAGCAATCGACAGGCGGCGCTGGCTGCTGGCAGCGGCGGCTGCCACGGCCTGCGGCAACGGTATCGCCGCGCCCGCCAAATCCGCCCGGCCTCCCGTGGTCCTGGTGGTGGGCGATTCGCTCAGCGCCGAATACGGCCTGGCCCGGGGTCAGGGCTGGGTGGCGCTGCTGCAGCAGCGGCTGGCAAAAAGCATGCCTGATGCGCGCGTGATCAACGCCAGCGTCAGCGGCGACACGACGGCGGGAGGGCGTGCACGGCTGGCCAATCTGCTCAGGCAGCACCAGCCGACGGTGGTGGTGATCGAGCTTGGCGGAAACGACGCACTGCGCGGGCTGCCGGTGGCGGGGACGCGCGACAACCTGCTGGCCATGACGCGCGCAGCCCAGGCGGCGGGTGCCAGGGTATTGCTGCTGGGCATGCAGGTGCCGCCCAACTATGGCGGCGCCTACGGGCGCGACTTCAGCGCGGTGTTCCCGGAGGTGGCGCGCCAGAGCAAGGCGGCCCTGCTGCCCTTCCTGCTCACCGGCATTGCCGATGTGCCGGACGCTGCCGCCTGGTTCCAGCCCGACCGCATCCATCCCGCCGCCCGGGCGCATCCGCGGATGCTGGAAAACGTGTGGCCGCATCTGGAGCCCCTGCTCAAGCAGCCCTGATTTGCGCAGCCTGCGCCGAGGCCGACCCGGCCCGGGCTGTGCCACGCGCCCCGCACAGGGCATCGCGCCGGGCGATCAGCGGCCCGCGCTGGGCGGGAGCACGTCCGTAACCGGCACGTCCGTAACCGGCATGTCCGCATCCGGCGCGGGATCGGCGTCGGGAGCCGCCTGGCCTGCGCCCGGATGCTCGGCCACCTCGCTCCTGCGTTGCTCCTTGGCGCGCTCCTTGTCCTGCTTCTTCTGCTTCTTGGCGAGCTCGCGTTGCCGTTTTTCGTATCCGTAGTTGGGTGTTGCCAATGTGCTCTTTCGTTGATTTGACGCTGCGCCTACTGTACCAGCCCTCGGTTGCGGCTTCATCCTCACGACCCTGAGGCCCGCCCGGGCGGCGCCTTCGCCCGCAGCGCGCCGGCGCGCACCTTCGAAAAAGGGTCAGGAAAAAGCCGCTTCCAGTGCCTGCGCCAGATCGGCGCGCAGGTCCTCGACGGCTTCCAGCCCCACATTGAAGCGCACCACGGTGCCGGGCCGCAGCTGCGGCAGCGCGCGCTCGCGCATGCTCTCGATCTCGTAGGGCACCACCAGGCTGGTCGGGCCGCCCCAGCTGTAGCCGAGCTTGAACAGGCGCAGGCTGTCGCAGAACGCATCGACCCGGGCCTGGCTGTGGCGTGGATCGAAAACCACGCTGAACAGCCCGGCCGCCGCGCCCTGCCCGCCGAAAGCCCCGCCGCACAGCTGCTGCCAGTGCGCATGCCCGGGCGAGCCCGGCAGCGCCGGGTGCAGCACCTGCACGACGCACGGGTGCCGCTGCAGCCAGCCGGCGAGCTCGCGCGCGGCGGCATCATGGGCGCGGTAGCGCAAGGCCACACTGGGCAGCGCGCGCAGCAGGGTTTCGCAATCGTTGCCCGACACGCCGATGCCCAGCCGCATGTGCGTGAGCTTCAGGCGCAGGTGCAGTACCTGGTCCACGGTGATCACGCTGCCCATCAGCACGTCGCCGCCGCCGCTCGGGTACTTGGTCAGTGCATGCACCGAGATGTCGACGCCCAGCCGGTGGCTGCCGTCGCCATCGAGGTCGAAGGGCCTGAAGGCCAGCCCCGCGCCCCAGGTGTTGTCCAGCGCCGAGATCACGCCGCGCTCGCGGCACAGCGCCACCATGGCCGCCAGGTCGGGAAACTCCATGCTGACCGAGCCCGGCGCCTCCAGCCAGACCAGGCGGGTGCGCGGCGTGATGCGCGCCGCGAGGTCGGCCACGTCCATGGGATCGTAGAAGGCATGCGAAATGCCCCACTGCAGCAGCTCGGCCTGCGCCAGCGACTTGTTCGGCCCGTAGGCATTGTCGGGGATCAGCACCTCGTCGCCGGTGCCCAGCAGCGCCAGCGCGACGCAGGCTATCGCCGCCAGACCGCTGGGCGCCAGCAGGCACTGCTTGCCGCCTTCCAGCGTGCACAGGCGCTCCTCGAGCTGGTAGCTGGTGGGCGTTCCATGCAGCCCATAGGTATAGCCGCTCTTGTCCAGCCAACGGCGGTTGCGCAGGGCCGCCACATCGGGAAAAACCACCGTGGACGCCTTGTGCACTGCAGGCTGCAGCGCCACGAAGTCGGACGGCGGCTGATAGGGATGGTGGACCAGTGCGGTGATCAGGTCGAGGTCGGGTTGTTTCATGGGGCAATGGTAGCGCCGCGGCATGCCCCGCCGCGCAACATCGTCCGCTGCGCTGCCTGCAGTCCCTCGCGCCACAAGGCAGTGCAGGCGCCCTGTGAAAGGGCGCCTGCAGCCGGGAAGACGGCAGCCCGCGCCTGATGGCGCAGGTAGGGACACGGCATCACCGCACCCCGAGGACCGGGCCGCTTAGCGGGCCTGCACGGTCAGCATATTGTTGACCGATTTGACACCACCCACGCCCTTGGCGATTTCACCGGCGCGGGTCTTGGCGCTCTCGCTGGGCGCCGTGCCGTTGAGCGTGACGACGCCGTCCTTGGTGTCGACATTGATCTGCAGCGCGCTCAGCTCGGAATCCTTGACCAGAGCCGCCTTGATCTCGGCCGTGGTGGTGGCTTCGCCAGCCACGTTCATCGCGTTGTTGGCGGCATTGCTGGTGGCATCGCCCACGCGGTCGGCGGCATTGCTGGCGGCGTCGCCTGCACGCTCCGCACCCGCTTCGATGCGCGCCCCGGCCGAGCGGGTGGCTTCTTCCGTGCGTTGCGCCGCGTTGTCGGCGGCTTGCTCGGTGCGCGCCACAGCCGAATCCAGGCGCTGGCCGGCAGTCTGGTCCTCGTTTTTGCCGCAGGCCGACAAGCCCAGTGCCAGGGTGGTCACGGCCAGGATGGAAAGAATGCGTTGACGTGGCTGGATCATGTTGATTGCTCCTCGGGCCGGGGCCCTGCGTGTTGTTGGTGATGAGAATGTATTTCCGCCCTCCGGAGCGCACCGTCGGAACCAGCCGAAGCCTGCGTAGGACAGGCGCCCAACACGCCGACCCCCTGCGCGCTGCCGCACAATGCTGCCCATGCCCGACCTCACCCGCTGCTTTCCCTTTCTTGCCTGGCCCCGTCCCCGCCCCGAGCTCCTGCTGGGTGAATTCTGGGCCGGCATGACCGTCGGCCTGATGCTGCTGCCCCAGGGCGTGGCCTATGCGGCGCTCGCGGGCATGCCGCTGGTGACGGGCATCTACGCGTCGCTGATTCCGGCCTTGGTGGCCGTTCTGTGGAGCGCCTCGCCGCGCCTGGGCGTGGGGCCGACGGCGCTGACCAGCCTGCTGATCGGCGCCTCGCTGATGGGCCTGGCCGAACCGGGCAGCGCCCACTGGGTCAATCTCGCGGTCTGGATCGCGCTGCTCTCGGGGCTGCTGCAATGCATGCTGGGCGCGCTGCGCGCGGGCTGGCTGCTCAATCTCGTGACCTCGCCGGTGCTCAACGGCTTCACGCAGGCGGCCGGACTGCTGATCCTCGCCTCGCAGCTGCCGGCGCTGCTGGGGTTGCGCACCACCTGGAATGCGTTCTTCTCCGCCCCGTCGCTGCACCACTTCGACCTGCGCGCCGCCGGCATCGGCCTGGCAAGCGTGGCGCTGCTGCTGGCGTTCAAGCGCTGGCGTGCCGGTTTTCCGGCCGCCATGGCCGTCGCCGGCCTGGCCGGCGTGCTGAGCTGGGCCACGGGCTTTGCCGACCGCGGCGGCGACGTCGTGGGAACGCTGCCCGCTGGCCTGCCCTCCCTGCATTGGCCCCAGTGGCTCGAAGGCAGCGAATTCGCGGCGCTGATCATGCCGGTGCTTGTGATCTCGCTGGTGAGCTTCCTGGAGACCGCCTCCAGCGCCCAGGCCGAGCACCAGCAGGCCGGCACGCGCTGGAACGAGAACCAGGATCTGCTGGCCCAGGGCATGGCCAAGATCAGCTCCGGGCTGTGCGGCAGCTTCGCCACGAGCGCCTCGTTCTCGCGCTCGGCCGTGAACCTGATGGCCGGCGCGCGCACCGGCTGGGCCACGGTGTTCGCCATCGGCTTCGTGTTCATCGTGCTGCTGTGGCTCACGCCCGCGCTCTACCATGTGCCGCAATCGGCGCTGGCGGCGATCGTGGTGACGGCCGTGCTCAACCTGATCAAGCCGCGCACCATGTTCCGGCTCTGGCACATCTCGCGCACCGAGGCCTGCATCGGGCTGGCCACCTGCGCGCTGACGCTGGCCACCGCGCCGCAGCTCTACTGGGGCGTGCTGGCCGGCATCGTCATGGGCCTGTGCCATTTCCTCTACCAGCGCCTGCACCCGCGCATCATCGAGGCCGGGCTGCATGCGGACGGCAGCCTGCGCGACCGGCACCTGTGGCAATTGCCAGCGATTGCGCCGGGCGCCTTCGTGCTGCGCATGGATGCCGAGCTGGATTTCGCCTCGGCGCGCGCGCTCGAGCAGCGCGTCGTCGACCATCTCGGCGCGCATCCGCAGATGCAGCACCTGTGCCTGCTGGCCCAGCCCATCAACCGCATCGACATCACTGGCATAGAGACTTTTGCGCGCATCCGTGGACTGCTGCGCCAGCGCGGTGGCACACTGCACGTCAGCGGGCTCAAGCTGCCCGTCGAAAACGGCCTGCGGCGCGCGGGGGTGCTGCAGCCTGCGCCCGATCTGGCACTCTACCGCACCGATGTCGAAGCCCTGGCGGCGCTGCAGCATCTGGCGCGGCAGCCTTCCTGATTTGTGAACAGGAACTGCGAGGCTGATACACTCTGGCAACACTGATTTGCATTTTGTGACTGGTTCCGCGACCTACCAATCCGTTTTCCTGCGCGACCTGCGCCTGTCTACGGCCCACAGCCTGGTGACCCAGTCTGGTGCGCCGGGCCAGGGCCTGCCCAACGAAACCCCGACGCGTTACCTCCAGGCACTGATCGACGGGCTGTGCGAGCTGTCGCTGCGCGATCCGCTCACGGGGCTCGCCAACCGCCGGCATTTCCGCAGCGTGCTCGAGCGCGAGGTCGATCGCATGGCGCGATCGGGCGAGGCGGCACTGCTGCTGATGCTCGACATCGACCACTTCAAGAAGATCAACGACACGCACGGGCACATCGCGGGCGATATGGTGCTGCAATCGGTGGCGCGCACCCTGCTCGGCTGCGTGCGCCCCATGGACACACTGGCGCGCTACGGCGGCGAGGAATTCGCCATCGTGCTGCCCTCCTGCCAGGCCACCTATGGCCGCGCGATCGCCGAACGCATCCGCGAGGCGGTCGAGTCCACGATGATCCGCGTCTCGCCGGCCCTGGCGCTCAACGTGTCCGTCAGCATCGGCGGCGCCTACGCGCTGCAGTGGATCCGCAGCACCACCCAGCTGTGGATCGAGCGCGCGGACAACCAGCTCTATCAGGCAAAATCCGCCGGTCGCAACCGTATCTGCATCGAAGAGCAACCCGACAGCACCGTGAGTGCGGAAGAAAAGAGCATGTTGTTTGGCCCCCTGTCCACGTATTACCCCCCGGCTGACGTGGATCGGTCGACGGTTCCCCTGGCCGACGCCAGCGGCCGGCACACCGGCCGGTGAAAGCAATGCGATGAGCGACGCCGTTCTGCCCTCCCATCCCGCCCTTCCCACGAGCACGCCCATGGGCGAGGCGGTGCGCACGCGTTCCCAGCAGCGTGCCCGCATCATTGCCATCACCAGCGGCAAGGGCGGCGTTGGCAAGACTTTCGTCTCGGCCAACCTTGCCGCCGCGTTGACGCGCCATGGCCTGAAAGTCCTGGTGCTCGACGCCGACCTGGGCCTGGCGAATCTGGACGTGGTGCTGAACCTGTTCCCGAAGATCACGCTGCATGACGTCTTCACCGGCAAGGCCGATCTGGAGGACGCGCTGCTGCCCAGCCCGGGCGGTTTCTCGGTGCTGCTGGCGGGCTCCGGCATGGTCGAGTACTCGCATCTCACGCCCGAGATCCGTGCCAAGTTCCTGCAGGTGGTCGAGACCATGGCGCCGCGCTTCGACGTCATCCTGCTCGACACCGGCGCCGGCATCTCCGACGTGGTGCTGTTTTCCGTGTCGATGGCCGACGAAGTGATGATCGTGGCCACGCCCGAGCCCACCTCGCTGACCGACGCCTATGCAGCCATCAAGGTGCTGGCGACGCAGCAAAAGCGCCAGCACATGCGCCTGATCATTAACCAGGCGGCGCGCCCCGGCGACGGGCGCGCGATCACCGGGCAACTGCAGCAGGTGCTCAACCGCTTCGTGACCACCGAGGACGGCCAGCCGGTGCGGCTGCTGCACATGGGCGACATCCCGGCCGACCCTGCGGTGCGCGAGTCGGTCATGCGCCGCCAGCTGCTGCTGCAGGCCACGCCGGGCTGCGCCGCGGCATTGTCCGTGGCACAGCTGGCCAACAAGATCAAATCGATTCTGACCCCCTGAAGCCGCAGGCCAAGCCGGCGCGCAGGCAGCGCCCCGGCGGGCTCCAGGCATTTCCATCCGTGACCGACATTCTCAATATCTCCTGCTACAAATTCGTGGCATTGCCCGATGCGCCCGCGCTGCGCGACACGCTTGCTGAGCGCGCGAATGCCGCCGCTCTCAAGGGCACCATCCTGCTGGCTGAGGAAGGCATCAATTTCTTCCTGGCCGGGCCCGCAGAGCGCGTGCGCGGCTTCGTCGATGAACTGCGCGCCGATCCGCGCTTTGCCGACCTCGCGCCCAAGGAAAGCTGGTCGCAGCAGGTGCCCTTTCGCAAGATGCTGGTCAAGGTCAAGCGCGAGATCATCCGCATGGACCATCCCACCATCAAGCCGGCGCTCGGCCGCGCGCCCGCCGTGAGCCCCGCGCGCCTGCGCCAGTGGCTCGAGCAGGGCCATGACGACGCAGGGCGGCCGGTGGTGACGCTCGACACGCGCAACGACTTCGAGGTCGATGCCGGCGCGTTCGAATCCGCCATCGACTGGCGCATCGCCAAGTTCACCGAGTTCCCCGCGGCGCTGGCGGCGCACCGCGCCGAACTGGCGGACAAGACCGTGGTCAGTTACTGCACCGGCGGCATCCGCTGCGAGAAGGCCGCGATCCTGATGCGCGAGCAAGGGCTCGAACATGTCTATCAGCTTGAGGGCGGCATCCTCAAATATTTCGAGGAGACGGACGGCGCGCACTACCGCGGCGGCTGTTTCGTCTTCGACGAGCGGCGCGTGCTGGACCCATCGCTGGACACCGTGCCCGCCGACCAGCTGCCGCCCGGAGCGCTGTAGGCCCGCGCCACAAGGCACGCGCGGCATGGGCCGCCGCGGCCGGCCTGCCGGCATCTTCGAATCCCCTGAATCGGCCCCTGCCATGTCCACCCCCCGCGATGCCCTGACCCCCGACAGCCTGGCCATGCTCCAGGTCATTGCCGATACCGGCAGCTTTGCCGCGGCCGCGCGCGCGCTCGGGCTGGTGCCCAGCGCGTTGACCTACCGCGTGCGGCAGATCGAGGACGCGCTGGACGTGCTGCTGTTCGACCGGCGCTCGCGCCAGGCGCAGCCCACCGAGGCCGGCCTCGAGCTGCTGCGCGAGGGCGCGCGGCTGCTGCAGGACATCGATGCCGTCGCGCACCGGGTGCGCCGCGTGGCCACGGGATGGGAGCCGCAGCTGACCATCGTCGCCGATGGCGCCTTGGCCCGCGGTCCGCTGTTCGACCTGGTCGAGGCTTTCTATGCGCTCGAGTCCCCCACGCGCCTGAAACTGCGCGATGGCATCCTGAGCGGCACGCTCGAGCCGCTGAGCATGGGCCGCGCCGACCTGGCCATCGGCGTTGCGGTGAATGCCAGCAACATCGCCGGCATCCAGCTGCAGGAGCTCGGCGAGATGGCATTCTGCCTGGCCGTCGCGCCCAGCCACCCGCTGGCGCGGGTGCCCGAGCCGATCAATGACGACACGCTGCTGCAGCACCGCGTGGTGGCGGTGGCCGATTCCGCCTCGCGCGACACCACCAGCGTGGGCGTGCTCGGCGGCCAGTCGGTGCTCACGGTGGACAGCATGGCGGCCAAGGTCGAGGCCCAGCTGCGCGGACTGGGCTACGGTTTTTTGCCGCAGGGCATGGTCAACGCGCATTTGCAGGCCGGACGCCTGGTGGTGCGCGAGGTGGTGCGCCCGCGGCGCACGCTGCGCCTGCAATATGCCTGGACCACTTCGGGCCATGCCAGCCCCGGGCGCGCGCTGCAGTGGTGGCTCGAGAAGCTCGCCAATCCCACCACCCGCACCGCCTTGCTGGAAAACCATCAGGACCTCTGAGCCGTCAACCGGTGCGCGAAGGGTGTAGAGTCAGTCCACGGTCGAGGCATCGAGAGACCTCCCACCTGCCTCCTTGCATCCCACGAAAGGCTTGTCATGACTGCTATGCGCACGCTCCCTTCTCCGTTGCCCACCGCCGCGCGGCACCCGCGCCGCGCGCGCCACCGACCGCAGACGATTGCCGTGATCGGCGCCGGCATCGCCGGCTTGGCCTGCGCCCGCACGCTGGTGCAGGCCGGCCATCAGGTCAAGCTGTTCGAGCAGGGCGCCGAGGTCGGAGGGCGCATGGCCGTGCATTCCACCTCGCATGGCAGCTTCGACTCCGGGGCGCAATACTTCACCGTGCGCGACGCGCGTTTCGAGCAGGTGCTGGCGCTCGACCCCCAGCTGTGCCGCCCCTGGAGCGCAACCACCATTCGCGTGCTCGACAGCGCCGGCCGCGTCGCCAGCGCCGTGCCGCCGCCGCGCGAATCGCACTGGGTGGCAACGCCCCATATGCAGAGCCTGGCCGCGGCCTGGGCCCGGCCGCTTCTGGACGCCGGCCAGCTGCTGACGCAGTGCCGCGTCACGGCCATCGAGCGCGACCGGCTCGAGCCCGGGCGCTGGCAGTTGCAGACCGAGAACGCCGACCCCGCGCAGCAGGCCGTGCATGCCGGCTTCGACGCCGTGCTGCTGGCGCTGCCCGCGCCGCTGGCGCGCACGCTGCTGGCGCCCACGGGCCTGGCCGAGCTGCATTGCCAGGCGCTCGACGAGATCGACATCGCGCCTTGCTGGACGCTGCACCTGACTTTTGCCCAGGCCCAGCAACCCGGCCTCACGACGCTGGGGCCGCACTGGAACGCGGCGCGCAGCACCCATCACCGCATTGCTTGGCTGGCGCGCGAATCCTCCAAGCCCGGACGCTCCTCCATGGAACGCTGGACGGTGCAGGCCAGCCCGGCCTGGTCGCACGAACACCGTTACGACGACGCGCCGCGCATCCAGGCCAAGCTGCAGAAGGCCTTTGCCGAGATCACCGGCATCCACGCCGCTCCCAGCCACGTCAGCAGCCGCTTCTGGCCGCATGCGCAGACCATGAGCACGCTGGGCCATGCGTTCCTGTGGAACCGCAAGACCGGCCTCGGCGTCTGCGGCGACTGGTGCCTGGGCGCGCGCGTGGAAGACGCGTTCGTGTCGGGCCTGGAGCTGGCCCTGAAAGTGGCATGACAAGCTTGCAAACTGGAAGTTCTCCCTATGTCGGGCGCTTTGCGCCCTCCCCACGGGCCCGCTGCATGCGGGCTCGCTGGTTGCGGCCCTGGCCAGCTGGCTGGACGCGCGCGCACGGCGGCCGCTGGCTGGTGCGTATCGAGGATATCGATCCGCCGCGCTGCATGCCGGGCGCGGACCAACTGATCCTGCAGCAGCTCGCAGCCTGCGGCATGGAGCCCGATGAGCCCCGGTGTGGCAGTCCGCGCGCGGTGCCTTCTACGAGCAGGCGCTGCGCCAGCTGCTGGAGCAGCAACTGGCCTATGCCTGCGCCTGCACGCGGCGCGACATCGAACGGGCCTGGGAAGAGATGGGCCTGGCGCGCGAGCGCCATGTGGAGCGCCCCTACCCCGGCACCTGCCGCAGCGGCCTGCACGGCCGCCCGGCGCGCGCCTGGCGCTTCGCCACCGTGAAGATGGCAGGCCGTGCGCAGGCCTTCGAAGGCCCGGCCGCGCCCTGCTGGCTGTCCGATGGGCGGCTGCTGTGGCAGGATCGCCGGCTGGGCCCGCAGTCGCAGGATCTGGCGCGAAGCGTGGGTGACTTCGTGCTGCGCCGCGCCGACGGTCTGTGGGCCTACCAGCTGGCCGTCGTCGTCGATGACGCGCTGCAGCGGGTCAGCCATGTCGTGCGCGGCGAAGACCTCACCGACAACACCCCGCGGCAGATGCTGCTGCAGCAGTCGCTGGGCCTGCCCACGCCGCGCTACATGCACACCCCGCTGGTGCGCCGCGCCGATGGCGAAAAGCTGTCGAAGCAGCATGGCGCGCGCTCCATCGACACCTCCACCCCCGCCGCCAGCCGCGCCGCGCTGAACGCTGCGGCAGCGGGTCTCGGGCTGCCGGTGGCGGATTGCACCCACGGATCCCGGGCCGATGCGCTCGCGCTGTGGGTCCGGGCCTGGCGAGCTCACTACAATCTCGCCCTGTGACTGAACACCATACCAACCCGGCCGCTTCCGGCCCTGACGCCCCCCAAGACGCCACGCACGGCACGGCTCCCGCCGGCGTGGCCCATCCCAAAACCATCAAGAGCTATGTGCTGCGCGCAGGCCGCACCACGACCGGACAGGCCAAGGCCTTTGCCGAGGTCGGGCCGCAGTTCCTGCTGGAGTACCGCGCCGCGCCGCTCGACGCCACCGCCGCCTTCGGCCGCAGCGCTCCGCTGATCCTGGAGATCGGCTTCGGCATGGGCGAAGCCACGGCGCATATCGCGCGCGTGCGCCCCGAGGACAACTTCCTGTGCTGCGAAGTGCACGAACCCGGTGTCGGCGCGCTGCTCAAGCGCATCGGCGAGCAGGACCTCCACAACATCCGCATCCTGCGGCATGACGCGGTGGAAGTCATCGACCACATGCTGCCCGAAGGCAGCCTGGACGGCGTGCACATCTTCTTTCCCGATCCGTGGCACAAGAAAAAGCACAACAAGCGCCGCCTGGTGCAGCCGCCGCTGGTCGCCAAGCTGGCCGCGCGCCTCAAACCCGGCGGCTACATCCACTGCGCCACCGACTGGGAGCCCTATGCGGTGCAGATGCTCGAAGTGCTGTCGGCCGAGCCGCTGCTGGCCAACACCGCCGAGGGCTACGCGCCGCAGCCCGAATACCGCCCGCTCACCAAGTTCGAGAACCGGGGGATCAAGCTGGGACATGGGGTTTGGGATCTGGTGTTTCGCAGGAAATAAGAGATTGCATCTTGGACAGGCTGCAATGAGAAATCGAGCGCAGGCCGTCCATCCTTCGACAGGCTCAGGACGAACGGATAACACCGTTCGTAGTGAGCCGGCTATTCCGTTCGTGGTGAGCTTGTCGAACCATGGACGGCCTGTCCTCGAAATCAAGCGCTGACCCGTCCTAAAGATCAGGCCGCCACCTTCCCCGCCCCGCGATACCGCTCCAGCCAGTGCGCATAAGGCGCCGGCAGCACCCAGTCCGGGCGCTGCTCCTTGAGCATCTGCGCCATCGCATAGGGATAGTGCGGGTTGGCCAGCATCGCGCGGCCGATCATCACCAGGTCCATCTGCTCCTCGGCCACCACGCGCTCGGCGTGCTGCACATCGTCGATGCCCCAGCTCGATGCCACGGGAATACCGGCTTCGCGCGCCACGCGCTGGGCGATGGGCGCCAGGAACGCCGGCGTGCCCCAGGGAATCTTCACATCGGGAATGACGAAATTGACGCTGACATTGAGCAGGTCCAGCCCGCCCGCGCGCATGCGCTTGACCAGCTCGATGGACTCGGCCAGCGTTTCCTCGTCCTTGCCGTCATACTCGATCACGCCAAAGCGCGCCGTCAGCGGCAGGTTCTCGGGCCAGACCTCGCGCACCGCGGCCAGCGTTTCCAGAAGGAAGCGCGCGCGGTTGTCGAAGCTGCCGCCATAGGCATCGGTGCGCTGGTTGGAATGCGCCGAGAAGAAACTCTGGGCGAGGTATCCGTGCGCGAAATGCAGCTCCAGCCATTCGAAGCCCGCATCGCGCGCGCGGCGTGCGGCAGCGACGAAATCGGCCTTGACGCGCGTGATGTCCACCAGGGTCATCTCGCTGGGCACGCGCGGCAGGCCGCCACCGAAGGCAATGGCCGAAGGAGCGATCGGCTGCCAGCCGCGCGGATCGCCCTCGGCGATGTGCTCGTCGCCCTCCCACGGATTGTTGGCGCTGGCCTTGCGGCCGGCGTGGCCGATCTGGATGCCGGGCACGGCGCCGCCGGCCTTGATCGCGGCCGCGATACGCGCCAGGCCCTCGGCCTGAGCATCGTTCCACAGGCCCAGGCAGTCGGGCGTGATGCGGCCTTCGGGCGATACGCCCGTGGCCTCCACGATCACCAGCCCGGCGCCGCCGCGCGCGATGGAGGGATAGTGGACCTGGTGCCATTCGTTGGTGAAGCCGTCCTTGGCGCTGTACTGGCACATGGGCGGCACCGCGATGCGGTTGCGCAGGGTGACATCCTTGAGGGTGAATGGGGAAAACAATGCGGACATGCTGATTTTCTGAGAGGGCTGGAAATAAAAAGAAACCGCAGAATTTCTGCGGCAGTTCCCCAGATGACGGCGCCGCTGAAATAAATCAAATGCTATAAATTTATGATCCTCATCTCGCAGCGCGATATCACGCTGCGTGCCGGCCGCTAGTGCCGCTCGGCGCAGATGCGGAACAGCAGCTCGCGCAGCCAGCGGTGCGCGGGATCATGGTGCGTGCGCTCGTGCCAGACGGCGCACTTGGTGAAACCCGGCACCTCCAGGGGCGGCTCGCAGATGGCGAGTCCGTCCTGTCCGGCCACCAGCCGCTCGGGCAGGATCGCCACCATGTCGCTCGCGCGCAGCAGCTCGGGCAGGATCAAAAAGGATTTGGCCGACAGCGTCACGCTGCGCCGCTGACCCAGCTTGAGCAGCGCGTCGTCAGTGACGCCATGGAAGCCGCCGCCGTCATAGGAGCCCAGCGCATGGTCCAGCGCGCAGAACTGCTCGAGCGTGAGCCCGCGTCCGGTCGCCGCCGGGTGCCCTCGCGCAGCACGCAGACATAGCGCTCGCGGTACAGGGTGCGTGCATGCATCTCGGGCGGAGTGTTCTCGGGCGACAGCAGCGCCAAGCCGATCTGGCCGCGCTCGAGCTGCGCCGCCACCTGGCCGTTCTCGACCGGCACGAGCGACACGCGGATCTGCGGCGCCAGCGGCTTGAGCGCGGCCACGAAGGGCACGGCAATCGCGCGCAGCGCATAGTCGGTCGAGGCAATGGTGAAAGTCAGCTGCGCGGTGGCCGGATCGAACAGCGGCGGCTGCAGCAAGGCGTCGATCTCGGCCAGCACCTGCTGCACCGGCTGGCGCAGGTCGAGCGCGCGCTGCGTGGGCACCATGCCGCGCTGGGCACGCACGAACAGCGGGTCGCCAAAGCTCTCGCGCAGCCGCGTCAGCATGCCGCTCATCGCCGGCTGGGTCAGGCCCAGGCGCGCCGCGGCGCGCGTCACGTTGCACTCCTGCAGCAAGGCGTCCAGCGCCTTGAGCAGGTTCAGGTCCAGGCTCTTGAGAGAAATGGGCGCCTCAGCCGAAGATGCTGGCCAGCAGCACCAGCCCCAGCGACACCACCGCGGCAATGGAGGTCACCATGGTCAGCGTCTTGAGCGCCCCCTTGGTCGACAGGCCCATCAGCCCCTTGAACATCCAGAAGAAATTGCTGTTGACCTGCACCGCGAACAGCGCGCCCGAGGCGATGGCAAAGCCTATGATGATCGGCGAGACATCGATCTGCGCTGCCACCGGGCCGATGATGCTTGCCGCCGTCAGCGCGGCGACCGACACCGAGCCGATCGCCACATGCAGCACCGCGGCAATGAACCAGGCCAGCACGATGCTCAGCAGCACCGGGCCGCCGGCATCGTGGGAAAACAGCTTGCCCAGCTCCGCGCCCATGCCCGAAGCAGTGATGATCGCGCCCAGCGAACCGCCGACGCCGGTGATCAGCAGGATCTCGCCGCTGGTCTTGAAGCCGTCCGTCAGCGCCTCGGTGGTGCGCTCCTCGCCGATCCAGCGCCGCGCCAGCAGATAGGCGCCCAGCAGGCCGACGAACATCGCCAGGTTGGCATTGCCGATGAAGCTGATGAAATCATTGGAGACGCCGGCGAGCTTGGCAAATGCGCCAAAGGCGATCATCAGCAGCGGCACGATGATCGGCGCGGCCGACAGCAGCAGCCCCGGGCCCTGCGCCGCGGCGGGAGCCTGCGCCTCCTGGGCTTCGGTCTCGAGCATGGCCTCGCTGGCGTCCTCGTCGGTCTCGGGCTTCCAGTAGTTCGTGCGCAGCAGGAGGCTGAACAGGAAGGTGGTCAGCAGCGCCGTGGCCAGGCCGATCACCAGCCCGCCCACGAGCCAGGAGCCCAGGCTCACGTTCATCTGCCCGGCAATGAGAATGACAGCCAAGCCCGGCACCACGAACACATAGCCCGAGAAGATGCCCGTGCCGATGGCGCCCGCCAGCAGCGGCAGCCCGGTGCGCCCCAGCAGCGGCGCCGCCGAACGCGCCACCGGCGCGCCCAGCACCACCTGCACATCCACATAGATCGAGGGAAAGATCGTCGACATCGCGCCGGCCATGGCATAAGGCAGCCGGCCGGCGCCCACGGCCGAGACCAGCGCCTGCACCATGCGGCTGAACGCGCCCGTGGCATGCAGCAGCGAGCCGATCACCACGCCGAAGCCGATCAGCAGGCCGACCTTGCCCATGATCTCGCCAAAGCCGCCGGTGATGGCGGTGAGCGTGTCGGTGAAACCCACGCCGCTGGCCAGCCCCAGATAGAGCGAGCCCAGCATCAGGGAGATGACCGGCTCCACGCGCAACCAGATGATCAGGCCAATGACCAGTGCGATGGCCAGCGTGGTGTGTAGTACGACCATGTCGTCTCCTTTGCAATCCAGTTCTTCGGCTCAAGCTGCCGCGGCTGCCATCATGACGGCATCCGGCGGCAGCCTTGTCAGTCTGGATGCCTTAGAGACGCTCGCTGACCCAGCCCTGCACCGAAGCCAGGGCCGCCGGCAGCGCTGTGGCATCGGTGCCGCCGGCCATCGCCATGTCGGGCTTGCCACCGCCCTTGCCGCCGACCTGCAGCGCCACATGGTTGACCAGCTCGCCGGCCTTGAGCTTGGCCGTGCAGTCCTTGGTCACGCCCGCGGCCAGCTGCACCTTGTCGCCATCCACGGCGGCCAGCACGATCACGGCGCTGCCCAGCTTGTCCTTGAGCTTGTCCATGGTGTCGCGCAGCGTCTTGGCATCGGCGCCTTCCAGGCGCGCGGCCAGCAGCTTCACGCCCTTGATATCGATGGCCTGGTTCACCAGCTCGTCGCCCTGGCTCGATGCCAGCTTGCCCTTGAGCGCGGCGACTTCGCGCTCCAGCGCCTTGATCTGATCGAGCGCCTGGCCGATGCGGCCCTTGAGCTCGGTGGCCGGCGCCTTGAAGGCACCCGCGGCCTGGGCCACGGTGTCTTCCAGCGACTGCAGGTAGGCCAGCGCATTCACGCCGGTCACCGCCTCGATGCGGCGCACGCCCGCGGCCACGCCGCCCTCGGCCACGACCTTGAACAGGCCGATGTCGCCGGTGCGCTGCACATGGGTGCCGCCGCACAGCTCGCGGCTGCTGCCGATGCCCAGCACGCGCACGGTCTCGCCATACTTCTCGCCGAACAGCATCATCGCGCCGGTCTTCTGCGCGCTCTCGATGTCCATTTCCTGGGCCTCGGTCGCCGAATTCGCCAGGATCTCCTCGTTCACGCGGCGCTCGATCTCGCGGATCTCGGCGTCGGTGACGGGCGCGCCATGCGTGAAGTCGAAGCGCGTGCGCTCGGCGTTGACCAGGCTGCCCTTTTGCTGCACATGGCTGCCCAGCACCTCGCGCAGCGCCTTGTGCATGATGTGCGTGACCGAGTGGTTGCGCATGGTGGCGGCGCGCAGCGCAGTGTCGACCTCGGCCGTGACGCTGTCGCCCACCTTCAGGCTGCCGCTTTCCAGCACGCCATGGTGGCCGAACACGTCCGCGCGCAGCTTGAGCGTGTCCTGCACCGCGAAGCGCACGCCCGCGGCCGTGATCAGGCCCTGGTCGCCGACCTGGCCGCCCGACTCGGCGTAGAACGGGGTGCTGTCGAGCACCACGACGCCGTTCTGGCCCGCGGCCAGCTCGTCGACGCTGGTGCCCTCGGCATACAGCGCCAGCACCCTGGCAGGCGCCGACAGGTCGCCATAGCCGGTGAAGGCACTGGCCGCGCCGCTGTATTCGAGCGCGCGGTCCATCTTGAACTTGCCGGCGGCGCGCGCCTTGGTCTTCTGCGCCTCCATGGCCGCGCGGAAACCTTCCTCGTCCACGCTCAGGCCGCGTTCGCGCGCCACGTCGTTGGACAGGTCCAGCGGGAAGCCATAGGTGTCGTGCAGCTTGAAAGCCACGTCGCCGGGCAGCACCTTGACATCGCCCGCCAGCGCGCTGTCGAGGATCTCCATGCCGTTGGCCAGGGTCTCGAAGAAGCGCTCCTCCTCGGCCTTGAGCACCGCGGTGATGCGTTCTTCCTGCTCGCGCAGCTGCGGATAGGCATCGCCCATGACCGCCACCAGGTCCTTGACCAGCTTGTGGAAGAACGGCGTCTTCTGGCCCAGCTTGTAGCCGTGGCGGATGGCGCGTCGCACGATGCGCCGCTGCACATAGCCGCGGCCTTCGTTGGAGGGAATCACGCCGTCGCTGACCAGGAACGAGGTCGCACGGATATGGTCGGCGATGACCTTGAGCGAAGGGTTGTCCAGGTCGGCGGTGTGCGTTTCACGTCCTGCCGCCTTGATGAGGGCAGCGAACAGGTCGATCTCGTAGTTGCTGTGCACGTGCTGCAGGATGGCGGCCAGGCGCTCCAGGCCCATGCCGGTGTCCACACAGGGCGCGGGCAGCTTGGTCAAGACGCCCTGCTCGTCCATGTCGAACTGCATGAACACGTTGTTCCAGATCTCGATGAAGCGGTCGCCATCCTCATCCGGGCTGCCTGGCGGGCCGCCGGGAATGTGCTCGCCGTGATCGTAGAAGATCTCCGAGCAGGGGCCGCAGGGGCCAGTGTCGGCCATCATCCAGAAGTTGTCGGACTTGTAGCGCCCGCCCTTGTTGTCGCCGATGCGGATCACGCGCTCCGGCGGCAGGCCGATCTCCTTCGTCCAGATGTCGTAGGCCTCGTCGTCCTCGGCGTACACGGTCGCCAGCAGCCGCTCCTTGGGCAGCATGTAGACCTCGGTCAGCAGCTCCCACGCCCACTTCAGCGACTCGCGCTTGAAGTAGTCGCCAAAGGACCAGTTGCCCAGCATCTCGAAGAAGGTGTGGTGGCGTGCAGTGTAGCCGACGTTTTCCAGGTCGTTGTGCTTGCCGCCGGCACGCAGGCAGGCCTGCACCGAGGTGGCGCGCTGGTAGGGGCGCTTGTCCGTGCCGAGGAACACGTCCTTGAACTGCACCATGCCCGAATTGGTGAACATCAGCGTCGGGTCGTTGCCCGGCACCAGCGAGCTCGAGGCAACGATGGTGTGGCCCTTGGAGGCAAAGAAGTCCAGGAACGACTTCCTGATTTCGGCAACGGAAAAAGTGGGTTGGCTCATGGCGTATGGTTAGGAAGTGCGCAGCGCCTGCACGCTCGCATGAAAAGGCGCGCCGCCTGGGCAAGCGGGTCAATCTTCCATTATAGATTTGTGCGAAGCGCCATGGCGCCAGACGGGCAGCCAAATGAAGACTGCCCCTGCCCGCGGTGCGGACAAGGGCAGCAAGCACCAGGCCAGCTGGGTGCGGATCAGTCGCGCGCTTCGATGCGGCGGTTGATGGCCAGCGCCGCCAGCGTGCAGATGCCGCCCGAAAGCAGATAGATGCCCAGCCCGAACAGGCCGAAGCGTGCCGACACGGCCAGCGCCACCAGGGAGCGAAGGCCGCGCCCACCAGCCAGGCCATGTCGGCCGACAGCGCCGCGCCGGTGTAGCGGTAGTGCGGCGTGAAGTTGGCCGTCACGGTGCCCGAAGACTGGCCGTAGGACAGGCCCAGCAGGATGAAGCCGATGATCAGGAAGGCGTTGTTGCCGGCCTGGCCGCTGCCCAGCAGGCCCGGGCCGACGAAGCTGAACACGCAGATCAGCGCCGCCATCGTGCCCAGGGTGTTGCGGCGCCCGAACCGGTCGGCAAGCCAGCCCGAGGCGACCATCGCCGCGCAGGCAGCGGCGGCGCCCAGCATCTGCACGCGCAGCACGTCGCCCACCGGCTGGTCGGAGTACAGCTCGATGTACGACAGCGGGAAGATCGTCACCAGATGGAACAGCGCGAAGCTGGCCAGTGCCGCGAAGGCGCCGATGGCCACGTTGCGGCCTTCGCTGCGCATCACTTCGGAAGTCTTCACCGCCTCGAGCTCGTTTTCCATCAGCAGATGGGAGTACGTCTGGCCTACGACAATGCGAATGCGCGCAAACAGCGCCACCACGTTGATGGCAAAGGCCACGAAGAAAGGAAAGCGCCAGCCCCAGGCAATGAATTCTTCCGGGGTCGTCGCTTCATACACATAGGCAACCAGGCCCGCGGCCAGGAAGAAGCCCACCGGTGCGCCCAGCTGGCCCAGCATCGAGTACCAGCCGCGGCGGTTGCGCGGCGCGGAGATCGCCAGCAGCGACGGCAGGCCGTCCCAGGTGCCGCCCAGCGCCAGGCCCTGGCCGATGCGCAGCGCGGCGAACAGCACGATGGCCCACATGCCAAGGCGCTCGTAGCCCGGCAGGAAGGCCATGCCCACCGTGCAGCTGCCCAGCAGGAACAGCGACAGCGTCAGCTTGGTGCCGCGGCCCCAGCGGCGCTGGATGGCCATGGAGATGGCGGTGCCGATCGGGCGGGCGATGAAGGCCAGCGCGAAGATCGCGAACGACGCCAGCGTGCCGTCGATGCGCGCCATATAGGGAAACAGCAGTGCCGGAAAGACCAGCACACAAGCGATGCCGAATACGAAAAAGTCGAAATATTCCGCCGACCGTCCAATGACGACGCCCACCGCGATATCGCCAGGGCTGACCTCTTCGTGCGTATCTGCACGGGACAATGCCTGGGGGCTCTCGTAACCCCCTGTGGAAGGTGCTGTGTAACCGGTTGCGCTCATGAAGATACCTCCCATTCAGTTGACTAGCCGTTTCTACGCCCGTCTACCGCCGAGCCCAGTACGTCTTTGACGCCTGCACATGTCAGCCAACAACTACAGCCCGACGGCTGCCTGCATCCACCCGACCACTCCCACCGGGCCGACGCCCCGACGGCTCTCCCGCCTACATGAAAATTCGCTGCGCTACCCAGAATGTCGGCATGCGCCCCCGTGCGCACGTAGGACAAAATGTCCAATCGACATTTTTCGCCGTTTTATTACATTTACGCTGTTTCCCAACTCACGTTTACACCTAAGCGCGCTCGGGCGCGCCCATGACATGCTTCAATCCAAGGAAATCCGTGGGCCTGCGTGGCTCACAGCTACCGCGCTGCTTGCCGCCCTCGGCGGCTGCAGCAAAGCCGTAGTTCTCAACCCCGCAGGCGATGTCGCCGCACAGCAAGGCGATCTGGTCATGGTGGCCACCTACCTGATGCTGCTGATCATCGTCCCCGTGATCCTGGCGACCTTCTTCTTCGCCTGGAAGTACCGGCAGTCGAACACCGAGGCCGAATACGACCCCGAGTTCCACCATTCGACCAAGCTGGAACTGCTGATCTGGACCGCGCCGCTGGCCATCGTGATCGTGCTCGGCGCGATCACCTGGATCAGCACCCACAAGCTCGACCCCTATCGTCCGCTCGACCGCATCGACCACCAGACGCCGCTGGCGGAAAACGTCACGCCGCTGACGGTGGAAGTCGTGGCCATGGACTGGAAATGGCTGTTCTTCTATCCCGAGCAGGGCATCGCCACGGTGAACGAACTGGCTGCGCCGGTCAACCGCCCGATCCACTTCAAGATCACCTCCACGACCACGATGAACGCGTTCTACGTGCCCGACCTGGCCGGCATGATCTATGCCATGCCCGGCATGCAGACCGAGCTCAATGCCGTCATCAACAAGGAAGGCGTCTACAAGGGCCTGTCCACGCACTACAGCGGCCCCGGCTTCTCGCACATGAACTTCAAGTTCCATGGCTTGACCGAAGCCGGCTTCAACGACTGGATCGCCAAGGCCAAGTCCGAAGGTGGCACGCTGGACCGCACGACCTACCTCGAGCTGGTCAAGCCCACCGAGCGCCATCCGGTCCAGCGCTTCGGCAATGTCGATCCCAAGCTCTACCACACGGTGCTCAACCGCTGCGTGGAAGAAGGCCAGATGTGCATGCACACCATGATGGCCATCGACAAGGCCGGCGGCCAGTCCTACATGCGCGCCAAGGGCCTGAACCTGTCGGGCGACATCTGCACGACCGAAGACGCCGCGAAGATCACGGCCGCTTTGGAGCCTGGCGTCGCTTCCGAAGCCGTCATCCAGCAATAAGCAATTCGGTGGTCGGCACGCCAGGCAAGCCTGCCCTGCCGACCACCTCACAAGAGACCCTTTATGTCTGATCAATTTGATACGGCCCAACTGATCTTCGGACGGTTGAGCTGGCAATCGATACCGCTGCACGACCCGATCCTTCTGGCGACCTTTGCCGGCGTGGTTCTGGGCGGCCTGGCGATCCTCACCCTGCTGACCCGCTTCAAGCTCTGGGGCACCCTCTGGCGCGACTGGATCTGCAGCATCGACCACAAGAAGATCGGGATCATGTACATGATCCTGGGTATCGTCATGCTGCTGCGCGGCTTTGCCGACGCGCTGATGATGCGCATGCAGCAGGCCGTGGCCACCGTGGACGGCGTGGGCTTCCTGCCGCCGCACCACTACGACCAGATCTTCACGGCGCACGGCACCATCATGATCTTCTTCGTGGCCATGGCTTTGGTCACGGGCCTGATGAACTACATCATTCCGCTGCAGATCGGCGCGCGCGATGTGGCCTTCCCGTTCCTGAACAACTTCAGCTTCTGGATGACCACCGCCGGCGCGATCCTGGTGATGGTGTCGCTGTTCGTCGGCGAGTTCTCGACCTCGGGCTGGCTGGCGCTTTCCAACCTCGGCCACAACCCCGAGGGTGTCGGACTCGACTACTACATCTGGGCCCTGCAGATCGCCGGGGTCGGCACGACGCTGTCCGGGATCAACCTGCTGGTGACCATCATCAAGATGCGCGCCCCCGGCATGACGCTGATGAAGATGCCGATCTTCGTCTGGACCTCGCTGTGCACCAACGCGCTGATCGTCGCCTCCTTCCCGGTGCTGACGGCCACGCTGCTGCTGCTGTCGCTCGACCGCTACCTGGGCACGCACTTCTTCACCAACGACATGGGCGGCAACGCCATGCTGTACGTGAACCTGATCTGGATCTGGGGCCACCCAGAGGTGTACATCCTGATCCTGCCGGCCTTCGGCGTGTTCTCGGAAATCACCGCCACGTTCAGCCGCAAGCGCCTGTTCGGCTACACCTCGATGGTGTATGCGACGGTGGCCATCACCATCCTGTCCTACCTGGTCTGGCTGCACCACTTCTTCACGATGGGCTCGGGCGCGAGCGTGAACTCGTTCTTCGGCATCACCACGATGATCATCTCCATCCCGACCGGGGCGAAGATCTTCAACTGGCTGTTCACGATGTACAAGGGCCGCATCCGCTTCACCGTGCCGATGATGTGGACCGTGGGCTTCATGGCCACCTTCGCCATCGGCGGCATGACCGGCGTGCTGCTGGCCGTTCCCCGGCCGACTTCGTGCTGCACAACAGCCTGTTCCTGATCGCCCACTTCCACAACGTGATCATCGGCGGCGTGGTGTTCGGCCTGTTCGCGGCCATCAACTACTGGTTCCCCAAGGCCTTCGGCTTCATGCTCGACGAGTTCTGGGGCAAGGTGTCGTTCTGGTGCTGGCTGGTGGGCTTCTGGGTCACCTTCACGCCGCTGTACATCCTGGGCCTGATGGGCGCGACGCGCCGCGTCAACGTGTTCGAAGACGACGCCTACAACATCTGGCTGTACATCTCCACGGTCGGCGTGGTGATCGTTGCCGCCGGCATCGGCGCCTTCCTGGTGCAGCTGTGGGTTAGCTTCCGCAACCGCGCGGCGCTGCGCGACGTGACCGGCGACCCATGGGACGGCCGCACGCTGGAATGGTCCACGGCTTCGCCCACGCCCGACTACAACTTCGCCATGACGCCCAAGGTCTACGAGATCGATGCGTGGTGGGACATGAAGAAGCACGGCTACAAGCGCCCCCTCACGGGCTTCAAGGCCCTGCACATGCCCAAGAACACCGCGGCCGGTTTCGTGATCGCCATGGTGGCGACCGTGTTCGGCTTCGCGATGATCTGGCACATGTGGCTGCTCGCCGGCCTGACGTTTGCCGCCATCGTGCTGATCTCGATCGTCCATACCTTCAACTACAAGCGCGATTTCTACATCCCAGCATCGGAAGTTGCTGCGACTGAAGATGCCCGCACCGAACTGCTTGCACGCAATGTCTGAACTCCGCATGAACGCCGGCGCCGCGGGCGCCATTGAACCCCGCGACTACCATCTGGCCGAGGAACCCCATACGGCCAATGGCACCGCGCTGGGCTTCTGGCTCTACCTGATGAGCGACTGCCTCATCTTCGCTGCCCTGTTCGCCACCTATGGCGTGCTGGGCCGCAGCTACGCCGCCGGCCCGACCGGCGCCGACCTGTTCGACCTGCCGCTGGTGGCGATGAACACGGCCTTCCTGCTGCTGTCGTCGATCACCTTCGGCTTCGCCATGCTCAAGAAGCAGCAGAACCAGGTCGGCGCCACGCTGGGCTGGCTGGCGGTCACCGGCGTCCTGGGCCTGTGCTTCCTGGGCCTGGAACTCTACGAGTTCTCGCACCTGCTGCACCAGGGTGCGGGCCCGGGCCGCAGCGCCTTCCTGTCGTCGTTCTTCACGCTGGTCGGCACCCACGGCCTGCACGTGACCTTCGGCCTGATCTGGCTCGTCGTGCTGATGCTGCAGATCAGCAAGCACGGCCTGACGCACGAGAACAACCGCCGCCTGATGTGCCTGTCGATGTTCTGGCACTTCCTGGACGTGGTCTGGATCGGCGTCTTCACCTTTGTCTACCTGATGGGAGTGCTGTAATGAGCGCACATGACATCCACGCCGGCGGCGCGCACGACGCGCACGACGACCACCACCACGACGTCGGCCCGCACAGCACCTTCTCCGGCTACATGACGGGCTTCGTGCTGTCGGTCATCCTGACGGCGATCCCCTTCTGGCTGATCATGGCCAAGGTCATCGAAGGCCGCACCACCGCCGTCCTGGTGCTGGGCGCCTTCGCCATCGTGCAGATCCTGGTGCACATGTACTACTTCCTGCACATGAACAGCAAGATCGAGGCCGGCTGGACGCTGCTGTCCACGATCTTCACCGTGGTCTTCGTCGTGATCGCGCTGTCGGGTACGCTCTGGGTCATGTTCCACATGAACGCCAACATGATGCCGCACCACGGCACGCCGCCCGCCGCCTCCACCACGCCGCAGCCTTGACCTCCGTCAACGCCAACGCATCGAACGCCGGGCCTGCGCGCCCGCGTTCGATGGCCCTCAAGGCCATGCTCGCACTGCTGGGCATGGCCTTGTTCTTTGCGTTCGTGGGCCTGGGCACATGGCAGCTGCAGCGCCGCGCCTGGAAGCTGGACCTGATCGAGCGCGTCACCGAGCGCGTGCGCGCGCAGCCCGTGGCCGCGCCTGCGCCCGCGCAGTGGCCGGAGGTCACGGCGCAGCAGCATGAATACCTGCCGGTGACGCTGACCGGGCGCTTGCTCACGCAAAAGACGGTGCTGGCGCAGGCGGTTACCGAACTGGGCGCGGGCTTCTGGGTCATGACGCCGCTGCAGGCCGCCGACGGCAGCCAGACGCTGGTCAACCGCGGATTCGTGCCGGCGAGCGAGCGCGAGGCCTGGCTTCCCGCAGCCGCTGCCGAAACCGCAGCCGCGCCGCAGTCCATCACCGGCCTGCTGCGCATGAGCGAGCCTGGCGGTGGTTTCCTGCGCGACAACGACGCGGCGCAGCAGCGCTGGTATTCGCGCGACGTCGCGGCCATCGCCGCGGCGCAGGGCCTGGAGCGCGCGGCGCCCTACTTCATCGACGCCGGCCGCCCGGGCCAGCCGGTGGCCGCGCAGACCTGGCCGCGCCCGGGCATGACCGTCATTGCCTTCCACAACAGCCACCTGGTCTATGCCCTGACCTGGTATGGCATGGCGCTGATGGTGCTGGCCGCCGCGGTCATCGTGGTGCGCTGGGAAAAGCGTCGGGCGCTGCCCGCGCACAAGACCTTGTAGGCCGGGCGATTCGCCGGCTGCGGCAAAATCCTGCCGGTGAATCGCCCCTTACGCCCTCTCCGCCCCCGCTCCTCCGACCCTTTGTCCCAGGTCGAACTGACCACCGAGCGCAAGAACATGCAGCTGCTGATCCAGCTGCGCTGGCTTGCCGTGGTGGGCCAGGTGATCACCATCGGCGTCGTGCATTACGGCCTGGGCATTCCGCTTCCGCTGCCGGAGATGACCGCGGTGCTGATGGCGCTGATCGTCACCAACCTGGGGTATGTGTACTGGTTCAAATGGCGCCGGCGCAACGTGACCAGCCTGGGCCTGTTCTGCGCGCTCCTGGCCGACGTCGCGGCGCTGTCGGTGCAGCTGTATCTGAGCGGCGGCGCCAGCAACCCTTTCATCTACCTGTTCCTGCTGCAGGCCATCCTGAGCGCGGTGCTGCTGTCGCCGGCCCACACCTGGGTCATCGCCGCCATCACCGGGCTGTGCGCGCTCGACCTGGCGGGCTCCTCGCGCCCGCTGGCGGTGCAGCCGCACCACAGCCTGTATGTCATGGGCCTGTTGACCTGCTTCGCGCTGACCACGGTGCTGCTGGTGATCTTTCTCACGCGCATCGTCGGCAACCTGCGCCGGCGCGACTCGCGCCTGGCCGACATGCGCCAGCGCGCCAGCGAGGAGGAGCACATCGTGCGCATGGGGCTGCTGGCCACGGGCGCCGCGCACGAGCTGGGCACGCCGCTGGCGACGATGTCGGTGATCCTGGGCGACTGGCAGCGCATGCCCGAGATCGCGCGCCAGCCCGAGCTGCTGCAGGATCTCGACGAGATGCAGCAGCAGTTGCTGCGCTGCAAGAGCATCGTCAGCAACGTGCTGCTGTCGGCCGGCGAGGCCCGCGCCGATGCGCCCAAGCCGACCACGCTCTTTCGCTTCATGGACCGGCTCATCGCGCAGTGGCAGGCAGACCACCATCCGCTGCGCTTTCGCTATCGCAACGACATCGCGCAGGACGTGGCGATCATTTCCGACACCGCGCTGCAGCAGATGATCTTCAACGTGCTGGACAATGCGCTGGAGGCTTCGGCCGACGAGGTCGAGCTGCGGCTGCGCTGCGAGGACGATCAGCTGGTCATCACCGTGCTCGACCGCGGCACCGGCTTTGCCCCCGAGATTCTGCGCAACTTCGGCAAATACCAGCAATCGAACAAGAAGGACCGCGCGGGGCGCGGCGTGGGCCTGTTCCTGGTGACCAACGTCGCGCGCTCGCTCAACGGCACGGCCTCGGCGCGCAACCGCGACGATGGCGGCGCCGAGGTCACGGTACGCTTTCCCCTGTCCGCCATCACCCTGGGAGATAAAGACCATGGACACACGCCTGCTGCTGCTGGTTGAAGACGATGCCGCCTTTGCGCGCACCCTGGCGCGCTCCTTCGAGCGCCGCGGCTACCAGGTGCTGACCGCGGCCAGCGCCGAGGAGGTGAAGCTGCTGCTGCAGGAGCACCGCCCGGGCTACGCCGTGATGGATCTGAAGCTCGCGGGCAATGCCTCGGGGCTCAACTGCATCCAGATGCTGCACGAGCACAATCCCGAGGCACTGATCGTGGTGCTGACGGGGTATGCCAGCATCGCCACGGCGGTGGAGGCGGTGAAGCTCGGCGCCTGCCACTACCTGGCCAAGCCCTCCAACACTGACGACATCGAGGCTGCCTTCGGCCGCATCGCCGGGGACACCGAAGTCGAGCTGACGCAGCAGACCAGCTCGATCAAGACGCTCGAATGGGAGCATATCCACGAGACGCTGGCCGACAGCGACTTCAATATCTCCGAGGCCGCGCGGCGCCTGGGCATGCACCGGCGCACGCTGGCGCGCAAGCTGGAGAAGCGCCAGGTGAAATGACGCTGGCCGGCCGAGGCTGCCCGGCCCAGGCTAGAAAAACAGGTAATGGTCCACCAGCAGCGCCGCGAACAGCGCGCTCAGGTGCACCAGCGAGAACTTGAAGGTGCGCCAGGCCAGCGCATCCGAATAGTGGCGGCGCAGGCGCCAGGCATAGGCGCAGAAGCCCGCGCCCAGCACCACCGCCGCCGCCAGGTAGAGCCAGGAGCTCATGCCGTAGACGAAGGGCAGCAGGCAGGCGGCGAACAGCACCACCGTGTAGAGCAGGATCTGCAGCCGCGTGTGTTCGCTGCCGTGCGTCACCGGCAGCATCGGCAGGCCGGACTTGCGGTAATCCTCGACGCGGTACAGCGCCAGCGCCCAGAAATGCGGCGGGGTCCACAGGAAGATGATCAGGAACAGGATCAGCGCTTCGGGGCCCACCTGGCCGGTCATGGCCGCCCAGCCCAGCACCGGCGGCATGGCGCCCGAGGCGCCGCCGATCACGATGTTCTGCGGGGTGCGCGGCTTGAGCACCACCGTGTAGATCACCGCATAGCCGACGAAGGTGGCCAGCGTGAGCCACATGGTCAACGGGTTGCTGCCGATGAAAAGAATGACGGAGCCCAGGCTGCACAGCGCCGCCGAGAACGCCAGCGCCTGCGAGCTCGAGAGCTCGCCGCGCGCCGTCGGGCGCCAGGCGGTGCGCTGCATGCGCGCGTCGATGTGCTTCTCGACCAGGCAATTGAAGGCCGCGGCGGCGGCCGCCACCAGCCAGATGCCCAGGCAGGACACCGCCATGTGCAGCCACTGCGCGCCGCTGGGCCAGCCGGGAACGGCCAGCACCATGCCGATCAGGGCGCAAAAGACGATCAGCTGCACCACCCGGGGCTTGGTCAGGGCGTAGAACTGCACGAAGCGTGAAGCGGGGGAAAGCATGGTATCCGTGGTCATGCGCGAGCGAAAGCTTTCTTCGAGGAGGAGTGGCGCGGATCCGGATCCGCGCTGGAGCTGCGGCTGACCGCGAGAGCCCAGACCAGCGCGCCCACCAGCGCCGCAGCGCCTCCAGTGTGCAGCACGGCGGCAATCAAAGGCCAGTCAAAAAGGACATTCGACAATCCGGTCATCACCTGCAGCAGCACCAGCCCTGCAAGCCAGCGGCGCTGGCGCGCGAGCGCCCCGGCGCGGCGCAGCGCCAGCGCCAGCGCCAGCAGCGCCGGCACGACCGCATAGGCGGCGAGCCGGTGCACGTAATGGATGGCCGTCAAAGCCTCGAAATCCAGGTGGCTGCCATCCTTGAGCAGGCCCAGCGGCCGCCAGATCTCGAAACCCTGCGAGAAATTCATGGCCGGCCACCAACTGCCCTGGCAGGTCGGGAAAGTGGTGCACGCCAGCACCGCATAGTTGGTGCTGACCCAGCCGCCCAGCGCCACCTGCAGCGTGACCAGCGCCAGGGCCGCCGCCAGCGCACGCCGCAGCCAGGGCGCCAGCGGCTCGGGCTGCTGGCCGCGCACCGCGAGGCCGTGGGCCACGGCGGGCACGCACAGCAGCGCCAGCAGCACGGTGCCGCCCAGCAGATGCAGCGTGACGATGGCGGGGAACAGTTTTTCGGTCACCGTGAGCGCGCCGAACGCCCCTGGATGCAGACCCATACCAGGCTGGCCGTGGGCCACCAGGGGCTGCGCCCCGCACGCAGCGGCACCTTGCGCGCGAGCCGCCAGCTCATCAGCGTGAGCGCGATGATCAGCACGCCCACGCCCGTGGCCAGATAGCGGTGGATCATCTCGACCCAGGCCTTGCCATGCGTCACGGGCCCGGTGGGCATGGCCGTCTGCGCCGCGCTGATTTCCTGGTGCGCGCCCAGCGGGCTGGCGTTGCCGTAGCAGCCGGGCCAGTCGGGGCAACCCAGCCCCGAGTCGGTAAGCCGCGTGAAGGCGCCGAACATCACCAGATCGAAGGTGAGGAACAGCGTGAAAACGCTCAGCGCCAGCAGTTTCTCCGCCGGACCATGCTGGCGGTTGCGCAGCCAGACCCATGCCAGGGGCGCCAGCGCGATCACCGCGCCGATCAGCATCAGATGCAGCAACGGTCCCAAGTCATAGAGAGGCTGGCTATCGGTCATTAATCACTCTTATCGTTTGTACCCAATGGGACGCCCATCGAAGCTCGACACAAATTTCAAGATTGTCTGAAATATCTGAACGTTTTCCACAAGAAACCGCGCTGGCGAGCTTGCGTGCACCGCGCGTTGACATATCGTGCCAACGCTACAGCAGCCCACGGCCAGACCGGGACTGGCGCATTGTCCCGGCGCAATTCTATCGGGAGCCGCGGTCAGGCACAGCCGGCACGCCAAGTGACCCTATGGATGACCGGAACGGGCGCGTGCCTGGCGCCGCTGCTGCACGAAGCGATGGCTTGATTGAGGCAGATTGTCGCAACCCAAACATCTTGCTACATCTTCATGTAATCGGTAACAATCCAAAGGGGATTCCAGGGTGCTGCATCGACTTGCCGACGCATCACCGCAGGTGCATGCGGGACAATGGGTCGATTCGAACACGCACGTCCGCAGCTGGCCGTATCGCGCAGACCCTGAAGGCCCTCGCGAAAAGCCTGCGCCGGCGTTTCGCTCCACCCCGTCGTTCCGGCCCTGCCTTCCTTACAGGCGCAGGTCCCATTTGCTGTTATCGCCAAAAAGCCCAAGAGCTGGAAGCCCGTCATGAACATTGTGATCCTGGACGACTACCAAGACGCCGTACGCAAGCTGCATTGCGCCAGCCGCCTCGACGCGCTCAACGCCAAGGTCTACACCAACACCGTCAAGGGCCTGGGCCAGCTGTCCGTGCGGTTGCGCGACGCGGACATCATCGTGCTGATCCGCGACCGTACCGCCATCACCCGCCAGCTGATCGAGAAGCTTCCCCGCCTCAAGCTCATTGCCCAGACCGGCCGGGTGGGCGCGCACATCGATGTCCAGGCCTGCACCGAACACGGCATTGCCATTGCCGAAGGCGTGAGCTCGCCGGTCGCGCCCGCGGAGCTGACCTGGGCGCTGATCATGGCCGCGATGCGCCGGCTGCCGCAGTACATCGCCAATCTCAAGCATGGCGCCTGGCAGCAGTCGGGCTTCAAGGCCGCCTCGATGCCGCCGAACTTCGCGCTGGGCAGCGTGCTGCGCGGCAGGACGCTGGGCATCTGGGGCTACGGCCGCATCGGCCGCATCGTCGCCGGCTACGGCCGCGCCTTCGGCATGAACGTGCGCGTCTGGGGGCGCGACGCTTCGCGCGCCGAGGCCCTGGCCGACGGCTACCAGGCGGCGACGACGCGCGAGGAATTCTTCGCGCAGTGCGATGTCATCAGCCTGCATCTGCGCCTCAACGAAGCCACGCAGCACCTCATCGGCCTCGAGGACCTGGCGCTGATGAAGCCCACGGCGCTGCTGGTCAACACCTCGCGGGCCGAGCTCATCGCGCCCGATGCGCTGGTGGCCGCGCTGCAAAGCGGCCGCCCGGGCATGGCCGCCGTCGACGTGTTCGAGAGCGAGCCCATCCTGCAGGGGCATGCGCTGCTGCGCATGGAAAACTGCATCTGCACGCCGCACCTGGGCTATGTGGAGCAGGACAGCTATGAGCTGTACTTCGGCGCGGCCTTCGACAATGTCGTCAACTTCATCGACGGCGCACCCACGCAGATCGTCAATCCCGACTACCAGCTCGCGCGGCGCTGAGACCGCGCCGGCCGTGCGTCAGCGGTGCGGCCCGCTTTCTCCGAGCTCGCGCTCCTGGGCCAACGCGTCCTGCACCGCCTGACGCACCACCGATTCCAGTGCTTCCTGCAGACGCAGCGTGAACGAGCGCGTCTGTTCGTGCACCACGTGCGCGATGGTTTCGCGCAGGCGCTCGTCCAGACCGTGTTCCACGCGCTCGAGCAGGCACTGCACCAGGAACTCCTCGGCCTGCGCGGCCCCCTCATCGGCCAGGGTTCTGCGCAGCGAGGCGGCGAGCGGACTCCCCTCGATCGCTGGTGCCTGGTAGGCGGGCGCGGGTTCCAGGCCCAGGTCCAGCGCCAGATCCAGATCCAGGTCCGAGTCCTTTGTCAGCTCCAGGTCCAGGCCCATCTCCGGCGGCGCGGCCCAGGCGGGCTCCGCGCCGGTGAAGTCTTCGGGCACGTCGGGCGCCAGCGCCCCCGCATCCGGCTCCGTGACCACTTCGGTCAGGGTGGGCACATAGCGCGGAGGCGACTTCGGCATGGGCAAATCCATCATCCGCCTTTCAGCACCAGGTCATGGCGCACGATGTCCAGGCCCAGGCCCGCGTAATGCTTCCAGCGCAGCCGGGCCTGCGCCCGGTCGTGCTCGTCCTGCGCGCTCACGACCTCGACCAGGCGCGCAAAGCGCGCGAAATGCACCGGCACCTGCTCCCACAGGTTGACCAGCAGCTCCTGGTGCGGCGCGCAGCGCTCGTCCTGCACCAGCAGCACCGGCGACGCGGCAAACACCTGCGCGTCGTCGCCCTCGCAGGCATGGGCCAGGAAGTCGGACGGCGCGAGCTTCCACAGCATCTGCGACAGCGCCTGCGTCACCGCCGGCGGCCCTGTCACCACCACGCGCACATCGCTGCGCAGCGCCTTGCGCACGAAACGGCAGACATAGGCCAGCCGGTCCGGCGCATTGAAGTGGAACGCGACTTCCGTCATGGCCGCAGCCTCCCGCATCAGTTCAGCTCGCTGGAAGCGGCCTTCGGTGCATCCGCCTCGGGCGTGATGGACTTGGCCACCGCGACGATCTCGCTCGATGCCAGCACCTTGGACGATTTCGCCGCCTTGCCCGCCTTCGGCTGCCTGGCCGAAGGCGCGGCCTGCGCGGCGTCGAGCAGGTAGTGCACCAGCAGGCCCACCGGGCGGCCGGTCGAACCCTTGGCGGCGCCGCCCTTCCAGGCCGTGCCGGCAATGTCCAGGTGCGCCCAGGTCATGTCGCCCACATAGCGCTGCAGGAACTTCGCGGCCGTGACGGCGCCACCCGCGCGGCCCGCGACGTTGCCCATGTCGGCAAAGTTGCTCTTGAGGCCTTCGGCATATTCGTCGTCCAGCGGCATGCGCCAGCACAGGTCCTCGGACTGCTCGCCCGCGTCCAGCAGCGCCTGTGCCAGCGCATCGTCGTTGGAGAACAGTCCGGTGCGCAGCCCGCCCAGCGCCACCACGCAGGCACCCGTGAGCGTGGCGATGTCGATGACGGTGCGCGGCTTGAAGCGCGCCACGTAGGTCAGCGCATCGCACAGCACCAGACGGCCCTCGGCGTCGGTGTTGAGCACCTCGATGGTCTGGCCGCTCATGCTGGTGACTACGTCGCCGGGCTTCACGGCGCGGCCGTCCGGCATGTTCTCGCAAGCCGGGATCAGGCCGACGACGTTGATGGCCGGACGCAGCTCGGCCAGCGCGCGGAACACGCCGAGCACGCTGGCGGCACCGCCCATGTCGAACTTCATCTCGTCCATTTCCGCGGCGGGCTTCATCGAGATGCCGCCGGTGTCGAAGGTGATGCCCTTGCCGACCAGCGCCACTGGGGCCTCGTTCTTGCCCGCGCCACGGTAATGCAGCTCGATCAGCCGCAGCGGCTCCTCCGAGCCCTGCGCCACGGCCAGGAAGGCGCCCATGCCGAGCTTGGCCACATCGGCCGGGCCATGCACCTTGCATTCGATGCCGGGCAGCTTGGCCAGCGCCTTGGCGGCGTCGGCCAGGCGGGTCGGCGTGGCGTGGTTGGCCGGCCGGTTGGCCCACTCGCGCGTCACGCCCTGGCCCAGCACCAGCGCCACGCCGCGCGCGAACGCCGGCTGCAGCGGCGCCTTGGACGGCACGCCCAGCACCACCTTATCCAGGCTGCAGGGCTTGGCCGAAGGCTTGGTGGCGGAAAATACATAGGTCGCGTCGGCCAGCGCCTGCACCGCAGCCGTGAGCGCCTGTGCAGGGACATCGAAACTGAAGCACACTACGGCACGCTTGAGCGCAGGGGCGCTGAGCGCCGGGCCCACTGCCGTCAGCGCCTTGCGCACCGACTTGGCCGAGCCGTCGCCCGCGCCCACCAGCAGCACACGGCGCGCGGCCACGGCGGGGGGCTGGTAGAGCGACAAAGACTTGCCGGCCTCGGTCTGCAGGTCGCCATGCTTGAGGGCCAGGGCCACCAGCGAGGACAGGGGATCGGACGCGGCGGGTGTGGGCTCGGCAACGAGCAGCACCAGCAGGTCACATTTTTCGTTGGCGGCGGCCGCAATGGTCAGTGCCTTGAGATCAAAGTTCATAATCGGCGTTTTCCTTTCAGCCAATGTTATTCGATTCATCCATACGCAAAGAGCTGGCCCGCAGCTTTGGCGCCACCTTGGTGGTGCTGGTCACCGTCGTCATGACCATGATGCTGATTCGCACGCTGGGACAGGCATCGCGCGGCAACGTCAATCCCTCCGACGTGATCATGGTGATGGGCTTCACGGTATTGGGCCAACTGCCGACCATACTGGGGTTGAGCCTGTTCGTGTCCGTCGTGGGGTCTCTTTCGCGCATGTACCGCGACAGCGAGATGGTCATCTGGTTTGCCAGCGGACGCGGGCTGATCTCGTTCCTGCCACCGCTGCTGCGCTTTGCCTGGCCGGTCGTGGCCGTCATTGCCGTGCTGGCCACGCTGGTCTGGCCCTGGTCGAACCAGCAGGTGCAGCAGCTCAGGACGCAGTATTCGCAGCGCAGCGACATCGACCGCATCGCGCCGGGTGAATTCCAGGAGTCCTCCGACGGCTCGCGCGTGTTCTTCATCGACAAGGACACGCCCGGCGCGCAGGCTGCCAGCAATGTCTTCGTCGTCACCAACGAAGCGAATTCCGAATCCGTGACCTCCGCGCGCAGCGCGCGCCTGGTGGTCGAGAACGGCCAGCGCACGGTGATCCTGAGCGACGGCCAGCGCGTGGAAACGCAGACCGGCGCGCCCGGCGTGAAGATCAGCGAGTTCAAGGAATACGGCGTGCAGCTGGACGGCGGCAGCGTCAGCACCGCGGAAGATGCCTCGGCGCGCAGCCAGTACACGCATGCGCTGTGGCGCAGTGCCGAACCGTCCTACCAGGCCGAGTTCGGCTGGCGCCTGGGCCTGCCGTTCGCGGCACTGAACTTCGTCGTGCTCGGTTTGGCCGTGGCCAGCGTCAACCCGCGCGCGGGCAACAGCGCCAGCCTGATGGTCGCGCTGCTGGCCTTCGTCGTCTATTACAACTTCATGACGCTGGGCCAGAGCTGGGTCGGCGCGGGCCGTATCGGCGCGCTGGGCTTCCTGGTGCTGCTGCATGGCGGCATGCTGGCGGCCGGGCTTGCCGTGCTGACGGCGCGCCACCACCGCTGGTCCGTCCGCGCGCTGTGGACGGCGCGCCGCAAGGAGGTCATGCCATGAGGGTCCTGCGCCGATGGATCTACCGCGATGCGCTTTCGGCCGTGGCCTTCGTCACGCTGGCGTTTCTCGGCCTGTTCTTCTTCTTCGATCTGATCGACGAGCTGCGCTCGGTCAGCCGCACCGGCGGCGAGCTCTACACGCCCACGCATGCGCTGGTCTACGTGCTGCTGAGCCTGCCCAACCACCTCTACGAGCTGCTGCCGATCACCGTGCTCATCGGCACCATCTTCGTGATGGCACGGCTGGCGCAGAGCTCCGAATTCACCATCATGCGCACCAGTGGCATGGGGCCGTGGATGGCGCTGCGCACCCTGCTGATGCTGGGCTGCGGTTTCGTGGTGCTCACCTTTGCCGTCGGCGACTACATCGCGCCGGCGGCCGAGCGGCTGGCGCAGACCTCCAAGGCCACGCTGCTCGGCCGCCTGTCCCTGGGCGCCACCGGCGCCTGGCTCAAGGAGCGCCAGGGCGAGAACTCCGTGGCGGTGAACGTCGGCGCGCTCGGCAACGAGGGCGGGCTGCGCGGCATACGCATCTTCGAGTTCGACGCCCAGGGCCGCATGGCATCGCAGACCCGCGCCGAAAGCGCCGTGGTGGACGCCGCCAATGACACATGGGCATTGCGCAATGTGGCGCGCAGCACCTATGTGATCGAGGCCGGCCAGGCGCGCCTCGAGCGCGAGCAGCTGGAGACCTTGAACTGGCCGACCCGCATCAGCGCCGAAATGGTGTCGGCCTCGCTGCTCAAGCCCGACCGCATGGCGACGCTCGACCTGTTCCGCTACATCCGCCACCTCGAGGCCAACGGCCAGTCGGCGCAGCGCTACGAGATCGAGTTCTGGCGCAAGGTGTTCTATCCGTTGAGCTGCCTGGTGATGGTGGTGCTGGCGCTGCCCTTTGCCTACCTGCACTTCCGCTCGGGCGGCATTGCCGCCTATGTCTTTGGCGGTGTCATGGCGGGCATCAGCTTCTTCCTGCTGAACAACGTGTTCGGCTACGCGGGCAACCTGCAGAACTGGTCGCCCTGGCTGACGGCCGCCGCGCCCGGTTTCATCTACAGCCTGCTGTCGCTGGGCGCGTTCAGCTGGCTGGTCCTGAGACGTTGACTATGACCTCCCCTGCTCCCACCTGCGGCGTGATCCTGCTCGGCCATGGATCGCGCGACCCGCTATGGCGCGCGCCCATCGAGGCGGTCCAGGCACGCATCGCCCAGGCGCAGCCGCAGACCCCCTGCTGTTGTGCCTACCTGGAACTCACCGCACCGGACCTGGGCCAGGCCGCGGACCAGTTGATTGCCCGGGGCGTACAGCGCCTGCGCATCACGCCGATGTTCCTCGGCACCGGCAAGCATGCGCGCGAAGACATCCCGCGCCTGGTGGCCGAACTGAAGGCACGCCATCCCGGAATCGCGGTGGAAGTGCAGGCGTCGGTGGGCGAAGATGCGCGCGTCACGGCGCTGCTGGCGCAAATTGCCACCGAGTCCTCGCCGCCGACGGCCTGATTCCAACGGGTGAAGCAACCCGCTGTGTTTTGTTAGACGATTGGGTCATAATGACAGTCGCTTTTAGCAGAAATCAGATATGAACCTGCATCAATTCCGTTTCGTCCAGGAAGCCGCCCGCCGCAACCTCAATCTCACCGAGGCGGCCAAGGCCCTGCACACTTCGCAACCCGGTGTCTCCAAGGCCATCATCGAGCTCGAGGAAGAGCTGGGCGTGGACATCTTCGCGCGCCACGGCAAGCGCCTCAAGCGCATCACCGAGCCCGGCCAGCATGTGCTGCAGAGCATCGAGCTGATCATGCGCGAGGTCGGCAACCTCAAGCGCATCGGCGAGCAGTTCAGCGCCCAGGACAGCGGCACGCTGAGCATCGCCACCACCCATACCCAGGCGCGCTATGTGCTGCCTCCCGCGGTGGCCAAGCTGCGCGAGCTCTATCCCAAGGTCAACATCAGCCTGCACCAGGCGACGCCCGCCGAGGTCGCGCGCATGGTCATCGACGAGGTGGCGGAAATCGGCATGGCGACCGAGTCGCTGTCCGACTACCCCGAGCTCGTGACCCTGCCCTGCTACGAATGGGAGCATGTGCTGGTGGTGCCGCCGCAGCACCCGCTGGCGCTCAAGGAGCGCATCTCGCTGGACGACATCGCGCACGAGTCGCTGATCACCTACCACCCGTCCTTCACCGGCCGCAACAAGATCGACCAGGCCTTCAGCGCCCGGCGCCTGCAGCCGCGCGTGGTGCTCGAAGCCATCGATTCCGACGTGATCAAGACCTATGTGCGCCTGGGCCTGGGCATCGGCATCGTGGCCGAGATGGCCATGCGCGACGACCCCGCGACCGATCTGGTGGTGCGCCCCATGGGACATTTGTTCGGGCAGAACGTCGCGCGCGTGGCCTTCAAGCGCGGCGCCTACATGCGCAACTTCGTCTACAAGTTCGCCGAACTGCTCAGCGACCGCCTGAGCCGCGAGCTCGTGGTGCGCGCCATGAACGGCCATGTGGCCGATTACGAACTTTGACCCGCCGCAAAATGACCATTGCCTCCGCTGCCCTCCCTTCCCAGGCCCTGCCCCGCACCCCGCGCTTCGAGAGCAAGCTGCCTGCGGTCGGCACCACCATCTTCGCCGTCATGTCGGCGCTGGCCGCCGAACACAAGGCCGTGAACCTGGGCCAGGGCTTTCCCGACTTCGCCTGCGACCCGGCGCTGATCGAGGCCGTGCATCAGGCCATGCTGGCCGGCCACAACCAGTATCCGCCAATGCCCGGCGTGCCCGCGCTGCGCCAGGCCGTTGCGGACAAGATCCGCGCGCAGCACGGCCGCGGCTACAGCCCCGACAGCGAGATCACCATCACCGCGGGTGCGACGCAGGGCATCCTCACCGCCATCCTGGCCTGCGTGCACCCGGGCGACGAAGTCATCGTGCTCGACCCCTGCTACGACAGCTACATCCCGAACATCGAGCTCGCCGGCGGCGTGCCGGTGCGCGTGCCCCTGACGCCCGGCAGTTTCCGCCCGGACCTGGCAGCCATTGCCGCCGCCATCACGCCGCGCACGCGGCTGCTGATCATCAACACGCCGCACAATCCCAGCGCCACCGTGTGGACGGCCGAGGAAATGCGTGCGCTCGAGGACCTGCTCGCGCCCACCGAGGTGCTGCTGATCAGCGACGAGGTCTACGAACACATGGTGTTCGACGGCGCCGAGCACCAGAGCGCGGCGCGTTTTCCCGGCCTGGCCGCGCGCGCCTTCATCAATTCCAGCTTCGGCAAGACCTTCCACGTCACGGGCTGGAAGGTCGGCAGCGTGGCCGCGCCCGCGGCACTGATGGCCGAATTCCGCAAGGTGCACCAGTTCAACGTGTTCACCGTGAACACGCCCGTGCAGCACGGGCTGGCCAGCTACCTTGCCGATCCGGCGCGCTATCTGGAACTGCCGGCCTTCTACCAGGGCAAGCGCGACCTGTTCCGCGCCGGCCTCGAAAACTCGCGCCTCAAGCTGCTGCCCTGCAACGGCAGCTTCTTCCAATGCGTGGATTTCTCGGCCGTGAGCGACCTGGGCGACGTCGAGTTCAGCCAGTGGCTGGTGCGCGAGATCGGCGTAGCGGGAATTCCGCTGTCGCCTTTCTATGGCGACGGATTCGACCAGCGCATGGTGCGTTTCTGCTTTGCCAAGGAAGACGCCACGCTGCAGTTGGCGCTGGAGCGGCTGCGCCGCCTCTGAACTCCGGGAGGCAGGCTGCGCGCCCGGGCGGCCTGCAGGCAGCACCGGTTCATATCAATGCCGCCATGATGGGCTTTGTGCAGGGAATGATTCGCATTTAGGATGGATGGACGGCGGCAACCGACCGGCTTCCCCCGCCGTCTGCGCTCTCCCTTCAACACTTCAAAGGTTCCTGCATGCCCCATACCTTGCCTCCGCTGGCCTACGCCTACGACGCCCTCGAGCCCCATATCGACGCACAGACCATGGAAGTGCATTACACCAAGCACCACCAGACCTATGTCAACAACCTCAATGCCGCGCTGGAAGGCACCGAGCATGCGGATCTCCCGATCGACGAGCTCGTTGCCAAGGTCGAGTCCCTGCCCGAGGCGCTGCGCGCGCCGGTGCGCAACAATGGCGGCGGCCATGCCAACCACAGCCTGTTCTGGAAAGTGATGTCGCCCCAGGGCGGCGGCCAGCCCGAGGGCGATCTGGCACGCGCGATCGACAGCGACCTGGGCGGCATGGAAGCCTTCAAGGCCGCGTTCACGAAGGCGGCATTGACCCGCTTCGGCAGCGGCTGGGCCTGGCTCACGGTGGACAAGGCCGGCAAGCTGGCGGTGGAGAGCAGCGCCAACCAGGACAATCCCGCCATGGTCGGCATCGGTTCGGGAAATACCGCCATCCTCGGCCTCGACGTCTGGGAACATGCGTATTATCTGAAGTACCAGAACCGCCGCCCCGAATACATCGCGGCGTTCTACAACGTCATCGACTGGGCCGAGGTCGCACGCCGTTACGCCCTCGCCCGCCAAGCCTGACAGGAAGCCCGCATGGACGATCGCTCGACGCCCGCTCCCCATCCCGCCGGCCCGCCCGGTGCGAACCGCTTGAGGCTCAGGACCCGCATCGGGCTGGCGATCTCGCTGTTGGGCGTCTGGGCGTTGGCCGCGCTGATCTGGGACGGCCTGCAAAGCAACCCCTCGGCCCGCGGCGCGCTGCTGGCGGGCGGCGTGGCGGCGCTGGCCACTGCCCTGGGCACCCTGCCCGTGCTGCTGTCGCAGCGCCCCTCCGAGCGGCTGCAGGACACGCTGTTCGGCTTTGGCGCGGGCGTCATGCTGGCGGCCTGTGCTTTCTCCCTGGTGATTCCAGGCCTTGACGCCGTGCGCGAAGCCGGCGGCAGCGCCTGGAACGCCAGCGTCTCGGTCGGCACCGCCATCCTGCTGGGCGGCCTCGCGCTGCTGGCGATGGACAAGCTGCTGCCGCACGAGCATTTCATCAAGGGACGCGAAGGCGCCAGTGCGCAGCAACTGCGCCGCACCTGGCTGTTCGTCATTGCCATCGCGCTGCACAACATTCCGGAGGGCCTGGCGATCGGCGTGGGCTACGCGGGCAACGACGAAGTCATGCGCGCCAATGCGCTGGCCATCGGCATTGCGATCCAGGACGTGCCCGAGGGCTTCGTCGTGGCCGCGGCGCTGCTTGCCGCGGGTTACGGCCGCCTGCTAGCCGTGTTGATCGGCATGGCCTCGGGCCTGGTCGAACCGCTGGGCGCCGTGGTGGGCGCCTCCATCGTCGGCCACTCGGCCCTGCTGCTGCCGTGGGGCCTGGGTTTTGCCGCCGGCGCCATGCTGTTCGTGATCAGCCACGAGATCATTCCCGAATCGCACCGCAAGGGGCACGAGGTTTTTGCCACTGCGGGGCTGATGATCGGGTTCGTGATGATGATGGTGCTCGATACGGCGCTGGCTTGACCGCAGCCTGACGTCCTGTTCGCGCCCCTTCATCGGGGAGGCGCAGCGTCTGCGCGGCCACACGGCGCGTCCGGCGCCCATTGCTCCGCGACGTTCTTCGTCCACCCTGCCATGCCCGGCGCCAATGCAGCAAGTGTGCTGGGCCCGGACCACGCACGCGTCAATAGGTAGTTTTATACTATCGTTAAATAAACTTCTATATATATTTTCTATTGCCATATTGGCGCAAATATATACGGAGGTACCAAGTGCTGCGTTTTCCAAGTCGAATCATCCCCAGGGCCAGCGCCTGCACCGCGCTGGCCCTGGCACTCACCGCTTGCGGCGGTGGCAGCTCCCCAACGACCCCGAACGCAGCGACCCGGCCCGGGATCAGCGGCGTGGCCGCGATCGGTGCGCCCATCGCCGGCGCTTCGGTCGCCTGCAAATGCGCGTCCGGAAAGTACGCCTCCGCCACCACGGCGGCCGACGGCAGCTTCGACGTCGAGATGGCGGACAGCGATTTTCCCTGCGCGTTGAGCGTCTCCGGCGGCAGTGTCCGCGGCAAGCCCCTGGGCGCAGCACTGCATTCGGTCGCCCACGCTGCGGGCACCGCCAACATCACGCCCCTCACCGACCTGATGGTCGCCAGCCTGGCCAGCGAAGATCCTGCAAAGTGGTATGCCCGTGCCACCCAGGCCGACATTGGCGCCGCCATCACCGAAGCGAAGCTGGCAATGGCGTTGGAGAAGCTCAAGGCGGCACTGGTGGTGCTTCCGGACAAACCCGTGCTGCCTGCGGACTTCCACCCCGTGACAACGCTCTTCAAGGCGCACAGGAGCGATGCCGCCGACGATCTGCTGGAGCGCTATGGGCGCGCGCTGAGCATTGCCGAGCTGTCCCAGGATGAAGCTGCAGCCCGCATGGCCGCGGGTGAGAAACTCACGCAGACGGCGTACACGGCACATGCCTTCACCGTTCCCGGCTGGACGAGCTTTCCGATCGGCCTGAAAACCTTGCCCGATGGCAGCGAGGCGCTGACCCTTCCCGATCCCACCCTGGGCATGCAGGTCCTGCCGATCCGTGGCCGGGATGCGGAAGGCAACATCACGGCCGTGGACCGCTCCGGCGCCTTCACCTCCATCCTGAGCCTGATGGGCAACCGGATCGGGATGCTCAGCGGCCGCGACAGCCACCTGAAGAACACGGTCTCGCCATCTGACGAGAGCAGCGCCCATTACGTCTATCTGTCGGACGAGTTCACGGAAGTGGACCATCGCGAGGTCCTTGGCAAACGCTTCGCTGTGTATCAGGACAGCATGCACCTCATGGACGTGTTGGTCGGCACCGACGGCAAGCTGACGCAGGCCGGGGCCCCCTCGGAGAGGCTGCTATACATAGCGCAATTGTTCAGCCCGGAAGGCTCCAGAGACGGCCAGGGTGAAGATGCGACCATCGCGCGGGCCAGGGCCTACAAGCACACCGCCGACGGCAAAACCACCTATGTCGTGGTGATGGTCGTCGCGTTGGACCCCGATGTGCCCGAAGCCCTGCCGGCCGAGCAGGGCGTACTGCTGATGGTCTCGCGTTGATCCCTGGCGGGATGCGGCGGGCCGAGGGTCAGGCGGTCCGGCATCCAGACCATCTGCCTCACAGCAGCACGATGTCGTACTGCTCCTGCCCCATCGCACTCTCCGCCTGCAGCGAGATCGGCTTGCCGATGAAATCCGACAGGCTCGCCAGATGCGGGCTTTCCTCGTCGAGGAACAGGTCCACCACCTTGGGCGAGGCGATGACGCGGAATTCCTGCGGATTGAACTGGCGCGCCTCGCGCAGGATCTCGCGCAGCACGTCGTAGCAGACGCTGCGCGCGGTCTTGACGATGCCCTTGCCAGTGCACATCGGGCAGGGCTCGCACAGCATGTGGGCCAGCGATTCGCGCGTGCGCTTGCGCGTCATCTCGACCAGGCCCAGCTGCGAGAAGCCCGCCGCCATCATGGTCTTGACGCGGTCACGGCCGAGCTGCTTGCGGAACTCGGCCAGCACCGCCTGCTGGTGCTCCTCGCGCACCATGTCGATGAAGTCGGCAATGACGATGCCGCCCAGGTTGCGCAGGCGCAGCTGGCGCGCGATCGCCTGGGCCGCCTCGAGATTGGTCTTGAAGATGGTGTCGTCGAAGTTGCGCGCGCCGACGAAGCCGCCGGTGTTGACGTCGATGGTGGTCAGCGCCTCGGTCTGGTCGATGATCAGGTAGCCGCCCGATTTGAGCTCCACGCGCCGACCCAGCGCCCGGGCGATTTCCTCGTCGATGGAATACAGGTCGAAGATCGGGCGCTCGCCCTTGTACAGCTGCAGCTTCGGCACGGCGGCCGGCATGAATTCGCGGCCGAAGGACTGCAGCAGCGCGAACTGTTCGCGCGAGTCGATGCGGATGGTCTGGGTCTGCTCGCCCACCAGATCGCGCAGCACGCGCTGCAGCAGGTTCAGGTCCTGGTGCAAGAGCGAGCCCGCGGGCAGCTGCACGGAAGACTGCCTGATGCGCGCCCAGGTCTTGCGCAGGTAGGCGATGTCTTCGGAGAGCTCCTGGTCGCTGGACTCCTCGCCATTGGTGCGCAGGATGAAGCCGCCGCCGCCGCCGCTGGCCTTGTCGCCCACCAGGCCCTGCAGCCGCGCGCGCAGCGCGTCGCGCTCGGCCGGCGGAATCTTCTGCGACACGCCCACATGGTCGTCCTGCGGCAGGAACACCAGCAGCCGTCCGGCAATGCTGATCTGCGTGGACAAGCGTGCGCCCTTGGTGCCGATCGGGTCCTTGATGACCTGGACCATGATCGCCTGGCCCTCGAAGATCTGCTTTTCGATCGGCTTGAGCGGCTGGTCCTTGCGTGCGAACATCGGTGCCTCGCCGCCCTCCTGGCGCTGCCAGACGTCGGCCACGTGCAGGAAGGCCGCGCGCTCCAGGCCGATGTCGATGAACGCCGACTGCATGCCCGGCAGCACGCGCGCCACCTTGCCCAGATAGACATTGCCCACCAGGCCGCGCTCGAGCGGGCGCTCCATGTGCAGCTCCTGCACCGCGCCGCTCTCGACGATCGCCACGCGCGTTTCCTGGGGCGACCAGTTGATCAGAATGTCTTGTTGCATGGTCTTGGAATTCAGAGGGCCCAGCCGGCCTGGCGCAGCAGGGAGGCGGTTTCAAACAGCGGCAGGCCCATGATGCCGGTATAGCTGCCCGCGAGGTGCGCGACATGGACCGCGGCCGCGCCCTGGATGCCGTAGGCGCCGGCCTTGCCCATGGGCTCGCCGGTGGCGACATAGGCGGCGATCTGCGCGGGCGACATCGGGGCGAAATGCACCGTCGATACCGACAGCGCGGCAAAACGTTCCTGGCCCGATTGCAGCGCCACCGCCGTGAGCACCTCGTGCTCGCGGCCGGCCAGCAGCGCGAGGATGCGCGCCGCGTCATCTTCATCTTCGGGCTTGCCAAGGATCCGCGTGCCCAGGGCGACGGTGGTGTCGGAGCACAATACCGGCGCGGGCGGCAGGCCGCGGCGCGCCAGGCGTGCGACGGCCGCATCCAGCTTGAGCCCGGTCACGCGCTGCACATAGTCGCGCGGCGCCTCGCCCGGCAGCACGGCCTCGATGGCCTCGGCATCCTCGGCCAGGTCGCCCGCGGCATTGGGCAGCAGCAGCTCATGGCGCACGGCGATCTGTTCGAGCAGTTGACGGCGGCGCGGGCTTTGCGAAGCGAGGTAGATGAAATCGGGCATGGCAGACGGAGAAGACTGCTGCAACCCTTGAATATCAAGCGTCGCAGGCTATGAAAAAGATAGTACCACGGGGGGCTTCGCGGCCACGCCATCAGGCACGGGCTGCCGTGCAAGACAGCGGCGCCGCCGCCACCCCCTACCGCACCCCGGTATGGGGACTGGCGAAGTACTCGCGCGTGAGCTGCACGATCACCGGCGACAGCAGCAGCAGCGAGATCAGATTCGGAATGGCCATCAGCGCGTTGAGCGTGTCGGCCACCAGCCAGGCGAAGTCCAGCGTCGCCACGGCGCCGAAGTAGGCGGCCAACGTCCACAGCACGCGGAACGGCTTCTCGCAGACCGGCCCCACCAGATAGGTCCAGCACTTCTCGCCGTAGTAGGCCCAGCCCAGGATGGTGGTGAACGCGAACACAGCCAGCGAAAGCGCCAGCAGGTACTTTCCTATACCGGGCAGAGCTGCCTCGAAGCTCTGGGTCGACAGCACCGCGCCGGTGGCGCCCGAGTTCCACACGCCGCTGACCACGATGGCCAGGCCGGTCATGGTGCAGACGATGATGGTGTCGATGAAGGTGCCCATCATGCCGACCAGGCCCGAGAACACCGGATCCTTGGTGGCACCCGCGGCCTGCGCGATGCCGGCGGTGCCCAGGCCGGCTTCGTTCGAGAAGATCCCGCGCGCCACGCCCATGCGCAGCGCCATCAGCACCGTCGAGCCCAGGAAACCGCCCGTGGCCGCCGTCGGATTGAAGGCCTGCGCGAAGATCAGCGCGAGCGCGGCGGGAATGCGCTCGGCGAAAACCCACAGCACGCACAGCACGCAGGCGATGTAGAGCAGGCACATGGCGGGCACCAGCTTTTCGGCCACTGCGCCGATGCGCGTGATGCCGCCCAGCACGACCGCGCCCACCAACAGCGCCAGCGCCAGGCCGGTGACCCAGTTCTCCAGGCCGAAGGCGCTGTGCATGGCCGAGGCGATGCCGTTGGCCTGCACCATGGAGCCGATGCCGAAGCCGGCAAAGCCGCCGAAGATGGCGAACAGCGTGCCCATCCAGCGCCAGTGCCGGCCCAGGCCGTTCTTGATCGCGTACATCGGGCCGCCGACCCACTGGCCCTTGGCATTGCGTTCGCGGTACTTCACCGCCACGACCACTTCGCCGTACTTGGTCGCCATGCCGAGCAGCGCGGTCATCCACATCCAGAACAGCGCGCCGGGCCCGCCCACGGCGATGGCCGTGGCCACGCCGGCGATATTGCCGGTGCCCACGGTGGCCGACAGCGCCGTCATCAGCGCGGCATAGGGCGAGATGTCGCCATCGGCCCGGTCTTCGATCCTGCGGCTGCGCCAGATCATGCGAAAGCCGCGGCCGATGTTGCGCAGCGGCATGAAGCCCAGCCGGACCTGCAGGTAGAAACCGGTGCCCAGGATCAGCACGATCATCGGCACGCCCCAGACGATGCCGTTCAGCGACGTGAAGAACGCATTCAGTGTTTCCATGGATTTTCTCTTTGGTTCATACGGATGTCCGGGAAGCGGTCACCCAACGGCGCTTTTGCCGGCACTGCAATCTAACAGCTACTCAACGACCCCGATGCCGCCGCAGAAGCGCCATCCAGCGCCGCCCGCCGCCCTCGCCGCCAAGCGCCAGCCCAACGAAAAAGCAGCCCGTGGCTGCTTTGGCGGCGCGCGCCGGCGTCATTCCCGGTGGTACGGATGGCCGGCATTCACCGACCAGGCACGGTACAGCTGCTCGATCAGCAGCACCCGCACCATCGCATGCGGCAGCGTCAGGTCCGACAGCCGGATGCGCTCGTGCGCCGCCTGGCGGAAGGCGGGTTCGAGCCCATCGGGGCCGCCGATGACCAGCGCCACGTCGTCGCCTTCGAGCTGCCAGCCCTGCAGGCGCTGGGCCAGCGCTTTGGTCGTCAGGCTGGTGCCGCGCTCGTCCAGCACCACGATGCGCGTGCCGCGCGGAATGGCCGCCTCGATGCGCTCGCGTTCGGCCGCGTACAGCGTCTCGAGCGTCTTGGAGCCGCGCGGCTCGGTCTTGACGGCCTTGAGTTCGACCTTGAGCTCGGGTGGAAAGCGCTTGGCGTAATCATCGTAGGCCGTCTGCG